>CAZQKM010000069.1:0-1653 GCA_964593925.1 uncultured Desulfovibrionaceae bacterium | reverse complement strand
AAGAACACAGAAAAGTGGCTTAACTGGTACTCCACAAAAATGTGGCAGGATCAGTGGCGTACTTTCCAAACCAATATTGTTTGCCGAGTTGGCAAAGGCTCTTGAAGCTGCAAGGCCCTGGGGCGATGGCAGTAGTAACGATTGTGCCCGGCCTCAGTATTTTTTGTGATGCCTGTCTTGTGTCTGGCCGGGATACAGGGTCTGTAAGGTTCGGGTTTATTCCATGGCTTGCTCACCCTGTTCCCGCCAGCGCCAGGGAGTCCTGCATACATTTTTTGTAGTACGAAAACAAAAACTCCCTGCCAGAGGCTCCAACCCAAATTCAGATATCTGCTTCGTTATCTTTATGTTTTATATATTATCAGTATTATTAATGGATTACTTTATTTTGTGCGGCCTGCGAGTGAAAAAAACATCAGAGGGGCTAATGGTTTGCGCATTACAGACGAATAGATTGTCAGGCGGGGCGTTCCAAATAACCGCAAGGAAGCGGCAAAAGTTTGGGTACAGCTCTAGAACACAATAATATTCATGGAGGAATATTATGTCACTGGTAATCAATCATAACATGATGGCGATGAATGCTGCACGTAACCTTGGTGATTCTTACGGAAGGCTAAGCACATCTGTTCGCCGTTTGTCGTCGGGGCTTCGTGTGGGTAACGCTGCGGATGACGCTGCTGGTCTTGCCATTCGCGAAATCATGCGTGCTGATATTGCCGCGCTCAACCAAGGTATCCGTAACGCCAATGATGCTATCTCGTTGCTGCAAACAGCGGATGGTGCGCTTTCTGTTATTGACGAGAAGCTCATCCGTATGAAGGAACTTGCCGAACAGGCTGCCACCGGTACTTATACCTCTGAGCAACGTCTGATCATTGACTCGGAGTATCAGGCCATGGCATCAGAAATTACCCGTATCGCTAACTCTACGGACTTTAACGGCGTGCAGTTGCTCAACGGCAACCTTTCCAGCAACACGCATGACGGCAGTGGTCTTGTTTCTACCGGTAAGCTGAAGATTCACTTTGGTACGGCAAACGACTCTGCAGAAGACTACTACTATGTCCAGATAGGCACTTCCACGGCTTCGGCTCTTGGGGTAGGTAACCAGGCTACTGCTACCAGCGCGGGTTACACCATTTCAACTCAGTCTGCAGCACAGCACGCCTTGGTAGGTCTGCAAAACGCGATCATATCCAAGGACAAGATTCGTGCCGCACTGGGTGCCATGCAGAACCGTTTGGAAAACACCATCAGTAACCTGCAGATTCAGGCGGAAAACCTGCAGGCCGCAGAATCCCGGATTTCTGACGTTGACGTATCACAGGAAATGACTGAATTTACACGGCAACAGATTTTGACCCAGGCAGCTGTAGCCATGCTTTCACAAGCAAATTCCTTGCCCAGAATGGCCATGCAGTTACTTGGTGGCTAACAGCCATTAACCCGGGGAACCGGAGAGATCAGCCGCCGGAAAGCCAAAAGGTTTTCCGGCGGTTGTGTTTTGTATTTCCAAGTAGGAAAAAGATGGTTGTGTTTTGTATTTCCAAGTAGGAAAAAGATGCTGGATTTGCGTCTATACCATTGGCATAGTATGAACCTGCTACAAAGTTGTGGACACAAAGTTAAGCTACTATCCTGCCTACGAAG
>CAZQKM010000068.1:0-1946 GCA_964593925.1 uncultured Desulfovibrionaceae bacterium | reverse complement strand
TCTGTTTCAGGCCTTGATCAGACACACCGCTGACATGGCGGGAATTTCATACAAAAACGGTTCTGAAGACGCTGACACAGCCCTGCGGGTCATTGCCGACCATAGCCGTGCCATGGCCTTTATGATCAGCGACGGTATTTTACCCTCCAATGAAGGTAGAGGCTATGTGTTACGCCGCCTTATCCGCCGCGCATATCGCTTTGGCCATTTCATAGGTTTACAGGGTACCTATCTGCACAAATCCGCCCTTGCAGTGGTAGAACACATGGGCACGGCCTTTCCTGAACTATACAGCAACAAAGACTTTATGGCTCGCGTGGTGCGAGAAGAAGAAGAACGCTTCAGCAAAACGCTGGACAAGGGCTTGGCCTTGCTGGAAAATGAACTGGATGCCCTAACCGAAAAAAGCAGTACCAAGCTTTCTGGCGACGTGGCCTTCAAGTTATATGACACATTTGGTTTTCCCATTGATATCATTAATGATATTGCAGAAAAACGTGGATTCTCAGTAGATGAGGCCGGCTTCACCCAACTAATGGCAGAGCAAAAAAATCGAGCCAAGGCAGCCTGGCGGGGCGGAGGCGAACAAACCCTTGCTGCACGTTTTCAGTCCCTGCTAGAAGAAGGTATCAACTCCAAATTCATAGGCTACGACACCCTGACAGCTGAAAGCCGTATTGTCGCTTTACTGGACAAAAATATGGAGTCTGCGGCTTCTCTGCCCTCTGGAGCCATGGGCTACCTTGTTTCTACGCATACTCCTTTTTATGGAGAGTCAGGTGGTCAGGCAGGCGATCGTGGCGAAGTACGCTCTGCAACCGGTATGGCTGATATCGTCGATACTCTTAAGCCCTCCGTCAAGCTACTGGTACACAAACTCACCGTCACACAGGGAGAGCTACTGCAGGATCAGGCCGTAACCCTTGTCGTAAATGCAGACAAGCGCACTGCCTCTGCGCGTAACCATACCTGCACACATATGCTGCATGCAGCGTTACGCACTGTGCTGGGAGACCATGTCAAACAAGCCGGCTCACTGATAAACCCGGATCGCCTACGTTTTGACTTTACGCACATTGCCTCACTTTCTGAAAAAGAACTTGCTGCGGTGGAGTATGAAGTCAACAGAGTCATCCTGGCAGATATTGCCCTGCATGCAGACCACATGCTCTATAAGCATGCCCTGGACAAAGGCGCCATTGCCCTTTTTGGCGAAAAATATGACGATGAAGTCCGTGTCGTGTCCATTCCGGGAGCATCCGTTGAGCTCTGTGGTGGTACCCACCTGCACGCAACAGGACAGGCCGGCTCATTTTATATCACTGCAGAAAGTGGTGTAGCTGCGGGTGTACGCCGTATTGAAGCTGTCACTGGATGGGACGCCGTCAACCTTTGTATGCAGCAACGCGCACAACTACGCCAGACGGCCATGCTGCTCAAGGGAAAGCCAGAAGAAACCGTGCAACGCGTACAAGCGCTGCAAAAAGAAGTACGCACCCTGAAAAAAAATATAGAGCGTCTGGCCGCGCAAACGGCCTCTGGCAAAGGGCAAGATTTCATGGACAGTGTGGAAAACATCAACGGCATTCCCCTGCTGGCAGCTGCTCTGCCGGAAACCGGACTCAAGGCCTTACGAGACCTCATGGATGATCTCCGCTCCAAGCTTTCTTCGGGTATTATCTGCCTTGCTGCTACCGATGATGAAAAAGTGCACCTGCTGCTAGCCGTCAGTAAAGACCTGCATGATCGTTTTACTGCCCCAGTGCTGATCAAGGACGTGGCAGCTCAAGTCAATGGATCCGGCGGAGGCCGCCCAGACATGGCACAAGCCGGGGGCACAAATCCACAAGGAATCCCACAAGCATTCACTCGCCTAAAAAAGTTACTCAGCTCTTAGATAGTGTCGTCAAATTTAAAAAAATGTGTTAGCTTCCTCCAAACAGAGC
>CAZQKM010000067.1:0-2653 GCA_964593925.1 uncultured Desulfovibrionaceae bacterium | reverse complement strand
AAGAACACAGAAAAGTGGCTTAACTGGTACTCCACAAAAATGTGGCAGGATCATCAACCAAGCCATTCCGCGCATTGCCTATAGCAACGCAAAAAAGCCACAAGCAGCTTTATAACTTGCTTGTGGCCTTTATGGCGAATGGTGGGCGGTACAGGGCTCGAACCTGTGACCCTCGGCTTGTAAGGCCGATGCTCTCCCAGCTGAGCTAACCGCCCATAAGATTTCTATTCTTTAAAAAAACAACTCTCTACTGTCAACAAAATATTTTCATACTCTGTTGAGTTTCACCTTCTTTCAATGGCATGGCATATGGAGTGCCCCAAGATTTGGGTAAAACGTCGCTCGCAAACAACCGCCCCCAGGCATCGGCCAGCTCCGGCCCCGCAAATAAAAGCGTGTGCATGCTTGGTATGCACAAAAAGTGTCCTGGTACTCCCCACAAAACACCTTGCGGGCGATCCCCACGGCCATCAGGAATATACGGCATCCAGCCGCCTACCTGGTACTGGCCTTCTACCCGCACCCCTGTGTAGCCCCCAGAGGCTATGCATTTTTTGCGTCACTCCCAAACCTGACCATGCGCATGGCCAACTCGTTATAATGGGCTCGCAAAGACTCTTCTATTATGTGCGGTGTCTTGGTGGCAACAGCATCAAGCACTTGCCGGTGGCGCGCGACAACCTCATCATGGCTGAAGGCATGCGGCCAGTGGTGGAATAATAAAAATTTGGAGAGGCGTTGGCATACCATGCGCGCATGTTCAATCATGAGCTTGTTCGGCGCCTTTGCCACCAATGCGTTGTGAAATTCCACATCCAAGCTGGCAAAATCCCTGGCATACTCCGGCATGCTCTCATCAAGTTCAGCTATTTTACCCTGGAGCACCTCAAAGTAGACAAAATCTTCATCAGTAAAAAGGTGCGCACACGAAGACACCGATGCGCCCTCAAGCACTCCCCCCAAGGCGTAGTGTTCATAAATGTCCTGGCCCGTCAATGTCCGTATGAACTTACCACGCTGTGGCATGGAAACTATAAGCCCATCTTTGACCAGCATCTGCAACGCTTCACGCACAGGTGCACGACTGATGGAAAGAGCCGCAGCCAAGTGGACTTCATTAATCTTGTCGCCTGGATGCAGCCTGCCTTCAAGCAAGCCTTTTTTTATGTATTCACTGACCTGCTCACTATAGGTTTTTAACTCTCGCACCGTGCCCCCTTATATTTGTCAACATGCCAAACGGCTTTTACGAAAGTTTTAGCCGAGGGTTGCATTTGATGCAAGGCACCCAACCCACGCGACAACCATACGCCAAGCAACGCACAAGTGGAGCAGCCTACTCAATTCGCATGCCAACTCATGTACATTTTTTTATTGTGACACGCCCAATTACCTCTACATTCTTTTTGCACAACACGTCATGGAGCTTGCCACAACGCAACTACTCTACAAGACTGCACAACATGCTAGCCCCTCAGGGAACACCGCACAGCCTTATAGAGCACATGACACTAACCACCTTTGGCTGTTCGTACCACAGCCATAGCAAGGGATTCTGCCGCATCCACCACAGGAACAGTAAGAGTTCGCTCATGCATCACAACGCCAAGCTCAGTACAGGCAACCACCATAGCCCCGACCCCCTTTGCAGCAAGCCCTGCACCGATCCTGCCCAACTCACGTCGGGATTTTTCTCCGGTGTGCCCTGCCTTGATTGCCTTGATCAGCGCAAACAGGGCGGCTTCGTCCTCTTCATCAGGATACACGGCCCTTGCTCCGACTCGTTCCAGCATATCGGAGTAGAGGCGAGTCATGCGCACGGCCGGAGAAGCCAAGATGCCCACAACCCTTGAGGGTGCTGCAAGCACCAGCGCCTCATGGGCAGCATGCTCTATCATATTCACAATGGGAATACCCACAGCCTTTTGCACATCATCAAAATACGCATGCGCGGTATTGCAGGCTATACACAAAAAATTAGCCCCCCAAGCCTCAAGCCCCCGGGCCATTTCAGCCATGGCAGGGCCGGGGCTCTCTCCGGAACCTTCGATCAACGCCTTTATACGCGATGGCACCTTTGGGTTATTATCCACTAAACAGCGAATATGGTCCACATCATCCAGGGCCCTGGTATTTCTGATGATACGCCTCAGCAAGTCCACCGTAGCCTCAGGCCCCATTCCGCCAATAACCCCGACAATCTTTTCTGTAGTTCTCATTGCCGCGTTACCCGTAGTTTTTTGCAAGCCCAGAACTGGGCCACTGCCATTATAAAAAAATCTGCATTCCCTGACGACCTGCTCAAGACCGGGCCTCGTTGGAAACATGGGAAACAACAAGAGCACAGGTGGAATCACCCATGATATTCAGTGTGGTACGAGCCATGTCAAGAATACGATCCATACCTGCGACCAGGGCAATGCCTTCCAGGGGGAGCCCGATCTGGGTAAACACAATGGTCATGACTATGAACGCCGATCCAGGCACGCCCACAGAGCCAATGGAGGCAAGCAACGCCATGAGCAATACGGTGAGCTGCTGTTCTACTCCCATGGGTATGCCGTATACCCCGGCGACAAATACGGTGACGATGCCAAGATAAGACCCCTGCATAATCCACCCGACATGCACAGCAAGCTTTCTGATGGCTGTT
>CAZQKM010000066.1:0-3247 GCA_964593925.1 uncultured Desulfovibrionaceae bacterium | reverse complement strand
AATTCAAATTCGGTGCATTGCATTGTGGTTAAGGTAATTTGATGGCACTCTCTAAGCCATAGGTAGGCTCCATGGAACAATCACCCCGGCTATGCCGGGGCTTTTTATCGGCACCAATAAGGCTCTGCTGCCTCCTTCCAAGCAATTTCTGGAGTAAAAACCCAACGGAATGTCCAGCACATCCTGCTCAGGATTAAACCGTATATCCTCTTGGATTTTGCTACATGCCTGCCCCCCATATCAACGTGCTAGCCCGACACCCAAAGTCAAGACTTTCCATATTTGAACGTCACATAGCCCAAATAGTCATACCGCATCAAGCAACTCGTACCTTTCAAGATCGCCATACACTTGCGTAGTGCCGCATTATGCCGTAGGTTTTCTATACTTGGTGTCCACTGCTTCATTGTTCTAAAAAACACTAACTTCTTAATTTTGTATGCTGTACCTTTCCTTCACCAACCTTGGCTATGTATACATGCTGCTCATTTGGCTCATTGCTCCGGCAATCGGCGTATACCATGCCCGCCGAAAAAAACTGAACCCCCTTTTTTGGGGTGTGGTATGTTTTGTCATTCCTCTCGCTATTTTTGTTGTTGTAGGGGCCAGAGCTGCGGGCGAACCCATTCCCGCCCCGTTTCGCCACGAACAAAATGTACACTCCGACGGTGAATCCTCATCCGAAGCCCCCTGATCCTTGCAGCCGAGCTACAGCCCACACCACTCTGGATTCAGGCTTTTCCTTTAGTACAATATGCAGTAGAGTTGTTTAAATTTTGTCCTTTTCAACCTTGCCACGTGCCTTTCCAATGACCAATACACCATGAATCCAACTACTTTTCATATTATCACGTTCGGTTGTCAGATGAACGTCAACGACTCTCACTGGCTGGCTCGAACCCTTGAATCCCGTGGCTTCAAAGAAGGTACAGAAGATGACGCTCGTATCTATATCCTGAACACCTGTTCAGTACGCGATAAACCCGAACAAAAAGTATACTCGTTACTCGGGCGTATCCGGCGTAAAACACGCGGCAAACGCGATATTCTTATTTGCGTGGGAGGCTGTGTAGCGCAACAGGTGGGTAAAGACTTTTTCAGACGTTTCAACCAGGTCCGCCTGGTATTTGGTACCGATGGCGTGGGCACCGCACCACAGGCCATTGAACGATTGTTGTATGAACCGCATACTCGCATCAGCCTGCTGGATTTTACTGACGACTACCCCGAACGTAATGCTTGCTGGACGCAAGATGCTGTACCGGTTTCGGCATTTGTCAATATCATGCAGGGCTGTAATAACTACTGCGCCTACTGCATTGTTCCCTACACCCGCGGCAGGCAAAAATCACGCAGCAGCAATGCCATTTTGGACGAATGTATCCAACTGGTGAAACACGGTGCTCGTGAAATCACGCTTCTGGGACAAAATGTTAACTCTTACGGCATGGACCCACATGGTGATGGAACCACATTTGCGGAGCTTCTCCATCGTGTGGCAGCTATACCCGGCTTGCAACGGCTCCGCTTTGTCACGCCGCACCCCAAAGATATTGCAGATGAAGTCATTCATGCCTTTGGAACACTAGATACTCTGTGCCCGCGTATACATCTGCCTTTGCAATCAGGCTCTGATGCCATCCTAAAAAAAATGGGACGCAAATATGATCTTGCCCGTTATATGGATATCGTCCACAAACTTAAAGAAGCGCGTCCTGGTATTGCCATCGCCACAGACCTAATTGTGGGCTTTCCGGGTGAGACAGAAGAGGACTTTCAGCAGACCCTTGCTACCATACGCACCGTGCCTTTTGTGCAAAGTTTTTCCTTCATCTATTCGGACAGGCCAGGCACGCGGGCAGCCATGTTGCCTCACAAGCTATCGCGAGAAGAAAAGACAAAACGCCTGACCCACTTGCAAGCATTGCAGACTGAGTACACGGAAGTGGCATTGAGCGCCATGGTAGGAAAAACGGTGCATGTCCTTTTTGAAAGTATCAGCCCCACCCTGCACGACAGCACTCTCGCTGTACAACAAAAGCACATGGCAACAGCAAAAAGCACTTCATGGCAAGGGCGTGATGAATATGGATTTGTCACTAACGTCTCCCTGCCCGAGCCTGTCAGCCTGTATGGCAAAATCATGCCTGTAACCATTACAGAAGCAAAAAAGTTTTCGCTGCTTGGCACGCCTGCCGGAGAGCCACGTTAGCCTGAACCTGGATACCATAAAGGGGATACATATGGCAGTGGAAGTAAAAG
Organism: uncultured Desulfovibrionaceae bacterium; assembly: GCA_964593925.1. GTDB lineage: Bacteria > Desulfobacterota > Desulfovibrionia > Desulfovibrionales > Desulfovibrionaceae > Oleidesulfovibrio. Next base: position 985 of record CAZQKM010000066.1, on the reverse strand, counting down.
TATTGGGTCTGGCTCTGGATAAAGAAAATAAAGTCCCCATACTTGTTTTGCAACAACGCACCAGTAACGAGATACTTCCCATCCAAATCGGTGCTGTAGAAGCCATGGCCATTTCCATGGCCCTGCAAGATTTGGCCCCCCCCAGACCGCTTACCCATGACATTATGCTCCAGGCTATGAAGACGCTTGGAGCAAACGTCACCTGCGTACATATAACAGACTTACAGCAGGGCACATACTTTGCCGAACTTGAACTGGAGCAAAACCAGACTATACACAGGCTGGACTGTCGCCCCTCAGATGCCATTGCCCTGGCGTTACGCGCCGGTGCACCCATTTATGTCAATCTAAACATATTTGCCCTTGGTAGTAGCGCGCATGACCAATCAAACCTAGAGCCCCATCATTCAGCACAACACTCTGCAACCGCTCCGGTTATCCTATCAGAAGAACATGATGCCAGTGATCCGGATGACAGGTTACAGGAGCTGTTACGCAAACTTAAACCCGCCACAAAATACAAAATGTAGCCACACAGATACGCCTTGTAATACCATAATCTGTTCACTTACTTTTCTCCGGCAGGCTTGGCTTTCCCTAGAATATATTTCAGTGTAAATCTCCCGTAATATAGAGCCAGCCAAAAGTAGAGGTTTTCGTTAACGTGGATCCATCAAGGAGACAGAAACGATTCGAAAATCTCGATTCATCGAAAGTCAGATCATTCGAATTCTCAAATAAGTTGAAGTCGGCAGAAAAGTAGCTGAAGTATACCGCGAATATGCTGTGAGCCAAGCCACTTACTATAAGTGGAAATCAAAATACGGCGGAATGGAAGCATCTGCCATTCGTCGACTCCGTGACCTCGAAGCAGAAAATGCACGCCTGAGACGTATGTTTGAATCGCCCCTAGTTTCGTAGACACTCCTGGGTGATCCTGCCACATTTTTGTGGAGTACCAGTTAAGCCACTTTTCTGTGTTCTT
>CAZQKM010000065.1:0-3421 GCA_964593925.1 uncultured Desulfovibrionaceae bacterium | reverse complement strand
TGAAGAAAAGTTTGTTAGTAAAGTCGGGCGGGTCTAGTAAAATGGTGGCGATTCAATTCACATATTCCATCACGTAAGCCGACAGAAAAGTCGTACATTAAATGATGCAGCAGAACCTGGCACACTGCAATGCTCGAGATTTATCTGTTTAAGCTTTGGCCGAAGCCAGCGCGTAAACGGAACAACGGCTGTAAAACCTTAGTAAAGAAAGGCCTCATGAATGACTCGGCAATTTTACTCCTGCCAAATATCCTGAGGCCCGTTCTCTCCACAAAATTTTTACTTGTGGGGGAACTCATCGGGAGAGATATGCAGGTTACAATACCACGAGAAGCGGTCAGGCCGCGCGGTCTGCAAAGGCTGCGGAAAGGTCGCGCAGAATATTGGCTGCTTCGACTATGGCAGGCCGCATGTTTGGGTCACTGCCCAGCCTGCGGGTAACCCATGCGGCAATATACAACGCATCATTGGCGTCAAGTGCCCGCGCAGGTTTGGTGTGGCGTAATGTTGCTACCAAGGCTTCTTTTTGGCGTTCACGGGCCACGATACTTTGCTGAAGTTTTGTGCCTACAGCATTTTTTGCCTGTAAAGACTGTGTACGTTCGGCGCGAGGAGCACCCTGCTCTTTTAGTGTTTGATAGGCAAATTGGGCTTCGGAAAACTGTTGACTCTGTTCTTGCACCTGTGTGCAGCTTTGCAAATAAGCCTGTACCTGCTCCACACCGTTGGGCATATCTAGCATGGCCTGCACCAAGGTGGCCACACTTTGTATAAAGCGGGCATATTCTGCATACATTGCTCGCTGCTGCGACGCAGTCAAAGAGATACGTTGTCCGTTGACTTCATATCGTATGCTGTTTGCTTGTTCGTCCATTGCTGCCATAAAGCGAGCTTTATACATATGGTATAGTCCGCGGATCATGGCGGGTTTGAAGACATATCGCAGCACGGATTCACGGCCTTTGCCAATATCGTCTCCCTGCCATAGTATGCCCGGCATATTCATACCCACGTGCTTGTTCAGGGTTTGGGCATTTAGGATAATTACACTTTTACCGGGTAGTGTGGGGTGCGCTCCTAGGGGGTAATAGGCCGTCACCAGTCGATGGGCAATAGCAGAAAAAAGATCGGCTTTGATCACATCATCTTCTGTGGGGGAGGGCAGTTCCGTAAGATTCACCGGACCACTGGCCATGCCGTGCTCATCTATTTTTGCGCGGATAACGGGCTTGCCATTATTGGAAATGGGTTTTACCTCGTTTTTTTTCATAGAAGAGGCGGTATCATGTGTCTGGGGTTCGTTTTGAGGAGCATCAGGCAAGGTAGGTTCATCATTTTGTCGGATGCTCGGTGTTGCAGCCTGGCTGGAAGGAGGGCTTTGCAATATGATATTACCTGACCACAAAACATATCCCACGGTTGCCAATGCAATGGTACATAGCATACCAGCTGCAGCCATTCCATAGCGCGCCTTAGGGCGCGCTATTGTTTTTTTTCTACGCATTTTTTCTCCGTTTGCTTGCCACTAAATCTCTATCTTGCCTTGTTCAATCAACAGGCCAAGTAGAAGTCCTGCCATAAAAGATACGGCAAGGTTAAGCGTCAAGGTCAACGCCACCATACAAAAAATTACAAATAGTCCCTTACGCTCCAGTACATCACGAACTGTCAGACAAAGCTCTAACCCTGCAAGTAACAACAGTACCCCTAGCACTGCCAGCGGTAACAGGCGGATGATATTCAGTATACCGGTCCCCAGAAACAGTGCAAGTAGTACAAAAAGTGTACCAATGATGAGGTTTGAGCCGCCGGTACGCGCGCCAAAACGATAATGCGCAGCCAAGCCTCCGGCACCGTGGCACATGGGCATACCGCCTAGGAAAAAACTACCGGTACAGGCAACCCCCATGCTGATACACAAAGAGCGTGGGGTGACACGGCTTGCCGCCCCGGGGAAATATTGGTGCGCAAGATCCGCATTGGCAATGACTGCATTGCCCAAAGTCATGGGAAGCTGTGGGAGTACCAGCATCGGCAGCGCGTAAGCAAAGTCATGCAGCGAAGGCCAGCCCAGTGGTAGGATGGATGGCAGGTGCAGCCCAGCTTGCAGCTTCGGAGGGGACAGGGTCATCCCTAGCAGCAGGCCACTACCCACAACGATCAGCGCGGCAGGAAAGCGTCGGCTATTCAGCAATAATAACGCACAGGAAAAAAAGCATAGCCCCAATAACAGGCTCCATGGGATGCCCCAAAGGCTTTCCAGCCCCAAAAAGGGTTCGCTTGCCTCTTGCTGCAATGGGTGCCGTCCCAGCGCAAAGCGTACGCCCTGCATGGCCAGTAGCAAACCTGTTGATGCTTGTACTCCCCGAATAACCGTACGCGGGATATATCTACGCAGTGAGTCAATAATATCCCATTTGCCGACAGCCAGCATGCCCAGCCCCATGACAAGGCACGCTGCACTCAGAGAACCGCTGCCAATGCCTGTGGCAACGGCATATCCGCCGATGGACTTCATGGGTTGTACGGCAACAGGGATACCGTAATGGTGGCCCGCTATAATATAGTACAAGCCTACTGCCCAGAAAAGTCCTACAGGGTCAAGGCCATTTACCATTATCATACCCACGGCCAAAGGCAGTAGGGTGCCAAGATCGCCCAGGGAGCCCGCAAACTCCATTCTGTCAAAACGATAGTTTCCCAGTTGCATTGGCGAACCCCCATATCAGGCTAACTGAAAAAATCTGAATCTTTATGCAAAAGATATATGCCTTCAGGATGACCCTGCGGCGTATACCTCGTCAAGAAGAAAGTAACAGGCATGGCATATGGTAACGGCTATTATTTTGCAAAATGTTGGCAGTACTGGGGAGGGGGTTACATTGTTTTGAGTGTAGTTGAGCGACTTAAGCCTATGATTAAAGAGACATCTGATGTGCCCAATGACTAAGTCATAATTCAGCTGGTATTTATTCACCTTTGGAGGAATGGGTGGAACCATTTGGGGGGGGAGTCAGGGCAAGGGTTGTATCTGCATTATAGTCTTTGTCCTCCAAAAGATTTTCAGCTGCAAATCCGTCAAACAATGCGAGTGCTTGAGTCTCATCTACTGTGATGTCTTCTGTAATGAGAGTCCAGAGCAGCATACCATGCGGATCTACGGCAAGATGCAATTTTGTACGGCTCATATTTTGAGAGCTACACAGTACACCAGCCGCGTGTGCGGGGACTTTACAGTGGCTGGCATTGATCAGTTGGCACCCAAAGCCTGGTTTCTTGATTAAACTTTAGAGTAACCTTTCCCACACACCATAATCACGCCAGCGGATAACGCGTCGATGTGTGTTCTTCTACCCGCCAAGGGACACCTGATCCTGCTACAAAGTTGTGGACACAGAGTTAAGCTACTATCCTGCCCATG
>CAZQKM010000064.1:0-3711 GCA_964593925.1 uncultured Desulfovibrionaceae bacterium | reverse complement strand
ATATTATCAGGGCAGTATAAAAATGGGGTCTGGGGGGGGTGTCAGGGGAGCGTTATTTTTTACATGCTTTTTTCTGGAACTCTCTGGCCATGCCCGCTATCATCCTTTTTTTCGTGTTATCCTTGCATGGCGTTCTCAATATCTTGCACTGTTTTGGGTATGGGGGGGCCTAGTACACGCGGACCTTGTTCTGTTATGAGTACGTCGTCTTCTATGCGTATGCCGCCAAGTCCAATCCACTGTACCACGGTGTCATAGTTGATGAACTGCTCACACAGGCCTTGGCGTTGCCAGCGGCGGACAAGCTCGGGGATGAAGTAGAGGCCCGGTTCAATGGTGACTGTAAACCCTGGCTGCAGAGCGCGGGCCAAACGTAGAGAACGTAAGCCAAACTGTTTAGAACGGGACAATTCATCTGTATAGCCTACATGGTCTTCTCCTAGGTTCTCCATGTCATGTACGTCAAGCCCCAACATGTGCCCGAGGCCGTGGGGGAAAAAGAGGGCGTGTGCCCCCTGTGTCACGGCGTCTTCCGTGTGTCCCCGCATCAGCCCCATATCTTTCAGTCCTTCTACCATGACCGTGGCTGCAGCAAGGTGGGCGTCCACAAACTGTTGTCCGGCAATGCAATGTGCAAGAGCCACTTCCTGTGCCCGAAGTACGGTTTCATACAAGGCTTTCTGCCTGGGGGTGAAGCAACCTGATACGGGCAGGGTGCGGGTGATGTCAGAGGCATAGCGGCGTAGAGATTCTGCACCGGAATCAATGAGCAGTAGTTGTCCGGCCTGTAAGGTATGGGGGTAAGCATGGTTATGCAGTGTTTCGCCACGTACGCTGAGAATGGTCTGAAATGCCGGTGTACCGGCCCCTGATGCGGCTACAATACTACATAATGCGCCGTATAGTGCCTGCTCGGTTACTCCGGGGCGTGCCATGCCAAAAGCTGTGGTATACATGGTATGGCTGATGGCAAGAGCCTTTTCAATCTCTACTATTTCTTCGGCTGTTTTTTTGCTGCGGGTATGTATAACCGCATGGATAAGTGCTGGCGAGGGGGCATGGCCGGGGGCAAGGAGACCGTTGAGTTGCTCACGAGTTTCAGCACGGTAGGGGGGCAGGTAGTGCACGATCCTGTTTTTTGCCTCTGTTGACTGCAGGTATGCGGCCAGTGCGGTGTTGTCTCCACCCCATACTGCATTTACGCGTTCGGCTCGCTCTGGCATGCTAGGTACGGGGCCTGACCAGATGATATCATCCATGGAAGCTTCGGCTCCCCATAGCATGATCTGGCCGGATTCCAAGTCAACCGTAGCTGCAAGCTCCGGGACATCATGGCCGAAAAAATATAAAAAAGTACTGTCCTGTCTAAAAGGATAGCAGTTGGCGGGATAGTTCACCGGTGAAGACGCATGGCCGGGTAAAAAGACAACGCCGTCATGACCGGCCATGGCATCCAGCAGCGCTGCGTGTCGCTGCACGTAAACTATAGTATTAAAGAGTATACCAAAGGGCATGCCATCTCCTAGGGTGGGTAGTTGGGTATTTCGGCCATGGGGCGCTGGACAGGAGGGCAAAGACCGGGTTTGTCCTTCGGAACATATAGTGTGTTAATACTGCCCCTTGCCGTCCGCATGAGTAACACAACCAGATTGCCAGCCAGGGGGATTTGCTGCAAGGCAAAAATGCGGTACGGAAGACTGTTTGATAGGCGAATCTTGTTTTTTGAATTGGCGTGATGCCACCAATGCCCATGTTAGGTCATTCATTGTTGTAGGTCCACAGCCAGTTAGTGGCATTGTCCTGAACCTCTTCAATGCTTGAGAACAGAAACTGTCCAAGCCAATAATATCGGACGGTCTGCTTGTACCGATCCACATAGGAATTCTGTTGGATTTGCAATAGTTGAAAATGTTTACACGTATTTTTAAAGGATCACTTTTTTGGAGATTGTTGTGCTACCGCACACTACTATAGAGTCTACTAATTCATATCTTATAAATATTCTTGAAACTGTACCCTGTAAAAAAACTTGAATACACCGCCATAGAACAAAATGTATATGTATGAAGAACAAAATTGTCATAATAATATCAAAATTATGTCGATAAATCTCAGATAACAGATCATCATAGCGATGCACTCTTAAATGAAGCATAGGGCTCGAAAGGAACAGTAGATATCATGTTTTAATAAGTAATATATAGCCAAGCGAAAAAGTGCCATAGTACAAGCATGCTGATATAAATCAATTGATTATAAAAGATGCTGAGTGTATCATCTACACACCAGTATGCTCTATTCTTTTTCACAGTCTTTGAAGTGCCATATGTATGATTGATACGAAGCGAGAACATGCCATTGCTTTTTTTTCACATCTGGATTTTTGTGTTAGATGCATCTAGCCAAGGGTGACCGTATTTTCCATAATGTTACATTGTCTACATAATTTTGCCAGTTCCTCGGTAGCATTGTCGGGAGCAATTACGATGCTTTGCTCTATTTGGCTGTAGGGTGCCTTTCAGCTGGCAGAAAGCCAGTTAAAAGTCCAGATACCACAATATGTTTGTCGCAGAACAGGAGCTTGGCATGTAACGGTCTATTGACTTTGTGTACGATTACGCATGATTCTTCCAGCGCTGGCAAGCCGTTATTTTTTTGTTCCATGCACTTTTGGAACTCAGTGATAACGTGAACTTTGATGCCCTTTGCAAGGCTTTTACGCATCGCCTCAGAAAACTGCTGCATGGCTGCTTTTGTTATCCAGGGGCTTACAATCACTATTGTTTTGCGGGCATGGGCAAGTACATGCGTGAGGAACGCATCATGTGTTTGCACGTCGCGCAAAAAATATGTGGGGCGTAATTTTTTGGGAAAAGCTTGGCGTTCGTCTCATGGAGGGGCAGTGAACTCTAGGTATTCGGTAAAACGTCCATAAGGCGATTGCGGATCAACCAAGGCGATAAGTCGCATGTCGCCAAAAATGATAAAGTTTTCCTTGGCTCGGGATACAGCTACGTTCAGCAAGTTCGGAGACATGTTGAAAAAAAGTCGGCCTTGGGCATCCGCCTGGGTGCAAACAGGAGAGAAGAGGACTATGCTTCTTTCTGCCCCTTGCAATGCGTGGACAGTACCTACCGTAAGCCCGACAATGCCTTTGGCACTGAGGGCTCTGTTGATTGTGGATATTTGGGCTTTAAAAGGGGTAACTATACCCACAACTGTGTGCAATTGTGCCTTATAGACGTTTTGAAGCATGGCCTTGTGTTCTGCAAGCCATTGCGCAATGGCTTCTGCTTCATGCTTATTATAACGGCTGCCTGCCCGGTTTCATGCAGGACTTTGGGGTCAAGCCCTTCAGTTTTGGCGTTTGCATTGTCGATAGCGGGTGTTACACTCCAGGCAGGTTCAATTTGCAACGCATCACCTACAACAATGGCGCGTTTTGCCAGAGAAAATGATGGTCCGGCAATTTCAGGGGATACCTGGCCAGCTTCTTCTACAATCAGCAAATCAATCAGATTGTATATGGGTGAAAGAGGGCGCTGCCATACTGTCAACAAACCTGCCAACTGGTGGAATGTCGCAACGGCACAAGGCGTAAGCATCATGCGTTGCTGCCATTCTTTTACCGTGTCCTCCGGATTTGAGTACCATCTCCTTCAAAAGGATTGCTTGTCCATAGCGATCGTGGAATCCAATATGCCAGTACGG
>CAZQKM010000063.1:0-3834 GCA_964593925.1 uncultured Desulfovibrionaceae bacterium | reverse complement strand
CCGCAAAACAGGTGGAGTCCATTGCCGCCGCCAGCGAAGAGCAATCTACAGCCAGTGGAGAGGTAAGCATGGCCGTAGAAGACATCAACGCCATTTCGCGTGAAACTGCTGAAGCCATGAAGCTGGCCCGCGAGGCCGTAAGTAGTATGGCCTACAAGGCACAGGATCTCAAAAAAATCATTATGCGTCTAAGCCAATAATCGCCCAAGTGTCCCATGCCGGCCTCATTATGAAAGGGGCCGGCCCCCTTTGGGCCCCTCGCCCTTGGCACAGTTATACCCTGTAGGCACAAAGCACGTATAGCGTGTATCCCCGTGTCACCACTTTGTGCTCATGAGCTTGGCTCTGTTCTCCCTTAGACCTCCGTGCCTTGTATACCTGCAGGCCCTTCAACCAAGCGTGCAGCCGGACTCTTCTGATATGCCCACCAACGCCGCCCCAACTCTCTGCATCTGCCGCATAACGAATGCGTGCATGCCTCTGCCATGTTCTTGCAGGGACATACCTGCTGGCCATGGTTACCAAGAACCCACCCTCATTACCTCTTTTTTACCATATGGGCACCTCTCCCCTTGCCATTCATCGCCCGGGTACTATAAAAGATACTGGGTTGTTGCTCCTTCAATACCACGCCGCCCTTGTGGCTGGATGGGCTGTTCCCGGATTTACTGGTCCGAAAATTTGCCCCTCCTGCTGGCAGACATCTGCTTGCCACGAGCAACAAAACTAACATACCCTTACTTACGAACATCATGCATAGGAGTATTGCTACAGTCAGCAGTGCTGATGCTATCCTTTTGTGTTTTTTGCATCAGGTTGATTTTATTTTTATTTTATACAAAATGCAGCCTTGGGGATGATCAAAAATATAAAAAGGATTAATTTGTGCCAATACCCCTTGAAGAAGCCATACGGGCTGTGCTAGCAAGTTTGAACAGGGTACAAGAATAATGGGGACTCGTCGTGGCACTAAGTGCCACTGAGGGTAACATTCTAGCTAGCGTTGTGAAAAATCGCACAGAATAACGGATATACCCTCAAATGGTAGTCCCCCCAACTGTACTTTTACAGAGGTCCCGTGGGGAAAAGCTGCGGGCCGAATATTTTTGTGACAAATGGTATACTGCCGGACGAAATCCTCGCATAGTTTCGGGGGCTGTGCAGGAACCGTGTGTACAAGCAGGGAAATCCCTGAAAAGGGAGTAAGGCTGGGCGAATTTTTTGCCAAAATGCTGCCAGCCTCTCCAGATGGATAAAAAGCAGGCCGTTCTGTGTGCCGGTTTCATACCGGCCCATAGGTGGTAAAATAAACAGTGGAATAATAAAACCGCCAGTAATCCTGCTGGCAAGACATTCGCAAGGAGTGACAGTCATGAAGATGACGACAGAAGAAGCATTTGTGAAAGTTCTTCAGATGCACGGCATTGATAACGCATTCGGTATCATCGGATCCGCCATGATGCCCGTTTCCGACCTGTTCCCCAAGGCCGGTATCACCTTCTGGGATTGCGCCCATGAAACCAACGCCGGTATGATGGCAGACGGCTTTACTCGCGCATCTGGCAAAATGTCCATGATGATCGCCCAGAATGGCCCCGGCATCACCAACTTCGTGACTCCGGTAAAAACCGCTTACTGGAACCACACTCCCCTGCTGCTGGTAACCCCCCAGGCTGCCAACAAAACCATGGGACAGGGCGGCTTCCAGGAAGTTCCGCAAATGTCCGTGTTTGAAGACATGGTAGCTTACCAAGAAGAAGTGCTGGATCCCTCCCGCGTGGCAGAAGTGCTCAACCGCGTGATCCTTAAGGCAAAACGTGCTTCCGCTCCTGCCCAGATCAATATCCCCCGTGATTTCTGGACCCAGGTGATCGACATTGAGTTGCCTGCTGTTGTGGATTTTGAACTGCCCTGCGGTGGTGAAGAAGCCATTGTTCGCGCTGCCAAACTGTTGTCCGAAGCCAAGCACCCCGTTATCCTGAACGGTGGCGGCGTGGTTCTCGGTAACGCCATTGCAGATGCTAAGGCCCTAGCAGAACGCTTGGACGCCCCTGTTTGCTGCGGTTACCAACACAACGACGCTTTCCCCGGTAGCCACCCCCTGAATGCCGGTCCCCTGGGCTACAACGGCTCCAAGGCTGCCATGGAATTGATTGCCAAGGCTGACGTGGTGCTGGCTCTGGGAACCCGTCTCAACCCCTTCTCTACCCTGCCCGGCTACGGTATTGACTACTGGCCCACCAAGGCTGCCGTTATTCAGGTCGACATCAACGCTGACCGCATCGGTCTGACCAAGCCTGTCACAGTGGGCATCGTAGGGGACGCCAAAAAAGTTGCACAAAGCATCCTTGCCAAATTGGCTCCCACAGCTGGTGACGCAGGACGCGCAGAGCGTAAGGCTATGATAGCCGCAACCAAGGCTGCTTGGGAAAAGGAACTGGCTTCCATGGACCACGAGCAGGACGATCCCGGCACCAACTGGAACGAGCGCGCACGTACTCGTGAACCCGAAAAGTTGACCGCCCGTATGGCATGGCGCGTTGTCAGAGAAGTGATGCCCAAAGACGCCATCATTTCCACTGACATTGGTAACGGTTGCGCCATTGGTAATGCGTACCCGACCTTCGAAGAAGGCCGTAAGTACCTTGCTCCTGGTATGTTTGGCCCCTGCGGTTACGGCTTCCCTGCCGTCCTCGGTGCCAAAATGGCCAAGCCCAAGACTCCTGTTATCGGTTTCGCAGGTGACGGTGCTTTCGGTATCTCCATGAACGAAATGGTCTCCTGCGGTCGTGACAACTGGCCTGCCGTTACCATGGTTGTCTTCCGTAACTACCAGTGGGGCGCTGAAAAGCGTAACACAACCCTGTGGTTCAACGACAACTTTGTGGGCACCGAACTGGACAAAAACGTTTCCTATGCCGGTATTGCCAAGGCCTGCGGCGTAGAAGGCTACCAGGTCTCCACCATGGATGAGTTGCGCGAAAAACTTACTGCAGCTCTTAAAGCCCAGATGGAAGAAGGTAAGACCACTTTCATTGAAGTCCTGAATAACCAAGAGCTCGGCGAACCCTTCCGTCGTGATGCCATGAAAAAGCCCGTGCCCGTGGCTGGCATCAACAAAGACGATATGCGTTCCAAGTAGTAGGTACTTCCCCCCTGACCTTGTCAGGGGGGATCCATCTTGGAGTAAGCCTGTTGAATCAGGCGGCCTGCTGTATATAAAATACCGTGCAATCCTTAAATTATTGGATAATGCGGTTTCCTCAACATACTTATGGACTCCTCTGGTTGCCAGTTCTGCAAATGAGCACAACAACCGGAGGAGTTTCTTTTTTTACAACTTTGCATAACAGGACACGGCATCGAGGATGAAGTACACTTTCCAAAATAGGATTCTCTCTACTGGCCAAACGTCATTCCATGGCTCTAAAAAAGGTATGACATCAATGTAGGTAGTATTCAAAATTTTTCGCGCCCCTTAATCTCCCACATCTTGCAACCTTCTTTATTGGTTTTAATGCCGGCTAAAATCTAACCAACGTGGGGACGTGCCATCTTCTGTACTGCACGAAAAATACCGCACGTTGTCATCAAAAACTATATGCTCCTTTGAGCCACTTAATTGAACTCACAACAGCTTGGCAAATAATGTGGCACTGGTAGATTGGGCTGAACAAAACGCTGCTCGCCTGGAACATACCCAACCTGGCAAATCGTTCCATATGAATCGCCCCTAGTTTCGTAGATACTCCTGGGTTATGAAAACGAGACCTCAGGAAAAAACGATGCACGACAAACGCTACACAGATGAATTCAAAATCGAAACAGTTAAAC
>CAZQKM010000062.1:0-4637 GCA_964593925.1 uncultured Desulfovibrionaceae bacterium | reverse complement strand
CAAGCGATAAATACGCTCGGCAGGGATATCGGCTACACGCTTCCATAGGTCTTCTGCCTCGTCATCATCGCGGAAAATGGTGATGTAGAGGCGCTCTTTGGGCAGCTGTAGTTCTTTAGTGATAAAATTCCATGCATAGCCGATGGCCTCTTCCTTGAAATAGTTGCCAAACGAAAAATTGCCCAGCATTTCAAAAAAGGTATGGTGGCGTGCTGTGCGTCCCACATTTTCAAGATCATTATGCTTGCCGCCCACCCGCAGACATTTTTGTGATGTGGTTGCTTTGCTGTAGGTGCGTTTTTCCTGACCCAGAAAAATTTTTTTGAATTGCACCATGCCTGCGTTGGTAAAGAGCAGAGTAGGGTCATCATTGGGTATCAGCGATGAAGAATCGACAACGGTGTGGCCGTGTTTCTGGAAAAACTCAAGAAAGCGTTGTCTTATTTCGTTGGCGGTAATCACGAAATCCTCTCTTGTCCGGTATGGTCGCCATGGCGTGCATCGGCTTTTTTAAAAAGCCGCCCCCAAAAGGGCGGCAGTGTCATTAACAAAAAATGGCAGTGTTTTGTCTCGGGCTATTCTTGCTGGGCTGGTTCATCCGTGGTCGGCGCGGCTTCCCGCATACCGAGGTGCTCAAGAAGTTTTTGCTCTATAGCATCGCGTAATGTAGTATTTTCCTGGAGCATCAAGCGAACATTTTCCTTACCCTGGCCCAAGCGTTCTGTGCCAAATGCGTACCATGCTCCGCTTTTTTCCACAATGCCTGTGTCCACACCCAGATCAATGAGTTCACCGGTGCGCGAGACTCCCTGGCCGTATAGAATATCAAACTGTGCTTCACGGAAGGGGGGGGCCACTTTGTTTTTCACTACCTTGACGCGTACACGGTTGCCGTACACTTCTTCTTTGTCTTTTAACGTTTGAATTTTTCGTACATCAAGGCGTATGGAACAGTAGAACTTAAGAGCATTACCCCCGGTTGTTGTTTCTGGGCTGCCATACCCCATGGTACCTATTTTCATACGAATTTGGTTGATAAATATGACAGATGTACGTGACTTGTGGATTGTACCGGTAAGCTTGCGCATGGCATGAGACATTAATCGAGCCTGAGAGCCGACCTGCGTTTCTCCCATGTTGCCTTCCAATTCGCTTTGAGGGATCAGTGCGGCAACGGAGTCGATGACCACAACGTCCACGGCACTGGATCGAACCAGCATGTCGGCAATATCCAGAGCCTGCTCTCCGTAGTCTGGTTGTGAGATGAGGAGTTCATCCGTATTTACACCTAGGCGACGGGCATAGTTGATGTCCAAGGCATGCTCGGCATCAATAAAAGCGGCTGTGCCTCCACTTTTTTGGCACTCTGCGATCATATGTAGCGCCAAGGTCGTTTTTCCCGAAGATTCAGGGCCGTAAATTTCGGTTACCCGACCACGGGGTATACCGCCGACCCCAAGCGCCAGGTCAAGGCCAATGGAGCCGGAGGGGATGACAGCAATATTGGTATGGGCCGCGTCAGACATTTTCATGACCGAGCCGGAGCCGTACTTGCGTTCAATGGTGCTTAATGCGGTATGCAACGCCTCACGGCGTAATTCTTCTGGGCTGAGGGTGCTTTTTTTTGACATGGTTTAGGACTCCGTTTAAGCGGAAAAATATTGTTGGTCTAAAAGAATACCAGAAGGCAGGCTGCTGGGCAATGTTTCAGATAGACACAAAATGGCATTGTTGCCAGTTTATGACCAGTGCTTGCCAACAAGGCTTACGGACTTTATGAGGAGGGGATGAACCAAGACACACACCAACATTATGATGCGCTTGCCCTGCTTTCGGGTGGGCTTGATTCTATTCTCGCTGTAAAAATTGTGCAAGAACAAGGGCTGCGCGTCAAGTGCCTGCATTTTGTTTCGCCATTTTTTGGAAAACCGCACGAGGTTTCCGACTGGGAGGCTATGTACGGGCTCGACATACGCGTGGTGGATGTTGGCGAAGATTTTGTCGCCATGATGCGCAAGTATCCTGTACATGGATATGGTAAAGTGCTTAACCCTTGCGTGGATTGTAAAATTTTGATGCTGCGTGCGGCTCGGGACTACCTGGGCACATACGGTGCAAAGTGCATTATTTCTGGAGAGGTTTTGGGGCAACGCCCTATGTCGCAACGTCGCGATACCCTGAACACCATACGTCGCGATGCCGATGTGCGAGATCTTTTGGTGCGTCCGCTATGCGCGCGGTGCCTTGACCCCAGTCTGGCGGAGCAGCAGGGCTGGATTGATCGGAGCCAACTGCTTGCCATTTCAGGACGAGGGCGCAAGGAGCAGCTGGCTTTGGCAGAAAAATACGCATTGCCGAAAATACCTACTCCGGCAGGTGGCTGTAAACTGGCTGAGCGCGAAAATGCCCGTCGCTACTGGCCGATTCTTGACCGTTTGCCTGACCCGCGAGCTTGTGATTTTGCAATGGCTAATGTGGGGCGTCAATACTGGATGAAAAACCGTTGGTTGAGCATTGGGCGTAATCAGGCTGACAATGCGTTGTTAGCTGATCTTGCGGAAAAAGACGATTTAGTATTTAAAATCGTGGGCTTTCCTGGCCCTGTTGCTGTGGGCAGGCAGCTGGAGGAGGCGGCTTGGACACCAGAAGAGGTGGCCCATGCTGCTTCGTTTGTGGCTTCGTTTTCTCCAAAGGCAGTGCGTAGTGGTGGGCCTGTGCATGTTGAGTTGCATTGTGCGGGACATAGCGGGCAGATGCTGGTGGTTCCGAACAGAACTCCGCCCATGCGATGGAGAGAGCTTGGCTGGCCGGAGGTTCGTCAGGAAATAAAAGCGGATGCGCGTGTCCGGCATGCCGGTTAGCATTTGTCTTGGGATGTGTTGTTGCGTATCGTAAAATGTTTTTACAGGAAGGATGCGTGTTTTGGCAGCACGTATCATAGAATTTTTTTGTGCCCTTGAAGGAGATGGGATACTGATGCAAGTTCAACAGCGTGATGGTTTTTCATCAAAAATCGGCGTCTTGGCCGCAACTTTGGGCTCCGCTGTGGGGCTGGGAAATATCTGGAAGTTTCCCTACATGGTTGGAGAAAACGGCGGTGCGTCATTTTTGCTGTTGTATATTATTGCCACGCTGGTTGTAGGGTTACCCATAATGATAATTGAAATAATGATGGGACGCAACGCGCGTAGCAACGTTGTGGGAACATTTCGTAAGCTTGCTCCGGGTAGCCTTTGGTGGTTAGTGGGGATCGCAGGCTGCCTTGCCGCAGCAAGTATTCTTGCTTTTTATACCAATGTCGTGGGGTGGGTATTTTTTTACATAGTCAAAAGCATCACCGGCGCGCTGAATGCCAATGACCCGCAAAGTGGCCAATTAGCTTTTGATGCCATGAGCAGTAACCCTTGGTCTTCTCTCTTGTGGCAATGGGGGGTCTTGCTGCTGGTAAGCTATATTGTCATCGCGGGTGTGAGCAGCGGCATTGAAAAGACAACCAAAGTCCTGCTACCTGTGTTGTTTGTTATTCTGCTGCTGGTTTGTGTGCGGTCCTTGACTCTGCCTGAGACCGGCCGTGGACTTGCCTTTCTGTTTGCTCCGGACTTTGGTAAAATCACAGCTTCAACAGTGTTACTGGCCATGGGCCTTGCCTTTTTCAAGTTATCCATCGGAATGGGCACCATGGTGACCTATGGCAGCTATTTTCGGGCTGATGCCAACATCCCCCTGACAACAACCAGAGTGATGTTGGCGGATCTGACGGTTTCTCTTTTGGCTGGTATCGCCATTTTTCCTGCAGTTTTCAACTTTGGCTTTGAACCCGCCATGGGATCTGGCCTTTTGTTTGTAACCATTCCCGCGGTATTTGGTTCCATGCCGGGGGGGCAGTTGTTTATGACTGCGTTTTTTGTGCTTACCGGTATAGCCACCATTGGTGCTATGCTGTCGCTTATGGAGGTTCCGGTGGCATTTTTGACAGAAACTTTTGGCTGGTCACGTAAAGCGGTGACCATTTTGTTTGCTTTAGGGGTGGTTATAGCGGGTATGCCTGCTACCCTGTCCTTTAGCACGTTGGCAGAGGTAAAGATTGTCGGACTGAACTTTTTTGATCTGTATGATTATCTGTCCTCCAATATATTGATGCCCGGCGGAGGCTTGCTTATCTGCATTTTTGTCGGCTGGGTGTGGGGCAAGGAAAAGATGCATGAAGAGCTTTCCAATAAAGGATTGCTGCGTAATAAGGGGATAGTGGAAGGCATCTTTTTGCTTGTACGCTGGGTAACTCCTGTGTTGTTGCTGCTGGTCATGCTGAAAGGCTTGGGACTATTTGATCTTTGGCCTTTGCGGGTATTTTGAGAGTAGCCAGCAGGTGTGTTTGTATGGATGGGGCAACGCCCCATCTTTTTTTTATGCGGCCCCCGCTATGCGTGGGGTTCCGTAAAGCTTAACGCTATGGAGAGCTTGGTAAAACTCTTTTTGATTTGCTATGTAATTCCTGTGGTCTGGCGGTTGCAGGAGGCAAAGTAAAAGGAGGGCACGATAGGTAACGCTAATATATTATCTCACATACAATGGAACATGCAAATATGATCCTGCCACATTTTTGTGGAGTACCAGTTAAGCCACTTTTCTGTGTTCTT
>CAZQKM010000061.1:0-4775 GCA_964593925.1 uncultured Desulfovibrionaceae bacterium | reverse complement strand
TTACGTATGTACTTGCGTGAGCTGGGTGCGGAACCTTTGCTTGATCTTGGAGGTGAGGTAAACATTGCCAAAAAAATTGAGACAGGCGAACGTGACGTTTTATATGCGTTGGTTGAAGTACCCATTGCAGTGGAAGAGCTTATTGCTGTGGGCGAAGACCTGAAAGAAAATCGTATCAAACTGAAAGACGTTGTAAAAACCATAGAAGAAGATGACCCCAGCGAAGATGAAATGAACCAACGGCAACGGGTCATTTTATTGTTGGATGAAATCCAGGCCACGTATAAGAAAAAAGGCAAGATATACAAACGTCTTGACGACTGTGCGACTCTTGAGCGCCGTGTATATGGTGTGCAAAAAGAAATTATCAACTACAAAGAAGAAGTTGTTTCACGCCTGCGTGATATCAAGCTTGAAAAAACACTTATTGATCGTATCATTGAAACTGTAGAAGACTACGTGCGCCAGATGCATAACTGCCAGCGTGATCTTTCAGCATATATATTATCCACCGGCAAAACGCAGACAGAAATTCGTGAGCTTTTTCAAGACCTTGAAGAGCGTAAGATTAATCCTGTCTTGGCGGCAGATACTTTAAAGTTGACTGTTGAAGAGTTGTTTTCCTTCAAGGAAATGATCATGGGGAAAATGGAAATTCTGAGCAGACTACAGGAAAAGTGTTGCCATAATGTGACAGACCTTGAAGAGGTCATGTGGCGTATAAAGCGTGGTAACACGCATGCCATGCGTGCCAAGCAAGAGCTGATACGCTCCAACCTACGTCTGGTTGTCAGTATTGCAAAGAAGTACACCAACCGTGGCCTGCAGTTTCTTGATTTGATTCAAGAGGGTAACATTGGCTTGATGAAGGCAGTGGACAAATTTGAATATCAGCGTGGTTATAAATTTTCCACGTATGCCACTTGGTGGATCAGGCAAGCCATTACCAGGGCTATTGCCGACCAGGCGCGTACCATCCGTATTCCTGTCCATATGATTGAGACTATCAATAAATTGATACGGACTTCTCGCTATCTGGTGCAGGAGCTGGGACGCGACCCCACACCGGAAGAAATTGCCGAACGTATGGATTATCCCATTGATAAAGTAAAAAAGGTGCTTAAAATTGCCAAAGAGCCTATCTCGCTTGAAACACCTATAGGCGATGAGGAAGATTCGAGCCTGGGTGATTTCATCGAAGATAAAAAGGCGGTTGCGCCCGCAGAAGAGGTAGTAAATACAAAGTTGGGCGAACAGATAGCGGCTGTTCTGGCTGACTTAACACCTCGTGAAGAGCAGGTCTTGCGCAAACGTTTTGGTATAAACGAAAAGTCTGACCACACCCTTGAAGAAGTCGGTAAACTTTTTAATGTCACTAGGGAGCGTATCAGACAAATTGAGGCCAAGGCTTTACGCAAGCTCCGGCATCCTGTACGAAGTCAGACACTGCGTTCATATTACGAAAGCTGATGTACCCCCAGAGGGGGCTAGTGCTCGGTTTTTTGCTATTTATTACACGCTTCGTGAGTGGACTACTAAAAACTCCACCACACGAAGCGTGTAAATGTATTGTGTCTACCGATTGATTTTTTTATCATTTTTCCATCAGAATTCGTTTTTTCTTTACACATAAATCCGATAACGTACGGTATTTTTCGTACATTCAAAAAATGAAAGTAGCCCCTCAAGTTTAGCCACGATCAAACCTTAGCCTAGCAAGGAAGGTTACAAAGATACTGGAATGATTGGAAAAAAGAACTTCCTCGTTATTAAGGTTGATGAGTAATAATTGCGTGCTCATCTATCTGAAGTGGTTTGCGAAAGCCCAGAAGAAACACTGAACAGTTTTCTGGACGCTGAAGTGGATGCGCGCGGAAAGCCCGACGCTATGGGTGCAATGCCGAGCGGGCAAGTACAGAGCCGGGCATTACGAGCGTAGCTTTCAAACCAAAGCGAGCACTGTGTAGCTTAAAATGCCGAAGTTGCGGTATGTGTTTTTGATAGAGCCATCATTGACCGATACCGCTGTCGGGAAGGTAATCCCCCCCTCAAAACAATAGTTCTGAAAAGTAGGATTTTCCTCTAACCAAATTGGAGGAGATTCTACATGAAGACATCACGTCACAGCAACGCGTAGATTCTAAACATTTTGAAGCAGGCCGAAAGCGGAATTCCCGTGGCCCGGCTTTGTCGCGAACACGGCATGGGCAACGCCACCTTTTACAAGTGGCGCGCCAGGTATGGCGGAATGGCCGCCTCGCTGATGGCGCGCATGAAGGAGCTGAAGCACGAAAACCGTCTGCTTAAGCGCATGTATGCCGAGGAAAAGATGAAGGCCGAAGTCGTTGCCGAGGCGCTCGCAAAAAGCTGGTGAGGCCGTCTCGTCGCCGCGAGGTGTCCAGAATAGTTCTTGAAATGCGAAGCTTGAGCAACCGGCAGGCCTGCGAAGTGTTTCATGGCAGTCAGACATGCTGTCGCCACGAACCTAAACTGTCCGGCCGAAAACGAACAGATCGCCGACTGGGTGCTGCGTTTGACACACAATCAGCGTAATTGGGGATTCGGTTTGTGCTTTCTGTGTTTGCGTAACGTCAAGGGCTTCGGCTGGAATCACAAGCGGGTTTATCGGATATATTGCGAATTGGAGCTTAATATGCATATCAAGCCCAAGAAGCGCATCGTGCGCGAAAAGCCGGAGCTACTCGCAGAGCCCGAAACGCTCAACCGTGTCTAGTGCATGGATTTCATGTATGACCAGTTGCGCAACGGCCGCAGCTTCCGCCTGCCAAACGTGATCGACGACTTCAACCGTGAAGGGTTGCCATCGAGGCTGATTTCTCGTTGCCGTCGGAACGTGTAGTTCGTACGTTGGAGCAAATCATCAAGTGGCGCTATGCTCCTGAGGTGCCACGGTGCGACAACAGCTCCGGGTATGTTAGTCACCGGCTTCAAGTTTGGGCCGCAAAAAAGGGGATTCGGCTTGAGTACATACACAGATCGCCTACGTTGAACGCTACAACTGAACAGTTCGGTATGACTGGCTGAGCCCAATATTTGTTTGAAACCATTGATGAGAGCCAGGATTATGCCACCAGGTGGCTTTGGACCTATAACAATGAACGGCCGCACACGGCTCTTGGGGGATATCCTCCGCGAGCCAGTCTGGCAGGCTGCATAGGCTCTACTTTTCACGACCCCTGAAAATGGGAGGATTACCTTCCCTGGGGTTTTGTGGCGGCAATTTGTGTCGATTACTCTCGTGTTGTCAGGCCTGTGGCAATCCAAGCATCAAGATGTTTTTGTAATTGTAACCCGTCAGTATTATGGGTTAAATATTTTTATGTATGGACAAAATTATTTTTGATCTACTTTAACAAAAATGAAGATATTGTCATAAATTTAACCTGCCAAGAAGCAATTTGCTAGTGCATATTTTTGTGTATTTTAGATCTTTTTACTTTTTGTATCCTGTTTGCAAAAACAGTGTTGTCTCCCAGACAAGTCTATATTTTTGTCCACTAGTTTTTTGGTGTTTGGAGGCTTTTGTATGTATTACCGGATATGTCTTTGCATTGCGCGAGATGGATAAATGGGGCATGAAAACATGCTGCTTCAGTAGGAAGAATGTCTAGATAGCTTCTTCTGCCAAGGCAGCATATGGATATTATCAAGGAGTTTTGCCACTATGTGCACAAAAATGTTTACGAGTCGGTATCCTATGATATTGGCTTCTGGATCTCCACGCAGGCAGGACTTTTTGTGTGCTCTTGGCCTTGCTTTTGAGGTAGATACTGCGGGTGTAGCCGAACCAAAGCCCCATAAGGAAGAAGATGCCGTGGCGTATGTCTGTCGAGCATCCCGTGCCAAAACATTGCCTGTGGCGGTACGGCATCCAGGAGCATGTATCATCGGTGCAGATACTGTGGTAGTCTCTAAAGGAGAGATTATGGGCAAGCCCATGAGTGATGCACAGGCTCTTGCCATGTTAACTCGTCTTGCCGGAAGCGTACACCAAGTTGTGAGTGCTTGTTGCATTGTGCTTCCTCAACAGGCAGATCCTATATTTTTGCACGCTTCTGCCATGGTGCACATGCCCCCTTGGGATACCAGGACATTACAGTCCTATATTGCCACGGGAGAGTCTAGTGACAAGGCAGGAGCCTATGCCATACAGGGTGTGGGAGCGTTTTTGGTATCACATATTGAAGGGGCTTGGACTACCGTAGTCGGCCTGCCCCTCGCTGAAGTAGTAGAAGTATTGACGGGCAGGGGCGTTATTGCTCCAGTATAATGTGAAACGTCCCAGCATGGTTGTTTTTTTGAGAAGACGTTTCACGCGCGCGACAGTCTGCTCCTGTCAAAAATCGCTTAGCACCTCCAGGAGAGTACAGAGACCAGTGGCAACGACAGCCCTGAAACACACTGTGGACTTGGAAGGGCTGATGGGGATATCGGACCAGGTGCATATAACGCAGTGTTTTGAGCACGAAGTCCCACACAGGTCTTTGTTAGTTGTATTACCTGAATAAAATTATTAATGATAAAATGTTACGATGTTATCATTTTGATTCTTGCTGTCTGCCTGTTCTGGGTTGCGTATTGGGGGTATAAGCATTTTGGGAGGATATCAGCTAAAAATACTATGCAGTTCCTTGGAAATATCCAATCCTCTTTTTCCATAGGGGAGCGTATGGAGATAGCACTGGTTGACAAACATGATTATGATCCTGCCACATTTTTGTGGAGTACCAGTTAAGCCACTTTTCTGTGTTCTT
>CAZQKM010000060.1:0-5276 GCA_964593925.1 uncultured Desulfovibrionaceae bacterium | reverse complement strand
TTTCTCGCGGCAATTCAAATTCGGTGCATTGCATTGTGGTTAAGGTAATTTGACGACACTCTCTAGCATATTTATTTTATCTCAAAAAAAGCGGCTATGAAATGGGCCGTTTTTTTTGTGTGCTGCCTGGGGCATGGTTTGGCTTTCAGGAGGTAGGAGAATCAGCGCGCATACCTTTGTGCCTCATTAAGATAGGTAGATCGTAGGTACGCCCCTTGGGATGCCTCTGCATGTAGTAGATACAAAAAGCGAAGATAGTGTTGGTGGATTGCAGGAGCATTGGCCAGACGTTTTTGTACTGTTTGCCTCATATCCGTACGGCATAGTTGTTCCAAAAACTTTGTTGCCCTGTGCGTGGCACGGTGTGCGGAGTTGACAGCCTGCAAGCCGTTTTGTCTCAAGAGTGTGCGTATCTCGTCGGGTGCCTCAAGCAATTCTTTGGCGATATGCGCTGCGGCGTGTACATCATTTGGAGGATACGTTCGAAAGTGTACCCCATTGGTGAACAGATCAGGCTGGCCGTTGGCAATGTCTGGTGTGAGGAGGCAGCTGCCACACCCCATGGCTTCAAAAACACGAAAATTTAAATCCCCATGTTCACAGTAGTTTAGGACGACACGTCCTTTAGGGTAAAGCGCCCTGTAGTCTCCTGTGGTAATATGGAGTCTGCCGGGCAGCAAGCTTTGAAGATGTTTCAGAAAGATACTGCGCTTGGGTGTGGTCTCTTTGTTTACAGTGCCAACAAAAAGTACGTCCCATTGCGGTGTAGCTGTAGCTGGCAGGTCATGGTCTTTGGCAAAGGCAGGTGACCATAAAAGATCGTCATGGGATAACCGCATATTTTCAAAAAGTGGCAGGTGGTCGCGTAGGCTGACAAGACAGAGGTCAAACCCCTGAGCATAATACGGATACCAGCTGTGGATATGCGAGTCTACGCATAGGAATACAGTAAAGCAGGGAAAAGTCTCTATGCCTCGTACAAAAGGA
Source organism: uncultured Desulfovibrionaceae bacterium (assembly GCA_964593925.1). Taxonomy (GTDB): domain Bacteria; phylum Desulfobacterota; class Desulfovibrionia; order Desulfovibrionales; family Desulfovibrionaceae; genus Oleidesulfovibrio. The sequence goes on along the minus strand of CAZQKM010000060.1, from coordinate 4,289 downwards.
GGGCGGCTTTTGTCAGCCACTACGACAATGTCGGGGGGGGCTCCTGTCAGCCGTATGATGTCATCCCATCCAAAGGTACTTGCATCACAAAAATTGTGATGCACCACCTTGCAGCCCAGAGCTGTCAGAGCCGGTGAAAAAAAAGGGTTACCAAGCCAAAAAATTGTGTACATGGGATAAATAACTAGTCCGTATATCTATTCAAGGCAAGAATGAGGGGGCAGATATGGAGAGTTTTGTCTTGCCAGTATGAAATGTTGCGGATATATTTTTTGCGTGTGTGTGTTCCAGAGGCCCCTCCCTGACATGCATTTTTAACAAGTCCGGGAGATTAGTATGTCAATTTTTAGCATGAACAGCGCGCTTTCCGGCGTGTTCCAGCAGCATATTGGCGAGCTTGCGGCCAAAGAGCGGCTTTCTGAAGAGGCAATTCGCGTGGGCATTGAACAGGGAACTATGGTATTGCTTGCCAACCCTGCACATGCCAACGTGCTTCCTACCCTTGTAGGTCAGCCTGCCAGTGTAAAGGTAAATGCCAATATCGGCACTTCTCCTTTAAAAAATAGTATCCCTTGTGAAATGCGCAAGCTGGAGGTGGCCGTGGCCGCAGGCGCGGACACGGTGATGGATCTCTCCATTGCAGGCGATCTGGATGCTATTCGCCGTGATATGTTGTCACAGACTCGGCTGCCTTTGGGGACTGTTCCCATGTACGCTGTTGCTCAGCGGTACCTTGATGCCAATCGAGATCCTGCCGACATGGCCCCTGAAGAGCTCTTTGAAGAAATAGAAAAGCAGGCGGAACAGGGCGTTGATTTTATCACAGTACACTGCGGTTTGACACGTCGCGGAGCAGAGTTTGCCACGGATGGTAGCCGTCTGCTGGGTATAGTTTCTCGGGGGGGCTCTATTCTGGCCCGCTGGATGTTACGTAATAAAAAAGAAAATCCCTTGTTGACCGGGTTTGATCGCCTGATCAAGATTTGTCGTAAGCATAATGTTACATTTTCCTTGGGGGATGGCCTGCGTCCTGGTGCCGGGCATGATGCCGGTGATGCGGCGCAATATGAAGAGGTCATGGTACTTGGCCAGCTTGCCAAAAAGGCTTTGGCAGAAGGCGCGCAGTGCATGATTGAAGGCCCGGGCCATGTTCCCCTTAATCAGGTGCGGAGCCAGATCCAGACCATCAAGCGCATGACAAACAATGCTCCTTTGTATGTGCTGGGACCGCTGACCATAGATAGTTGCCCCGGCTATGATCATATTGCAGGAGCCATTGGCGGAGCCATAGCTGTTGAAGCAGGTGTGGACTTCTTGTGCTATCTTACTCCTGCAGAGCATCTTACCTTGCCCAGTATGGAAGATGTGCATGAAGGCATACTTGCTTCGCGTATTGCGGCACAGGCTGGTCAAGTTGCGCTTGGCCTTCCTGTTGCCCTTGAGCGGGAAGAAGGCATGTCCAGGGCTAGAAAGGACCTAGACTGGGATGCCATGAAAAAATATGCCTTAGATGTACCTAAAATTGATCAGCGTCGTGGCGAACACAAAGATGAAGAAGAGTGCGCCATGTGCGGCAAATTCTGCGCAGTGAAAATGCTGCGTGACGACCCCATGGGTAGTATCTAGCATAATCCGGATATAGGTATTCAGACGAGTCCCGGCTTCCTCAAAAGAGGGGCCGGGACGTTGTGTGTATGGCAAGTAGCTCTCAAGTATAGTGAGGTAACTGGTGCCTTTGGGGGTGCTGTCCACGCTATATTGTTGCGGGCTTGCTTGTTGCTGGGGCAGTGGTGATCCATGTCCATTGCCCCTTGACTTATTTTAAATAATGTTGAATTATTAAAGTATGGAAACGAAACAAGCCTCTAGTATCTTTGAAGCCCTGTCTTCCGAAGTGCGTCTTGAACTCTTCAGGGTGTTGGTAAAAAATGCTCCGGATGGTCTCGTGGCAGGTGAAATTGCAAAACTTTTGGCAATACCCTCCACGAATCTTTCTTTTCATCTAAAGGCCATCGTGCAAAGTGGTTTGGTCAGTGTGGAAAGGGAAGGGCGGTTCATGCGTTACAAGGCAAACATTCCGCTGATGTTACGGGTTGTGGCCCATTTGACGGAAGAATGTTGTGCCAAGGACCCAGAGCGTTGTCTGAAATACAGAGAGGAAGGCCCTGTTTCCTCCAACATATTACCAAAAAAATTTTAATCTTGCCCGTATAGTGCTCTCATGCAGCAAGTATATTTCGCAGCTTTTTATGAGCTACGACACACAATATACAAAAACCGAAGGGCTGTTGCCGACTATCCAAGGGCTTGCCATAAGGGGTAGCCACATAGAGGGCCGTAAAGAGCACGATGTAGTGCTGCTGAGCCTTGAGCGTGTATAGAGTGCGCAAGACTAAAAATAGTATTGTAATGGCTAGTTGTCATGAATGTGTATGTGCCCACTAGGTGGCGATGCAGTGAGAACAGCTCTTTTACTATCGCTGTGGTTGTAGGCACCGCGACTAGAGGGCACAATATTTTGGCAAGGAACAAGAGATGCCTGTAGATAGCAGTGAGCGCCCCACGGCAGACAGTTGTGAATATTCCAAAAAAAATATGCAAGAGGCGAGAGATTCCGGCAGGGCATGGAATATACGCTATATTTTTATCATTAGTCTTTTGGCCATGGGCTGGTTGTTGATATATTCTCTCCTTGAGGAAGCATCCTTCTGGATCATATATACTACTTTGGGGTTTAAGACAGACTCTGGTACTGGTGCGGCATTACAGTTTTTTTTCTATGATACCAGTAAAATACTTATGCTCCTGGCAGCGCTTATTTATGGCATCGCTTGGGTGCGTGCGAGTTTGAATGTTGAACTGGTACGCGACTATCTTGCTGGTAAGCGCAGGGGGGTAGGGTATTTTTTGGGCGCCATGTTTGGCTCTGTAACACCATTTTGTTCCTGCTCCAGTATTCCGTTGTTTCTTGGTTTTACCACAGCCCGTATTCCCATAGGGGTCACCATGGCATTTCTTATAACCTCGCCGCTGATCAATGAAATTGCAGTGGTAGCACTATGGGGGCTGTTGGGCTGGAAATTTACGTTGCTCTATATCACTGGTGGCCTGCTAGCGGGTATCATTGGTGGTCTGTTTATGGATAGCATTAAAGCTGGGCGCTGGCTGCGTCCTTTTATCCTGGAAGCCATACAACACGCACCGGGCCCGCAGGGGGGCATTGCAGGCAGCATGCAAAAGCTGACATTCAGGCAACGACATGCCTTTGCCTATGGTGAAATGCGTACGATTTTCATGCGTGTTTGGAAGTGGGTTGTCATTGGTGTCGCCATTGGCGCAGCTTTACATGGCTTTGTGCCGGAAAACTGGTTTGCTGAAAATCTGGGGGCAGGTGAGTGGTGGACTGTTCCTGCCGCTGTTTTTGTTGGAATTCCGTTATATTCCAACGTTACCGGTATCGTACCGATTATGGAAAGTCTGCTACTTAAGGGGTTGCCCATAGGTACGACCATGGCTTTTTGTATGAGTGCTGTAGCTGCAAGCTTGCCAGAAATGATGATTTTGCGGCAACTTATGACTTTTAAGTTGCAAGCGCTGTTCATCTGTTACTTATGGGTGATATTTACCCTTACAGGGTGGTTACTCAATATTTTTGGTCCCTACATGTAAATATTTAGGAGAAAGAGGATGGAAATAAAAGTATTCGGTCCCGGTTGTGCCAGATGTTCGGAAACATATGCCCTTATGCAAGAGGTCGCCGAGACTAAAGGCAATGGAATCAGCGTGCAAAAAATTTCTGATCCCAAGGAGATGATGTTGGCTGGCGTTATGTCTACTCCGGCAGTGGTTATCAACGGAGTGATTCGCTCCAGCGGTAGAGTTCCCGATAGAGAAGAAGTAGCGGCATGGATAGACGGAGCATGTAAGTAAAGGTTTGTATTGTTGCTGTTGCCCGCTGCCTGTTGCTGCGGGCAACAGCGGTTTTTAATGGCAGTAGTTTTTGTTGTTGCAAAAAAAAATGACCTTTTTCCAAATCGGTCGTGGTAAAAAGAAGATAAGCTCGACTTTCGGGGGGGATTACCGTGATGTTCAAAAACATATTTTCGACAAGATAATAGGGGTCCGCTTGGAAAACGGAAAATACCATACGTTAAGCTCATATAATTCAGGATCAATGCTTGTTACATCTACCGCATAATAGCTATGGTTGTGCAATCTAATTAGTTAACAAAGGAGATTGATCCTGCCACATTTTTGTGGAGTACCAGTTAAGCCACTTTTCTGTGTTC
>CAZQKM010000059.1:0-5645 GCA_964593925.1 uncultured Desulfovibrionaceae bacterium | reverse complement strand
GAACACAGAAAAGTGGCTTAACTGGTACTCCACAAAAATGTGGCAGGATCAACCAGTACGCACAATCCAGAAAATCGCGTTTATGAATTGCCGGTTACCATGAGCAATTTCAAGCCAAGTCTCTTTGCGCTCGGGTAAATTCGGTTCAAGTTTTCCCCGGGCAGTATGAGAAATGTCGCATCATCCATGGACCGCTTGCACTTGGGTTTAAAGGCAAACACAGCTATGGCACAGAATCAAACTTCAGGAAGTATCGTGGCTGTAGTATCTGGTCTTCTGGAAATACTTGACAGCCAATAAATCAAGAAGCATAATAAAGATATTTACATATAGATTTACTAACGGCGGCGATATTATAGTGGATACGTTACCCTTGTTGGTAACCTACCTATCAGATATCAAGTATTTATAGTGTTTTTTTACAGCTGTTGTGCGCAGGCTGTTTTTGCGCGTTGGTTTGCTTTTTCCTTCGCCAGAGAGGGTAGCTTAACCTGGCAAGAATACTGGGGTAATTTTTAGTACAACCGGTAAAAACGCGAGGTGTCCATGCGTCCCATACCGACCCTGCGATTTTGTGCCTTGGCTGCGTTTACAGTCGCTGTGGTAATGGGGGGATACTTGGTCAATGAATCCAGGGCCATATCGTATCTCTCAACTGATGCTTCCGCCTGCATAAACTGTCACGTTATGGAAAGTTATTACTCCACATGGCAGCATAGTTCGCACGCTCAGCGCGCAACATGTGTGGATTGTCATCTGCCTGTAGAAAACTATATCGACAAGTATGTATCCAAAAGCCGTGACGGTTGGAATCACTCCGTGGCCTTCACACTGAACACCTATGGGCAACGTATGTTTATCAGTGAGGACGGTGCCCGACGGGTGCAGGAAAACTGTATTAGATGCCATTCCAGCTTTTCGCGTACTCTCGTCAGGAGTACTGACCGATACCATACCTTTGAAAATGCCACACTGGGTGACAGAAAATGTTGGGACTGCCACCGCAATGTGCCGCATGGAACTGTCCGTGGCATCAACGCCACACCTAACAGCCTTGCCGTACGGTGAGCAGACACTTAGCCCCAGGGTAAGCAAAGAGGAGTGAGTATGAAAAAGAGCATGGCCTTATTGGCAGGTTCGCTACTTGCCATCGCATTTATGACATACATGTTGTTGTCTATCAGCACAAAAAAGGAAGAGAAAGTTTTGCTGAGTGCGGCTCCTGCGGTTAAGCCTCAGGGCGTGGAGTCCAAAAACGAAGCATGGCGTACTTATTATCCGCGTCAGTATGATACATGGAAAAAAACACAGAAAAGTAGTGAAATTGAAGACCTGATCGCAAAGTATCCGCAACTGGCCATTTTGTGGGCTGGTTATGGTTTTGCTAAGGACTACAATGCGCCTCGCGGTCACCTTTTTGCCTTGCAGAGTAATATAAATACGTTACGAACCGGCGCCCCCACAGGGCCCAATGACGGCCCCATGCCCACAGCCTGTTGGACCTGCAAGTCCACAGATGTTCCCCGAGTGATGGAAGAAGTCGGAGAAAATGAATACTTTACAGGTAAGTGGGCTCGTTTGGGTAACCAGATCGTCAACCCCATTGGTTGTGCAGATTGTCATAATACACAAACCGGAGAGTTGGAGCTTTCGCGTCCTTACCTGAAGCGCGCTATGGCAAATAGCGGCATATGGCAATCTGCCCCCACATATCAGGACATGCGTTCTCTGGCCTGTGCACAGTGCCACTCGGAGTACTATTTCAAGAAAACCGAATACCAAGATAAAAATGGTAACACACAGATTGCTGCCGTTGTGACGTTTCCTTGGGACAAAGGGCTTAGTGCAGAGGCAATGGAAGAATACTATAATGAGTATGCTTTTAGTGACTGGACACATGCATTGAGTAGAGTTCCGCTAATAAAAGCCCAGCATCCCGGTTACGAAATGTTTTCTTCCGGTGTGCATGCCAAGCGCGGACTGTCTTGTGCAGACTGTCACATGCCGTATACACAGGAGGGTAGTGTCAAGTTCTCCAACCACCAGTTACAGAGTCCGCTTAATGACATCGCGGGTTCCTGCCTGACATGTCATCGGCAAAGTGAGCAGGAATTTAAAGACATGGTGCAGGAAAAACTGGATCGCAAGAATCAGTTGAATATTATTGCCATGGATAATTTGTCCAGGGCACATCTTGAGGCTCAAAAGGCTTGGGAAGTCGGCGCAACAGAAGAAGAAATGGCCAAGGTGCTTGATTTGATTCGTTCTTCTCAATGGTTTTGGGATTATTCCATTGCCAGCCATGGGTCTTTTTTTCATGCGCCGGAAGAAACTTTGCGTCTGCTGGCTGTTGCCAATGACAAAGCACAGCAGGCGCGTAATGCCCTTGTGGGTATTTTGGCAAAATATGACATACACGACTACGTTGTCCCAGATTTTTCTACCAAGGAGCAAGCTCAGCAGCTTGCGGGTGTCAATCTACCTAAGCTGATTGAAGAAAAGTTACAGTTTAAAAAAGAGTTGCTTACCCAGTGGAATGAAACAGCCGTACAGGCCGGACGTCTGAATGAAGAATGGAAAAAGGATATGCCGGATAATGCCTCTTATCCTCAGTAATTTGTCGTATGGCAAGTAAGCAAAAGTCCGTGCAGGTAAACTCTGTACGGACTTTTTGTTTTGGGGTGTCCTGTGTTTGCCCTCAAACAGTTTTACAGAGTATTGGTGCCCTTGTGCCTTGGCTTTTTCCATCTTTGGTGTGTGGGCGCAGGTAATCTTTTTGAAAAGTGGCGCTTCTGAAACTATATTTTTACAGTAGACTCTGCATGAGAAAAATGTCTCCATGGCGATACTCAGGTTTTGAACATCCTGAGCCAGTCCGAGACCAGCACTCCAGTGCCTGACTTTCCGGGTATGGGATAAGCAGCGGTATCGTCTGAAAACGACACACAAAGTATGGCGCCATGGGCTACGTTAATGGTTGAATGAATCGAAAATAGGCGATTGAAAAGATGTATACTAGGTAACGCCTGAAAGTTTAAAAGCCTAAATCGCGAAGGAGCCCTCTAAAAAAGTGATAAGGCCATCTTTACGGTGCAAGATGGCTAGGCAGGGTACCTGAGTCGCACGTACCATTTAGCTGGTATACATACTGGCTAGTACAAAATGCTCCTAAGCCTGCCGATAAATTATCGTTCCGGCTGGCAGAACCTTCTGATTTTGGTGTGCAAAAAAACGCCCGGGCTGCATTGAGTAAGGTGGGGGGCTGTTGCAAGACGCGTCTAGTCATTTTTCCTAGCCGAGGTACGCCATTTCGTTGCCTCAAGAGCAAACTCCAGGGAAAATTCTATGTACGGGACGCGAACTCGTGGGAAGAAAGCATTGGCGCTTGGATATACGCGTAATATTATGAGGGTAGCTAGATGCCCAGCGACATGGCCCAATTTTTTTGGGGTGCTTTGGGATTTTTTGTTCGTCCGAACGTTATCTTTACAAAGGGGAATAGGGAATAGAGACCACACAAAGAACAACCCAGAGTAACCAACCAAAAATAGTATGTCGGTCAATCCGGGTTTCTTCAGTTTTTATTCTGGCGGAGGGGGAGGGATTCGAACCCCCGGAAGGCTTCCACCTTCGCTGGTTTTCAAGACCAGTGCAATAAACCGGGCTCTGCCACCCCTCCGCAACTTAAGCGCTTTTGCGCCAAGGAATGTCATGCTTGTAAAGCACCTGTGTCTATCCGTCAAGCTGACTGACCAAATGTAAGATCCATGGAGTCAAGCATCGGGTATGTGGGAGGATGTGCTTTGTATGCCCTTTTTTGTTCAGGGCAGGATTATCTGATTCTAGTTGGAGGCAATGGCACGGTGTACACGATATTTAGTTTTTTAGGCTAGGCCTCGTTGTCGGATTGTAGCTCGAGTTGTTTGTTATGAGCTGGTTCAGGTCAGGTGGAGATTGATGTTTGTACGGTGTATGGTGCAGGGGGCGGTATACTTGGGTGAGCTTGCTACGGACAACTCTGCATCTTTATCAGGTGTATGGTGGTAGCCATTGAGTGGTCCCAATCGCGATCCGTGGTGATATCTTGCGGGCATGTTTATGGAGGATAGCCCACTGGGCCATGTGCAATGGATTGGTATGATGAGTGGTGTGTGCAAGGTGTACTGGGCCATATCATGGTTGGGATGTGATTGTTGTGGCAGTTCTAGATATGGGTAGCTTTTGGTCACTTGGTTGGGGTAGTCTTGAGGTCCATTTGTTTGGAACTGGTAATCCGGTGGCAGGTCTGCCAAAGATGTATTTACCTCATTTGGTTGCCGGGAAGCCCTGAGTCCTATAATATCTTTTAAATGTGTATCCAGTATGATATACTATCAAGTCTGGTAAGATATGCTCGTATATTCGTAGGCATGTTGCTGTTTTATTTAATATTAAGCCATCTTTGGATGTTAAGGAGGCTACTATGGTGGATGCAATGCAGAATACTGGAGAGGAGAAGGTGCCTTCAGCCGAAGAGGTAGCAGGCCAGCAGCGGAAGCTTAATCTTGTTCCAGTGCTTGGGGCTATAAGTGCTTTGATGCTGGACAGCCCCATGCATCAGCATTTATTTATCAATGACCTGAAATGGCTTGTAGTTCCGCCTTTGAGATTACAGCAGTTTCGGCTGTTTCAAAAAGATGGCATGCCTGTTGCTTTTATTTCGTGGGCTTTTTTGGATGGAGAAATAGAAGAGCGCGTAGCCACAGGACATATGCGCCTACGCCCCGACGAATGGAACAGGGGAGACCGCCCTTGGCTGGTGGATATCATAGCACCATTTGGTGGCCAGGACGATGCTTTGCAAAAAATAAAAGAGACTGTTTTTCCGGAACAACAGCTGAAGTTTCTTCAGTTTGACCGTAACTCCGGCAAAATGGTTCCCAAAGTGCTATAAGTAAAAATGGTCGGTGCAGTGCTGTGGTGCTGCACCGATTTTTGTATGGTACACGTGCTGCTTATTTTTTTGCCACATTATCGGCCTGCCCGGCTTGTTCCATGGTAGCAGGCACAACGATGACTGGGGAGAGGCTTGCGGCTACGGTGGCCATGGGCACAGATAATTAAGGAGTCTTGTGGGACATATATTCAAAGGGGCAAGGCTTTTGCGTTTTGGTTTGCCCGTGGGAAGGTAGTCTATTCTAGGCCATGAAGAACGCTTAGGCCTTTTGCGGTCAGCTTCCTTGTGGCAGTGGGACCCCTTGGCTTGTATTTCAGATTCCTGAGACTACTCTTGTGTGCCCGCTGCACGGAGGGACCTGTCCATGTATGTTTGGCCAAGGAAAAAAGAAACCCCCGAAGGGGTTTGTAGGCCGCTAGCAATAGGGAATGCCGCTTGGACACAGCAAGGCTGTCTGCCTTGATTGGCCCTATGCCGAACCAATACACCGGGTACACGTGCCTGTGGAAGGCTGGAGAGAGGCTGCCGAAGGCAGTCCCAATAGCCTGTTTAGCCACAGGATACACAGTCGTAGAGGGAGACTCGGGCCGGCGATGTCGGACGGCAGGGGCGTGATCGTTACTTATTTTTATGAAAGCGGCTTTTGAACCACTTCTAATACTTCAATTTCAAAGGTAAGCGACTCTCCGGCCAAGGGGTGGTTGGCATC
>CAZQKM010000058.1:0-6198 GCA_964593925.1 uncultured Desulfovibrionaceae bacterium | reverse complement strand
TGTGCCAGTAGACCTGATAGACAGCGTTGCCGCGCGCTGTACCCAACGCCTGGTCAAAGTTGACAAGGGCCAATAGAACAAGGCCGACCAGAAACACGGCCAACGTAACAGCCAGCAGGGTAAAAAGTTGTGCCAAAGGGTGCGCAGCCATGTCGCGCACGCCTCTGCTGAAAAGCCGCGCGATAATGCCTACCATGCGCCCTCCAACTCAGAGCCTTCGAATATACTGGCCCCTGCCCAGTTGGCGTAGGTGATTTTTCCTTCATCCAGTCGAAGTGCACGCGCTCCGGGGTGGCGCGCTACCAGGTCTTTGTTGTGTGTAGCCATGATAACCGTCGTGCCGTAAGCATGAAACTGCCTGAATATGTCAAGCATACGCAAGGCCAACTCAGGGTCAAGATTACCTGTGGGTTCATCTGCCAACAACACTTGCGGGTTGACCACAACAGCTCGCGCCACGGCCACGCGTTGCTGCTCGCCGCCGGAAAGTTCACCGCATGGTGTATGCAGCCTGTTCTCCAACTTGAGCCCCCGCGCCACAGCACGCACACGACGCTCTATATGCAACCGCTGCAGGCAACGTACTTCTAGCGCAATGGCGATGTTATCAAACACCGTACGGTGAGGAAGTATCTTAAAATCCTGAAAGACCACACTCACCTGCCGACGCAAGGCAGGCAGCTGCCGCCTGGTCAATGTACGCAAGTCAAAGCCAGCAACATTAAGTGCGCCTCGATATAAGGGCAGCGCACCGTATAGTATCCGCAGCAGGGTTGTTTTACCTGCTCCAGACGGGCCACACAGAAAAAGAAAGTCGCCTTTTTCCAACCTGAAAGAAATATTTTTCAAGGCCCAGTGAGAGCCAAAGTTATACGAAAGATGTTGGGCGTCGAGCATATCCATAAACCCGCGTAAAAATAAGGGAGCCTACAATGGGGCTCCCTTATTTGTTATTTGGTTGCGCAGCGCATCAGCCACATTTTGTATAGGCGCACGCCGGGCAAATATAGCAACCCTCTTGAAAAACCAAATCTTCATCACAGTCAGGACACTGCTGCCTGCCGAGCCCGTTGGGAGCATGTACGGGCACTCCGGTCTTTAAGTATCTGTTTTCCAGCACCCATGCAATGGCATCGGGAATGGAGAGCAGCAGGCCTTTTTTCTGAAACTTGGGATGCTCACCACCAATGCCTTTAAGCTGCCCGACAATTTCGGCCACCCCCACGCCGGAACGCAAGGCCAGGGACACCAGCCTGCCAATGGCTTCTGCCTTGGCGGTAATGGAACGTCCCGATTTGCCGATGGTATTGAACAACTCGAAAGGCCGACCATCCATCTCATTAATGGTCACATATAAAACACCCAGACCTGTTTCCACCTTTTGTGTAAAGCCGTATACAATATCAGGGCGCTCACGGACCACGCTGGATTCTTTAGCACTTTCGGCTTTGTTTTTTTCACTGCTACCGGTGCACAATACCTGCGACTGTTTACAGCCATCACGGTAGACAGTCACACCTTTGCAGCCGCGCTCGTATGCCATCCAATATATACTACGGATATCATCAATGGTGGCATCACTGGGCAGGTTTACCGTCTTAGACACCGCATTGTCTGTATGCTCTTGAAAAGCCGCCTGCATTTTCAAGTGCCACACAGGCTCAATATCCATGGCCGTGACATACACGTTACGTAACCACTCGGGCAAGTGCTCAATGGAATGCACAGACCCCTTCTCGGTAACTGTCTCCATGAGCTTTGCAGAATAGCACTGCTCATCCTTGAGAGCCTTTTCAAAGTAGGGGTTTACCTCCACAAGACGCTCACCATCCATGACATGACGGGCAAAACTTAATGCAAATAACGGCTCAATTCCAGAAGAACACCCTGCAAGGATAGAAAGAGTACCAGTAGGTGCAATGGTGGTTACAGTCGCGTTGCGATAAGGCCCAAGATCACGTTGGCCGAATATGGAGTCTGCATAGGCAGGAAACGCGCCACGCTCTTTGGCAAGCTGTTTGGAAGCTGCCCGGCCCTCAGCGCGGATATAGTCCATTACGCGGCTTGCCAACTTTACAGCGTCCTGACTATCATAGGGAATGCGCAACTGATAGAGCAAGTCAGCCCACCCCATAATGCCGAGCCCGATCTTACGATTTGTCTGTACTGTCTCTGTGATGCGTTCAAGCGGGTAACGCGAAGCATCAATGACGTTGTCCAGAAAACGTACGGCAACCTGGACAATACGCTTGAGTTCTGCCCAATCAATGGATTCGACAACATTACTCTGGCCTTCAATATGCAGCCCCGCAAGATTGATAGAGCCAAGGTTACAGGCCTCATAAGGCAAAAGCGGCTGTTCCCCACACGGGTTGGTCGATTCCATCTCACCCTGTGCGGGGGTGGGGTTGTCACGATTGATCCGGTCAATAAACACAATGCCGGGATCACCGGATTCCCAGGCTTTTTGAACCAGGATTGCAAACACTTCACCGGCGTTGAGAGTCCCTTTAACCTCGCCGGTATGCGGAGTCCGCAAGGGGTAGTCCTCGCCCTTTTCCACGGCTTTCATGAAGTCTTCTGTCAATGCTACGGAAAGATTGAAATTATTAAACTCACCCTCGCGCTCTTTAGCCCGAATAAAATCCAGTATGTCAGGGTGGTCCACCCGCAGGATACCCATGTTGGCCCCGCGCCTAGTACCACCTTGTTTGATCTGCTCGGTTGCAGTGTTAAAAATACGCAAAAACGAAAGCGGTCCAGAAGCCACCCCGCCAGTGGAACCCACACGGCTTTCCATAGGACGCAAGCGCGAAAAGGAAAAACCCGTTCCTCCACCAGATTTATGAATCATGGCAGCATGCTTCACTGCATCAAAAATTTCCTCAATGGAGTCGCCCACGGGCAATACAAAACAAGCAGCCAGTTGACCAAGGTCAGTCCCCGCATTCATCAGCGTGGGAGAGTTAGGTAAAAACTTCCATGAAGTCATCACATCATAGAAAGCTTGCGCCAGCTTATCGGCCTGCCAAGAGGAATTCTCATATTTCATTTCTTCTTGGGCAATGGCAGCGGCCACACGCCAGAAAAGTCCTGTGGCGTCTTCCAAAGGTTTTCCATCCGGCCCCTTCCGAAAATACCGCTTGGAAAGCACCACTTCGGCATTGGGGTTAAGGACAACCGGCTGCAAATTCTTTGGCCGCTTAATGGCTCCCGTCATATCAACTCCTCCACTATGTACAAATATATCAAAACCATACACTATCTAAACATATTCTATCCGAACTTTATTTTTTAACACGGTTCCCCAAAAAAAGCCACAGGCAAATTCTCTATTCCAGGCCTTTGAATCACAAAAATCCATAGCCTGCTTTCACTACAGGAAAAATTTATGACAAAAACTGCAACAAAAGTTATATGTAGATACATTTTTATATAAAAAACAGATATCAATATTGAATATCAATACAATATATTACCAACTGCATATACATATGCAATATACAAACAGTACATGACAACTACAACTATACATATAGTATGCATACATGATATTCTGAATACTCAAAGGATACATGCAGACACTCCACATACTTCCAAACCTGCGAGGGTATTTCGCACATCGCCATAAGCTCCTACTTCCAAGTATATTGTATAAATAGCATAACTTGAGGGTATCCAGGTCTTTTCTGGCCAGCGGGTAGTACCCTCAAATATAAAAAAAGCCGCCGGTCAGAGGCCCCCCCCTACCCGACGGCCTGATTGCTTATGTATTATGTATACGGAAAGAGTAGCGTTTAGTAGCCGGACCCCATCATCCCTCCTCGGTAAGCACCCTTCTTGTGTCCACGGCCCATGGCCTGTATGCCGACTTCTTTTTCAAGGCGCAAAGACAGATTTTTTTGCATATCACGCATCTGTGTACGCATCTTGGCCAGCTCACCTGCTACTTTGCCCACAGTTGCGGGATCAGACCCAGAATTGTTGTACAAAGCGTTCAATTCTGCCTGCTTGGCAAACATTTTTTCACTTAACGGTGCCATTTTCTTATCGGCTTCGGTAACAATCTTAGCATACAACTCCTGCTTTTCAGGAGTCAGCGCATTGTATCCTCTCATGCCGGCACCCATACCCATGCCGTGGCTCTTGCCCATGCCGTGGCCCATACCTTGACCCTGCCCCATGCCGGCACCCATGCTCATGTTGTGGTTTTTGGGCATGCTGTTATGATAGCCACTGCCATGATCGCCGCCCATATTGCCATGAGAGCTTGCGAAAGCCACTCCTGCCACACTAAAAATACCGATTGCAGCCGCGATGGTTACGATGGAACGAGTTTTCATGGAAATCCTCCAGATGTTGTTATTAGGTTTTATCATTGTACCATGCGTTACGTACGCATGACCCTCTATAGCAACAGGCGTGCCAACGCAAAAAGCACAAACAATATAACATATTACACAACAAACCTATGCCCCGCCTACCGATATCCTGCAAAATCGCATAATTTCTATACACGCTGTCACACCCTGCGTGCATAAAAAATATCCACCGTATGAAAATCATACAGCATGAGGCAAAGCATGGCAGGCAGTGGCCCTGCTACCTGGAATAAAAAATGATGGTATCTGTAAAGGTATGCCAAAAAGATTACAGCTACGACCTGCTCTCCCACCTCGTAAAAAGCAATGACAATGCCATGATATATAGTAAAATACAAAAAAGTACTTTCAGCGAAACCACGGCACCACGTAAAATTTAGTTGGGGCGGCAGTTCCATGAAGCCCAAGCCATCTCCTCGCCAGAAACAGGTGGCCCTCCAAGAAAATCTTTAAGCGAGAGCTTACCCTGGTCTATGCCTGTTTTGATTGCCTGTCGCAGCCAACATGGCTGGATCAAAAAAGCATTATTCAATCATATATTAATGTTACGCGATATTCACATGGCAAAAATGCGGAACATGGGCTCGTAAACCTTGCGACCAGGCATTTTGCGGCATGGCCCCCGGTAGCAGTTCTCCTGTGCCCCTTTGGAACTGGCTCGTTTTAGCAAGTGTACCAGCAAGCCAGAATCGTAACATACTCTAGGCGTCCTGCCTGTGTTGCCCCAT
Source organism: uncultured Desulfovibrionaceae bacterium (assembly GCA_964593925.1). Taxonomy (GTDB): domain Bacteria; phylum Desulfobacterota; class Desulfovibrionia; order Desulfovibrionales; family Desulfovibrionaceae; genus Oleidesulfovibrio. The sequence goes on along the minus strand of CAZQKM010000058.1, from coordinate 1,088 downwards.
GGTGAACAGGCTCTTGAGCGGGCAGCGGGCTCTGATATCACAGTATGAAAAAGGAAAACCACCTTTCCCACCGATATCAGGTTACGGGTGAAAGCCTTGGGAGGATACTGGAAGCTGAGGGCGGGAGAACACATCCGGCTACAGCATAATTGATGCGTACGGAAAAAAGTTTTACGCGTCATTCGCTTCAACAAAAATGCGCGAGGCAATAAGAAGCATCCATAACCATATGCCGGATTAAAACCATGCCCAACGCTTTACTACGAGAAGCCAAACGTAAACCACACCAGCCTGGGTGCGCCGCCTGATAGCAAGGATTTACTCTCCATAGCCCTGTTGTTAATAAGGCCGGGATCACAATATTTACAATCTTCATGTCCTGGAGGCTTACTGCACCAGCAAAAGGAATACAAAAAATGCACATGTGCTGCCAAGGCTCCCGTTGCCATAAACAAGACCTGCTGCTTACTTAGCCAGCGTAAAAAGTTTTCACAACGAATATGACGGCCATACGCTCAAGGAGTTACGGGCTCAGCTCAAAGACATTCGCAGAAATACCCCAAAACCGGGTTTCTGCGGCCGATTTTTTAGGGAGGAAGCCGCCATTCCTACCGGGCTCTCCGCCCAAGGGCACAGGGCATCTCAGGCGCAAAACCCGGAAAGTACCGACCGCTATACCGCCATTAAAGCAGTCATCGCCTATCTGAAAACGGCTTTCGCTGGCCTACAACTATACTCAAAGGGATGAACCTGCCTCTAGCGCTTTGCCTCCAACTGCAAACAGGAGATGAAAAGCGTGGCCAGAGACTGCTTCTGCCATTCTTGTACAAACGCGGGAATCCCCTATAAAAAAACGGGTTATAGCCGCACCGCGGGATTTTTTCAGAACCGGCTGCAAACCATCTTGTACTTGGCCAAGACACCTCCCCTCAAGTCACCCCTGACGAAGAAAAAATGCAAGACGTGCAGGTAGAGGGGGGGGGGGGGGGGGGCCCCCCCCCCCCCCCAAAAAAACTGGTACGCAACAAAACCAACAAGACAAATTCACACACCAGTATAAAACTCGGTAGTCGAGCATCTTGTAGCAA
>CAZQKM010000057.1:0-6373 GCA_964593925.1 uncultured Desulfovibrionaceae bacterium | reverse complement strand
CAAGAACACAGAAAAGTGGCTTAACTGGTACTCCACAAAAATGTGGCAGGATCATGGCGAGACTTCCTGAAAAAATCAGAATGGATAACGCCCAGAAAATGGTCTCTTGGCAATGATCGAACGAACTGAATGGAAGGGGTATAGAGCAATGATTTTTGGGTGAGCCCCAAAAAAGCTTGGGGCCCATTTGTTTTGTCGGGGATATTAGCAGACTCGGGGAGCTCTACCGGCCAGCTTGCCCAGCAGGGCAAGGCGCTTGTCTACCTTGTGGAATAATGAACCTGGAGTAAATGAGCCGTTTTTACGCCGAGAGCCGCTTTTAATACCGGTGAGCAATTCTAGTGCTTGTGTGATATGCCTGACTGGATAAATGGCAAACCTGCCCGCTTCCACCTCTTTGAGCACCTCGTATTTCAGCATGAGATGATCGGTATTGTCGTGGGGAATTATGACGCCTTGCTTACCGGTTAGTCCCCGCCTGGCGCACAGGTCAAAAAAACCTTCAATTTTGCGCGTGACGCCGCCTACGGCCATGATGGATCCTGACTGTGATACAGCACCGGTGAATGCCAGTGACATGTCAATGGGAACTTCGGCCAGGGCAGATAGAAGGGCTGCCAGCTCTGCCCCAGAAGCGGAGTCGCCTTCTACTCCAGCATAATTTTGTTCAAAGCACAGGCTACCGGAAAGCACCAGCGGCTTATTGTGGGCGAACTGGCTCAGCAGGTAGCTTTTGAGAATCATCATGGCCTTGGTGTGGATGGGACCCCCCAGTTGTGCTTCTCGTTCAAGGTCGACAATGCCGCTGGTACCTACACCTACTGTACATGAAATAGAGTGGGGCAGGCCAAACTCAAAGTTACCATAAATACTGACGGACAGTCCGGTGACATGCCCCACGGCCTGACCACTGGTAGCTACCTTGATAAGCTCGCGATCATATTCTTCCATGAACAGGTCTTCGTACAAGCTGTTGCGATAGTAGCGTACCCCCAGCGCATTGTGCAGAGTTTCGCCATCTACAAGGCTTTTGTTGTTCATGGCAGCGAGTGCTGCGGCTTCAAGCATGAGGTCGCGTACCAGGGGATATTTGAGTGACAACTTTTTTTGGTCTTCAATGATACGCGATCCGTAGTCCACAATACCTGCCAGGGCTTCACGACTAAAGGGCGGCAGGGCAGCTTCTTCAATAATTCTGCGGATGTGTTGGAGGTATATTTTTACTCCAGTAGCATCACGGCGCATGGTATCTGCCATGTGGGCTTTGATTTTAAATAGCTTGGGAAAGCGGTCATCATGGGTATTGAGTTGCTCGTAGAGTTCTTCATCCCCCACAAGGATGACTTTAAGCGATAATTCCAGGGCTTCGGGTTCGATCCCTTTGGTTTTGGTGGTGTCCATACCGTCGTCTGGATCTTGGATACGGGCACGACGTGAGCGTAGCGCCCGCATGAGCCCCTCCCATGCCGCGGGGTGCTGCAATATATCTTCCATGTGTAGGACCAGAAAGCCCCCGTTGGCTTTTTGCAATGCACCAGCCTTGACCAGCGTGAAATCTGTGACCAGTGCCCCCATTTCTGCTTCGCGTTCAATACAGCCCAGCAGGTGCACTGGAGTGGGGTGGTCTTCAATAACAATAGGCGCGCCCTTTACCCCTGCATTATCTACAAACAGGTTGATTTCATAGCGTGAAGGAGGATCATCGGGTGCAGTGGTGGTGGGGTCGTTTTGTGGGCCACTTTCGGGTTTGCTGACAAAGCTGTCAAGGTTGTCGAGCATGTCGGTTCGGAGGTCTTCGAAATAATCATACAGTACTCTACAGGCACAGGCTTTGTTGAATGTTTCAACCAACGGGGTAAGATGGGTATCCAGTACTTCGCTCATGATGTTGCGATCAAGAGTACGCTCGTCTTCGGTAAAACCTTGTTCTGCCTTGCTCAACTGGCGCATCAGGCCGGTCATAACCGTGAGCAGGCCATCGCTTTTCAACTTTAATTTTTTACGCAGCCCTTCATCCAGGCGCTCAAACTCTTCTTCGCTCAGGCGTTTGCCTTCAATGAGCGGATACAGAGTCAGGCCTCCTTCCTCGTCAAGGTCAAGGTTGAATCCCTTGTCCACTGCTACTGCATCCATTTTTTGCAACAGTTTGTCGCGTACGCTTTGGAAGCGCTCCAGCAAGGCATTACGTTTTTTTACATAAGCATCATTTTCAAAACGTGAGGGGAGCTCTTTGCGGATGCGTTGCAATACTTGAGCAAGATCATTTTTAAGCTGACGTCCCTTGCCGGCGGGCAAAGAGATGAGACGCGGCTGGTCCCGGTCACTAAAGTTGTATACGTACAACTGATCGGGTGGTGTGGGCATTTTGTGTGCCCGGGGTGTCAGCACATCAAGCAGCATGTATGTGCGGCCCAGGTTGGCTTCTCCTGCCAGATAGATATTATATCCTGCATCGCGGATATGCAGTGCCATTTCTAAAGCCTGCATGGCTCTTGGTTGCGCATTGTTGCGTGGTGTTGTTTTGGGCAGCATGCGACTATCACTGCAAGGAATACGAGTGGGATTCAGCCTGGTACGCAGTTTTGAAGCAGACAGTGGCTTGGGTGTGCTCATGGGACTCCTAATGAGGCGCATCGCGCTTTGTGCACGCGCTATGTTTGTTTACTGTATAGCGGTAGGATATAGCGTACCATGCTTAAATTGTCACCAAGCTGTGGGATTTGTCAGGCGAAGCGTGGGGCGTTATGATATTCGAAGCATGTTCGCCGCATGGTACGTTACGATTGTTTTTTGCGATTCTGGAAAATGGATTAGCCCGATATGTGTTTTGGGAGGCGAATCCGCTGTGTTGTGCCCGTTTCTGTATGGTCTATATTTTTTCAGGAGCTTGGCAATTATGATAAACGCTGCCTTTGCCATGGTAAAGATTCAAAAATATCAGACGTTGAGACACTATCGTATCGTGTTTTATGAGGACAGCCGGCATCTTCATGGCGGAAAAAGTGTATATGATGCAGCAAAGGCTTGGCGTATTAAAAAGTATGTCTGATACCTATGTCGGCTTGGTGTGGACTTTTCACGATAAGCAGGCCTGTCTTTTGAGATGGCTGGTATTGCCTGAGGAGTGGTCTATTGCCTTGTGGTGTATGTTGCATACTTGCCTTACCATGTGTCTGTACGGAATTGGTTGTGGGTATTGTTCAGCGTATACCGTTTGTTTAGGGTGTATAGGGGATTAGCCTTTATGTGCGCATGATTATGACGCACATTAAGAAAGAGCACGGGGAAATATTATGAGTAAGCAGTGTGTGTTGTTTTTTGTAAAGTACCCTGAGGCGGGGAAGGTAAAAACACGTCTTGGAGAGGTGGTGGGGAATGATACGGCCGCCATGTTGTACCGGCATTTTGTGCAGGATATGGTGCAGGGTCTTGTAACGCTTGATGCGGATTTACGTATTTGTTACGTGCCCGGTGATGCTGACCTGCCTGAGCGCTTCAAGTCTTGGCTGGGGGCGCGGTACACCTATCATCCCCAGCAGGGGCTGAGCCTTGGTGGCCGAATGAAACAGGCCATGACGCGGGCGTTTGCCGACGGCTATGAGCGTGTGGTGTTGTTGGGTAGTGATGTACCCGACTATCCCCCCGAGCTTGTGCAGAAGGCCCTGTACGATCTGCAGGACTATGACGCTGCCATTGGCCCGGCATTTGATGGTGGTTATTACCTTTTGGGATTTCGTAAAGACCGTTTTCTGCCCGAAATATTTGATGACATCCGTTGGGGTGAGGCTGACGTCTATCAGCCCACTGTCCAAAAGCTGAATGCTGCACGGTTGGACGTATTGTTTTTGCCTGATTGGAATGATGTGGACACGGTGTGGGACTTGAATATGCTTTATCGTACCAACAAGAAAAGTTCATTTCGCAATTCGTCAACCTATGCGTTATTGCGGGAACATGACACACTTATCAGACAGTACGATATGGATCTACCCTGCATTACTGCTGAGGAAGAGCAAAGTAATACAGGGGCATAGCAAACCTTCACCCTGATCACCTATGGCTATGTATGCGCGTAGAGTCTGTTTTTTATCTTTTCAGGAGAGGAGCAGGTTGGGTGGTAGGTTTGCGTCCCCTCGTCCATGCCCTGTATCAGGGGGCTGGTGATAGCTTGGTACGCGGGTTCGTGATCAATTGAGTATGGCGGGCGAGTGAAAAGATGAGGGCTTGCGGATGCGGTAGTATTTTACGCGGGGGGGGGAGCCCCCGCGTCAGTAACGTATCACAGATGGTTGGGGCCTTGGGAGCTTTGATAGACCCGATCAAGAATAACGTCCGCTCCGGCAGCTTTGACTTCTTTTGCCAGGGCAAGTCCTGTTTGCCGGGCTTCGGCTGCGCTTCCTTCTAGGGTTCGCCGGATTATGCCGGAACCGTCCAAATCGGCAACCAAGCCGGTAAGCGTAAAAGTTTCTGGGCCAGTCATGTTGGCATATCCGGCTATGGGGACCTGGCAGCCGCCTTGCAGGCCGAATAAAAAGCCACGCTCTGCCTCTACACAAATGCGTGAAGGGGCATGGTCCAAAAAGTTCAGCATAGCGGCAAGATCGTCTCTGTCGCTGTGATATTCAATGCCTAAGGCTCCCTGCCCTACAGCGGGCATGAAATGGGGGGGAGCCAGTTCTGAATGAAACGGTGCTGTTTCTCCAAGGCGCTTTAAGCCCGATGTGGCCATGATGATAGCATCATATTGGCCTTCCATGAGTTTGCGGATACGGGTTTGTACATTGCCGCGCAGCCATTTTACATTCAGATCGGAACGTAGGGCCAGAATTTGTGATTGACGGCGTAGGCTACTTGTACCCACTATTGCACCATGGGGCAGAGCCTCCAAGCCGTCATAGCGTGCCGAAAGTAGCGAATCCGTAGGCGTTTCGCGTTGGGGAACAGCACCCAAAATTAACCCTTCAGGCAACTCCATGGGGACGTCTTTCATGCTGTGTACGGCGATATCCGCGCGTCCGTCCAAGAGTGCTTCTTCGATTTCTTTTACAAATAATCCCTTCCCGCCCACTTTGGCTAGTGGCACGTCAAGAATGATATCGCCTTTTGTTTTTAAAATCAGCAGTTCCACAGCATACTGCCCAGGGTACTGGCGCAGGATATGTTCCTTGATATATTCGGCTTGCCATAGGGCAAGCTTACTACCCCGAGTGGCAATGACAATATTTTTCATATGAGTCCCGTTCTGGTTACCAGTCTTATTTGCAGGTGGCACAACTGCCACCGGAGCAGCCGGCGCAACCACCGCCCGCGGAGGCTGGCATGGTATAGCCCCCTTGGCCATCCGCGCTTTTAAAGCAGGAGCAGGACATGAGTTTTTGGGTTTTTGCAGAACTGCATTCTGGGCATAGTACCGTAGCATCCGTATCAAAGACCAGTTCTTCGAACTCGTGCTGGCATGATTGGCAGATATATTCATACATGGGCATAGTATTAGTCCTTATCTTGTGATAGCGGGGCGCTTTCTGCTTGTTCCAGCAGCGGTTGCAACGCAAGTACATTTTCAAACAAGTAGTGGTCCACAAGAGCGCATAGCAAGTGCCCTATGGCAATGTGTAATTCCTGAACAAGGGGCGTGCGTGAATCCTGTATATCGACAAGGTAACGGCACAGGTCAGCCATAGCTCCGCCACCCTTGCCGGTGAGGCCTATGGTATACATGTCTCTTTCGGCAGCGGCACGTAAGGCTGCCAGTATATTGGGGCTATTGCCTGATGTGGAAATGGCAAACAATATGTCGCCGGGTTGCCCCAGTGCCAGGACCTGTTTTGCAAAGACTTGTTCAAAACCAAAGTCGTTACCAATGGAGGTTAAAACAGAGCTATCAGTTGTCAAGGCCATGGCGGGCAGGGGGGGTCTGTCCAGTATGAAACGGTTGACAAACTCTGCTGCCAAATGTTGGGCGTCAGCTGCACTGCCGCCGTTACCGCACAGCAGAAGTTTGTTTCCGCGCGCAAGCGTTGCAGCCATTATGCGGCCCAGTTCAACCACGCGGTGTGCGTTTTGTTGAAAAAATGTCTGGCGCAGGCGGTTACCTTCAAGCGCGTGTTCCATGACCATGGCTGTTGCAGTATCTGACATGCCTACTCCTTGGTAATCTGTTCCGACGCGGCAAGCCATGGCCACGGCGGAATATTTTTGGAACTACCCTAAATGAAGACGGGTAGCAATATGGGCAGACAGGAGTACCGGCTTTGATGGGAACGATACTGGGAGCTCTTCCTTTCTGGCAGTGAATATTGTGAGCTTAAGTCGTCTGGTAAGTGATCCTGCCACATTTTTGTGGAGTACCAGTTAAGCCACTTTTCTGTGTTCT
>CAZQKM010000056.1:0-6860 GCA_964593925.1 uncultured Desulfovibrionaceae bacterium | reverse complement strand
CAATTCAAATTCGGTGCATTGCATTGTGGTTAAGGTAATTTGACGGCACTCTCTAAAGGCATCACGCCACCTTCCTTTTTCCGTTTTCAATTTCCGCCCGCATATCTTCGGGCAAGTCCAAGTCAGCGGCCTTGACGCCAAGCGCCAAAAAGAGCCGAAGAACATTGCGGTTGTTAGATTTTCCGTGTGCGACTTGAGTAGCAAGAGAACGGGAAACCCCAAGCTCACGCGCTATACCGGCGTAGGATTTGCGCGGCCTGAACGTGTCCAGCACTTCTTGTATTCTCCGGGGTTTCCGCTCTTTGCCAACGCCCATTGCTCCTTCTCCATTAGTTCCTGTTTCAGTTTGCGGCGGCGCTTGTCGTGGCGCTCTCGCTCAAGCTCCAAATCCATCAACTCGACTTTCTTTTTGGCGCATTCGTCCATGACTCCGTAGCCGTAAAAACCGAGACACACCTCAAGCGGATTGATATTGCCGTCAAGCGCCAGCATCAAAACGTGCAAGCCCCACAAATCAGGCAGTTGGGCGCGTTCTTCGTCCGCCAACCATTTTTCAAGAGTTGCAAGGCTGATCAGCTTGCTACCTTTGGCAAGCCCTTTGCCGTCCAAGGTGCGGATAATCGCGTTCATGGCGTCCACCACCTGTTCACGCGAAAGGCCGCTTGCTTTGACAATCGCCCGAAGAACTGACTTCATTTCCGACACGAAACGCACGGAAGCAAAAATACGCTGGTTTGCAGTGTCAAAAAGGGAAAGTTGAACGGGCTTAGTTGTCATTACGGGCGCCTCTATGCCGCTCGCGCCAACAAAGAAAGAATGTCGGCGCGGCGGTGAAGAACCATCTTCTTTGCGGTTTTGTGGTCGATTGAGCCGAGAGAGATTGATTCAACAACAGAAGCGGATTCTTCCACCTTTTCCCAATACAGGGCGTAGAGCGCGTCGCTTTCCTCTTCCGAAAGGCTTTCGTCCATAAAGGCATCGTAGCGGGTTTGGAGTTCTTCAAGCAGGGAGGCAAGGCGCTTCATCATGGTAGTTTCCTTCTTCTGTGTCCGATCTTTTTCTGAAACCGGACGTTGACCATAAAAGCGCGGGCGGGTAGGGTTGACTTGCAAACTGTCTTTGTTAACCGCTCGCAAGTCCTTTTTGCGTCAAATCTGTGATGAAGTTAACACAAATTTGCCGCAACTGTTCTTTTTTGTGAAAAAGAAAGGATTTGTAGTAAATCCAATGCGTTACAACGCCGTCAGCCGCAACTGTTCGCGCAACGGTTTGAGCGCATAAAGTGTTGCGTATTTAATGGACAAGCTGCCAGAAAGGATAAAACAACTGCGGGGCAACGTATCTCGGAAAGTATTTGCAAAAATGCTTGAACTCCCCGAGGGTACGGTGCGTAATTACGAACATGGCACATCATAGCCCAAATTTGACGCATTATGCCAAATTAGCCAAAAATTGCGCGTGTCGCTGGACTGGCTTGTTTTTGGGACAGAGGGAGAAGAAAACAGTACCCCAAATAAAAAAACTGGAGCTTGCCCGCAATGTGCCGAACTTCAAAAGCTTCTCAATATTGCAAATGAGCGCTTGTACGAGGCTATGCGGGAAAACGGCGATTTAAAAGAGGTCGTAGGCAAACTCAAAGCAGAGCTTGCAACAACACTAAAAAATGAGCGAAACTCAACAACAGACGACGAAGAGCCTATGGCTTCCGCGTCCTGAACGCAGAGCAAAGATACTACCTTTCCCCGGGCCGGATAGACGCCAAAAATAAACCCCGGATTGTGTCAAAATCAACACTCCGGGGTTTTTCTTCGTTCTCATTTTAAATGCAAATCGGGCCTTTTTCCCGCCCTCTATTCTCAACTCTTTGCCGACGCCGAAAAATTCCTTTTGACTCACCGGAAGCCCGCGCCAGTCCTGCTTTAGTCTCGCTTTAGTCCTACCCGTTTAGCCCCTTTACTCATTCTCATCTCTCTTGTCTCCCTATAGTTGAATCCTGGAATGAGAGGGGAATGTTACAAACATGCGATATGGATGACCCCGGAGCAATAGAGAAATCTGGCCTTCTGGAAAAGGCCGAAGCGATGGGTAAAAACCCCTGACAATCTGATGAAGGAAATGCCACCCACTATACTGTGTGGTGGCATTTCTTATATATTGCTTGCTGTTTGAAAAGGTAGAATACCGAGGAAAAAATATGGGTACCTAAAATCACAAAACAGAAAAATATGGTCATTGCAGGCAATGTAATCGCTGTATGCCGTGCCCTGCTGGGCTTGGGTAATCTTTCCATTTTTAGGAGACCCGAAAAGTAGAGACTCTACAGCCATTCCCAGTTTTTGGGCAGAGGTAATTCCCCCGATTACCATGACATCTGCTGCCCTGAACGAATGGAGCATGATGGAGGCAGGTTAGCTGTGGCTGATTACATTGATCTACTGGCTGAACAGAACGAGTTGACGCCGGATGCAGGCGACAATCCCAAGCTGGAGGACGGCCGCGCATCCATTACACAGGACATAAATATGATCCGCGAATCAGGTCTGCTGGCAAACAGCATAGCCAACCGCAACGCACTGCCGCGCCGTACCAACATCATCCGCATGATAATGGCAATGGATGACGACGAACGCTTTGTGTCGGGCACGGCAGAGATCGAAGACCACAGCCGGCGAATACGGGCTAACGGCCACCACCGTGCCTTTGCGCAGGGGGTAACATTTTGCCAACCACCAGCACAGGGCAGCAAAATCAGAGACATGATAACTAGTTGAAATAGCAGGAAACAAACTGTTTTCTATTTTTGTAGGGCAGTGCGAAAAACCGTTTTTTGACATACTGTAGATACTGAATTTTCACGGTTTGCAACTGTACGCCCATTTTACGCATTCGTGCGCAAAAAAATGCGTAAAATGGGCTGATTTTGAACAGAACGAAAAAAGGCCCGATCGGTGGAACCCCGTGTCAGACCTTAAAATTTATGGAGCCGCCTGTCAGATTTGAACTGACGATCTGCTGATTACGAATCAGCCGCTCTACCAACTGAGCCAAGGCGGCGTAGGGACAAAGCCATTCCGTACCATGGAGGCAATGGGGAAAAAAGAACAGGCTTTACGAATATGTTCATTTTTGCCAGCACCTGTTTTTCGCAGCGTAAAGCAACAAAAACATTCCCCATATGAGCACGTTATCAATCAGCTATTCTACCAACTGAGCTAAACTGGCTCATGTGAGCTGTCTTATAGCCCTCTGCCTGGCCCCAGTCAACTGATTTTGCAAGAGGCCTTTTCTTCACCCTGCCCGTAAATGCGCGCAGTATTGCTGCATAAACGCCGCGCCTGCATTAATCTTGACAAGGCGCAACCGCCCAACTACAACTTGTAACGGTATAGGAATAGTTTCTCCACATTATACTGAATCAGGAGTATGGAATCATGACAGCATTAAAAGGATCCCGTAGCGAAAAAAATATCCTCACTGCCTTTGCAGGTGAATCACAAGCCCGCAACCGCTATGACTATTTTTCCAGCCAGGCACGCAAAGACGGATATGTGCAGATTGCCCATGTATTTGAAGAAACCGCCATGCACGAAAAAGCTCATGCCAAGCGGTTATTCAAGTTCTTGGAAGGCGGCGAAGTGACTATTTCTGCGGGATACCCTGCCGGTGTTATCGGCTCAACCCTAGACAACCTGTTTGCTTCGGCAGAAGGCGAACACCATGAGTACGAAAGTATGTATCCCGAATTTGCCGCAGTGGCCAAAGAAGAAGGCTTCAAAGATTTGGCTGCGGTTTTCATGAGCATTGCCACTGCAGAGCGCTACCATGAACGCCGTTTTCTTGCCTTTGCCCAACTCATTGAAAAAAATGCTGTTTTTCAGCGTCCACAGGCTGTTACCTGGCGCTGTAGAAACTGTGGCTACAACCACGAAGGCACAGAGGCCCCTCAGCTGTGCCCCGCCTGCGCACATCCCAGGGATTTCTTTGAGCTGCTTGCCCCCGAGTGGTAACCTGTATGCACATATGCCCGCCAGTCCGCCTTGGTACGGGCTGGCGGGCATGATATTTACCATTTTGTAAATTGCCTGCCCTCCACCTGTCTGCCTGCTGTTGAAAAAACAAAATTGTACAAAAAACACAAAATTGATATTTTCCACAGATGTTGCCCATCAATGCATGTACGCAGAATACTGACGCATTCATGTATATGTACACCGTACAGCACATGTTGCGCGGGCAATAAAAAGGCTCTGCAACACCCAAACGTACTGTCACACCACTGCTATAAAAATTTATTGCGTATATTGCTGCCCCACCACAGAGTGTCCACAGGCAGATGCATAATTCATGTTGTGCGCCTCTGCATATCTTTAAAAAAATCAAAAAACATGCTGTTCGGCATTCTGCAAACGATATCAGTACCCACAAATATCTGGCAAGTATTTGCGTACAGCGACTATTCCGCGGTATACGAGGCGACACAAGTTGAATTTATTTGGGAGGCCCTATGAATACCCCTGTGAAAAACAATGACGTCCTTGGAACCACAAACCGTGGCAACATCATAGAGTCAGGCCTTTGCACACTGTGCCGTGCTGATTGCATGGGCAAGTGCGAGTCCTGGCTTTCCTGCCTGGAAGGGCGTGAATCACTCTACCCCCGAGATTTTGGTCTTGTCACCGCTGGCAGCGGCAATACCACGCATGTGGGTGTTTCTTACAACTCACTGCGCATCCAGGGCTACAGCTATGGCGCACACGGCATGGGCAGCAACGCTGCCAAGGCACAGTCCGGCGATGCGCTGTTTACTGATGCCTCTCTGGAAACAAGCTTTGGCGCCGAAGTGAAAACAAAATGCCGCTTTCCCCTCATGACAGGGGCGCTGGGCTCTACCTTTATTGCAGCAAAATACTGGAATTCTTTTGCCGTGGGCTGTGCGCTATGCGGTATCCCCATTGTTGTAGGGGAAAACGTTGTGGGGGTTGACCGTAAGGCATCTCTGGAAAACGGCCGCATCACCAGTGCGCCTGAGCTGGAACGTCGCATTGATACCTACCTGCGGTATTATGACGGGTACGGCGCAATTATTGTGCAAATGAACGTTGAAGATGCCCGCAACGGTGTGGCAGAGTATCTTGCCCAAAAATATGGCGATAAGATCATTCTGGAACTCAAATGGGGCCAGGGAGCCAAGGATATCGGTGGCGAAATTATCGTCGAGAGCCTTGATTATGCGTTGTTTTTGCAGCAGCGCGGCTACCTTGTGGACCCGGATCCTTCACGTCCTGAAGTGCAAGATGCCTTTAAGTCCGGCGCACTGAAAGGCTTTGCACGCCATAGCCGTCTGGGCTACACAGACCTTTCATCGGCCGAGCGGGTTCGTGAAAACTTCATGGAATCCATTGCCTATCTGCGCAAGCTCGGCTTCAAGCGTATCTCGCTGAAGACCGGTGCCTATGGCATGGAAGCCCTTGCCATGTCCATCAAGCTTGCAACTGATGCTGAGCTAGACCTGTTGACCATTGATGGCGCCGGCGGTGGTACGGGTATGAGCCCGTGGGACATGATGGAAACATGGGGTGTGCCTTCCATACTGCTGCATGCAAAGGCTTACGAGTATGCAAGCATACTGGCTGCCCAGGGCAAACGGGTCGTGGATCTGTCTTTTGCCGGCGGTTTTGCCAAATCAAGCCAAATATTCAAGGCGTTGGCCCTTGGCGCTCCATATACCAAGCTTATCTGCATGGGCCGCGCCATGATGATTCCCGGCTTCCTCGGTTCGAATGTCGAGGGTGCACTGCACCCGGAACGCCGCGAGGCCGTATGCGGCAACTGGGATAAGCTCCCCCGGACAGTGGCAGACTTTGGTACAACCCCGGAACAAATCTTTGCCGGGTGGCATGACGTACAAGCCAAACTGGGCAAAGAAGAAATGAAACATATTCCTTACGGTGCCGTGGCCATGTGGGGAATGATGGACAAGCTGGGCGCTGGCTTGCAGCAGCTCATGGCAGGCGCACGCAAGTTTGATCTGGCCAGTGTTGCCCGCGAAGACATTGCCTCGTGCAACCGCGAAACAGAGCAGGAAACCAATATTCCTTTCATTACGGACGTACAAGACGAACTCGCCAAAGCTATTTTGCGCGCGTAGCCTGTCGTCCTTGTCTCTGACGCTATCTGGGCACATCTGCTGTTGCGGATGTGCCCTTTTACATAACAGGCCACACCGTATTGCCTTTCAAGGGCTGCCCAAGGGAACCCGGCTCCGGCATGGCTACTTTGCAACCCTGTTGCACGCCTCCTACACGCCATGGGACAAAGGTGGCACGAGATTTGACAGGACGAGATAAAACGTTTTGCGCTGCATGCAACCTGGTGCAGATCAGCCCGGGGTCCGGCTAACAGGTTTACAACAGGTACAAACCTGTCCTGGCCATTTGCATGTGTTTTTTACTACAGGCCCCCTGGCGATTAATTACGCGTCAGGCAGTCAAATCGGTATTCTCCTCTCGCAATAGCCCTCGCCTGACTATGGTATTCAATGATGGGCATGCCCTTTATACCTTGCACAGTTTTTCACCGACAGAGCCAGCGAGCTCTCAAGACATGTTTCAAAGTTGCAACCTATCACCGCCCCACACAGTGGACAGTGCATAGCAACAAGCATGCCCTGCCTTTGCGTGCAGCCTTGCCCCCACCATCCCTCATCATGCTACAGACAAACCGGGTACGGCACCTCGTATATCGCATGTTTCACATATCCGGCCCCTACCTGCAAACAAACATCGGTGAAAATACCTGGAAAAATATACTGGGGGGGGGGGGGGGGGGGGGGGGGGGGGGGGGGGGGGGGGGGGGGGGGG
>CAZQKM010000055.1:0-7120 GCA_964593925.1 uncultured Desulfovibrionaceae bacterium | reverse complement strand
TTCATGGGCAGGATAGTAGCTTAACTCTGTGTCCACAACTTTGTAGCAGGATCAAGGAGTATCTACGAAACCAGGGGCGATTCATGTACCCAAAATACCGAACGTTATCCCTCGGACTATTGGCATATCTTGCCAATCCATATATTGAGCGGTAGAAAGCAGAAACACATTCATGCGATAGGAGCACTCATGAGTAAACTCCTGGTACTTGGAATAGGCAACAACCTTCTTACTGACGATGGGGTCGGCGTCTTTGCTGCTGAAGCATTGCAAAAAGAACAATGGCCCGAAAATGTAACCATTATGGAAGGTGGCACGTATACTCAAGATATTTTTTACCTTTTCAAAGGGTATGACCGTCTACTTGTGCTTGATGTTATTCATGCTGGGCTCTCTCCGGGCACTATTTACCGTCTGACCGAAGAAGATCTTATTCAAAAAGACAGCCAACGCCTATCCATCCATGACGTAGACCTCATTGATTCACTCAAAATGGCAGAGTTATGCGGTGGCCGCCCCTACATGCAAATTGTAGGAATGGAACCTGCCGATATTACGACTTGGAACATCGGTCTTTCTGGGTCATGTTTAGAAAAATTTGAAACATTTCTTGATGTTGCCCGGCAAGAAATACACTCCATTCTTAAAGAAATGAAGTCGTAGGCGTTACTCTCCCCCTACAATTACTAGCCACAGGAGTCCGCGATGTGTCTGGCCATTCCCGCTGAAATTAACGAATTGTTGGAAAATGATATGGCTCGCTGCCGTGTGGGTAAAAGTGATACCTTTGTCACTGTCTCGACCATGTTACTGGAATCTCCTCCGGCCATCGGAGAGTTTATCATCGTGCATGCCGGCTTTGCACTACGCAAACTGGACCCAGCAGAAGCACAGGAAAGCCTGCGGTTGTTACGCCAAATGGTAAACATCGAAGAAAATTTGCCCGGTGGATTTTAGGCATGGGAATATCCCCGTGGCTCCTTGCTGCCGAAAAAACTATCGCCCCGGGCCATAGGGCTTCCAGGCAGTATCTACCGACGAAAATCAGCCAGCCTGGATATGAAAAAATCGCCTGCCCATATGCATTGATCCTATCCAGTAGCCACGCTACCATAAACTCTGTATAAATTGCAGGCAAGATACAAGCCCTTCTCCGACCCTGTAGCCTCCCTCAAAAATAGGTAAGACATTGAAGGCCTGATTCGAAAAAAGTCCATCAACAGATCTGCCTCAAGGAAGACAAAATTCCGCTCCTGCCTTTTTATGGATGCAGTACACTCAACGTGTCTACGAACCTTAACCGTGGTATGATCTCCCTTTACCCCTTTTCTTTAGCCCAAACATGCCTCAATTTGCTGCTGGTATAGTCGTCCTTGACTTTAGGCACAGCTTGCACCATGCTTCAAGATTCATAACGACGCGCATTCGGCGTCCTGGAGGAGAAGTCCCTATATGAGCCAGTATAAAAAAACCTTGTATCTGCCTACCACCCGCTTTCCCATGAAGGCAAACCTGACACAAAATGAACCTGCAATACTCAAACGTTGGGAAGAAACCCACGCTTACGAAGTCATGTATTCTTCGGGCGCAACCAAAGAGCCATTCGTGCTCCATGATGGTCCTCCCTATGCTAACGGCAATATTCACCTTGGTCATGCCCTGAATAAAATTCTTAAAGATATCATCATAAAGTCTCGAAATATGCAGGGACATTCCAGCCAGTATGTGCCAGGTTGGGACTGCCACGGCCTGCCCATCGAGCACAAGGTGGAGCAGCAGCTTGGCGACAAGAAAAAAACTATCCCACCACATGCCATCCGCCGGGAATGTCGTAAATACGCCACAAAATTTCTTGATATTCAGCGTAAGGAGTTCAAAAGGCTTGGTGTACTAGGCGCTTGGGATACGCCTTACCTAACCATGACTCCCGACTACGAAGCTGCCACAGCAAGAGAACTTGTACGCTTCATGGAGAATGGTTCCGTAGTACGTAGCAAAAAACCCATCTACTGGTGCTGCTCCTGCGAAACAGCCTTGGCCGAAGCAGAAGTCGAGTACCATGACCATACCTCGCCTTCCATATTTGTCCGCTTTCCTCTGACGGACCCTCGGGTTGCCGATTTATTTGATGTATCTGCCGACCAGAACCAGATATATGTTGCCATTTGGACAACTACCCCCTGGACTATTCCGGACAACATGGCTGTAGCTGTGCACCCCGATTTTGAATATGCAATGGTCCAGTACGATAAAGAGTATGTATTACTAGCCGCTCAGCTTGTGGATGACTGTATACAAAAGTTTGGTTGGGAAGGTGCCAAGGTAGTCCATACACTACAGGGTTCTGCCTTGGAAGGCCTCAAGGCGCAGCACCCGATCTACCAGCGTGAATCTCCTATTGTTCTGGCGGATTATGTCACCCTTGATTCCGGCACAGGATGCGTGCATACAGCCCCCGGCCATGGCCGCGAAGACTATGAGACCGGTCTGCGATATGGGCTTGATATATATTCTCCCCTGAATGATCAGGGGCGCTTCCTTGACTCTGTAGAATATTTTGCAGGACTGAGTATCTCCGAGGCCAACCCCAAAGTCATCGAAAAACTTCAAGAAACAGGTACTCTCATTGCCCATAATTCCATCAGCCACTCCTATCCCCACTGCTGGCGCTGCAAAGAGCCTGTAATCTTTCGTGCTACCACACAATGGTTCATTGCCATGGAAGCCAATGGCCTACGAGACAAAGCACTGCATGCCATCCGCAATGATGTCAGGTGGATCCCCACATGGGGCGAAGAGCGTATATACAACATGATTGAAAATCGTCCCGACTGGTGTATTTCACGCCAGCGCCTCTGGGGTGTGCCCATTATCGCACTGCTCTGCGAATCCTGTGATGAAGCTTGGTATGATACAAACTGGGCATTGGACATTGTTGACAAATTCGCCAAACATCCCACAGGCTGCGACTACTGGTTTGAGACTGACGTTGCCGATATTATTCCACAAGGGCTCACATGCCCCCAATGCGGCGGCTCACACTGGACAAAGGATAAAGATATACTAGATGTCTGGTTTGATTCCGGTACCAGCTTTGCCGCTGTTGTAGAGCAACGAAAAGAATGTAGCTTTCCTGCTGACCTGTATCTGGAAGGCTCTGACCAGCACCGGGGCTGGTTTCACAGTTCGCTGCTGGCCGCGCTGGGCACCCGTGAAACCCCACCTTACAAAGCGGTTCTGACCCATGGCTATGTTGTGGACGGAAAAGGCCGCAAGATGTCAAAATCATTGGGCAATGGAGTTGCCCCACAAGAAATTATCAGCACCTATGGTGCAGAAATCCTGCGTATGTGGGTTTCTTCTGCAGACTATCGCGAAGATGTGCGTATCTCTGAAGAAATTCTAAACCGGTTAGTGGATGCCTATCGTCGCATCCGCAATACTTGCCGTTATCTGCTGGGCAATCTTGCAGACTGTACTGCAGACGACCTTCTCACCCTTGAGCAACTGGAACCGCTGGATCGTTTTGCTTTGGACATTACCCTGCGGGCCCATCAACGCATACAGGAAGCGTATTTGGACTATGAGTTTCACAAGGTATATCATACACTGCACAACCTGTGTGTAAGTGACCTGTCTGCATTTTATCTTGATATTCTCAAAGACAGGCTATACGCTTCCAAAATTGATGCTAGGGAACGCCGTTCTGCACAGACAGCCCTCTACTATATCCTAATGTTGTTGCTCAGAGACATGGCCCCTGTACTCAGCTTTACCGCAGAAGAAGTCTACTCGTATATTCCAAATTCATTACGTCCTGATGCCCCCACGGTATTTGCCCTACGCGAGGCAGACATCCCCCTTCTGCCCATGCCCGAGCATGAACGCCTAGCGTGGGAACGCTTTCTCGCCGTGCGATCCGAAGTCACCAAAGCCACAGAACCTGTACGCCAGTCAGGTAAAGTTGGGCATTCGCTGGATGTCCATGTTACCTTGTATATGGACCCGGCTCTAACAGCCCAGCTAGATACATGTAGTACCGACCTGCGGGCATGCTTCATTGTCTCGCAGATATCTATTGCCCCGCTTTCCCAAGCTCCTGACACGGCATATGTGTCTACAGAAATTGAGGGACTTGCCATTGACATTACTAAAGCCTCAGGGACAAAATGTGAGCGCTGCTGGATTCGGAGTAACGAGCTTGGGACCCATCCGGAACACCCCTCACTTTGTCCTCGTTGTAGCCACGTATTGACAACATAATCTGGAAAAACGACGCTATCCATTGAATGCTAGAGGTATACATGCGGCCACGTTTTTTTGTTGTCTACGCCATTGCTACCGTACTTGTTGTCATTGACCAGTGGACAAAGCTGTGGGCAGTGTCCACTATCCCATCGTTTATCAGCTACACGGTAATTCCCGGTTTTTTTAACCTAGTAAATGTGCGTAACCGCGGAGCCGCATTCGGTTTTTTGAATAGCCCGGATACAGAATGGCAACTATGGTTGTTTTTGGGCGCCGCCCTGCTTGCCATAGGCACCATCATCCTGATGACGCGCTCAGCCAAAAGCAACGGCTTTCTTTTTACCGGTTTTGGCCTTATCATGGGCGGAGCTGTCGGAAACCTTATTGACAGAATACGCATCAGAGCTGTTATCGACTTTCTTGACTTTCATATCGGTAGTTACCACTGGCCGGCGTTCAATATAGCAGACATAGGTATATGCCTTGGAGGCGTCCTTGTCTGCCTTGCCGTATACAAGCACAAATGAGGCTATCAGCTTACAGGAACCCTTTATGGCAAACCTTGATTCTCCGCTCACCCTACTCCTGCTTATCTTACCCGCATTGCCTAATCTATGGTGTATATGGCATGCGTATGTTCATGAATTTCCCAAGCAGGAAGAACGCTTGGCTTGGTTGTTGGCAGGCATTTTTCTGCCGGTTTTGGGTGGTACCTTATACCTGCTGTTCGGTTGGCGTCGCAGCACCAAGCCACAACCCCCTACTGAAACACAAACCCCTTAACAGCATTGATTAACAAACATTCCCTCCGCCCCCTTTATACTCATGCTTGCTCTTGTAGAGTCTACGACGGTATACTCCCAGAAGGGATAAAATAGGTTCAGCCCCTAACAGGATATCACAATGCAGTGTTTAAAAAATACCTTTTATGTAACCTTGCTTCTCATCATCAGTGGCTGCGTGCAACAACAGGACTTTGATACTCTGTCGATGCGTATGGCCCAGCAGGAACGTCAGGTTGCCGATTTAAAAAAAGGCCTCAACAAGACGACACAACAACTTGACGCATCACAACCCACTCAGGCTGATTTGTGGACGCAAGTACAAAGTATGCGTAACGAACTTGCAATGCTTCAAGGGCAAATGGATAGCCTGATGAATAGTGAGCATAACCTCCCAGCCACCTTGCAGGAAGTCAAAGTGCTACGTGAAGACGTCACAAGTATTGAATTGGCATTACGTCAGATAGAATCCGAGATAGGGCTGGAGTTGGAAGTGCTGAAAAAAAATACCACCCAACAGATATCTTCCGAAAAAGCATCTAGAGCCACAACGCAAGACAACACACCAGCCCCACAAGCTTCTGAAGCGGCAGAAAGTGACCCAGCGACCCAGCTGTACAAGCAAGCATTAAATGCATTCAATACACGCGAGTACGCGACAGCAATACGCCTGTGGCAAGAATTCATAAACGCCTTTTCTCAGCATAAAATGATCTCCAATGCCACATTTTGGAAAGGGGAATCCCACTATCAAGCACAGGATTATGCCTCCGCAGTCCTTGCCTATCAAGAAGTCATGACCAAGCACAAAAAAAGTAGTAAGTACCTTGCTGCCATGCTCAAGCAGGGACTTTCCTTTATCAAGCTGGGCAAGACACAAGCAGGTAAAGTACGCCTACAAGAACTTATTACAAAATATCCTAAGACTCCCGAGGCCAATCGGGCCAAAAAAATTCTTGAAGACCTGAAATAGCAAAAAATGATACCGTAAGGATACATATATGTCTGCATCCCCTAAAACTTATAGAAAAAACATACACCTCGCATTCCCGCCTGAAGTATCTGACGCTCCTGTTGTCTGTAATCTCACCCGGATGTTTGATCTGACGTTCAATATTCTCAAAGCACAGATTACTCCTCGCAAAGAAGGATATCTTACTCTGGAACTGTTCGGAAACGAAGAGAACTGTCATAAAGCAATTGCATACTTAAAAGAACAGGATATCAGCGTGTCCTCCGTAGACCAGCGTATCTCACGCAATGAAGAATCCTGTATGCATTGTGGCACCTGCACAGCCATATGTCCCGTAGAGGCTTTACATGTAGATTGGGCCACTACTCGGCGGGTCGTCTTTGATATTGACCGTTGTACGGCTTGTGGCTTATGTACCAAGGTATGCCCTGTGCGTGCCATGCATGTACAACTGGAAAACGGTCCTTGGTAGGTAAAAATATGGAAAAACGCTCGTACTCACGCGTAGCAACTAGTATTACAGGTGTCTTTCGTCTGGTATCTGAAGATAGTGACCAGCCTCTATATCTCGGTGGATTTTATAGTAGCCTAAAAAACACGGAACACATGCTCCAACAGGCCGGGCTTCCCGAAGCACTCACACAATTTTTAATCAACATTGATACCAAACTGGACGTTGTCCTCGGGCAACAGCAAAAAGAAACTCTCCGGGAGACCTTTCCCCATCTTTTGTATGCCGCTGAAATCAGTGGTTCAGGTCTTCTGTTCCATACCGACGAGCCCTTGCAGGTGGAGCAGGTTGTGGAAATTGTACTTTTTTTGCGACAGTATCCACTCACAATAACTTCTGTCATGGGACATATAGTCAGGGTAGATAATGCTGAAAAAAATGTATACGCCCTCAAATTCACCACTATCAGTGACAATGATCTACGACATATTGTCGCCTTTGTCTTTGATCAAGAACGTCGTATAATTCGCCAGCAGAGGCGAGACTAGCTTTTTGTATTGTCAAGTGAGGGGATCTCTGCCCCAGTCACCTTGGTGCCATAAAAAAGCCATCTGATCCTGCTACAAAGTTGTGGACACAGAGTTAAGCTACTATCCTGCCCATGAA
>CAZQKM010000054.1:0-7181 GCA_964593925.1 uncultured Desulfovibrionaceae bacterium | reverse complement strand
TCCGCATTGTATGTCCTACGATTCTTGCTCATCCTCTTCTCCTGTTTGCTCCCCAAGATAGTGGCTTAACTCTGTGTCCACAACTTTGTAGCAGGATCACAGCAGGGATTACTTAGCTAAATCAATAGGAATTTTGCTAAACTTTACATAGCGTTAAACTTTACAAAATCCCACGCTTAGCGGGGGTTTTTCTGCATACCAAAAAGCCCGTCAGCATAGCCAACGGGCTTTGATATAATGGCACCATACTAATTACTGGCTGATAATACTGGCCTTACGGATGACCACAGGCTCTAGGGGAACGTTTTCAAAAAGGCCACGGGTGCCCGTACTCACCCCTTTGATGGCTTCAATAACATCCTGCCCTTGAACAACCTTACCAAACACTGCATAGCCCCATCCGGTGGGAGACTTGCCGCGGTGATTCAAAAAAGCATTGTCCTTGACATTAATAAAAAACTGCGCCGTTGCAGAGTGAGGAGCCTGAGTACGGGCCATGGCAACACTGTAAGCGATGTTACTCAAACCGTTATCAGCCTCATTCTCAATGGGGGCACGGGTTTCTTTTTGGTCCATGGCTTCTGTAAGCCCGCCTCCCTGCACCATAAAACCGTCAATCACACGGTGAAAAATTGTCCCCTCATAAAAGCCGTCACGAACATATTGCAAAAAATTTTCACACGTGGCAGGAGCCTTTTCTAAATCAAGCTCCACCACAAAATCCCCCATGTTTGTTTCAAAACGCACCATAACATTACCCTCTTCTTTGGCAAAGGCTGCTCCCGGGGCAGCAAGGAAAAGCCCAAACGTACACAAAAACAAAAACAACTTCAGATTCATACCATCACCTGTTTGAAAAATTTTATGTTCCAAAACCTCAATCCAGATTGTATAGCAAGGCACACTGCAAGACGCAACACAGCAAGACTAATCTATATACCCTGCTCCAGTTTCGCGGTGCTATGTAAACAGCAATCCCTCTTCGTTACTATCCACATGAACGCGCTGCCCATCACCCAGCTCTCCCGCGATGATCTTACGCGCCAATGGGGTTTCCAGGCGCTGCTGCAGATACCTATTCAAAGGGCGTGCGCCATACACAGGGTCATATGCAGACTCTGCAATAAAGTGCCTGGCACGCTCTGTCAGCTCTATATGAATTTTACGCCCCTCAAGACGGCTTTGTAAACGCTGAAGTGCAAGATCTATAATGCGCAACATCTGTTCTGCCATAAGCGGCTTGAACAGCACGACCTCATCTACCCGGTTAAGAAATTCGGGCTTAAAGCAGCCACGCAGCTCTTCCATGACCCCCTGCTCTACACCGGACATAAACTGCCCATCTGCGGAAATACCTTCGAGCATCAAAGGTGCACCGATATTCGAAGTCATGATGATAATGGTATTTTTAAAATCTACGGTACGCCCATGGCTATCTGTCAGTCTGCCATCATCCAACAGTTGCAGTAGTACGTTGAATACGTCGGGGTGGGCTTTTTCGATCTCGTCAAAAAGTACCACACTATATGGCTTGCGCCGAACAGCTTCTGTCAGCTGACCGCCATCGTCATACCCCACATAGCCGGGAGGAGCGCCGATCAGCCGGGCCACAGTATGTTTTTCCATATACTCGCTCATATCCAGGCGTATGATGTTTTCTTCTGCATCAAACAATGACTGTGCCAAGGCCTTGCACAGTTCGGTCTTGCCCACCCCTGTAGGCCCAAGAAAAATAAATGACCCAATGGGGCGTGCCGGGTCAGCAAGCCCCGCACGTGAGCGAAGTACGGCCTCTGAAACAGCATCCACAGCAGTATCCTGCCCCACAACCCTCTCGTGCAGCACCTCAGCAAGCTTCAACAACTTTTCTCGCTCGGATTCCATAAGCCTTGATACAGGAATGCCGGTCCACCGGGCAACGATTTCAGCTACATCGTCAGGACCCACTTCCTCCTTGAGCAAACGCGGTTCGGCATCCGATACCCCTTCCGCCTCTGCCAGGCGTTTTTCCAGATCCAGCAATACTGAATACTTTAACTCCGCCGCACGGTTAAGGTCATAATTTCTTTCCGCCTCCTCTATCAGCCGGCGAGTACGCTCTATCTCTTCTTTCAGGTTGCGTACCCCGTCAATGGAACTTTTTTCCCGCTCCCAACGGGTTGTCAGCGTGGCCTGCACACTACGCAATTCCGCAAGCTCATTTTCCAATTTCTGCAGTCGTTCAATGGAAGCGGTATCCGTTTCCTTACGCAAAGCTTCCCGCTCGATTTCAAGCTGCATAATCTTGCGGTTTGCCTCATCCAACTCTGCCGGCAAAGAGTCTATTTCTGTACGAATCATCGCCGCAGCTTCGTCCATGAGGTCAATGGCCTTATCAGGTAACTGTCTGTCGCTTATGTACCTGCTAGAAAGCAGTACTGCCTCTACCAGCGCAGAATCACTTATACGCACCCCGTGGTGGACCTCAAAGCGTTCTTTCAATCCACGCAAAATGGAAATGGCGTCTTCTGGAGTAGGCTCTTCCACCACAAGCGGTTGGAATCGCCGCTCAAGTGCCGGGTCTTTTTCAATATACTTACGGTATTCATCCAGCGTTGTCGCACCAATACAGTGCAGCTCACCGCGAGCCAGCATAGGTTTGAGCAAGTTACCCGCATCCATGGCCCCCTCGCTCTTGCCTGCCCCCACAATGGTGTGTAACTCGTCAATAAACATGATGATGCGGCCCTGTGCCTCTTCCACCTCTTTCAGCACCGCCTTCAAACGTTCTTCAAACTCACCTCGATACTTTGCTCCTGCAATAAGTGCCCCCATATCAAGAGAAAAAAGCCCCTTGTCGCGTAAGCTTTCAGGAACATCATTACTGAGAATCCGATGAGCCAGCCCTTCTACAATGGCTGTTTTTCCCACACCGGCCTCTCCGATAAGCACAGGATTATTCTTTGTCCGTCGAGAAAGAATACGTACTGTACGGCGAATTTCAGCATCACGCCCGATAACCGGGTCAAGCTTGCCTTTGCGCGCTTCTTCCACAAGGTCTCGGCCATATCGCGTGAGCGCCTCGTATGTGTCTTCGGGGTTAGAGTTTGTCACCCGCTGCGCGCCGCGCACCTTGTTGAGTACATCAAGCAACTTTTCCCGATTTAAAGCAAACCGGTTAAATACCCTGCCCACGCCAGTGGCCTGAGACTCTTGCGCCATAACACAAAACAAATGCTCCACACTGACGTATTCATCCTGCATGTGCTTGGCAAAATCCTGCGCCTCAAGCAACAACTTATTCAAACGCCGGGTAATATAGACCTGATCAGAAGAAGCTCCAGACGAATGTCTGGGGCCCTTTTTATCCAACTCATCTTCCAGAGCCCGGACAAAATCCTTTGGCTGTATGTCCAACTTTTCGAGCAGACGCGGTACAAGCCCCTGATCTTGTGTTACCAGCTCCAGGGCAAGGTGCTCCACATCGACTTCAGCATGCCCAAGGCGCACAGCCAGGCTCTGAGAATTACTCAACGCCAGTTGCGACTTTTCAGTAAATTTCTTGATATCCATAGCAACTCCCTCCCTGCAGTAGCCCGTGCGTGGCGTATTAAAGCTGCTTTTCAAGCGCTCTTACTTTTCGTTCCAAACGGCCAATGCGCTCAAGTAAATCAACAATTATGACCCCACCAACGCTGGGTAACTCAAAATCATCGCAAATCCGTTGCAACTTGCGTAGTCGATAGACATCCCCTCTGCTAAACAGGTATTCCTCATCAGCAGTGATCAAAGGCTCAAGCCAGCCGTATGCAACCAACTCATTCAATCTGCCGGACGAAATACCTGCCAGTTCGATACATTCTGTCCAGGCAATATACTCTGAACGAACCGGGACATCCGCAGAATTTTTTGGTGTGATCATACAATTCCTCTTTAGTAAAAAAACATGCCCGATCTTTACAAAGCAGAGGCATCAGAAGAAAGCTCGGCCAGCTGCTCCCATAAAACACGTTCCTTGTCTGAAAGCTGTTCCGGAACACTGATCTGAAGCCGTATATACTGGTCCCCACGTGAAGCCGCCGGCCCCAACCCCTTGCCACGCAACCGCAATTTTTTACCACTGCTGGATCCTGGTGCAATGGTGAGTTCCACTTCACCATCCAAGGTGGCAACACGCACTTTACTACCCAAAACAGCCTCCCAGGGGCGCAAGGGCACATCCAGCATGATATCGACGCCATCCACCTTAAACAGCGGGTGCTCCTTTAGCACAACCCGCAGGTACAAATCGCCCATGGGTGCCCCTCCAAGACCAGGAGCCCCTTGGCCAGAAAGACGAATTTTTGCTCCATCCTTAATTCCGGGCGGAATTGTCACTTCCAGACACTTTGTTCCTCCAGGGGCATCCCCCTGAACTGTTATGGATTTTTTACCTCCCCTGTAGGCCTCTTCCAGTGTCAGAACAAGCTGTGCTTCCAAATCACGCCCTTTACGCTGCCTGGAAGAAAAATTGCCAAAAGGATCACCCCCAAAACCCGATGCATGCCTGTGTCCTGTACCTGCACCACCAAAAAACATGTCAAAAAAGTCGCTGAAGCCCGACGCATTAAAGCCACCAGCCCCCCCAAAGCCTGCATGATGAAAGCCCTGTGCGCCTTGAAAGTTTTGGCCATGCTGCCAGTTGGGACCAAGCTGATCATAGCGCTGGCGCTTGGCAGGGTCTTTGAGAACTTCGTATGCTTCACTGATCTCTTTAAACCGTTTTTCTGCCTCAGCGTTATCCGGATTCAAATCAGGATGATATTTACGGGCCATTTTTTTATAGGCTTTGGCAATCTCATCTTTAGGGGCATCACGCTGCACACCCAGCAACTTGTAATAGTCCTTGAATTCAACGCCCATCTCGTATAGCTCTCCTTATGACAGCATGAGTATCCGGGACATTGAGCTCAACGTGAGCGTCCCGCTTCGTTATTTGAAGTAAGCCATATTATTCCACAGTCAAGCAGTCGTGCATACAACAAGTTTACCGGTACTTATGTACCACTATATCAGCAAATGCTCAGGGTCCATTGCAGTACACCCTGATATTTTTGAAGAGCACTGTCGGCTGCTAGCCCAAAAGGGTTGGCGTGGTATTGCCCTGGATGAAGCAGAGGCATACCTGCTGCATGGCGCCCCGCTGCCCCGCAAATCCGTTTTATTCACTTTTGATGATGGCTACTTGGACAACTATGTGTATGCCTGGCCCATCCTAAAAAAATATGGGCACAAAGGGGTTATCTTTGCCGTTACCTCAAAAATTGCCCAACGGCCAGAATGTTATCCCACCATTGAAGATGTCACCAACGGCCTCGTGCCTCATACAGCCCTGCCCCCCGTGGATACCCCCTTTCAGCAAACCACCGGACAACTTGTAGAACGGCAGGATATGTTTTTCAGCTGGCATGAAGCCCGTGCCATGGAAGCGTCGGGTATCATATCCGTTGCAGCGCATTCCACTGCGCACAAACTAGTCTTCAACGCATCGCACTATGCGGCATTCAGCTTTCCACGCAGCAGAGGCAGGACATTTTATGCGGTGGAAGGAGACATGCCATGGGGTATGCCCGCCTTTCCACAAGGAGCAGCCTTTTCTCACAGGGCATTTGTGCCCTCTGCCCATTTGCTGGATACGGTACGTGCTCTTGTACCCCAAGATAAGGCAGAAGCATGGGCTTTTGCCCAATCAACACAAAACATGGACATACTACGACGTGCTGTTGCTGCACTTTCTGAAGATGAACTGGGGGCATTTGAGACAGATACCCAGCGCATAGCACGTATGGAACAGGAAATTGCCTCATGCAAGGCCACGCTAGAAAAAGAACTTGGGCACCAGGTGCAGTCATTTTGCTGGCCCTGGGGTGCAACGTGCCCTGAAGCTTTGGCCCTAGCCCGACAATATGGCTTTACCGTACTGTTTGAAACCACCCGGGGGGCAAATCCTCCCATGCGTTCTGATGCGGTGCATCGGTTTAAAGCCAAAAACAAGTCCGCATCATGGCTGCTGTCACGGGTACGCGTCTACTCCCGGCCATTGGCCGCATCTCTCTATGCACTAATCCACCGCTAACCCATGAACAGGCACGGCACTACCTTGCCAAAAAAGTCCTGCACCCCCTAAAAAATATGCCCTGCTCCAAGGTGTGCGGTACACACAACCGGTTGTGATGGGGCACGACACGCCCCAAGACCTGCGCCCCACGATGATTATATGCGGCATGCCTTCAAAATGGCCTGGGCAAATGCATCCACCTGCTCTGGCGTAGTGGCAAACGACGTCATTAAACGCACCTCACCAACAGATGGGTCCCAAAGATTAAACAAAAATTCTTTTTGCAGGCTGTGGATTGCATGCTCGGGCATACGGGCAAATATGGCATTGGCCTGCACGTTTTGGGTAACTATCACTCCTTCTGCCCCACTGATACCTTTAACAAGGCGTTGCGCCATGGCATTGGCATGCCTTGCATTGCTCAGCCACAGGTCATCTTTGAGTAACGCAGAAAATTGTGCACCAAGAAAGCGCATCTTGGAATACAGTTGGCCATATTGCTTATGTAAATATTTATACCCTTCCACCAGGCTCTCATTCAGTACAACCACAGCGTCCCCGAAAGCCAGACCATTTTTTGTCCCGCCAAAACTCAGTACATCCACACCCGCGTCACGAGTAAGTGCGCGCAAAGATACGCCTAAAGAGGCCGCAGCATTGGCCAGACGAGCTCCGTCCATGTGCAGTAGCATGTCGTGGGCATGCGCCATGTCAGCCAGGGCCCGCACCTCATCCACAGTGTACACCGTGCCATACTCTGTGGTCTGTGCAATGGAAAGCACGCCAGGTTGGGCATGGTGTCCATTACCTATATACGCCAAGGCCGGTCCAAAGTCTGCCGGGGCAAGCTTGCCATTACGCGAAGCCAACGCAAGCAGCTTCATGGCACCCATGGCCTCTGGAGCACCGCACTCATCCGTATTGATATGCGCAATATCAGCACACATCACGGCTTGGCATGGCTTACACATGCCCCGTAAGGCAAGCACATTGGCCGCAGTACCGGCAAACACGAAAAAAATATGACTATCCTTGCCAAAGTGCCGACGACAATGCGCGTACGCTTCGGCAGTACAGGCATCGTTACCGTAGGGGGCTGTATGGC
>CAZQKM010000053.1:0-7393 GCA_964593925.1 uncultured Desulfovibrionaceae bacterium | reverse complement strand
CCAAGAACACAGAAAAGTGGCTTAACTGGTACTCCACAAAAATGTGGCAGGATCAATGCTATTTTTTTGAATTGTGCGCACTGGTGCCCCTTGGCTGGATCTGTTGGCGGATTTCTGCGGCTGGATGGTGTGGGAAAGGGGTGCTCTAAATTTTGATGGATTTTGGAATTTCGAACAGGACCACTTGCTTTACGGGAGTGGCCATGAAAATTCGTCGGACACATTCCATTTTACGCAAAGTTCCTTTCTTTGGTGTAGCCCATATCTGCGGCAGGAGGCATAAGGCAGAAGAAGAGGATCTTGTCTTTTCCTTACCCCCCCCAAAAAAAAAGGACCTCAGCCACATAACTGAAGTCCATCATTTTTTATGGTAGCGAGGGAGGGAATTGAACCCCCGACACTGCGGATATGAGCCGCATGCTCTAACCAACTGAGCTACCTCGCCACATAATATGAACACTAGATTTTTTTGAAAACCTTGTGTCCATGGGTTTTGGTTTGTGACGTTTTTCGGGCCTGTTGTCAATCCCTTGGTTGAAGAAAGTTTTTATCATCTTGCGGCAGGAAGTTTGATTCATGGGTAGAGGGTGTAACAGTAACATTCCAGATATACCTGACCGGGACTTTGCCACCAAGCATTCATATATCTAGGCCGTATCATTTTAAAGTGTTAGGGGAGAGAGTTAACCCCACAAAAACAAGACCACAGGGGCCAGTACCAGCCGGTACCAGGCAAAGGGGCGAAAAGTCATCCGTCCCACAAGATGGATAAACCCTTTGACTGCGCCCCAAGCAGATAAAAAAGAGACCCCAAAGCCCATGACCCAAAAGGGAATATCGGCAGAAGAGAGCAGTGGTGCTGACTTGTAAAGGTCATATCCCACAGCGGCAAACATGATGGGTACCGCTGCTACAAAGGAATATTCCACCGCCAACTTGCGATTGCTACCCAACAGTAAAGCGCCCATAATGGTGGCTGTTGAACGTGAAAAACCGGGCCACAGAGCAAGACACTGAAACAGCCCTATGCCCAGTGCCAAAGCAAGGGTTACATCATCCAGCGATGCATACTGTTTTCCTTCGCCTCGACGCTCCACCCATAATATAAATAGCGCCCCGGCTCCCAAAGCCCATGCCACAGTCACTGGTCCAAAAAGATGCTCTTTGATCAAGTCGTGCGTCGCCAGCCCAAGCAGACTTGCGGGCAGGGAAGTTGCCGCCAGCAATATCCATCCGCGATATCCGGCAAAAGTCTGGCTACTTTGCAGCGAACACAGTCCTTGAAAACGCTCTCTATAGAGGATTACAATTGCAAGAATGGCACCTAGCTGAATGGCCACTTGAAAGGATTCTGCCTTGGGGCCCGTGTAGCCAAT
The DNA here is from genome assembly GCA_964593925.1 of uncultured Desulfovibrionaceae bacterium. Taxonomy (GTDB): domain Bacteria; phylum Desulfobacterota; class Desulfovibrionia; order Desulfovibrionales; family Desulfovibrionaceae; genus Oleidesulfovibrio. Next base: position 6,017 of record CAZQKM010000053.1, on the reverse strand, counting down.
CAAGTGGCCCGCAATAATCAGATGCCCTGTGGAGGATACTGGCAAAAACTCTGTAAGCCCTTCCACAATACCCAGTATAACTGCAATAAATAACTCATTCATGATTTTCATCCAAGCATGCACAGCATGAAAAATTTGAGGATGCGTTCAGGGCATAGCGTAGGCGAACGCCTGTTGCAAGCAGCATATTGATGGTGTAGAAGATTAGATTGTTCAAAGGTTGTAGCATTGTATCCTTTTTTTATTAACTTTTTAGGAAATGCCATGACCACAATTATGCCTGAAAGCGAGCGTATGCGTCGTGCCATGAAATATATTGCTGAGCTAGAAAAAAGCGATATTTCTGTGGAAGACCTGGTTGAAAAGGCAGGTATACGGTTTAATCTGACCCCACGTGAATGTGTCATGCTTTTGGATTTCTTACATAAAAACAAGCAGCAGGGCGATACGTTGCCTGCATGAGATTGGAGGTCTCTCCTGGTATATTCGCCTGTCAGTTTGCTGCAACGGCAGCTTTTTCGTGAGATGGTCTCACTGTTTGTGTTGTGCCTCAGCGCGTTGCTCTCCCTTTTGCTGGTGGGCAGGATGTTGCAATTGCGAGAATTATTTCTGGGACTTGAGTTGGGTCTTTTCGATATAGCCACGCTTTTTGTCTACTTAAGCCCGTTTTTTCTTACCTTGCTTATTCCCATTGCGTGTATGCTCAGCGTTTTTCTTACCTTTTTGCGCATGAGTACCGATCGCGAGCTTGTGGCTTTAAAAGCCGGGGGGCTCAGCCTGTTTCAATTGCTTCCTGCTCCAATTGTATTTTGCACCATCTGCTCTCTGCTTAACTTGTACATATCGTTGGTAGGTGTTGCTTGGGGTATGGGCAACTTTCGCCATACGATTATGGAAATTGCCAATACCCGCGCCAAGCTCGTTTTGCAGCCAGGGGTCTTTAATCAAACGATCCCCGGGATAACCATTTTTTCTCGTACTGTGGAAAGCGGTACAGGCGAACTTGGCAATATACTCATTGAAGATACCAGTCGTGATTCCACAAGTGTTCTTGTCTTGGCGCCTTCGGGCACGGTGCAGTCCGATGAAGAGCACGGCGAACTTATTTTCATGCTGCGAGACGGAAAAATATACCGTCAACAGAAGGAGACGGTAAGTATCTTGGACTTTAAAGAATATACCATACGGATCGACCTTGAGAAAATATTCAAGGGGTTCACATTGGGTAAAGTGAAGCCCAAGGAAATGTCATGGCAGGAGCTACGCAGTATTACTCCTGCACATCCCGCCGTGCAGGATGCCAATTTTTTGCGTAAGGTAAAGGTGGAGCTACAAAAAAGATGGGTATTGCCTGTGGCCAGCTTCGTGCTTGGCCTGTTTGCCCTGCCACTGGCATGCGCTTTTCAGGGACTGGAAAGGCAATATGGTGTGCTACTCGCTTTGGGCATGTTTTTTGTGTATTATACGCTTCTTTCTGTTGGGCTTTCTGCCGGAGAGTCCGGTACGCTTCCGCCAAGTATAGGGTTATGGATCCCTAATCTGTTTTTCCTTCTTGTGGGCCTGGTGTGGTTGGACAGGGTTGAAAGAGAGCGCTCTCTGAATATCGTCAGCTATATCGGACATACCCTCTGGCGACTTAAAAAGAGGGTGCCATGAGCATTCTTTCGCGATACCTCATACGGACTAACCTTTTTTTAACCCTGCTCACGTTGGCTGCGGGCACCGGTATATATCTGTTGTCAGACATTTTTGATCGGCTGGATGACTTTTTGGAGGCAGGGCTTAGTGCACAAGCTATTGTAACCTACTTTGCAGTTAAAACTCCTTTGATCATCTCGCAGATTCTTCCTGCGGTGTTTCTGTTGGCGGTGGTTATCCAGCTTTGTATCATGGCCCGGAACAGAGAACTGATCGCTTTGCAGGCAGGCGGTGTATCCTTTTTGCTGCTGACTAGATTTTTTCTCGTATATGCCTTGTTTTGGGCCATCCTGCAGTTGGGATTTTCTCAGGTGCTTGGGTTATACGGAGAAAAAGAAGCATCCAGGATATGGAAAGAAGATGTCCGCAAACGCGAAAATACTACAACATTTTTGGAAAATGTGTGGTTTACAGAAGGCTCACGTGTTATTCATATCGGAGCCCTTATCCCTAGAGAACAGCGGGGACAGCAGATCACGGTATATGAATTTACGCCAGATGGCCTTGCCATGGAGCGTGTTGTTTGGGCTGATCGCTTTGATGCTGCTTCCAGTGGGGCTTGGAAACTGACTGGCAGTACCAGCTATATTCCTTCCCAATACAAGGTGTTGCTCAAGCAGGAGATAGTTATGCCCATCATCCAGGATGTACGGGCATTTATCAATGTTGACCCCAAGGCAAATCCATCAACCTTACCTGTATGGCAGTTGGGGCAGGCCATTACGCATCTGGCCCAAAGTGGCTCAAATGTAGAAGCCTTACGCACAGCCTTTCATATGAAGCTGGCGTATGCTTTTTCTTTAGTGACCATGGCGCTGCTGGCATTAGCTCTTATTACCTGGCGGGACAATATTTACCTGAATATTGGCTCTTCACTAGTGCTTGTATTTATATTTTATATTCTTTTCACCCTGGGTGGTTCTTTAGGAGAAACTGGCATCCTGCCTCCGGTTGTTGCAGCTTGGGGGGGGAACGTTATATTTGCCGTGTTGGCCACAGGCAGGCTTGTATATGTTTCCTATGTCCGAAGAAGGGCCTGATACTGTATCTTATTCTCAACATGATAGTTTATGTAAAAGAATGACTATACAGAGCCACGTCCGGTGTTCGTTGTTGCGACTTTGATCTGTATGTTAGCTATCTGTAAAAAGGCAAAAGGATGCCTTGCACAGGTATTGTTATTGTGCAGTGGCGGCAAACCAAGGTACGCAATAGGGGCACACGGTGAAATGGTGTGAAGTGTTGCTGGATTCGGATTCTGAGAGTATGCTGCTGTCTTTTGCAGCTATCCCCATACCCTTCCTTATGAAGATCTGCGGGCGTACTGTAAAGCTAGTAAGAAGGGCTTGCTGCTGCTTTTGGGACAAGCTGAGACAACGCTTGCCAGAGTTGTTCTTTACCCATGCCTGTTTTGCTTGAAAAGAGCAGGGGGGTAATTCCGCCTAAAAGTTCGCGCCATTCCCGTTGTCGCTTGGCGCGTTCTTGCTGCTTGCATTTATCCGCTTTAGTCAACACAGGCAAAATGGGTATACCCGCATGGGCGGCAAACGCCACAAGTTCTTGGTCAAGTTTTTGTGGAGACAAGCGGCTATCCAGCAGTACCGCAATACCGCAGACCGCAGGTGTCTGCGTGAGGTATGTTTTGATCATTCTGGCCCACTTTTCACGCTCAACCTTACTGCACCGTGCATAGCCATATCCCGGCAGATCAACAACATAATAGCTGTCTGGATCTACCCTATAAAAATTGATGCTCCGTGTTTTACCCGGTGTAGAGCTGGTCTTTGCCAAACCTTTACATCCGGCCAACGCGTTTACCAGAGAGGATTTGCCCACGTTGGACCTACCTGCAAGCGCTATCTGCGGAACACGAAGACCTTGAAGCTGCTCCAGTGTGTATGCTGTATTTTCCAATATAAGTTTGGGTTGCATATGGGTATCTGTTTGTTAAGGTATAATACGTCAAATAAAGACAGCGCTTGACAAGAGAGAAAGCTTGCGAAAAAATATTCTACTTTTGCAAATACTGCTACAAGGTACAGACAGTATCAGAAGTAGCCCGTAAACACAAAGAGGACTTTCACTGTGAGCCGATGTGCTATTTTGCTTATGAACGGCCCCAATCTTGGTCAGTTGGGACAAAGGCAACCCGACATATACGGAACCAACGACATGAGCATGCTTCCGGATTTTTTGAAGCGCCTTATGGGGCAGGGTGCGGATCAGGTTGAATTGTCTCACTTTCAAAGCAACAGCGAAGGCGCATTAATCGACAGGCTGGAAAAAGCTCGTGATGGTGGTATCAACGGCGTGGTACTCAATGCCGGGGCATACACACACACCAGCCTTGCTTTGGCAGATTGTCTTGCCTGGATTGCTCTGCCTTGTGTGGAAGTACATCTTAGTAACATTTTAGCTAGAAACGAACCTTTACGGCACCGTAGCCTTTTGGGAACTCATGTTGTGGGTGTCATTGCAGGCTTTGGTCTTATGAGTTATGCGCTCGGTGTTCAGGCACTGGTCATGCATCTGCAAGAACAGAACTCCTGACATTCTGTCTGTTGGGCTTTCGACCAGCAAATTATTATTGATTTTTTTTCGGAGGTATAAAGTAGAATGTTTTCCACCACTGATTTTAGGCGTGGTCTGCGTATAGAAATAGACGGAACTCCGTTTGAAATAGTCGAATCCCAACACTACAAACCCGGTAAAGGTGGGGCCATTGTTCGCACCAAGTTGCGTAATCTGCTCACCGGCCGTATTGTGGAGAACAACTTTCGATCTGGTGAAAAAGTTGGTAAGCCCGATATGGAAAATCGTGATATGCAATATATTTATCGCGAAGATGACAATCTCGTATTTATGGACATGACTTCTTACGAGCAGGTTTATATGCCTGAAGAGGCTACTTCAGGAAAGTCAGAATTCTTAAAGGAAGGGCAAAACGTACGGGTATTGTTGTTTAATGGTAAGCCCTTGGAGTTAGAGCTTCCAGCCTCAATGGTGCTGGAAGTTACAGAAACCGAGCCCGGAGCAAAAGGTGATACTGTTTCCAATGTGACCAAGCCTGCGACACTTGAAACTGGCATGGTCATTCAAGTACCTATTTTTATAAATATTGGTGATAAAGTTAAAGTAAATACAGACTCTAGGGAATACCAAGGGCGGGTATAGCCTGACAAAGTCTTTTGCCGGACACAACCAAGCTGTTTTACCATAATAGGGGTATGGCAGAATGCTATACCCCGTACTTCTTATACGAATTTGACCTGTATTCGGAGGTTGGCCATTTCCAATTCCAAAAGCAACAGACTGGCGCAAGAGATTTTTGCGTTGTCTCTCGTCTTTTGCGGCTTTGTATTGCTGCTGAGTCTCGTGTCATATAGCGGGACAGATCCCAGCTTTAACCATGTAGTCAGCAAGCAAAAAACATTTTCCAACTGGATCGGACCTACTGGCGCGTATATTTCTGGCTTGTTGACAGATATGTTTGGGTTAGCCTCTTATCTACTACCCTTTTCTCTTCTGCTTTCAGCGGTGCGTCATTATTTAAAAGTAGGCCCCATGCGTTGGTGGCGCTTACTCGGGCTGACGTTGCTTACTATGTGCATTGCCGCCATGGCTTCTGCAAGTATGCTGCAGATAGGAGACATAGCTGGCGGGGGACTTTTGGGGCAGGAACTTTACAAGCTGGCTACACGCTTTTTGGGTGTAGGCGGTGCGGTTCTTTTATGGATATGTGCCTTGCTTGCCGCGTTGCAACTTAGCGTGGGTTTTACATGGCTTGCAGCTGTTGCTTTATACAAAGATTTGTTTACAGGTTTCCGCCTCCGCATGCCGGAAAAAAATGTTTCTCGGTCAGCAAGGTATGTGCAGAAAGAGCAATCCTTTTCTTCTGAAGGCCCAGTATATGAAACGAAGAGTGATCAAAAATCTTTAACTTTTTCTGATGTTGTTCAAAAGGGCATTGCCAATTTCATGGAATGTTGGCGAAACATTTTTCCCGCAAACCCACCAGTGGACAGGATGTCTGAACTGCCTGGACCATTACTTTTTATGGCAGGTGAGGGCAGGCAAGAATCGCCTGACACAGATTCCGATAATTATGAAGACAATGAGCCTTTGACATCCCTTGAGGGCGGGCACATACAATGCGCTAACCGCCGAAAAGAGCTTCATATCGGCCCGGAAGAACAATCGATGCCTCCTCTTGCCGAATTACAGCCAAAAGGGGAAGCTGCAGCCTCTTCAGGTGCTCAAAAACCTTCTCAGTTCCCCACTGTACGGGGGAAACGCTCCGTAGCTCTGCCTACGGTAGC
>CAZQKM010000052.1:617-7712 GCA_964593925.1 uncultured Desulfovibrionaceae bacterium | reverse complement strand
ATTTTGAAAAAAGTTGACCAAAAATATTTGCCGATAGTGTCCAGAGTTTTTTACAGTCTTCGTAGCTGCCAAGTGGCTTATTTTGACGTTGGCTTAAAAAGCTGGTAGCAAGCCAATGCCTTCAAAATTATTGGCTGCAAAGGCCGTGATAGATCCTAATCTAGTCGATACTTATTGCTTCATATCCAGGTACCGTTGCTTCCCACTTTTGTCCTATCTGTATTCAGGCAAGTTACCAGCATCAAGACCACCCCTTTAGTTTTGCCACGAGAAACTGATCTTCTCCTGAATCCCCACAAAATTCTACCTACGGGCGTAATAGCCAAGAGAAAAAAATTTATCATTGAAGACATTTTAAGGGCGCTCAAGAAATAAATACAGGAACTTTGCGTGTATATGAGATGTATCGTCATTTGGAGGAATAGTAATTGGCGACACATGTCTATGCGCAACACGCAAAAAATATCTTTGTCAGACATGATACGTCTAAAATTACAGTGTACATCTGACAACGGGCTGTTTTGTGACTAGATTAAACCACCCTTTCCTTTTCCGAAAAAGCTTCCATCAATACACCTTGCATAGGGCCCAAGCTTACCTGTTTTCCAAAATATTCAAAGCTTGCACGCTAGTTTGTTCCCACATACATGTTGCCGTATGGCCTGTGTGAAAAAGGGGCTACCTTGACAAACTCTGCTCCCATGATCTTGTCCATGTCCAGCCCGAATTCATCGGCAAAATCCTGTATATGGGCTTGGATGAATGCGACATCCTCATCTGTCAACGGCTTACAACACAGGCCCGGTCCAAGCTGATGCTCCGGGACAAAGCCGCGAATGTATATCACACCCCCGTGCATGCCGGTTCCCAGGCTGCGTCCAGTAATGGGAGCCTGGGGTTTTGAAGTTTCCATACCAAGCAGAATCACGGCGCCACCGGCCATGTATTCGCCCAAAAAATCACCGGCTTTACCGCCAGCCACGATTACGGGAAATTTATCTCCATATGCTTTCATATGAATACCCACACGATAGCCAACGTCAGAACGAACAAAAATTCTACCGCCGCGCATGGCATACCCGAGTACATCCCCTGCCATGCCATTAATGGAAATAAACCCCTCATCCATGGTGTTACCCACGCCATCCTGTGCATTCCCTTCCACCCGGATTTGTGGGCCTCGCATGAACACACCAAGATCCTGCCCAGGAACACCATGCAACAAAAATGTTACGTCTCCTTCAATGGCCCCACCAATATAACGCTGGCCTCGAATATTACATATTTCTATGGTCTGTGCGCCCTCTTTCAAGGCACAACGTACCATATCGTTCAATTGCTTGTAGTATACGCCAGCAGCGTCAATGCTCACATGTGTATTCATGCTTGAGGCTCCTCAACTTCCACGATGACAGGCTCTCCGGCTTTGGGTGCCCATACCCGGTCAAGATGGGGACACACTTCACGGATGGAGCTTTCCTCACTGGACATAAACACCATGCTATCTTTTTCTCCCACCACAAGAGGGCGCAATTTAACACGGTCATTAAGCCCCATCATACTCTGTCCGTCAGTAACCAGCACCGCAAATGGGCCATTAAGCATGGCCGGGCCATACACCATACGCAAGGCTTCAAGGGCCGCTTTTTCATCTTTTGGCATCCTGTCAATTTCATCCCAAAAAGGCGGTGCAAATACACGGCTTGCCATACGCCTGTTCAATCCGTGTTTACGTATGAGCAAATCAAATAAATAGGCCACGACCTCTGTGTCTGTCATCAGCGTACACTCATAGCCGTGCTGATACAGGTAGCGCCTGTTGATGCCGTATGATGAAATTTCACCATTATGCACAATGGCCCAGTCCAAAATGGTAAAGGGGTGGGCCCCCCCCCACCAGCCTGGGGTATTTGTGGGAAACCTGTTGTGCCCTGTCCAGATATATGCGCTGTATTCATCTAATCGAAAAAATTCGGCAATGTCTTCAGGAAAGCCGACCCCTTTGAATGCTCCCATGTTTTTCCCCGACGAAAAAACAAAGGCACCATGTATGGTTTTATTGATATGCATGACAACGCGTACCACATAGTCTGCCTCGTCAAGGTGCTCCCAGCAAGGACGGGTTTGCCGGGGCAACGCAAAAAAACGCCAGACCACAGGAGGATTTTTGATCGCCAAGGTCCTACGGGTAGGAATGGGCTGGGCTTCGATAATGGTAAAATATTCCTTGATAACCCCTTCTGCCCTTTCAAGGACCTCAGTATCGTCACACATCAAATGTATGGCATACTTGTCCGCATAGTTAGGATATATGCCATATGCGGCAAATCCCCCTCCAAGGCCATTACCCCGATCATGCATGGTACACATGGCGCTAATGGGCATGGATCCGGAAATCAGACGCTTTTTTTTATCAATGACACCAAAAATACCACAACCTGAAATATCCTTGTCAAAGTGCCAGAATGTATCTGGAGCCTTCATTGCGCACCACCCCTTGCCGGCTTCAGGGCCAGCACCGGTAAGGTAAAATGTGTATGGCACTCTGCCGGGTGTTTTACCACATTAACGTCCTGCATGTTTAACCCCCAAGATATCCAGTTCTGCCTGGTTCAAACCCACTGCTCTGAGTTTATCCCTATTACCGCGCAGGCTTTCAATGGAATTTAGTCCCATACCCCCCAGCATCTCTTGAATTTCATGCCCCCATGCGCGAATCAGGTTACTTAAACGTTTTGCCGCTACATCGGGATTTTGCCGCTTTTTCAAGCGTGCTTCGTTGGTAGCAATACCCCATGGACATTTCCCTGTATAACAACGTCCACAGAGTGTGCAGCCCACGGCAATCAAAGCCGCTGTGCCGATGTATACTGCATCAGCGCCCAACGCTATGGCCTTGACCACGTCAGCGCTACACCTGATACCACCGGACACCACAAGAGATGCATGGTTGCGAATCCCCTCATCTCGCAGCCTGTTGTCCACAGAGGCTAGAGCCAGCTCAATGGGTATGCCGACACTGTCGCGAATCATGGTAGGTGCGGCCCCCGTTCCTCCACGAAAACCGTCAATGACAACCATATCTGCTCCAGCACGCACAATGCCCGAAGCAATAGCCGCCACATTATGGACAGCGGCAATTTTTACCGCCACTGGCACACGATATAGGGTGGATTCTTTTATGGCATACACAAGCTGCAATAAGTCTTCTATGGAGTAGATATCATGATGCGGGGCCGGCGATATGGCATCAGACCCCAAAGGTACCATACGAGTACGTGAAACCTCTTCATCTATCTTTTCACCGGGTAGATGCCCGCCGATACCGGGCTTTGCCCCTTGCCCCACCTTGATTTCAACCGCAGCGCCTGCGTTCAGATAGTCCTTGTGTACGCCAAAACGACCTGAAGCCACTTGTACAATGGTGTTATGACCATACTCGTACAAAGAAGCATGCAAGCCCCCCTCACCAGTATTATAGGCAATGCCGAGCTCCGTAGCCGCCTGAGCCATGGCCTTATGTAGATTAAAATTAATGGAACCAAAAGACATGGCTGCAAACATGAGTGGATATTCCAGCGCTATCTGGGGCGGCACAAATGTTTTGAGCATCACCTTACCGTCAGCAGACTCCTCAAAATCTATCCTGTCCGGCTTTGACCCGAGATAAGTACGCAGCTCCATGGGTTCGCGGAGCGGATCAATGGAAGGATTTGTCACTTGGCTCGCATCAAGGTGCAAATGGTCCCAATATACTCTGCCTTGCAGCGGAGCCCCCATACCCGACAAAAGGATACCGCCGGTATCGCCTTGTTTGTAGATATTTTTAAGATGTCTTGCCGTCCAAAATTCGTTTTCTCGAAATTCTGCGGGATTTCGAGTTATGGTCAGGCAACCTGTGGGGCACTGGGCCGCACAGCGGTGGCAGCCGATACATTTTGTGCTGTCAAAGGCTACCCGTTGCCTGGAGTCGTCCCAATAGTGGGCTTCATACGAACATTGGCGTACGCAGACTTCGCAATTGATACAACGCGGCTCATCGCGAACAATACGAAAATCTGAAAATTTCTGACTGATGGGCTTAAACGGCAAAACCATGCCCCCTTACTCTTGTGCTACCATAAACAGTGGCGCTAAAAATTAACAAAAATGTAATATGATGTCATACATCACGCCAAGACTTCACTATTGAAAAGACAAACTACCGGAAAATAACAGCCACTGTCAATGTGGAACAAAAACACAGATAATACTTTGCAAGTATTACAATAAACTACAAAAAAAATCACGGACCTTTTATGTAACATCTGTATTTTTTACATTTTTGTACATATTATGCGTTTTGCAAATGATTGCACAAGACCAGCAACATGCTCCCGCGTTTCACTATGAGTGGTGAGCATATGATGTGAGGTCTGATTTTCATGAATGGAGAGCAAATGCAGTTCTCGGTGCGCTGTACAAACGCTGCTAAGGATACGCCATGCATTACTGACGGGCACAGTCTTGTCCGTTACGGCATGTACCACAAGTACAGGGCACCTGATATCTGCCAACTGGCTGCCCACTATTCTGGCTCCTTTCATAAGACTCCAAAGCTGCGGCAAAGCTGTTGCTGTATACCCGTTCCACGGAGCGATATCCTGCTGCAGCTCCGAGCGGGCTGCTCCAGGCCAAACTGGACGTACAAAACGCATTATCCTTACAAAAGGTAGCCGCCAGTCTTTCATCTCCCATGGTATGATCCGATAGACATGAATAGGCGCTGCAATGCTTACTAATGCCGCTGGGCTGTACTTTGCGGCAATATGAAGTGCCAATGTGCCCCCCATGGAAAAACCAGCCACCATGACATGCTCCACTTCAGAGGTAAGGGTCAGATACTCTTGTTCAGCATGAGCAGCCCAGTCGGTAAAATTGGTCTTTCGAAATGCTGCAAAAGAGCTGTCATGCCCTGGCAATGTCACACATCGGGCAACGCCCCCTACCTGCTCCACAGCAGCAGCCAACAGCGCCATTTCAAAAGGACTGCCCCCAAAAGCATGAATCAGCAAACATCCCCAGTCCATATATACCTCCAGCTTTACCATTGCCTTTACAGCGCTCTCTTTTTATCATCACCCTTACCTACCAGATTATACAGGAGAGCATAATGAAGCAGTCGTGTGATGTCATTATACGGGCAGAAATTCTCATCACCCAGGATGCGGCACGTACCATCCTGCATGATGCAGGGCTTGCCGTGCGTGCGGATACCATTGTGGATACCGGGGCATGGAAAAGCGTACAAGCGCAGTGGAGTGCACCAACAAAACTTGACTTGCAGGGCAAGCTGGTCATGCCTGGACTTGTCAATGCACACACGCACGCTGCCATGAGCATTTTGCGGGGGCTTGCGGATGACATGCCCCTTATGCAGTGGCTTACCGAACACATCTTTCCCGTTGAAAAACACCTCAGCGCCGAAATCATAGAAATCGGAGCGCTGCTGGCCTGTGCAGAAATGTCGCGTACCGGCACCACTACGTTTTGTGACATGTATCTTATGGAACAGGCCACCTTTCGAGCAGCAGACAAGGCAGGTCTACGCATACAGGGAGGCGAAGGTATTTTTGCCTTTCCTTCTCCGGCCTACAAAGACATTGATGCAGCCTTTGACCTAATGCGTGAGCAACATGCAGCTTTTAAAGGGCATACACGTATACGGCAGGCTGTTATGCCACATGCCGTGTATACAACTACTCCCACATTGTTGCGCCGCTGCGAGGACTTGGCTGCGGAGTTAGGTTGCAGACTGCATATGCATCTTGCAGAAAGTCCGGCAGAAACAGCCCAGTGTGTAAGCAGCTTTGGCAAGCGCCCTGTGGGGTACTGCCATGAGCTTGGCCTACTGGATGAAAACATCACCATAGCTCATGGCGTGGATATTACCGACGAAGAACTTGTCCTACTTGCCCGAGCAGGCGTTGCCGTGGCACATAATCCTAAAAGTAACATGAAGCTGGCCTCCGGCGCAGCCCCTGTTTCTGCGATGTTGCGGCAGGGCATGCTTGTGGGATTGGGTACAGATGGTGCTGCGGCCAATAATGCCCTCAATATGTTTACAGAAATGACGACCTGTGCCTTATTGCATAAGTTGCAATGTATGGATCCAACCTGCACACCAGCACAGGATGTGCTTGATATGGCAACCCTTGGCAGTGCCAGGTGTGCAGGTTGGCCAGAGGTAGGCAGCCTGACCATAGGTGCCAAGGCAGATCTTATTGCACTTGATTTGCAAGCCCCCAACATGCAACCGCTCTATTCTGCAACATCCCATATCGTATATGCAGCTTCTGGCCATGAAGTGACACATACCATGGTAGGTGGCGAGCTGGTATATGACAGTGGTGTTTATACTCGCTTTGATTACAGTGCACTGCTTCGAGAAGTTGCTGAAGTCCGCAAGTGGGTACGTAAGCGTTTTGTCTGATGCCCAGATTTTAAAGCAAGTAAACTTTTATGGCTGTATAGCGTGCTTTAGGGTTGACATTTGTCTCAATCCATATCATGGATTGCTGCTTTCCTATGATAACAACACCGCGCCAGCCGCGCGACAGGAGGTTTTGACATGAGTAACGAAAGACAACTCGAAGGCGCGCTGAAAACCGCTTCCGGCGTGGAGTTGAATGGTATAACACTAGAACCCGTTGTGGAGCAGTGCCAAGGGTGTGACCGTATGCGTACCTTTGAAGAAAACAGCTATTGTAGCAGCTATCCAGCTCCTGCCAAAAAATGGGCATTGGGCGATTGCAATTTTGCAACACATGTTGCCCGAATCAGCGCCAGCGGCAAAAAAATCAACCCGCTCAAGGCATCCAAGCGTGCCGCCCGTGGTAAATAGTCTGCGTCTACCCCATAAAATTTCAAAAAGGCTGCCCACGGGCAGCCTTTTTGGTGCAGTACACAATCACCAATAGACATAAAAGCCTGACATGTGGAAACTCAGGCCAATCAATCAGCATGGCAGATGCTTCTCTTCAAAACAACAAATGACCTTGTCGCAATACGCCGCACTAATTCAGTAACGAACATTTGTGACGACAAGCGCCGAAA
>CAZQKM010000052.1:0-607 GCA_964593925.1 uncultured Desulfovibrionaceae bacterium | reverse complement strand
TGCTCCTCGGCCTCAATCCCTGTCTCATAGCGCTCCACTTCAGGAGGCACCTGAATAAAACACACCCCTGCCCGGTCAAAACCCATTCAGGATTTGTATTTTAACGATTATATCTTAATATTATTGAATAAAATATATTTTTTATATTTTTATACCAACTCAAATACCAATATATAGTGAAGTATATTAGGCTGTACTTTTGCTTTCCGCAAAAACCAGAGCCAGACGCGCCCGCCATTTTCCCAGACCGCCCGCCGCTGACTCTTCATGCCCGAAGCCTCCCAGAACGCACTCAGTTTCTTTAGAAACTGGTAAGTACGCCCTCCCCGTTATGAGGAGTTTAGGGCTACCGCATCTGTGTGGCAGCTTCCTCTATTCCCGGCAAACCAAAAGAGACGGCGCGGTTTTTGCGAGTCGGCACTCCAAAAAAAGTGTCGCGCTGCGAATATGTGACGCCTCGATGGGTCAGTGTTATTTATGGGCTACCGCTTTTTCAGTGGCAGACACCCTCCGCGAATAAATACTGTAAACAAAGAAAATGAAACAAACGAATTTGATCCTGCCACATTTTTGTGGAGTACCAGTTAAGCCACTTTTCTGTGTTCTT
>CAZQKM010000051.1:0-7999 GCA_964593925.1 uncultured Desulfovibrionaceae bacterium | reverse complement strand
TGGGCAGGATAGTAGCTTAACTCTGTGTCCACAACTTTGTAGCAGGATCAGTATGAGCTTTTCACCGGGGGGGTATCCCCAGGCATTGTCGAGGGGCCTTTTTTACGAGGGCTGTGAAGAAAATGTTTTTTGACGGCTAGGGTAGGCTGTAGGTGTGTAAAGCCGCAAGCAGTTGCAAGGCAAAGCCGGTAATGAGCAGCAGTAACGCCACGATTATACCCGGCTTATGACGTAATGGTGTACTGCTTTTTGCAATGGCAAGCCAGAAACCGCATGATACAAGTGGTAGCAAAATACCTATTGCCCACACAAGTACGATGGGGTTGTCTATGCTGAAGAAAGAACGTGTCGCTTGTGACATCCAAAGCAGCATGCAGGCCGGCACGGTTTGCAGTATCGTGGGTAATAACGCATGGCGAGCACAGTGGGCAATGCTAAATATGTAGTAATCGCGTCCAAGGTTATCAGCTTTGCGTCGTAGCAACAGGTAACAAAGTCCCAGTGCTCCTGCTGCACCACTTCCAGCAAAAATTAATTGGATGAATAGGGGCCAAAACACCGCAACAATGGGGATGGAATACATACTCAAGAGTGTTTCCACAAGATCTGTGGCAGGTGTGCTTGGGGCGGGCATAAGCGTCAGGCGTTTGAAACCTAAAGATAAAAAAAGCGCTGTATACATACTAAGGGCGGTGAGCAAGCCCATCAACCTGTGTAGCATATTGCCTTTTAGCGTGCTCCAGGTGAGGGCGTAGGCTACTTGGAGGGCAAAGGCAAATGCTAGCATACCAAGGGCGCCCATCAGGGGGAGACGAAGAGTTCCTTCAAATAACAGGGGGTTTTCCAGCGCGGCATACATGATGCCGGCTGTCATAGTAGTAAAACAAACAACACCGAGGCTTGTCCCCATGTTTGCCAGCTGCTTGGCATACTTGCTGTAAAATATTTTTTTGCGTGTAACTCCCATGATCTGGCTGACAAGGCAGTTGAGAGGGGTACACATTGTAGCAAGAATACAAGTGCCAAAGGCCGCGCCGGCCAACACAAGTATGATTTGAATCGGGTCAGTGGTAATGGGGGACATACGAATTCGGCTCCTTGATTCGTCGCGTCTGCCTGTCGCGTGACTGGTGTAGTTTTTTTGCCTGAAAAACAGTTTGGGTGCAAGACTTGTGGACGAGGGCGGTAAAAGAGGGCAAGCTGTTTCTTGATTAATCTCCATATGTCGCCTAAACACAATGGGTACTAAAGACATTACAGGGATAGGGGTAGTTGGAGGATGAATATGAGATATGGGCGGAAGATGCTAGTGCTGTGTTTTGTTGCGGGGCTTATGGCTGCTCCGGGCTGTTCCTCCCGGCAGAGTACTGTGCTGGAGAACAGTAATGAATGGCGGCTGCAAAATCTTGAAGCCAGTCAGCTTGAGGAACAGGCAAAGAGTCAGACAGCCGGCGTTGAAGTTGCAAGTAGAATGCAAAATCTTGAAACACGCATCCAGCATATGGAGCAGCTGTTTGAAAAAAGTTTGGTTGGAGCTGCTGTGGCCCAAGCAGAGGCCGAGACTTTGAGGGCAAGCATAGATGCTCAGGAAAACGGGGCTATGGGGCCTGGAACTCCTGTCGGACAGCTTGCTGAGGACCCAGAAAGGTCTGCTGCTTCTGCAATGCGTGCTGTTCACATGGGGGCGGATGAAAAAGAGCGCTACCAGGCTGGTGTCAATGCGGTAATGAATGGCGAGGTAGCTTCCGGTCGTAGCATTTTACAAGCATTTCAGGAAGATTTTCCCGACAGTGCGTTGATACCTAACGTGCACTACTGGCTTGGAGAGGCCTTGTATCACGAAAAGCGTTATGCGGAAGCAATTCTTACTTTTAAAGAAGTCGTGCGTAACTATCCCACCCACAACAAAGCCTCGGCAGCCATGCTCAAAACAGGATATGCCTATGCCCTGCTGGGAGACAAAAACAACGCTCGTTTTTACTTGCAGGCATTGTTGGACAAGTATCCCGGGTCAGAACCTGCTGCTTTGGCTCGTACCAAGTTGGCAAAACTTTAGTGCGGGAATGCTTCCATGGCTTTTTCCTGTAAGGGGGGAACTCCTGTCACGGTAGACATGACAGGGAGAAAAGGTGGCTTTTCGCAGGATCTGACGTTGCGTTGCATGAGTGATGTGCAACGTCAGGAGTTTTGGGCGAGCCTAGCCTTGCGGTATTCTTCTGGTATTGGCCCTAGGACATGGAAGCTTTTGTTAACGCATTATGGCTCGTCTTATGCTGCTGTGATGGATGCTTTGGGCTGGGCACAAGCCGGAGTGCCTGCATCACGTGCTACCTTTTGTATGCAGGGGGGGTGGCGTGACCATGCACGCGAAGAATGGAATGCCGCCATGCAGGCTGGGTACAATATTTTGTTGTGGAGTGATCCACGCTACCCTCCTCAGTTAAAGGATATTCCCGACCCTCCGCTTTTTTTGTATTATCTTGGCGATATCTCCTTGTTTGCGTCCGGTATGCTTGGCGTTGTGGGAGCCCGCAGGTGTTCACGGTATGGGCTGGAGGTTACTGCATCCATTAGTCGTGGGCTTTCGGCCAAAGGTATTACGGTTGTTTCGGGCTTGGCGCGTGGAATAGACAGGCAAGCTCATCTAGCTGCCTTGGAGGAAGTGGGTAGTACTGTTGCTGTGCTTGGCAGTGGGCCAGATCAGGTATATCCGCCTGAAAACGAGGATGTACTGAAACTGCTCGCCGAACGGGGATTAGTTGTTACGGAGTTTGCTCCTGGCGTGCCGCCCGAAGGCAAAAATTTTCCCATTCGTAATAGAATCATCAGTGGCCTTTCTCTGGGGGTGCTTGTGGTAGAAGCGGCCACACGTAGTGGTAGCCTGATCACTGCCCGATTGGCTTTGGAGCAGGGGCGTGAGGTGTTTGCCATACCGGGCCAAGTCATGGCGCGGACTTCTTCAGGTTGTCACGAGTTGATTAAACAAGGGGCGCATACTGTCTGCGGTGTGAAGGATATCTTAGTGGAGCTGCTGCCAGCCTTGCAGCGGTGTACGATACCTGTTCCGGACCATATAGCTTGTGTTTGCGATACAACTCGGAACATGGTTGAAAAAAAGGTGGTGGCAACGTGTAAAACAGGTCTGGCTGCGTCGGATGCGCGTCTTCCTGTTGAAACGGATGAAGAAAAAGTGTTGACCTTACTTGCTGATGCGAAGAAGGTCCACTTGGATACTCTTTGCCGAGCTTTGCAATGGGATGCAGGTAGAGTGAGTACGGTTTTATTATATCTTGAGCTTAAAGGTGCTGTCCGAAAGTCCCCAGGCATGTTATACAGTGTACTACATGTCTAATCGCCAGCATGCTTGCCTTGGCGCATTTAAGGGGTATACGATGCAAACAATTCCAGTAAAGCTTGCCAGATCAGGTATGAAACTTGCCAAGTCCGTGGTTCGCCCCGATGGGGTCATTCTGGTAGCCGTAAAGACCGAACTGACCGAGACTCTCATAGCTCGTATCATTCAAGCCAAGATATCTTCTATTGTCGTGCACGGGGAGCCCCTGGATTTGGAGGCGCTGGAGGGAAGAACTAATCATGGTAAATACCGTGACCGGTTGGAATATCTTTTTCGTAAGCATAAAGAAGACCGATTTATGCTTGCATTACGCGATATGCTGATAAGCCGTTTTCAGATGAGATCCCTAGAGGCAGTGGCCGCTCTGGTAGGTATGGATTCCATAGAAGATGTGCAGCAAGACAGTGACTAGAAAGGATAACGCGTATGGTCCAAGACTTGGTAACCAAATATAAGGGACAAATACTGGCAGCAAAAAATCTACCCACTTTGCCTGCGGTATTAGACGAAATCACTCAGCTGATGGAGAACCCTCACTCCTCCACTGAACAGATTGCCCAGGTTATTACTCGTGACCAAGTTCTTTCTGCAAAAGTTCTTAAAATGGTAAATTCACCTATCTATGGTTTTCCAGGCCGGAT
This sequence comes from uncultured Desulfovibrionaceae bacterium, assembly GCA_964593925.1. Lineage (GTDB taxonomy): Bacteria > Desulfobacterota > Desulfovibrionia > Desulfovibrionales > Desulfovibrionaceae > Oleidesulfovibrio. The sequence continues at coordinate 4,003 of CAZQKM010000051.1, read as the reverse complement.
ATCCTCTGTATCACATGCTCTTGTGTTGTTGGGTTTCAATGTTATTCGTGGTCTCATCATCTCTACATCAGTTTTTGATAAGGATGAATGCTCCATGGTGGGGTTATGGGACCATAGCGTAGGGTGTGCGTTGGCGTGCGGTGAGGTAGCTCGGGCGCTGGGTTTTAAAGATCCCGAAGAGTATGTGGTGTCAGGCTTGTTGCATGATTTTGGCAAACTTGTCACTGCCGTGCAGTTGCCCGAAGCCAAAAAAAGTATAGACATGTTGGTAAAAAAGAATGACATGACTTATCGAGAGGCTGAGTTGGAGGTTTTGAGTTTTGGGCATGACAGAGTGAATTTGTGGATAAGTGAGCTTTGGAATTTACCGACTAGAATTGGCGAAGCCATCGCATATCATCATACTCCTCTTGAGGCACCACATCATATGCAGTTTGCCTGTGTTGTGCATGTGGGGGATTTTTTGGTACGAGCCTTTGAGTACGGGTATGGTGGTGACAGCAATGTTCCCCAAGTGGATCCTCTCGTTTTTAAATTGCTACAGTTTAATCAGCGTCTGCTCGAGCAGGTTTTTGACAATCTATGTATTAAGTTTATAGAAGTTGAAAACTCGATGACAGGATAGGAATAAATCAGGAATGCCGCCGTTACATGTACCCAGTGAGCTCATAGAACGTCCTTTGCGTGGTATTTTGGTGACATGTGATGCCGAGATACAGGCTATGGTCTCTGAACTAGATCCTGTGCAAAATATAGAATGGGTTACCTTTATACATGGTAACGAGGCGCTGGGGTACTTTTTTTCTGAACCGCCTGACATTGTTTTAGTAGACATGGTTGTGGGAGACATGCAGGGCATAGACCTTGTCCACATGATGAAAAGTGAAAATGTGTACAGGCAGGTTCCGGTGGCACTTTGCCTTGAGCAGCAGGCGTTATCCAGAGGGATAGACTGGGGCACCGTAGAGGCGGATGACTTTTTGGTGCGTCCGTTCAGCCCAAAAGAAATCAGTGCCCGGGTGTCTTTGATCCTCAGTAGGGCATCACGTTCCTTTGATGCCAATCCACTTACCCATTTACCGGGCAATACCTCCATCATCCGCTTTATCCAGGATCAGCTTAATACTGGGACTGAGATTGCCTTTGGATATGCTGACCTTGATTATTTTAAGTCTTTTAATGACAAATATGGGTTTTCTCGTGGTGATGAAGTGCTGATGATGACAGCACGTATTATTGTAAATTGTATTAACTCTTCTCAGTCTTGTGTGTCATTTGTGGGTCATGTGGGTGGCGATGATTTTGTTTTTGCACTGCCCAAGGATAAGATTGAAAGTGTATGTACCCGTATTGTAAAAATTTTTGATGCCATTGTGCCCAGTTTTTATGATGCCGAGGACCGTGTCCGCGGTGGGATTATTTCAACGGACAGAGGCGGCCAGGTTCAATTTTTTTCGCTGATGTCCATCTCTCTTGCTGTACTGATCAATCATCAAGGCCGTTTGACACACTATGGCGAAGTTTCTGCCATTGCTTCAGAGCTGAAGAAAAAGGCCAAGACTGATCCTTCCAGTAACTATATCGTGGATAGACGCTGTGGTTGATGTAATGTTGCCTGTATTGCCTGATTCAGCAGAGGGCTATATGGGGCACCTCATGTTGGAAAAAGGATATGCCGAGGCAACTGTTGCGGCATATGCCCGTGATCTTGCACAGTTTGAGGTGTTTTTGCAGCGCCGTTCTGAAAGCTTGGACACGCCGGAAAAAATTACCGCGCGACATATACATGAATACCTTGCCGAGCTCCATCGGCAGCGTGTGGGAAAAACTTCCATGGGGCGCAAGCTTTCCGCATTGCGTGGATTTTTTCGTTTCATGGCCCGCAGGGGACGTATAGACTCTCTCCCCACAGAAGGCATCGGCAACCCTAGACAGGAGCAGCGTAGCCCCAGAGCACTAAATGTTGATCAGACCTATGCAATATTAGACGCCAGGGCTCATATGCGGCATATACCCGAAGGTTCGCGTCGGCGTTATAAAAAGGAACAACTGGCAAGGGATATTGCCCTTGCGGAGTTGTTGTATGGCTCGGGTCTACGTATTTCAGAGGCACTTAATCTTGATATCCGTGATATAGACCCCTCAAGCGGTATTGTTCGTGTAATGGGCAAAGGTGCAAAAGAACGTATTGTCCCGCTATCTGACGTTTCAGGCCAAGCACTTGAAAAGTGGCTTGCCGTGCGTCATACCTTGGATGTTTCTGCAGGACATGAACAGGCTCTTTTTTTAGGTGCACGTGGTCATAGGCTGAACAGGCGTCAAGCCTTGCGTATTATTGAGGCACTTTGTCGTTTAGCGGGGCTTGCCCAGAGTATTTCTCCCCATGGGCTACGTCACTCTTTTGCCACACATCTTTTGGAAGCAGGGGCCGACATGCGTAGCGTGCAGGAGCTTTTAGGGCATGCGCGCCTTACCACTACCCAGCGTTATACCCATCTTACTTTGCACAAGCTCGTAGAGGTCTACGATAAAACTCATCCCGGCACTAAGGTGAGCAAGGGCAAACTGAAATAAGATAATTTTTTGAAGAGGCCAAAGATATGGCAGGTGATTTTTAAAAAAACGCTCCTGGATTTCCAGGAGCGTTTTTTTAAATGTCTTTACTTCGCATCCTGCGAGGAGGCTTCTGATTTAGCTGCTGTAAACTCTTTGTCCAGTGAGCTGATGAGTTCTTTGACAGATTGAATCTTATCTACGCGGTATACATTGGAGCCGGAAAAAGCAAAGCCTTTGTTCAAGTTGCCTTTTTGAGCGTTAAGCAGTGCAGAGGCGATACAATAAGGGCTTTTTTCCACCTGGCAACTATGGATGCAGTGAAATATACATTTGACAGGGTGGCGTTTTCCTTCGGCTACTGCTTCTACAAAACTGCTACGGATAGCTCTACCCGGCATGCCCACGGGACTTTTGATGACCACGACATCTTCTTTTTGGGCATCAACAAAGGCTTGCTTGAAGCGTGGGTCGGCATCACACTCATGGGTGGCGACAAAACGGGTACCCATTTGCACACCAGCGGCTCCCATGTCGATGAATTTACGAATATCTTTTCCATCATAAACGCCACCTGCCGCAATAACAGGGATGCGTTTTGCGTACTGCTTTTCAAATGGTTTGACGGCTTCTAGGACTTGAGGAATAACTTGTTCAAGCGAAAAGTTCGGGTCATCAAGCTGTTCGGGCTTAAAGCCAAGATGGCCGCCTGCTTTGGGGCCTTCCACCACAAATGCATCAGGCAAGTAATCAAAGCGAGAGAGCCATTTTTTACAAATTACGGATGCAGCACGGGCTGACGAAACAATAGGTACAAGCTTGGTATGCATTTCTTCTTTCTGCAGTTCGCAAGCCTCTTTCAGATATTTGGGCAAATCAAGGGGAAGCCCTGCACCAGAAAAGATCACATCAATTTTTTCGTCAATGGCTGTTTTAACAAGATCGGTAAAGTTTGTCAGGGCAACCATAATGTTTACCCCGATAACCCCTTTGGTCATTTCCTTGGCACGGCGTATTTCTTTACGCAGTGCACGAATATTGGCTTCAATGGGGTTTTTGACTACATCAGGTTCGTTCATGCCGATCATGGCACCAGCAATAACACCGATACCCCCCTCATTAGCCACAGCGCTGGCCAAGCCTGAGAGCGAGATGCCAACCCCCATTCCACCTTGAATGATGGGAATTTTGGCAACAAGATCACCTATTGTCAGGTTCGGAAAAACCATGGTTTTGTCCTCCATAGAGAATTATCCGAAATAATTGGATTATTATACACAATAACAGGGCCACAGTACTAGCCTGTTGTTCTGTCGAGGCAGAATGTACACAGGTTGGAGCAAAAACACCAGCCGCAATGTTTGCCCTGGTGAGGGTGTAGGACAGGAGACGAAGCCATGTGTCGCAGGATAAAGTCTATAAGGGTATGGAGCTTTTGTAACACCTCTGG
>CAZQKM010000050.1:0-8354 GCA_964593925.1 uncultured Desulfovibrionaceae bacterium | reverse complement strand
ATGCTCTGTTTGGAGGAAGCTAACACATTTTTTTAAATTTGACGACACTATCTAAAATACGATAAAATGCGATGCTCTAGCGCAATGGTTCTCTCATTATTGATATATGCGGCAGCATGTTCAACAAAACTCAAAGCAGCACCACATACTCAGACATCTGGTGATGAACTCCCCACATAGAAACATTGACAAGACAGCAGCTCATTCACACGGCATCATTATATCATGCATCCTCTGAGCCCGCAGTTCACCCTGATACCAGACCATTTTTTTGAATCATCCCCCCCCAAAAAAAATGGGCAGCTATCCAAGCAAACCTTGCCCTGCGTAGCTCAAGATTGCTGCTTGCAAGACTGTCTCAGCCAAACCGGACCACCTGCAACCAGAAGCCGACCCACAAGCAGAGCAGATTCCACCATATGTACCGCCCCTCACAACAGGGTCTACCAAGCCATCCAACATATCTGTAGTTTCTGGCCGCATGTCAATTCCCACAAACTTTACATTGGCATACCTTCTATTGGCGCCATTTTGCGATTAAACATGCCAGAGGCAAAACCCTGCATTGCCTCTGGCATGTCAGGCAAAGATGCGCTACATACAACAGGCCATATTTTTTCAGATGGAGGCAACACATGGGTTTTTTACATGCAAGCAGCAGTTTTACCCGTTTCAAAATTACTGACGACATCCCCAAGGAACTGTGGGCTACCATACCGGAAAAGCTCAAGCAGTTTTCTTTTAAAGAAATTGAAGACACCACAGACGAGCGAGCTTGGGGCTGGGTATGCTTTGATGACATGCTTGACTCGTGGTGGCGTACCGCTCCCCCTGAAAAAGGGCACTACCTGGCTTTTTCGCTACGTCTGGATACTCGCCGGCTGTCAGCCGCCGTGATAAAAAAACATCTGGCCCTTGCCCTGCGCGAAGAAGAAACCCGCAATAAAGAGCAGGGTAAAAAGAACACCTCTCGCGCACGCAAGACCGAGCTGAAAGAGCAAACAAAAATACGTCTCATGGCACGCACTTTACCTGTGCCTGCGGAGTTCAATGTGGCGTGGAACATGCAAAGCAACGATGTGTACTTCGCATCCACGCAGGCAAAGGTAGTTGACTTGTTTACCGACTACTTCACTCTGACCTTTGATCTGCACCTGGAGCAACTTACCCCGTATTCTTTGGCACTCAGACTGCTTGGTGACGATGCACAAAGTGCCCTTGATGCCATACAGCCCACCATTTTTGCACAGCAAGGAGCGGTATAAATGAGTGATACCCCATACATGGGTGAATTGACCGACATAGTACTCGGGCAGGAGTTTCTCACTTGGCTCTGGTTTAAGAGTGAGGCAGGCAACGGGCACTTTACCACCGCAAAAGGTGCAAGTTTTGGCCTGTATATGGAGCAACGTATCTCTGTGCAAGGCGGTGAAGGTGAAAGCCTTGAGACCGCAACAGTCTGCGGCCCCATGTCAGAGCTTCGTGAAGCCCGCCTGGGTCTTTCCACAGGTAAAAAAGTCCACCGCGCCCTGTTGCGACTGGAACAAGATGCCGAGACCTGGACAGTTTCACTCAAAGCCGAAGATTTCCAGTTCAATAGCCTTAAAACCCCCATGGTTGAAAAAACCGATGGCGATGACGACCCTGACGGAATGTTTTTGGAAAAAATATATCTTGTGGAAACATGCGTTGGATATATTGATGAAATCTATAAACAATTTTTAACTATACGCCTTGACCCCGCCCAGTGGCAGGAAGAAGTATGGGCCCTGGGAAGCTGGCTTGCTCACAAGGAATAGGATGTGCACGCTGCCTTGAAGATATTGCACCTTGCTCCTTTGCTAGTACGTCTGAGCAAACGCTTTTTATGGTTGATAGCCGTTTTTTGGGGCATTACGCTGATCAGCTTTGCCGTAATCCACATGGCACCCGGCTCGCCCACAGACATGCAAACCACACTGAACCCGCTGGCCGGAGCAGAAGCCCGCCAGCGTCTGGAAGCCCTGTATGGTCTTGACCAGCCCTTGCATATCCGTTACGGGCAATGGGTTTGGCGGCTTGTACGCCTAGATTTTGGCACGTCCATGTCTGGCGACATGCGACCAGTGTGGGATAAGATCAAAGAGCGCTTGCCCCTGACTGTGGGCATGAATGCAGCATCCATACTGCTGACCCTGCTTATAGCCCTGCCAATGGGCATTGCCTCTGCCTACTGGCAAGGCCGTTGGTTTGACAAGTTCAGTACCGTGGTGGTGTTCATCGGTTTTGCCATGCCGGGCTTCTGGCTGGCATTGCTTTTGATGTTGCTCTTTGGCATCCACCTTGGCTGGCTGCCCATTTCCGGGATTACCTCTCTGGATTATGATACGCTTAGTCCCACCGGCAAAGTCATTGATGTGGCCTCGCACCTTGCCATGCCCCTTTTTATATACACGTTCGGCAGCCTTGCGGGCCTGTCGCGTTTCATGCGTTCTGCCATGCTTGAAGTGCTGCGCCAGGACTATATTCTGACCGCACGGGCCAAGGGTTTAAGCCTTTGGACTGTAATTTTTAAGCACGCATTGCGTAATGCACTATTGCCGGTTATTACCATTTTGGGACTTTCTGTACCCGGGCTCATCGGCGGCAGCGTTATCATTGAGTCTATTTTTGCCCTGCCAGGCTTGGGCCAGCTGTTTTACGGTGCCGTCATGTCGCGTGACTACCCGCTGATTATGGGCAACCTTGTCTTGGGCGCAGTACTGACTCTGGCAGGAAACCTGCTGGCGGATATGGCTTACGGTCTTGCTGATCCCCGCATTCGTTCTACTCAGGAGGCACACTGATTATGTCCGGCGCTGCTGTTTTCTTCCGCATACGCGCGGCACTATTTTCTCCACAACTTTGGAAGCGGCATGATATGCTGGGAGCCGGAGTTCTGATTGTGGGCATCATGTCGCTACTGGCCCTGCTGGCACCATGGCTTGCCCCATATGATCCTGTAAAGATAAATGAATATGGCATATTACAACCGCCTAGCATGCTGCACCCATTTGGTACGGATACTCTGGGACGAGACATTCTTTCACGCATGCTCTACGGGGCGCGGGTATCCTTGTGGGTTGGCTTTGTGGCTGTGGGTATTTCCATTAGCATCGGCACAACGCTGGGCCTCATTGCAGGGTATTTCAGAGGTATGGTAGATGAGCTGATTATGCGCCTTGTAGATGTAATGCTCTGCTTTCCTTCTTTTTTTCTGATTCTTGCGGTTATCGCATTTTTAGAACCAAGCCTTGGCAACATCATGGTTGTCATCGGCCTGACCTCGTGGATGGGTGTAGCCCGCCTTGTACGGGCAGAAACCTTGACACTGCGCGAACGAGACTTTGTGGCAGCCTCACGCCTTGCAGGAGCAGGAGCCGGACGTATTCTTTTTATCCATATTTTACCCAATGCCTTGGCTCCTGTGCTGGTAGCAGCCACACTTGGTGTGGCCGGGGCCATTTTGACCGAAAGTGCACTGAGCTTTTTAGGCATCGGGGTCCAAGCGCCCACCCCCAGCTGGGGCAATATGCTTATGGACGGCAGAGAAGTACTGGAATTTGCACCATGGTTGTCGTTATTTCCCGGCCTGGCGATTCTGGTTACTGTGCTGGGCTATAACTTGCTGGGCGAAAGCCTGCGTGACCTGCTTGACCCCCGCTTGCGGCGTTGACGTTTATACCGCCATGCCACTTGCGACATCATCCTCTTAGGGGTACACATAAGCTGTACCCTCGTTAAAACCTTGTCTTCTGAGTATAGCACGATCTTATGTTGGAATTGTTACGAATACACAACCTTGCACTTATTGAAGACATGGAGCTGGAATTTGCTCCCGGCATGAATGTTCTGACCGGAGAAACAGGTGCCGGAAAAAGTTTTATCCTCAAGGCGTTGCACTTTCTCACCGGCGATAAGCTCATGGCCGATATGGTGCGCCCCGAAAAAGAAAAAGCCATGGTAGAGGCCTTGTTTGCCCTGCCTGACAAAGATTTAATCCTGCGCCGCGAGCTGGCGGCAAAAAGCGGCCGCAGCCGCTTGTACATTAACGATCAGCTCAGCTCGCAAGACGCTCTGCGTGATTTGCGCGGTCGCCTTATCTTACATACCAGCCAACATGGCCAACAAAAACTGCTCCAGCCGGCCTTTCAGGCCAAGCTGCTTGATCAGTTCATGGATCGCCCCGACCTGCTTGAAAAACGTGAATGCCTGTTACGACGCCTGCGTGGGCTTGCCGAAGAACGCGAGCAGCTGACAGAACGGAGCCGTTCGCTGGCAGAACGGCGAGAACTTTTGGAATTTCAGCGACAGGAAATCGCCAATGTCGCTCCGCAGCCCGGCGAAGAAGCAGAGCTGCTTGAGCGCAAGCAGACTCTGCAAGGCCAGAATCAATCGCGCGAATTGGTAGAAAAGGCTGTCAGCTGCCTTGCGGGAAACGAATGCGGCCTGGTGTCTGTACTGGACGCCCTGGAAAGCACCTTGTATCGCCTTGCCGAATATCTGCCCGAATACAGCGAAGATACCGCATCGGTTATAGAGTTTGGCCAATTGATGCGAGACCTGGAAAGGCGCCTGCGCCGCCAGCATGTACATGCCCCTGATGAAGAAGCTCCAGAAGCCATTGAGGCTCGTCTGTTTGCACTGGCCCAGCTAAAACGTAAGCTCAAACGTTCACTAGAAGAAATTGTGGACCTCCAGCAGGAAATTGAAGAAAATATTTCTTTTCTCGATTCTTGCGGACTGGATATGAAGCGGTTAGAAAAACAAGAGTATGAAGCACGTTGCCAGCTTGCGCAAGTGCTTGAAGAACTGAATCCCGCACGACGCGAAGCCGCAACCCATCTGTCAAAAGGCATTGCGGCAGAACTAAAAGAGCTTGGTTTTTCTGAGCATGTAGACGTACATTTTGCTTTTACCCCTCACTCCCTGGCAGAAGGCTGCAAAGAAGAACGTGCTGCCATGCTGTGGCGCCCCAACCCCGGGCAGCCCCCACAGCCACTTGACAAAATTGCCTCAGGAGGAGAACTTTCACGTTTTTTGCTAGCCATTGTGGGGCTGTTTTCTGGCAAAGAATTTGCCACACTTATCTTTGATGAAGTGGATGCCGGTGTTGGTGGCCTGACCCTGAACAAAGTTGCCCAGCGACTCCAGCGTCTTGCCCAAGAGCGACAACTGCTTCTCGTTACCCACTGGCCCCAGTTGGCAGCCAAGGCCCAGCGGCATTTTTTTGTCCGCAAAGAAGTACGGCACAAGGCCACATATACTTACTGCCAGGCTTTGCGTGCAGAAGATGTGGCCCTGGAACTGAGCCGCATGGCTGGTGGAGGCCAGCAGGGAGACGCCTTTGCCGGAGAACTACTCACCCCTGAGCGTTCTACCGCAAGTCACACTCGACAAAAGCATAACGCGGATACATAACAAGGAGTATGGGCATGGCAGCGGCCCAACCATCACAGGAAGAGCGGCTGGCAGCGTATGTAGCGACCTTGCGCCAGTTAAAAGAAAAACGCAGTGTGCGCACAGTGTTGGAACGTGAACTGCTGCTTGAATTCATCCGTCTGAACCAGAGTCGTATTGACGAGTTTCCACTCATTGAAGCGCAGCAACGCTCCATATCTGAAATACTTATCCTGCACGGCTCAAAATACCCGCTGTACACGCATGCCAGAAGCATGCTGACCGACTTTGTGCAAATGCTTACCAAGTATAGTAACGCACAGGTGCATACAAATACCCAAGAACTGGCCGCCTTGCAGCCAGAGCTTATCAACCTTGAAATTCTGCTGCTCAAATGTATTCAGGGTATTGTCTACAGCACAACGCTGGCACTTGACAATTTTTCTCATGTCATTGTGACTTACTTTGGCGAAAAAGCATACGATACCATTGACGCCATTTTGACAGAAGAGCCTCTGGGCATACGTTTCTGGCAACGGTACATTACACATTTCATAGGCGATAGCGTCACAAGCGCATTTGCAGACATGGCCCGCCAAGAGCACTACACTCTAAATAGAGAAGGCGACTTACTGGTACTAAGCTATGCGTTTGACCAGCTACTGGCAGCACTCAAGAGTACCACCACGCCACTCCATCCATCACGTATTCAACAGTACTTTACTGCACAATCAGCTGACAACGCAAAGCACGGGCTGCCACTATTGCGCCTGCTTGCCGACAAAACAGGCCAGCCATACACAGAAGCAGAGCTAACGCATATCAGTCGACTGATATGTATTGACCCGTCTGGTAAAGAGCTGGAAAGCGTGCAGACCCGTATCCAGTCCGGCGTAGAGGCAGACCAGACACGCGCATTGGGCATACAGACGCAAGCAATGGCGCTTGCCGTGGGCATGACACTTGGCCTAAACGTCATGCGGGATGACTTTTTGCAGGGGCCGGATGTTCTCGACAGCAAAACAGTGGAGACCTTGGGGACGCTGTTAGGCCCCTTTGACATTCCCAGCTTGCAACGGGTACTGCTTTTTGCCTTGGAGAACCGTTTCATGGCGCTGTTACGCCTGTGTGCCGGTGAAGATTCGGGAAAAATGCACATCCGCTCCACCTATATGCGTCGTGTTTCAGAAGACGCGCTGCAAACACTACGAGCACATGGCCTAACGCGTATCCAACGCAACAAAATATGGATACCCGACCCGGATATGGCTGACATGTTTTTATTCCAACCGACAACACCGCAAGAGCTAAAAAACATCCTGCAACTCTTCCAACTGCCCTCTGCCCTGCTGCGTGAAATAATTCTGCTGTGGGAGGCTGCTCTCCCTAAGATATCCATCAAGGTCTTTATCAATCTTGCCATGCTGGCACGCAGCACCACAAACCTGAACCAAAAACTCACTGAAATACTCTCGCGTTTTGGCATCAAAAAAACATAACAAGGCAGCCGCTCCATAAAAAAACCGCCCTGCAGTCCACGGTGCAGAGCAAACATGCCCTCTGCCTTATACTCCCTGCTTGCCCGACTACCTATCTGCTGTTATAAGGTGCCTTACAACAAGATAGTTGCGGCACTGCCCACGCACTTTTCGACAATAACATCCTGGCTGCTAGCGCAGTAACAAAAACAAATCAATTAATAGCATAGCACAAAAAAACGCCCCTCGGATTGTCGATCGCAAATAAAATTCTACAGTAATTTTTTACCACTCACCGGGCAACATCCAAAGATCGACAGTCCATTTTTGGAGCTCTCTGCATCATCGGACATACCTGTTGCAAACTGCCTACATCACAAACATCTACAGGCAAAAACTTATGTACGAAAAACAAATATAATACGATATAGACTCTAATTTTTATATAGCATTTCAACATAAACTTTTAAACAAATTCATATAGAATATGACTAAATAGAATAGACATTATTCTGTCTGCTCTTTAAAAATAAACTCAATCAACTGATTTTTTGCAACTGTGTCACCAGCGCGTGCTTTTTGAATCCATGGTATAAGTGTATGCAGTTCATTGTTATTTAAATCGCATCCAGAAAGACGAATTCCGTATACAACATAAGTAGGTGTATACGAAATCTTATCCAAGGCGTCTGCCTTATCCTCTTCAAGTATTTTAGTCGCGTTTAAATAGGTTGCACTAACAAAAAAGTCAGCATCCAAGCCATATTTTGCAATAATCTGCTCCAAAAATTCCTTGGTATCAAAATTATCATAATTTACATAATGCCCATGCCTTACATATCAGATATCGTAACAGATGGTTTACGTTTATTCTGTTTCATTCCGAAACTATATTCCTATGTAGTGCGCAAAATACTACATAAAAGTACTACACAGGATCATGAGTAGTACTGCTGAGATGGACCATGCTTGTTATAAACCACCTACGGCCTGATACTGCAGAGCCCTGCCAACAGGGCTCTGCATAATACCGGCTTTATATTTACTAAAGGTTATTGATAAGGAATCTGATTATCCGGCTTGGTATCATTGAGCAGGGTCAGGATCTGGCGACAAAAGCCTGAGCCGAAAGGGGGCTGTCGCATCAGGGGGGTAGGTTGCATCAAAGGCCTCACCAGCCATGGGCTGCTGCGCAGGCAGTGCAGTTTGCAGCTGACTGCTGCCAGGGCCAGAAGCATAGCCAGAGATCAGGGCCACAGACAGCACACAAAGACTGATCAGTATGCGTATGGGCATCAGCTGCTCCCGGCAGGGTTTTTGATATGGTATCAAGGCGGATGACAGCATTGGGCTGAATCTGCCAGGCAATATCTTCAATATATCGTAGAGAGTGCCGTCAAATCACCTTAACCACAATGCAATGCACCGAATTTGAATTGCCGCGAGAAATGAAGAGGC
>CAZQKM010000049.1:0-8747 GCA_964593925.1 uncultured Desulfovibrionaceae bacterium | reverse complement strand
AATTCAAATTCGGTGCATTGCATTGTGGTTAAGGTAATTTGATGGCACTCTCTAGAAACCCAAATAAATTAGAAAACTACAAAAGTGACAGGGGCTTGCCCAATCACAAATTTTTTGAAGAACATATGTTCAATTTGCTGTTTTACCTAAATGGTTGCTTTTGGGGATAGGCCCAGTTTAACAAGCACCTCAAACAAAACCACCACCTAAGTATTTTCAACTCCTGGAATGGAGGGCATGCTAGCTCAGGTAAATGAACGTACCACACTTGAATCCCTCGCAAAGCACTTAACAGAGGACGCCTTGCCAGGAACGAACTCGGCGGTGAGGATATCGTGCTTACCTCCAACGCACAGAGCTCCAAAGGCAAATAACCGTTGCAAACGGGCGTCTCTAGCAGGTAAACGAAAAGCCCAAGGCTTTGCTTAAAAAAATGGGGATTTGAAAGCGGAAAATGCGACACTAAAAAATCAGCAATCCGCCAGCACAGGCGAACCGCCAATGGTCGAAGCACCTGGAACGTCGAACATGGCTGATTCCCTTTCCAAAACCGGATAGACGCAAAAAGTAAGCCTCGGTTAGTGTCAGAATCAATATGCCAGGGCTTTTCTTCGTTCTCAAATTGAATAAAAATATGACAGGGAAAAGATAAGCCGTTCTCAACCCTTTGAATCTAAGCCTAAAGGAGCCGAGGCTCGTCGGAAGCCCCGTCAGTCCTACTTTAGTCCTGCATCCGTCCTACTCGATGCCGGCCAGCTCTCCATTCGCGTTTTTTCTGCCCCCCCTATACCTACCCATACATTAAAGTTTCGACGGCGCATGGGCAAGAATCAAGAAACCTTCAAGGGTTACACCAAAGTAAGAACGACTCTAAAAAAGATAATGTTTTCAGGTGCTTTTCATATCAGCTGCTCGTAAACGGCAAGGTTTAGAATGCCGAAATCCATAGGTCTGACACTGAATACATTTCATTTCTCAGTAAAAGTCCTTAGCTATCCCCTTACTCCGCATAAAGCGAAATATGCTGACTACTTCCTCTTTCCATAAACACAACTGCTACTCAAATTCCGTCTTGCTGCAAACGAACTCTGGCGTAATTGCTTTATCCGGTCCAACCTGAAAATAAAGCTTTTTCGGCACCCACGTTGGAATCAAAGCTTTTACCCGCAGTAACTCACTCAAATAACGGCAAAAGTACTATGCTACTCGCAAGACAGCATGTTCAATCAAGTTCCTTTGAAGCCTGTCGCGTTACCCGACCCTGGGCTTACCGGGGCGGGGCAACAGCAAACAGGGCAAGCCACCACGGGTGTGGGAGGCATGCTCTGCGTCCAGAGCAGTTCACAGACACTGGTAAAGTGCGGCTACACCAGGTAGATGACATGAAGCCTGTCGTTTACGATCACCGAGTGGGGAAACCTTTGTTGTTTGTCGAGTTTACGCCAATGCAAACGCCCTGCATGCTTTTCCGGCCTTTGAATGAAAAAATACGCGTCCTACCTTGAGCGCGCCTCAAGCGCGATATCAACGACCTTGCGCTCTACAAATCACCAAATATGGACACAACGCAGCGAATCTGCGTAAATCGGTATTCGTCGATCCCCAGAAGATACAGATAGATATGATGCTAAAAGTGTGTCTTCTCGCGAACGATTATCTCGTGGCAGTGGCGTTCTATCGGCCCACGCTGATACCGTTATTTCGCGCGACGCTTATATTGGAGTACTCTTTGTTCTAGACACAGAATACAGACCTTTTCAGCACCTTTGTCACGTAACTTCAGGCCATTACGACATCACAACCATGGCATAGACGACAAAACCATGCCATGGGCAGCTGCCGGTGTTGTCACCGACCAATGCATAGACCTATGGCAAATACACTTTTGACAATCATTATTAACCTGGCAACCATTTTCGATCTAAAATAAATACTTCAAAGACTTTCTCAAAAAGTGTACGTGTCGCCAAGGCAAAGCGCTGCCACAATTTCTCGTTGAGTTTAAAGGACTAGGCAGCCATGATGTTCAGAAACGAGAACATCTTACCAGAAGTATTTTCCACCGGCCTCTCATGCCGCGCCACCCCACTGCCTTCCTGAACATATATTGTTGCCTTGCTGATGCCTGATATGTTATTTTTTATTTTATTTATACCGTGACATTTTTTACAAAGGGTGGCCTTGCGTTCATGTTTGGAAAAAAAACACTGGCCTCGCGCCTTAAAATATATACTCTCATTCTTATTGCGGTTCCTCCTTGTTTATCAGTGCTTGCCTTTATGCTGGTTACCAAGGAGGTTATTGCCCACAACACCCACCGTGATATGGTTGTAGAGTTGCAGCACCATAGGGCGACAACGGAACTCTGGTTGCAACATCGCCTGAGCGACGTCACATTTTTTGCACAAAAACACCCCTTGGCGACGCACGACATCGCTAAGTTACAAGAAAATCTGCAAACATTTCTCGATTATCATGTAGAATTCCACAAGGCATTTTACGTTTCTCCCGACGGAAAAACTTTTGTCTCGCCAACCACAATAAATGCCATTGACTTGCTCGATCGCCCCTACTTTCTAGAAGCTCGTCAGGGGCGCCCCAGTATCTCAGACTTACTCCTTGGACGAGACGCACAACAACCTCTGATCATATTTGCAGCCCCTCTGCCTTTTAAAGACGGAAAATTTCAGGGGGTGTTCCTGGGAGCCCTTGGGCTGGAGCCTGTTAATGAGCGGCTAGTGGGTATGCGCCGAACCCCCAATGATCAGTCCTTTCTCGCTACACGCAACGGTGCCTTACTTACCAGCCGCCTGCTCAATGGTAAAACGGTCTTGCCGCAGTATGACGAAAAAGGTAATCCCATATATCGTGTAACAATGCCTCCTCTAGACTCTTTACAGACGCCGCGCTGGTATAAAAATGCCAGCGGCGTCTATGTGCTGGGTGTACAACTGCCGCTGAAAAACGGTGAGTGGGTATTAATTCAAGAACGCCAGATGCTTGAGGTGATGCACGGTTATCTCTCAATTATAATCATGTCCCTGGCCGGCGGTGTCGCGTCCCTTATCATTCTGTCGCCCTTTCTATTCAAAATCGCCAAGCGTATCACCGTACCCCTTGAAAAACTTACCACCATGTCAGAAAAAGTTACCCATGGCGATTTTGACCCTGCAGCACTGCACCTGGAAAAAACGGGGATGACGCTAGAAATCCGTAAACTGTACGAAAGCTTCTGTTTTATGGCCACTCGGGTCACAGAGCAAATGCGAGAGCTTGAGCGTATTTCTTTTCGTGATACCCTGACTGATTTGCATAACCGGCGCTTCCTAGCCCAAGAAGGCCCACGCACCATTGCCCAGTGTGAACGCGGCAATGCTCCGTGCAGTTGCCTGATGCTTGATGTAGACCACTTCAAACAAATCAATGATACTTGGGGGCACTCCATAGGAGACCTTGTATTGCAGAAGGTTGCCAGTGTGCTATCAAAAACCATCAGGCTCTCAGATATCAGTATACGGATGGGGGGCGAAGAGTTTGCCATTCTTGCCCCATATACCGGAGCAGACGCTGCGCTTATTTTGGCAGAGCGTATACGCTCCGCCATTGAAGCAACTGCCTTCTATGGTGCTGATGCTGTGACGCCCATACATGTCACGTTAAGCATCGGTGTCGCTGAGCTCTCAAATGTCATTACCTTTGGCAGCACAAAGTTAGATGATTTATTACTTAAAGCTGATAGTGCTCTCTATCTTGCCAAACAAAATGGACGTAACCGAATAGAAATGTTTAAAGAGGACGCTCCTGCAAATGGTAATGGGCAGGAAGGTTGACATACTGGCCAGCCTACAGTACCAGCAACCATTACTACTTAAGGAGCAGCTCTATGGAAAATCGAGTTCTGGATGCAATGAAAAAAGCAGGTAAGCCGGTCCGGCCGGGTGAAATCGCTTCCCTGCTTGATGTGGACGGCAAAGAGGTTTCTAAAGCCATCAAGGCGCTCAAAGACGCAGGCAAAGTGCACTCACCCAAGCGGTGTTACTACGCCCCTGCAGAATAGAGCGGTTTATACCGTACAAAAAACATCAAACATAATCTTTGGGGCGGATCCCTCCGCCCTTTTTACCTTTTGTCGGTGGCCATCTCCAGCTGCTCTCGTAAAATGCCGGTACTTTTTATACCCTCATACATTGACCTACCTACTGCTACCTGATTCCCCTTTCCAAATAGCGTGTTTAGACAAAAACCTTCAGGTAAGCTCTCACAGTGCTGCGAGGAGAACGTCAGGGGCCTCTGTGCCATACAACTCTTCCTGAACCTTGTTGCCTGTATATCATTAGGCCTGTATGGTCTTTGAAAGGCCATTACACACACCCTGCACGGAGCAACATGTATGCTCATCATTTTTCTTACGGTCATGCCGGTGTTCCTACTCATCATGCTGGGCAGCTTTGTGCAACGCGTCGGCTGGTTACCCCAGAATGCGGCAACCACCCTGAATCAGTATGTCTACTATCTGGCTCTACCAGCTCTGCTGTTTGGAGCCATTGCCCGTGCCCCTGTGCAGCAGCTTTTTGATTACAGATTTATCGGGGGCCTGCTGACAGGTACCACTCTGTGTAGCCTGTTGGCCTTCTACCTGTTTCACAAATTATTCACCCCCTCAAAACCACGAGCTACTTTTCAGGCTTTTACCGCCACGTTTGCCAATGCCGCCTTTTTGGGATTGCCCATCCTGCTGGCACTATTCCCAAGCAATTCTGATGCCATACTTGCCATGAGCATATACACTCTTTTTACCACACCTCTTGTACTCCTTGGCATAGCCATGCTTGAACTGGAAAACGCAAAAAACCAAAAATCTGCCCCTTCAGGCTTAAAGCGGGCGATGCTGGGGGCTCTCTTCAAAAATCCAGTGTTGGTAGGCACCGCAGCGGGGTTGGCCGTAGTGCTTGTGGGTCTGAAACTACCACACTGGCTCACGGTCCTCTGCGACATGCTGGGTCAGACTGCTGCCCCCTGCGCTCTGCTTGGAACAGGCATGGTACTGCATATACAACTGCGAATGCGCGGCAGCCGGCAAAGCGCACTGCCGCACCATATGCTCACCGGCGTACTCAAACTATTCCTGCACCCTCTCTTGGTCTTTGGCTGCATGCGCCTTGCCGAAGTCGAGGGTGAATGGCTGCTCATGGGGACATTGCTGGCAGCCATGCCCACGGGAACCCT
The DNA here is from genome assembly GCA_964593925.1 of uncultured Desulfovibrionaceae bacterium. GTDB lineage: Bacteria > Desulfobacterota > Desulfovibrionia > Desulfovibrionales > Desulfovibrionaceae > Oleidesulfovibrio. Next base: position 3,521 of record CAZQKM010000049.1, on the reverse strand, counting down.
CCCCTTTGTCCTGGCAGAAGCCTACGGCCTTGGGCAAGCAAATGCCTCATTGGCAGTACTACTTACCACCTTTTGTGCACCTTTTTCCATTACCATAATCATGGCGCTCCTACACGGTGCGCCTCTGTAAGGGGCTGCTGTAGACTCCTGGAGATGGGGTACACATGTCCCTACAGATACAGAAATCCGCCAGGCTAGCTGCCCAATCAGATACTCACCTGGCCAGCAGTGATGGAGCAAATGTCTCACAGAATATAAAGCACTACACAAGCTGCTTAACTAACTTCTCTTCAGACCGCCCCACACACTATCACCCTTGAACCTATAGCATACACAATAGCCAAGTATGGCCGCATTATTAGGTGGGATTTTTTATCAAAAAATATGCTGAGAAAATACTTTGGCGATACAGGCATACGTTATCCTGCAACGCAAGGGAAACTAGCAAACAAAAAACTCCTGGATCTACTTTTTGAATCAGAATGCGCTACGAGCAGGCTATGAGCATAACAAAGATTACATTGAGCAGGGCAAGGTGAATCAAATTACGATATATGCAAGAATGAATGATACACCAACAATGACGTACATCGCAAAACACTCAAGTGGCACTGCATAGCACGGTTCAAACTCTAAAAAATAGTGTTGGCTTTTAAGGTTTCTGTATCTTTTCTTAAAAAAAGCGGACACATTATCCTCATGGCTTTGGCCGCTCAACGCCCTGCATGACCTCTTGCATATGCTTTTCAGCCTCGGAAACAGCCTCAACGTCTGTATAATAGTAGTATCCGGGATTGATGCCGCTCTCTTCTACATGGGCAGCCATGTGACTCAGCACAGGAATACTACGAGTCAACAAGGGCAACAGCACATACATCAACAGTAACACGGCGCATATACCCAGCAATAAATTCCGCACTCGCAGACCAAGAGTCTGCCCTTCCAATGCCTGGTTTATTTCTGACATGCTCTGCTCCATTCCAGTGTATGCTCTTTCATTGCAGCCCGTTGCAACCCAGTAAAAAAGGAGGAGAAGAAGCCTCTGGCCCCTCCTCCCCCTTCACACCCTACACGGCTTCAGCCTTAGATCTGTGCTGTGATCTCGGGGAATACGATGTAGAACATGATATACGCCATGGTCAATGTCAGCAACAAGTTGAAGGACTGACCGCAGATATACAGGATAAGCGGCTTGCCGCCCTTGAAATAATGGGCAAGCTCACGGAAGTTGGTGGCAAGGCCAATGGCTGCAAAAGACAGGGTAAAGAACCAGTCGCGGAAAAGCCTGGTACCCCCGCGGATAGCGCCCTGATCCAGCAAAGAATATCCAAGATCCGGCCCCAGCGTGCCGTCAAGCACAGAGAACAGGACAGAAGCTGCCATAAATCCAAGCACAAACTTGGGGAAACGGTGCCATATCTCAACAGCACTCACCGACTGCCCCACTTCAACTTCCACACGGGTACACCAATACACAGCCACACCGAAAGCGGTTACGCCAATGAGTACGTTTTGGATCATCTTGATGGTTGCGGCCACATACAGGGCCTTCTCACCAAGAAACGCTCCAGCTGCGGCTACAGCACCCGTAGCATCAATGGTCCCCCCCATCCAGGCACCGCCGAGTATCTCGGGCATACCCACAGCCTTGATAAAAGCCGGCATGACAACCATCATAATGGCAGTAAAGACCAACGACAGACCGATGGCCAGCGTGAGTTCTTCTTTTTTAGCCCGACAGGCAGCTGCGGTGGCAATGGCAGACGAGGTACCACATACCGACATATCCGAAGAAATAACAATATTCAGCGTCTTGGAAGGTATCTTCAGAATCTTCTGACCAAAAATATACGTACTTATCAAGACAATCGGCGTAACAACCCAGGCCACAAAAATACCTGGGATACCAATGGCTATGATCTTGCTGAACAGCACCTCCGCACCAAGCAAAACCAGACCGGTTTTAATGAAAAACTCTACCTGACAGGCAGACTTGACCCAACCAGGCGTCCCCACGGTATTGGCGATCAGCATACCAATGGCAATACCCCATGCAGCCGCACCAATGCCATAATACTTAAACGTACTTTGCGCACCAAGCAGGTAAGCCACAAGCGCCACCAGAAAAACAATACCAAACCCTTTGAGAAAGCCGACAACGCTGTTACCCATAAAGGCAATACCCACACTAAAAAACAGCGCCATAAAAACACACAGCCCCAGTAAAGTGGGAATCATGTTATATGCTTTGTGTTTGGTCTTATCTTTGGCCTTGCCCTCTTTCGTTACAGCCTCTCTCCAGGCAGCGATGCTGGCTTTGGCTTTTTCGTTAAGGACATTATTCTGAAAAGCGGCCATACCGGCTGTTTGTTGTGCTGCTTCTGCCGTTACATATGCCGATGCCGCAACAGCCTTGGCCTTTTCATAGGCAGGCATGGCTTTTGCGTTCTTTTCCTTGGCGGCCGCTTCGGTCAGCATGAACGCATCAAGCGGATTAGTGCTCCATGATTTGGGTTTACTCGTCCAGTTATTTACAAATTTACCAAACTGGGATGAAGAAGCCTTGAGCTTCTTTTTGGCGTCCTGAGCTTTGTACCATTCAAGGGTTTTAAAAGGTACTCTTTGCTTTTCAATACTCTGTACCGCATTGTACTCCGCTATCTTTTGTGTAAATTCGTCCTTAAGGCCAAAGTTGAAATATGCCCCAAGGCATACCGCCACCACCAGAAAACCCAGCCATATGGCCCAGTAGTCTTCTTTTTTCCACAGGTCAGACAACCTGCTTTGAGCCTTGTCCACAACGATATTTTGATCTTGCTGTGTCATAACCAGCCCCTTCCTCCTTGGTTGATCAACATGGCGCACACCAATACACAAACTTGTAACGCGTGGCCATATCTATCCTTACAAAATAACACGTACTGTGCCCCTTTGTTTTGTTTTAGGCTTTTATTTTTCCGGGGAGGCAAAAAAATGCTTGCCTTCTACCCGTAAACCTTATAAATGCTATTCTTCTGATGTATACAAGCTGCGTGTTAAAAAACATGTAGTAAAGTTGTCAGTGCTATGTGCCGAAGTGGTGGAATTGGTAGACACGCTAGGTTCAGGGTCTAGTGCGGGTTCCCGCGTGGAGGTTCGAGTCCTCTCTTCGGCACCATCAAAAGTATAAAAGTACATCCAGTGAGGTTCTACAAATCTCACTGGATGTACTTTTTTTTGCAGTATGGCAAATCTCACAGTACTACGCACTCTACAGATAGCACATACAAATGGTACCATTCCGAGTAGAGCCTTGGCCAAAGGGACTTTTTTACTATCGCCAGCCACCCCCTTGGCATCCAACCATTTCCACCCATCTCACAAGCCAAAAGCATGCCACAATGCCAAAGATTGTGGTATCCCTCTCCGCGCCTCCAAAACTTTATATGAAGCCATGTATCGCCATTCAACAATTTTGGCATCGCACAAGTGATCCTGCCACATTTTTGTGGAGTACCAGTTAAGCCACTTTTCTGTGTTCT
>CAZQKM010000048.1:0-8762 GCA_964593925.1 uncultured Desulfovibrionaceae bacterium | reverse complement strand
AGAACACAGAAAAGTGGCTTAACTGGTACTCCACAAAAATGTGGCAGGATCATCTTTCCGTTGCGCAAGACACAGGATGCAGGTAACAGTTATGACATGATTGAATTACGCGCTTATTCTACATTAAGCTGCGGTAGCATGCCCCCCGCACACGCTGCACGCCTAGGCAAACTGGCCGGCCTACGTGTCATGGCCCTGACAGAACGTGTAGACCTTGCCTCCATGCCCTCAGTGCTAGAACATCTCGTCCCCACCGTCCGTTCACTATCATTATATGCAGGTATTGATATCATCGCCGGATGTGAGCTGGCATATCTGCCCCCTGCCCTGCTCCCCGGAGCTATACAGCAAGCACGATCCCATGGAGCCAAAATAGTCACGGTTTTGGGTCAATATGTAGGTTCACATGTGGAAGAAGGTACCAACTTGGCAGCCATTGAGGCCGGTTGTGATATTTTGTGCAGCCCTGGCCTGCTTACAGAAACAGAGGCCCTGCTTGCCGCAGAGCGCAATGTCATGCTGGATATCACAGCCCATGGCCCCCATGCGCTTGCCAACGGACATGTAGCGCGTATGGCGCGTGTGGCGAACGCTCCTGTGGTTGTGACAGGCGGCATACATGCCCCCACCGACTTCATCAGTACTGACCTGCGTCGTGCCGTGGCCCTTGGGGCAGGTATGTCTCTCAAAGAATATGCTACCGCATGCACACAGCTCAATGCGCGAGCGAGCTCCATGCTGCTCTGCTGAAGAGACGACGTATCAGCCTGTGTAAAAAATAATGCAAACACCAGTACAAACAGTGAGGCATGTGTGCACAAGCATCAAGCATGAATCACTTTTATTCTGCGCCAATTCTGCTTTCCTCAATCGTAGCACCCATTGGTATGTAACCCCCTTGCCCATTTATTTCCCTTTTCTTTGTAAGCCAATATAAAACAGAATACCGGCCTGCCTCCCTGGACAACTGAGCCATTATCCACAGAATCTGTGGCAGAGGATGACTTTTGTTTGCCAAGCCGACACCCAAGAATCCCCTGAAATACCTGGGCAGTCTGCTCCACACTTCGAGGGACACTCCCCAACAGCAGCTGCACGACACAATCCATCAAAAACACGACTAGCTGCTCATGCTGCCATTTCACAACAACTTCGAGGTCGTATAGTAAAAATCTGCCCCATATTCCCTCGTATAGTTTTTTTGCTGCAAATCAAATCGGAAAACATAAAAGAATAACCATAAATATCTAGCTGCCATCAAGGGACTGGTCCCATGGTGGTCTTCTCTCCATCATCCAACAAGCACTTTTGCCTCAACCCGGACAACACAGAACATATGGATGCCTACAACGACCGTAGTATTGTTTCAGCCACATCGCCTGTATTTCTAAGCAACTACTGATATATTTTCAGAACTAAAATACCATTTTATCCGAAAAGAGACTAAAGAAAGATCAAGAGCAGACGATTATATAAAATGTAATGACGCTCCTAATATAGCAATGGAGTATACCCTATGCTTGACTACTATCGTTTCAAACAAGTTCACGAATTATATCTGAAAGGACGTGCAAACGAGGCTAAAAGCCTGTTGCGAGAGCTGCAGGGCAGCTATGTAAATACCTGCGATGAAAACAGCCTGCTTAAAGCACAAATTCGAGAATATGAAGATATTTTATATATTTCAAAAAACCTTACCTCTGATGGCCACAGCTACTGGCTACGCACAGGTAGCGTACGGCAAGGGCCTTTTTGCCTGCAGTGCTATAACAAAGAAAACCTGCTCATCAGAATGGCAGACCAAGGTGGCCAATGGCACTGCCCACACTGCACCTCCCAGCATACCTGCAAACACATTTCCGTACGCCCGTCACCTCGCCAACTGAGGGTTGCCATGGGGCAACAAATGGGCAAAGTCATCCCACTCTACGAGTAGCCTGCACTCATTTCTACCCCATATATGCCCGTATTATACGGGCTTTTTTTATGTTTAATGAGCTATATATCTAAAGAGCATGCCCGTACTGCCGATACTATATTTAACGTTGCTCTTATTTAATATAGAATCAAATTGGCGACTGGTGCTGCTTATGCAAAAAACAAGCTCATACTACACAGATGTCAGGGAGCCATCCTCTCCGGCTACCTACCCACCCATCGGTACGCCCTGCGCGCTGACGCTCTCAGCACATGCGGGCGTTAATTCGCTGGATAAGAGCATGCTGCGCCGGTACGGTATCCGTAGCGTATTCACATTTACCTCGGGAGTCTGCGCTGCAAGGTGGTTGGATGCATTGGCAACCACCCGCCCTGCCGACAATATATCGGTCGACGTTATTCTATGCGATGAAACTCTGCAGGATATGAGCGGCCTACAGCTTGCAAACATTCTGGCCAAACATCCTATCTTGGCCCGGATCCCTCTGGTCTACCTCAGCAGCACGGCTGTTACACCAGACCGCATTACACAAGCAGTACAAAACGGATACCGGGGCATGCTGCTTCGCCCGTACAGCTTTGAAGCGCTCCGCATGCAAATACACCGCGCCAGGCTGACACACGAAAAAACTCAGCATGCACAAACCAATACGCAATTATTTCAAAAAGCTCTGGCAGACCTTGTCCACAAGACTACGGCACAGAAATCTCACAACAAAACACACCTTGCCTTGGCTCGTAGATTTCTTACAGACCTACAATATGACAAGGCACTAGAAGCCTTTGGAAAAGCCTTGCAGAATGACAAAGATCAAGCCAATGCCTATACAGGTATGGCCCGCTGCTGGCAGGCCAAAAAAGACATCGCAAACTATCACCGATGCCTCAGGCTGGCAGGTGATGCACACATAAAACAAGAGCGATTTCGTGAAGCCCGTATGATCTTTGACGAGCTGATGCGCGCAACCGGCCTTAACGCCAACCCCATGCTGCAAAGTGCAGCAAACCTAGTGCACCGTGGAGAGTATCACGCAGCAGCCGGGGCATTTTTGCACAGTTCTTCATTGACTCCGGAAATTACCTTGCACCATACCATCGCGCGTGCATGTCAGTTCACTAGCCGCCCAGAGAGTGCCATGCAGCATATCTGTAATGCAGTAGAAGAACTTGCCGGCCCCTCCCGCGCCCAAGCATTGCGCAAGCGACTTTTGTTTACACCAACAAAAACAAATGAATCTCAAATATATACGGGGACAATGCCCTCTTTGGGAACAATCCTTAACGTAGCCTACTACACGGTCAGAATATATAGAGAGTCCACCGCGTAAAACATAGGCATCCGCTCTTGGAAACCTTAAACGCATGGCACATCCTCTTCACCGAAAACTGCGAGCGGTGGTCCCTGATGAAACAAAATTTCATTTCGGTGCCTTGCTGAAGATGGCCAATGCTTTTTTTAATATATCTCGGTCAAGTTCGGCATCCTTGAGCTGCTTTTTAAGTTCCCGAATCCTGCGCTGCTCATCCGTGAGGGCCTTTTTGCCCTGGCCCGGAAATGCAATGTGCCCTTGGCCGAGCATCTCACGTCGCCAGCGGTAGATAAGATCCACTCCAACTCCGAGACTCTGCGCGCCATCGGACGCCGTCCGTTCCGACTACTCGACCATCCGAACGGCATTCCGCTTGAACTCCGCATCGTATGTCCTGCGATTCTTGCGCATCCACTTCTCCTGTTGGCTCTACAAGATAGTGGCTTAACTCCATGTCCACAACTCTGTAGCAGGATCATCCAGCATTGTCCCAAAAAAGTCTAAGTGCTAATCTAAAATGCTAAAAAATAAGACAAAAAATATATAGATACTTTTGCAATATTTTCGATTTTCATTTGCCGTAATGATAAAAAACAGCGCGATTTTTACGAATGGTACCCCATAGAGAAATGCCATTCTACAAAAAGCTATACCACTCTAGTTGGTTGGCAAAATGAGTTATCTGGCCGATTCCCTCAATTCCTTAAGGCAGGCCTCTACAAAAGAAACCGGGAACATTGACTTTGCAGCTGCATCTTCAACAGTCATCCCTGTTTTAAGGAACCGTTTTATGACAACAGACATACTTTCACCAACTTCAATAACATGTCCGTCTGGGTCATAGAATCTGATAGAACGCTGCCCCCACTCATGTTCAGTCAGGGGGCTCATATTTTGTACATTCACTGTGATCGATAAGTTTTCAAGAAAAGTGTCCAGATTGTCCTCTTCAAAGTATATTTCCGCTGTATTATGTCGGTAGGTAAGAGCATCGGGCTTTCTCCTTATGAAGCCAAGCCATATATCTTCCTGCTGTAACATTATTCCTTCTTTGAAAATAACGTAACCGTCCAAATCAACCTCGACAGTACAGTCAAAAATTTCTTGATAAAATTTTTTAGAAGCTGAAGCATCTTTGACAACGAGTAAGCAACCCTGATATTTCATAAAATAATTTTCCATTTACTGCTTTGGAAACTGACGACCACTGTGCATAACGCAAAACTTGCACTTTGTTGGTCAATACACGGCAAATTTACGAACCATCCCCGGATATTTACTACTTTTCCCGGATTGCCAGCGCCTAGAAGCGTGGAGAGGTGTAGATACGCTTCATATAGTCTTCCACGGCGCTTTCAGTTTATTTAATGGGTAGAAGGTTACGAGGCGGCATTGAAGCCCTTACCCGTTAATCGCGTTCCCATTTTATAGTTGATTACCCTCTCCGATTTCGTACCATCTATTCTCTTTTGTACCTCGACGAGATACCATGTCTCACGCTCAAAATATTGAGCGACGGTTTCCTTGATTGTCCAGGCGTGAGGTCTGTCCATTTGCTCGACCACTTTGTCGGACTACACACTCGAATTTCCGGGATGAACCGGCCTGTGGTTGCTGACTGCATATACACCCCTTGTATCCGTATGTATTCTCATGATTGCTTAAAGAATATATCGTCTAGACTAAAAGAACAATTCCTACTTTTCATTTCTGGGGTAATTTTAATCAAAAGCAGATAAAAAGTACCCGAAGCACACCCATCAGCGAGCAGACCTTTGAACAATGTGGAATAGAATGATTTCTACATACAACAATGGGGATATGCGCAAACATATCCCCACCATAAAAAAGGAGGTACCAACGAGACTCTATACGTTCCCATGCTCTCGTGGATTGCCAAAGCAAAACTACTTCAGTCAGCCCCAGGCACCTTATACTTCTGGCATACCCGAAGCTGCTTCTTCTTCCAGGGGGATATCCACTCCCAACATGAGCAAAATGGGACTCGCTACGAAAATAGATGAGTACGTGCCCACTACCACTCCGATTAGCATGGCCAAGGCAAAGTCATGAATAATCCCCCCCCCTAAAAAATAGAGGGAAAAAATGACAAACAAGGTTGTACCGGAGGTAAGGATTGTTCTACCAAGCGTCTGGTTGACAGCACGGTTAATCACAGCACTTAAGGCTTCTTTTTTGTTGGCGAGCCTATTTTCACGAATACGGTCATATACAATAATGGTGTCATTAAGTGAGTAGCCGATAATCGTTAACAAAGCAGCCACAATGGTCAGATCAAACTCTTTGTCAAACAAGGAGAATATACCCACGGTAACGGCAACATCGTGCACCAAGGCTACCAGAGCCCCCAGGGCAAAATTGAGACGAAGCTTCCAGCATAGTCCAAGGGTAAGGAGTAGCGCAGCAAAGGCCAGTCCAGCCTTGCTTATGGGAAACTGTCCAAGGCCGTACATGCCCACAGCCAAAGCCGCAGCCATGATGCCCGCAGTAAACCAGCGTTGTTCAAAACGTCCTGATATATAAATGGCAATCATGAGAACCGCAAAATATAGCGCTTCCACAGCCTTTGACCGTAGATCTGCCCCCACCTTGGGGCCAACCATTTCCAGACGTTTGACTTCAAAGCCCATGATCAAGTTGTTGGCAAAAGCCTGGACCATTGCCCCACGCAACTCTTCAGGATTTTCTCCAGTTTGTGAAACCCTGACAAGGAATTCATTATCCTCGGCATTGCCAAAACGCTGCACGGTAAGCCCCTGCAGGTCCAATTGTGCAAGAGGCGCCTGAAGCTCTGCCGGTTCCACAGCACTATCAAACTGAACTTGCAGTATGACGCCACCGGCAAAATCAATACCATATTTCAGCCCCCCTTTGGCAAACAGCGAAAGCATTCCCACTAGAAGAACCAGCGCGGACAGGCATAGAGATATTTTTCGTAAACCGACAAAATCAATATTTGTATCGGGCTTTATTATGGAAAATCCCATGAATGAATCCCTCTCCTTAAATGCTAAGCATGCGACCGGACCGCATACGACAGTAAGTATCCATAAGCACGCGAGAAACAAAAATAGCGGTGAACATGGAAGCCAGTATACCAAGACTTAACGTCACAGAGAAACCACGTATGGGACCCGTACCAAACTGATACAGAATGACAGCAGCGATAATAGTCGTGATATTAGCATCCACAATGGTCAATGTGGCTTTACTATAGCCTTCCTGGACAGCAATACGCGGAGTCAGCCCCTTGCGTAACTCTTCGCGGATACGCTCAAAGATCAGTACATTAGCGTCTACTGCCATACCAAGGGTAAGAATGATGCCGGCAATACCGGGTAATGTCAGTGTTGCCCCAAATCCTGCCAATCCAGCCAGAATGAGTAGTAAAGTAAAAACAAGAGATGTAGTAGCTACAATACCAGCTACACCATAATACACGACCATGAAGACCACTACGAGGGCACCACCGGCCATAGCAGCGGTAACACCCTGGTCAATAGACTGTTGCCCAAGCGAAGGCCCCACTGAACGCTCCTCAAGTATCTGCACTGGAGCCGGCAGTGCCCCTGCACGTAATACCAGGGCAAGATCATGTGCTTCGGCGTCAGTAAAGCGACCAGTAATACTCACCTTACCGCCTCTGATCTTCTCTTCAATGAGAGGAGCAGAAAACACTTTACCATCAAGAACAATGGCTAACTGCTTTCCTGTATTTTCTCCGGTAAATGATTCGAAAATACGTGCACCACGCTCATTGAGCGTCATACCTACATAAGGTTTGTTAAACTGGTCAAAAGCCGCACGGGCCTCTATGATGTGTGTACCGGACATGGCTACCTCACGGCTGACCGCAATGGGGGTTCCCACAGCTACAGTACCGCGTGGCTGTAATTCCAGTATTTCGGTATCAGGCGGAATAATTCCTTTGCCCAGCTTGTCAGGATCAATATCATTGCGGACCAGCCTGAATTCCAGATGGGCTGTTTTACCAATAATTTGAACGGCCCGTTCTGGGTCTTGCAAACCTGGAAGCTGTACTTGAATCCGGTGGTCTTGCTGCTTGCGAATATCGGGCTCTGCAACGCCGAACTGGTCAATCCGATTTCGGATGGTTTTCACAGCCTGATCAAGGGTAAGATCGGACAAGTATTTTTTATACTCGGAGCTAAAGTGTAGCGTATATTTTAATCGTCCATCACTCAAAGCTTGGGGCAGCAGCACCGTAAGCCCTTCAAAACGTCCGGCAAGCAGCTTTTGCAAGGCCTCCTGCTGTTCGTTTTTCAACAGAATAAATTCAAGCCGTTCTCCTGCCACCACGCGTGGCCGCATCAAGAATATACCTTCACTACGTGTGAATTCGCGTATATCCTGCCCAATCTGGGACAACGTATTTTCAAGGGCCTTGTCAATATCCACTCCTAATGTCAGATGAATGCCACCCATCAAGTCCAGCCCGAGGCTAACCTTGGCATCAGGCAAGGCATTTTGAAGTACAGAAGATCTGACAGAAGGAATACTTGGTAATGTATAGGCAAGGGCCAGCATTGCCACAATAAGCGTGAGTATGCTTCTCCATCGCAGGCTCTCTAGCATTGCAACTCCTCAAAATATGGTATCTGTGCGTTAGGCACAAAAAATTTTGCGACTACGCCGCAACGGATTCTGCTACGCATAGCACTCCGGCCTCTAAACTGCTCTTGGTATACACAGCAGTAAGGCCGATTTACGAGCCGTTGATCTGCAGCTTACTGTTATCACAAGCAAACAGACAGGCAATCTAAGACGCTACAGCAACTGAATATACGTTATTCCCGTACAAAAACAACAACGTAAGCATTGGCTACTATTTTTTAGCCGCTTTTTTTGAGCCTTCGTCTTTTTTGCCCTTGCGCTCAACGAGGTCGGCAATAAATCCGCGTGCCACTTTGACTTCCACGTTATCGCTCACCTCAATGCGCAGCCATTTGTCATTTATTTCCAAAATGCGCCCCAACAATCCACCGTTGGTGACCACTTGGTCTCCCTTTTGTAGATTATTCAACATTTCGTTGTGCTCTTTGGCCTTTTTTTGCTGAGGGCGAATGAGCATTATATAAAAAATAAAAAATATTATCACCAAGGGAACAATACCCTGCCAAGACGCCCCACCACCCTGCATGCCAACCTCTCCGCCTGGGGCCATGGCATAAGCCAAACTTGCTGTAAACATATCTTCCTCTCTTACAATTATAACGTGTACGCCAGTGTATTCATGTACACGAAAACGTCACAGTCCTATCTGTTCGAAAAAAAAGTTTCAACGCTTTTCTAGACTAATTTGAAGTAGTTTCCATTTGATCTGACAGTTCTCCTTAAAAAACGAGTGGAAAAATACATCCATTTTGTCTTCAACTAGATATACTCGCAATGGTTCACAAAAAATCAGACAAAAGCACGTGAACCTGCTACAAAGTTGTGGACACAAAGTTAAGCTACTATCCTGCCTACGAA
>CAZQKM010000047.1:0-10469 GCA_964593925.1 uncultured Desulfovibrionaceae bacterium | reverse complement strand
TGGGCAGGATAGTAGCTTAACTCTGTGTCCACAACTTTGTAGCAGGATCAGTATGCACACCTTACGCACACACTTAGGCAAAAGTCTCCTTTTGGTATTACCTTTCATTATCTACTGCCGGATGTAGACTGGCAGCTTCGCATCCTCTTGGCGGTAGAATCATTGCCGTACAAACCCATTCTAGTTGCAGACGCCGGGTACATGTATGCGGTAAAAATGAGCGGTTGTGCCTCATCTTTTGATCTTTTTACGCCGGATGTCGGGGAATTGGCTTTTTTGGCGGACGAAGAAGCCCCACATCCTTTTTACACTCGAGGATTTTTACTGGCGGATGGGCAAGATACCGGGGAATTACTATCCCGGGCGGGTAAAACCGGTGGCACGGCAAAAGCCCTTTTGCTAAAAGGAGCCACGGATCATGTGGTCATTGATAACACCATCACGGATACTATCTCGCACCCCAGCGTCGAAGCCATGGAAGCCATAGGCGGAACTGGTGACACCATCACCGGCATCGCCACGGCCCTTCTATATGCCAGACTACCCATGCGTAGAGCACTTGTGACAACGGCGCTGGCCAACAGAATCATGGCGGAACACGCACACCCCACTCCGGCAAGTCAGGTAAGGGACCTTTTGGCATACCTGCCTGCGGCTTTGGCAGATGCCTTGGCGCAGACAGAAAGCCTCAGCTAAAAAACAATATGGTTTACAGGGGCTCAGCCCTTTCAGCCCCTGCACGCAAAAAAATACGAGTACGACTGTCAGACAGGTCGAAAACACCTCTACCTAAAAACTTAATCCAGGCAATGCTACCCAAAAGGAAAACTCATCTTCAATGCTATCCTGCATATACCGCAGCTCCCATTCAAAGCACTGATGGGTATACCGTATACTTATAGCTTTTTCGATGTCTTCCTCACCTTCCAGGTCTACCTCGTAAAACATACTTGCGCTCCAAGGCCCCCACAGATTTACCATCAACTCCGAATCCATGGTACGCAACGCATTACCGCCGTAGTTCACAGTACGCTTGTACTCGTCTATCTTTTCTCGAAAGTTAAATCTGGTGCGCAGGCTGAACCAGTCATAATTTAAATTCACTGCATGATCATGGCGGGTAAGATCCCCCAAGTATGGAGACCAGAATGTACGAGTGGTCAAGGCCAAGTACTGATCATAATTGACCCTTACCTCAGCCTCTATATCTGAAAAAGGACGACGCGGATATTTATCACGCTGGTCTGTCCTCTCTGCCTCTCTGAAATCATACCCCTGCTTCACGTTTACACGCAAAAAATCAGCATAATCATAATGCTGTTGTGGGTCTCCATCTTTTTCCGCAGGGCCAGTGACTCGCATTCGTTTTCTAGAAAATAAATTCGTCACGGAATAGGTCAGTTCATTATTGGGGCGCAGCCTGTCGTGTACCGTGTAATAAGGATTACTGTCTTGATTGACATGCGGGGTGTTGTTGTAGCTTATTCGCGGCTGAATGCTGTGCCGTAGGCCGACCCATTTACTGTCACCCGGACTCAAATTGCTTGCAGATACTTCGGCAAGCTCAAAATTGCGGGCAAATTCAGTAAAGGCGGTTACCCCCATGCTGGGGACTGTTCGCGAACTGCCAGTGGCCCTTACGCCATATATATCTGCATCGCCTTTATCTCTGGTACTATACTGGGTGTGCAATACCCCGATACTGGGGATAATTGTACCATAACGACTGGTAAGCGGCATACTGATCTGGGGCGCCACCTCAAACCGAGACCCGCTTACCCCCTTGTTTCGCGTAAAATTGGCGGCCTGCACAGTGCCTTGCACTTCGATGGGCAAAGGAGTCTCTTCCATCAGTTTACCCTTGAAAAGGTGCATGTCCACTTGGGGTAAAGTTTGCACGGTGGTGTCCGCGCCGCTGGTCAGATTACCGTTACCCACACCAATATTCTGTGTATAGCTTGCACTGACCCCAAGCCCCACGCGTCTCCAGTCACGTGACAGCAGGACATCGGTCTCCCTGTTTTTGGCCTCTCTTGCAATGCTTCTTCCAAACAGGTCTTCCAATTCATCCTCGCTACGGTCAAAGCCGCTCAAACCAGAAGAAAACTCACGCAAATAGTTCTGATCAGAGACATAATCCACAGTGCCCTTCAGTTTCCACTTCGAATCGGGCAAAACCATGTCAAACATGCCACGCATCCAGAACCTGTCCATGTTATCCCGAACCAAACCATCATTACTCAAACCACCTGGCTCATCCGACTCCAGTGCGTCTGTTCTGTTGTCCTGCAAGTAGTCCATGCGTAGCCAGATATTATCTTTTTGAGTGGCGCGACTTCTGAATTCAAGTCCCTGCATCACCCCTCGCTTCTCCATCCAATACGCATTATATGTCAGATCAGCGGTATCACTGATAGCCCAGAAAAAAGGCTGGCTATAAAACAAACCACGCCCAGAGCCCTGCCCTACTTCCGGCAACAAAAAACCTGTCTGACGTTTTTTCTTGGTTGGCAGGACAGTATACGGCAAGAACATGACATCCTGGTTTTTTACCTGCACTGTGCTGTGCCATAACTGCGTATAGCCCTCCAGCTCAATGGTCGCCTCACGAGCACTTAAGGACCATGCAGGAGCGTCTCCGTCACATGTTGTCACCTTTGCATTGCGAAAACGGTACGAGTCGCCAAAATCTTTCTGTATCTTTTCACCGGTAAAATATATATGTGGACCGTCCATGAATATAGACCCGTCGCTCAACTGGCCCACCTTGTTTTTCAAATCAAACTCCGCTTCAGCGCCTTTCAGCACATCGCGCCCCATCTTCACCTGTACAGAATCCCGTAAAAAAATCCACTTCGTATCACTGAAATACCGTACAAAATCAGCCTTCAGATAGTTCTCGCCTTCACGCAATGTCACATTGCCGTATCCTTCAATAATATTACTGTCATTATACGTTACAAGGCGGTCTGCACTAAGCTGCCACAAGGAAGTCTCTTGATCATCGTTTACCACTGTCAAGGTATTGGCATTTGCTGTAAACGAATAAAAAAACAACATACACGCCAAAAGAAGCGTACTGCGAATGAGGCAGCCGTCTAAATTATTTCGCATAAATGATATACCTAATGTGGCATTATGAGTTGCCAGTGGGCGTATAAAAACATTCCGTCCCCAAGACTCGCGGCATACGGTAAGAGGCGCAGACAGGGCCTGCCGCCTTTGGGCAGGGCAAACAACATCGTTTGTATAGCACAGCTTTTAACGCAGGAAAAGCCTGCAACCCACTTGCCTGTAGCCTGCTTGTGCCCAAAGGTATCCATAATGAACGTTTGCCGTCATAATTTTTAATCGGAAGCTGCGTGCACAAATTCCATTGACAGGTACCTGGTCTAGGATTAATAAATCTGATTCGTCCTTGCTCGTCTTGGTAAGACGGGCTGATACATCCACAAGGAGATTTCGATGAGAAAATTTGAAACCTTGCTGCTGCTTTCTCCGGAGCTTGGCAGCAGCCCCCGTGAAGAGCTGCTTTCAGTGCTTACGGGCGTTATTGAACGTGAACAGGGCACAATTTTGGAAGTTGACCACTGGGGTATGCGCGACCTTGCCTATCCTGTCCGCAAACACATGCGTGGCTATTACGTCCGTCTGGAATATGCTGTTGCCGGTATCGCTATTGCCGAGCTTGAGCGTATTATCCGCATTACTGACGGCATATACAAGTTTGTTACCGTCAAACTGGCGGATGAAGTCGAGGAGGCGGCATAATGGCTTTTAAAAAAAGATTCACCCCCCGGCGCAAGTTCTGCCGTTTTTGCGCAGACAGCGAATTGCCCATTAATTACAAGCGTTCTGATATCCTGCGTGACTTTGTTACCGAGCGTGGTAAAATTATCGCACGCCGTATCACTGGTACATGCTCCCATCACCAGCGTTTACTGACAACCGAAATCAAACGCGCTCGCCAGATGGCCTTGCTTGTATATACTTCCACGCATGCCTGTGACGTGCTGAAAAAGAGCTCGCTGTAGGAGGCACGCCATGATGAAGGTTATTCTTAGAGCAGATATGGAAAATCTGGGTAGCTTGGGCGATGTGGTCGAAGTTCGTCCCGGGTATGGTCGCAACTTCCTGCTGCCCCAGGGTATGGCCATGACCGCCACAGCTTCAAACATGAAAGTGTTTGATCTTGAACGTAAAAAATTGCAAGCTCGGATGGATGCGGTGCGTAGCGCGGCCAATGAGCTTGCGGCAAAAATACAGGGTATTAAACTTGTTATCCCCGTCCGCGTAGGCGAAAATGATAAACTGTACGGTTCTGTCACCTCTGTGAACATTGCAGAGGCACTGACTGAGTTGGGCTTGGAAATTGACCGCCGGCGTATCTTGCTGGAGGCTCCCATCCGGACTCTTGGTGATTTTAACATCCGTGTGCGTCTGCATGCTGATGTGGATGCCGAATTGTCTCTCAAGGTTGCGCCTGAAGGCCGTACCGAGGAAGAAGATGCAGAAGAACCCACAGTGGAAGAAACCACTGAATAACAGGGGGATTCAAAAAAACACATCCGCCAGCCGCCCTGGTGGAGGCGGATCTTTTGAGCAAGTTGCTCAAGTCTCCGATGATTTGTTACGTAAAGTGCCCCCCCACAGTATTGAGGCCGAACAGGCTGTGCTGGGGGGGGTCTTTCTGCGTGGCCAAGTCTTTCATACGCTGGTAGACATTGTTACAGAAGACGACTTTTATCTCCCTGCCCACAAAATCATTTTTGACGCATTTACCGAGCTGTACCGGCGTACCGCACCCATTGATCTTGTCACTGTAGCCGAATTTTTAAAAGATCAAGGTAAATTGGAACATGCTGGTGGCACTGTGTACCTTGCCGAGCTGGCAGAATCAGTTATCAGTGCGGCCAATGCAGAGCACTATGCCACGCTGGTACGCAATAAGGCACTACAGCGCGCACTTATCATAGCGTGTAGCGACATCATAGGTAATTGCTATGATTCTGCACAAGACATAGAGCAGCTTCTTGACGACTCGGAAACCTCTATATTTGCCATATCTGAACGGACCACAGGAAAAATATTTAAAAGTTCCAAAGAACTTGTGGGCAAAGTATTTGAAGACCTAGAAAAACGGGTGGATCGCAAGGAGCTGGTCACAGGCGTCCCCACAGGCTATTTCCGGCTGGATAGCATGACAGCAGGCCTACAGCCTGCAGACCTTGTCATCATCGCAGCGCGTCCTTCCATGGGAAAAACAGCATTTGCCTTGAATATGGCCATGCGGGCCGCAGTAAACAACGGTATACCCGTAGCCATTTACTCGCTGGAAATGTCCATGGAATCTCTGATGATGCGCATGCTATGCGCATGGGGAAAAGTGGACCTTGGTAGATTGCGTAAGGGTTTTTTAGACGACGAAGATTGGGCAAAACTATACTCCGCAGCGGATGCGCTCTCGCGGGCCCCCATATACATTGACGATACCCCTTCCATCACCACTCTTGACCTGCGTGCACGTACCCGACGCCTGCACGCGGATAAAGGCGTGGGTATGGTAATAGTGGACTACCTTCAGCTTATGCGCTCCAGCCGCCGTACCGATTCAAGAGAATTGGAGATATCTGATATTTCCAGAAACCTGAAAGCGCTGGCCAAAGAGTTGAGCATCCCGGTCATTGCTCTTTCACAGCTTAACCGCAAAGTGGAAGAACGAACCAATAAACGCCCCATGCTTTCGGACCTGCGCGAGTCAGGAGCCATTGAGCAAGACGCTGATGTCATCATGTTTGTATACCGGGATGATGTCTACAATAAACGCGACGATAACCCCAAAAAAGGTATTGCCGAAATTATCATAGG
This sequence comes from uncultured Desulfovibrionaceae bacterium, assembly GCA_964593925.1. Lineage (GTDB taxonomy): Bacteria > Desulfobacterota > Desulfovibrionia > Desulfovibrionales > Desulfovibrionaceae > Oleidesulfovibrio. The sequence continues at coordinate 4,601 of CAZQKM010000047.1, read as the reverse complement.
CAAACAGCGTAACGGCCCCACAGGCATGGCAGAGCTTGCCTACATCGGATCTTACACCGCTTTTGAAGATCTGGCAGGAGCGCCGTTGCCGTCAGAAGAATTCCAATCATCCTGACATAATGCGTGACAGCCTCTGCGGCAATGCAATAAGGTGCCTAGTATCCCCCTGCTGTGAGAGACCTTTTTTCCCTTGGTCAGACTGTATCTTTTCTGCCCATGACGCTAGCTCACAGCCTATCGGGATAGGGAGTTCCCGGTACTTTGCCCGCACGCAGCACCTGCCTCCACGTCAGCTTATCCACTACAAGGCTTCTGCTATTTGCCTTTGCATAATGCATGGTCGGCATAACAGGCGCAAACAAATATCCCACAAAATCGCGGTCACCCTGCGGGGAAACGTACCCCACACCTTGGGTATATCTGCCTATTATATAGTATTGTCGCATAAGCAGTACGGCATCACTCACCTCGGACGCCTCTTCCACTTTGTGCCAGCCCCCTTGAGGAAAGCTCACTCTCCAGGGAGAGTCTTTGGGCAAAAAAAACAAGGCTGTCTGGCGGCTCTGATTGCTACATAGCCAGACATTATACTCATCATCCATCAGCTGCACGAGCTGCTCAGGCACAAAACTCTGGGCACCGTACAGGTCCGCAGAGCCTGCCCTGATTCCTGAAAGCCCACAACCTGACAGTAAAAATGCCCCCAACAACAGCAGCAACCTTGCTTTTTTCATACATTCTGCTCCTCATCTTCCGCATATTCGCTCGGTACTTTCATTCATATACAAGTATCAATAAAAAGTCACAGATATAACATTTTATACCCACCCTAACAGTACCTGTGGCAGTCTGCAGGCATGTCTTGCTCTTGCTTTCAACCAAGCTATCCGTAAGTTTCGCTTTGTTCATGGCAAGCCCATGGGTTCAAGCCGTTTCTATTCTGGCATATCCAATCCCTCAAAGCCTCCTGTAGTCCATGCCAGTGGATATCAGATCTTTCATATGACAACGCCAGACAAGCACATACCACGCCTACTATCCACATCTATACAACCTGTGTGCAAGCAGAGCTATCAAAAGGTATCGCCCTCTCTTTTGTAATCCTGTGGTCACGAAAAGCCAGGAGTTTCGCGCCTTGCTGAAAAAATCATATGCCAAACAATGCCGTTAACCTGCGCAGACCCACTCCAAGAGCCAGGAGTGCTCAGCTAAAATCCGACTTGTGCATTATTGACGTGGGTGCAGTCTGCGTAACAGGATGGGAGAAGCGACATCTAGGAAAAGGCCCTGGGTTTTGTAGATTTAATTCAAACACTTTGTCCGTCACAGCGCAGATAAGCCCTGGAAAAATCCCAACCCTCTGCAACGCTTGAAGGTACCTCAAAAATTTATACACCCCCATGTCCCGGGCATAGGGCAAAATGGTAATATCGCAAAAGCACTGAAAGCAGCTCTGCCTTTCTCCAACTACGGTTCGAGTCTGTCCTCGCTGCCGCGAGTAGCAGCAATGGATACTGAGCCGTTCTCCCCCTTCAAGGAATCCTTGTTCGTGCCATTAAGGATGTTGCCATGCCCATTGCCAGCCGTAGTGCATTTCCATAGCCAGTTTATGGGGCATCCGGGATTACAAAGGGCGTTCCACGAGCCATTTGACCGGTTGCTCCCAAATGTCGTTTTCTCAAGTACGTCATCAGATTTTTGTCAAATTTTTGATGGTTGGGCAAACAACACGTTTATCAACTCGTCAGGGATATCTTTGAAGTCGACCAGTACAAAGCAGCACGGTCGGGCTATTACACAAAAATCATTATACCTTCGCCCCGGAAAAGCTGCGTCCACTGGCAGGCAACAGCACAATCCATCCGGTATCAACAGAATAGTTCAAAATCTCTATTGCTACAAATCCGCCTATCCAGACCGTATGTCATTATTTCTATGTATGTTGCGCAGGCCAGCCCATAAGGTGGCAAGTCTTGCGGGGCACCCGTTTTTACCAAAGATACAGCCGAGACAAACCGGCTTATGATATGCCTACTCTGAAGCTGGCCAGTCAAAAACACGGTGCTTGATATTTTCTCCAGTAGCAATAAATACCACAGATTCTGCAATATTCGTAGAAAGATCACCCACACGCTCCAGAGCACGCGATACCAAAATGGCGTGTACAGCCCGCTCAATGGCTGGATCTGCTTTTCCCATATAATCCATCAGTATCTTGAGCAGCTCCACTTCAAGTACATTGCACTTCAAATCCATGTGGCAGACCTCAAAAGCACTGTCCACATCGCTGTCACGAAAGCAGATCAAAGAACGTTTCAACATTTCCTGTGCAGTATTTGCGAGCTCTTCCATCTGCTTACAAAAAGGCAATGGCGGTCTTGAGGCAAGAAACATCGCTTTTTCCGCAATATTTACCGCTTCATCCCCCACACGTTCCAAATCAATATTTACACGCTGAACCCCTACTATAGTCCGCAAATCAATGGCCATGGGTTGCTCCAAGGCAAGCAGCTTCAAGCTCATCTCATCAATCTCGCACTCCAGCATATTAATATCATGGTCATGGTCAATGACATGCTGGGCCAGACCATAATCACGCCCATGCAGTGCCTTGATTGCAGCCTCAAGGTTCCGCTGGGCGTATAGCCCCATTTCCAGCACCTTTATACGTAACGCTGCCAACCCCTGATGAAAATGCGTACCTTTAGACATATATGCTCCCGGCTATCCAAAACGGCCTGTAATATAATCTTCTGTCTGTTTGTTAGCGGGACGGGTAAACAACATATCCGTGCTACCGGTTTCTATAAGCCGCCCCATATAAAAAAAAGACGTCACATCAGATACACGTGCTGCCTGCTGCATGCTATGCGTCACTATGATAATCGTATACTGCTTCTTGAGTGTATGAATCAATTCTTCAATCTTTTGTGTAGCAATGGGATCCAATGCAGATGCAGGCTCATCCATGAGCAATACTTCAGGTTCCACAGCAAGCGCCCGTGCAATGCACAAGCGCTGCTGTTGACCACCTGAAAAGCCCAGTGCTGAGTCATACAGCCTGTCTTTGACTTCATCCCATAATGCGGCATGGCGCAAACTCTCTTCTACTTTACCAGAAAGATAGCTACTGTCTTTTTCTCCGTTTACCCGCAAGCCATACGCCACATTTTCATAAATTGATTTGGGGAAGGGATTCGGCTTTTGAAATACCATGCCCACGCGCCGGCGCAGTGCAACAACATCAACATGTCGGGCATAGATATTTTCACCATCCAGACAAACCTCGCCCTGCACGCTGGAGGTAGCAACCAGGTCGTTCATACGATTCAAGCAACGCAAAAATGTACTTTTACCACATCCAGAAGGCCCGATAAGGGCAGTCACCTGACCGTTTGCAAACTCCAGCGTAATATCATGCAACGCCTGAAACGTACCATAGTAAAAATTCAAGCCCCTGGAATACATCTTTATTGTGTCTGCCATATCGTATATGCCCGCTTTGCCTACTTTTTGAAACGATATCCCACGCCACGTATTGTTTCTATATACTTTGCATAATCGCCTATCTTCTGACGCAATCGCCGCATATGTGTGTCCACAGTACGGGCATAGCCTGCAAACTCGTATCCCCAAACCGCATTCAGCAGTCTGTCACGTGTACGCACACTTCCTCTGTTACGTATCAGTTCTGCAAGTAATTTGAACTCTGTAGCAGTCAACTGTATATCCTCTCCGTCCACTTCCACCTGATGTGCATCCAAGTCTAGGCGCAGCCCCTCTACCCGCCACAGGCCAGCTTCTTCCACCCCTGATTGCCAAACACCACGTTTAAGCACAGCTTTAATACGCAGTACCAGTTCGCGAGGGCTAAAAGGCTTGACCACATAATCATCCGCCCCCAATTCAAAGCCCACAATACGGTCAACTTCTTCGCCTTTTGCCGTGAGCATGACTATCGGTATGTCTGAAGTTTCAGGGTTCTTCTTCAACTCTTTGCATATATCAAGCCCCCCCATGCCGGGCAGCATCAAATCCAGCACCACAAGATCTTGTTGCCCAGTCAGGGCAAGAGCCAGACCTTCCTTACCGTCCGAAGCGGAATACGTCTCAAAACCAGCGGACTCCGCTGCAAAAGTAAGCAACTGCAGAATATCTTCATCGTCTTCAACAAAAAGTATACGCTGTTTGAGCATATTCCCATGTCTCCAGTAGTAACAGCGGGGCAACGCCACCCTGCCCGCGTCAAAATACCGTCCGGCCCTTATGCCAGACGCCCTTCTCCGGGCAGCTCAGAACACACCGATGGTACACCACCACCTGGTGACAGCATTATGAAAGCAAGGTTACAATCAGGTTACAGGCATACGCCCTGCCTTTGTCAACGCAAAGCATATACCTGTATCTATGGAAAGGTATTAAAAAAATAATTATGGTGCGTAAAAAAACAGTCTGAAGAATTATCACAAAGATGAGCCTCAAACCGTAATCAGCCCCAGATCACGCATACGTACGTGGATCTCTCTACTTACCCATGCATCCGTTGCCGCATACCGTATCTGTTGGGGGGTCAGCTCAAGGTTTCCCCAGTTGGAGCATTG
>CAZQKM010000046.1:0-10823 GCA_964593925.1 uncultured Desulfovibrionaceae bacterium | reverse complement strand
CATAAATTACAGTTAGTTAAAAGAGAATATCGGGTTTGCCCGTGCAGAGATCTCATACTTACATAAAATCGCAATATCTAGCTAAACTGATATATTGACTACGCAACGCTGTCAACAAAACAGCTGATACGAGAGTATACACTGAAAAGTCTCCGCAAGCACCTGCGCACAAGGCTGTCATGCCCCTACAGAGTTGCGCAAGGCCTCAATGCGTGCTTCCACTTCCTCCCAGCGAACTAACAATGCAGTTTGTTCGGCTTCAAGCTCGGGCAAACGTCTTGTCAACGCGGCGAATCTATCAGGGGCATCTGCATACAAATTAGGATCGGCAAGAGCTTCTTCTGCGGCATGCTGTTCTGCTTCCAACGATTCGATGCGTAGCGGCAATGCGCTCAACTCTTCATCCAAGGTACTCAGTTCCCGCTGCTCATTGAAAGTCAGCTTGCGAGGCCTAGCCTTGCCTCCGGAAGCAGAAGTCCTGTGGACAGAAGCAGCATTTTTTTTAGGCACATCAACCACCTGCGAAGAGCGCTGCCGCAACCAGTCGTCATAGCCCCCCACATACTCTTCCACAGCACCATGGCCTTCAAAAACAAGGGTGGATGTCACCACATTATTCAAAAAAGCCCTGTCATGGCTGACAATCAGTACTGTACCGGAATATTCTACCAGCAGCGCCTCCAACAGTTCGAGAGTTTCCATATCCAAATCGTTGGTGGGCTCGTCCATCACCAGCAGGTTAGAAGGCTGTGCAAACAACCTTGCCAGCAGTAGTCGGTTACGCTCGCCACCCGAAAGCACTTTCACCGGCATCATTATACGATCGGGCTCAAACAAAAATTCTTTTAAATACCCCACAACATGCTTACGCGTACCATTTATCTCAATGGTATCGTTACCGTCTGCCACATTATCACGTACGCTGGCTTCATTGTCGAGCCGCATGCGGAGCTGGTCAAAATAAGCCACCTCAAGACGAGTGCCATGGCGCACTGTTCCGCTATCGGGGGGCAGAGAGCCCAACAACAGACGTAACAACGTTGTTTTGCCCACACCATTAGGCCCAATAACCCCAACTTTATCACCTCTGGTTATCAATGTTGAAACATTGTCAATAACCGGATCTGTTCCCCTTGGGGCATCAAGCCATGTATAGCTTATCTTGGAAACCTCAATAACCAGTTTACCGCTCTTCTCGGCCTCCTGCAATCGCATGACAGCGCTCCCTTGTCGCTCCCGTCGCTGTCTGCGCTCATCGCGCATGGCACGCAATGCACGCACACGCCCCATATTACGTGTACGGCGAGCCTTGATACCCTGTCGTATCCAGACCTCTTCGGTGGCCAACTTTTTGTCAAAGCGAGCCCACTCTTTTTCCTCTACATCAAGTTGGGCCTGCTTACGCTCCAAAAAGGTATCATAATCACAGCTCCAGTCTGCCATTTTACCCCGATCAAGCTCAATAATACGAGTGGCCACACGTCGTAGAAACGCCCTGTCATGGGTGACAAAAACCAACGCCCGAACACGACGTAGCAGGTATTCCTCTAACCATGCAATGGAGCGCATATCCAGATGGTTGGTAGGCTCGTCCAGCAGCAAAAGGTCAGGAGTACGTACCAGAGCACGTGCAAGCATGGCCCTTCGCTTCATTCCCCCAGAAAGACGAGAAAAATCCGCCTCAGGATCAAGTCGCAAATGATTCAAAACACTTACAATATCACCATGCGACTCCCAATGGCCTCCCCCCCCGGCTTCCGCCCCCTGCTCGTCCTGCTCCAATCCGGCACAGACAGTGGCATATACCGAGCCGGTGACTCCTTGGGGCACAGCCTGCTCCAAAATCCCCACGCGCACTCCCTGCCCAAAGGCCACAGTACCGGAATCAGGCTGTACTTCTCCGGCCAGCAACCTGAGAAATGTGGACTTTCCTTGACCATTACGCCCCATGAGGCACACTCTCTCCCCTGCTTCCATCTGCATGCTCACTTGGTCAAGCAATTGCGGGCCATACAGGTTCAATGAAACATCGTGTACGCTAAAAAGCGCCATGCATACTCCTTACACATTCCATTACAGATACAAGACGAGTAAAACCACTGGCGCAGAGCCAAAGTGGTGCGCCTCCGGCTTGCCGGATGGCAGGGAAAGATCTATACTGGGGACAATCTGTAGACAAGGATGATTCAACCATGAGCTCCTCCCATACTGCTTCACAGCACCCTCGCCACCCCGTGGACGAGCTGGCCACGTTTTTAGAAGACAAAGCACAGTACATACGCTCCCTTGAAACAAGTGCGCATACGGCACTACACGAGGCCAAAGATCACGCCAGGTACCGGGAGCTGTTACTCCAAAAAGCCACGCTACTACAAATGTTGGCCCAAGATGCCGAAGTACATGTTGCGGCTCTGCCCGAAGTCATTGCTCAAGCCGTGAGAGAACGACTAGAGCGCTTTGTCCTTAGCGCATCCAACGCACTGCGCATCGACTCCATTTTTTATATGTCAGCGCTGCTCTATCGAGAAAACCATAAAGAAGGCGAAAAAAACGACCTTGAATGTTATGCAGATGAGGTACGCCACATCCGCTATTGATACACATACCGTACTGCGGCCCCCTGCTTGCAGGGCAACAGCTACTACGAGCGCATGTTTACAAACTGCAAAGGAACGCCAAAATCATCATCACGCAGCATTTGAATAACCTGCTGCAAATCATCCAGCTTTTTGCCAGTCACCCGTACCTGATCATCTTGAATGGCGCCTTGCACTTTTAACTTCGAAGCTTGAATTTTTTTGACAATCTTTCGAGCAGTATCTTTTGCAATACCGTCGCGAAGGGACACCCCACGTTTGAGCATTCCCTTTGCCGCGGGCTCCGGCTCAGCAAACTCCAAAAATTTGGGGTCTACCTTACGCCGCACGCAATGAGCCAGCAACATCTCCTGCACGGCACGCATTTTCATGTTATCAGATGCTGTCACCATGATGCGTGATGCCCCCTTTTCAAAACAAAGCTCCGTGCCCGAATCACGGAAGTCATAACGGGTTTCCACTTCTTTTTTTACATTGTTGACCACGTTGTCCACTTCCTGCAGGTCCACTTTACTGACCACATCAAAAGACGGCATATCTTGCCTCCATTCTCAAGCCCATCTGCCGCCCACCCAAGGGGCACACAGCAATCTGGCTGTTTGGGATATATGTATATTCAGGGAGTATTACGCCGCTTGCGCGGTAAAACATTCTCCCGAGCGGCCTGCAACACATACTCACCCGGTCTGGGTTTACGCGGAGCCGGAGATTCCTTGGACATATTTCTGAAAGCGGGCTTAGCTGTATCCCCAGGTACTCCTGTAAGTCCTTCTCCACTGTGTTCCTGCGCAACCTCTTCCATAAGTTTGCGCGCTCTTTGTGCACGCAAGGGGCGTGGTTCACGAAGCGGCCTTGCGGGACGAGCGGCCTCTGTACGTTGTGGAGCACTATAATCAAAGTCATCAGCCCAGCGACGCTCCAGTGGCTTGCCCACTGCCCGCTCCAAGGTCCGAACCCGCGTTTCGTCCTCGGAAGTCACAAAGCTGAAGGCCTCTCCTCTTAGACCAGCCCTTCCAGTACGGCCCGCACGATGGATACAGGCCTCCACAGAAGGGGGAAAGTCATAATTGACCACATAGTCCACTTGTGACACATCAATCCCGCGTGCCGCAACATCCGTAGCTACCATAACACGAAATGTACCACGCCTGAACCCCTCCAAAGCGGCTCGCCGGCGCCGCTGAGATAAATTCCCCTGCAAGCAGGTTACTGCCATACCGGATTTGCCAAGCTGGCGCCACAAACGACGCGCCCCATGACGAGTACGCACAAATACCAATAATGACTGCGATGCATATTGACGCGCGATATGCTTAAGCAACGGCGTCTTTAAGTGCGTGGGTACGGGCCACAAAGTATGTTGTATTGTCTCTGCCATGTGCCCAGCACCCATATCCAGCACCACAGGGTTCTGCATGGCCTCCATGGCAAAAGGGCGCAACGAGGAAGGCATGGTGGCAGAAAACAGCAAGGTTTGAGCGCGGGCCCGCGTCAGACGTAGTAGCGTATGTACATCTCCCCAAAAGCCCATATCAAACATCATATCGGCCTCATCCAAAACCAGTATATCCACCCCACTCAAATCAACATGCCCCCGCCGTACATGGTCAAGCACCCTGCCAGGACAAGCCAACAATACATCCGCACCTGTACGCAACTGCAGTATTTGACCATGCAAGCCCACACCACCATATATGGGGACAAAGCGTAACCGTGTATGTCTGCCCAGCACCCGGATCTCATCATAAAGCTGCATCACAAGTTCTCGCGTAGGTGCCACGACAAGCGCCCGCGGGACTTGAGCTACCTTTTTTTGCTGCAGTAGCCTGTGCAACAAAGGTAGGGCAAACGCTGCGGTCTTTCCTGTGCCCGTGGAGGCCAGACCAAAAATGTCGTGTCCCACCAGCGCAGCCGGAATCGCCTGTTCCTGAATAGGCGTGGGACAACGAAGCCCTTTCGCTTCCACAGCCTCAAGCAGGCAGGGGTGCAAGGCAAAGCAGCTAAAGCTCACAAAAGCTCCCATGTTAATGTCATGACCAGATGTACACGCAGCTTTAGCATATCCCCTCGGTCCAGCAGTGGCAATGCGCGAAAAGTACCCCTCAACGCATCATGTACTCCATACTTGACCATTTCTCCCCTCTTGCCGGCCTCTGGCAGGGTATATTTCGTACTATTCATAAAAAAGATGCTTTTGGGAGTAAGTATTACTACCTGGCCAAGAGGTAAAAAAAGTTCAAAATATTCGTGAAGTATGACAAAAAATTACCATAATCTATTGCTGCACAAGGGGGCTTAAAACCCGAGCCACCATTCTGCTGGTCCAGCTACACCTTGCGTAGCAAAAAACTACGCAGCCGCCCCGGTTGTCCATACACTAGCTTTTCCAGCGTATCTCCCCCAACCTGCTTGCACAGATTTCCTGAAAAATCCGCTGAAACCACAACGATAAAAAAACAGACAGCTCTCGCTATCTCAACGTGTTGGGTCTGACGACCTCAATGAACAGTTACAGCAAAGCACATGGTTTTGCTCATTCCCCCCCTCTTGATATAATATTCTGGGCTGGCTTTGCGAATGTCTGGGGCACTATCACCCTCCAAAAGGACAATATAAAACAGGCTGGAAAATCCAGCCTGTTAGCTCAGTCATTCATGATCCCATATAGCTGCTCTCAACACTATTTAACTCCCACCAGCAGACGCCTTTGCTCCGGGAGCACCAGCAGCAAGTACATCTTTGCCAACGCCGCCCCCAAAATAAAGCCATGAGCTCAGCAAATCTTCCTCACCTGAATCCAACTGCCAATCATGATTAGAGTTCAACAATTCTCGCACATTTCTAATGGCAGATATGGCCATTTCTCCTATACTTTCCGAAGAACTTTGCCCATATTTGTAACCCCCTCGTGTAATGCCCACCAGCACCCAGTTCACATGTGAACGGGCAATGGGCAACGACCGCTGGGCACACCTGTCGCGGACATTCCTTGAAGTCTGTGTAAGAGAAAAGTCATTTTCCTCCAGTTCTTCAGCAATGCATTCCAAAAGCCCTGCAAAGTGCTCAGGCATAAGCACAGGATGATCCGTCTTGCGGTGCACCTTTTGCGCAAATTCGTATATCTCGGGGTATGCTGTACGAAAGGTTACGATATTTCCATCTTCCTCGGGTGCCTCATGACGTTCTGGATCATACAGGTATCCCGGCACTTGATGCGAATGTACAAACTCACTCAAGTTCATGTGCTCCATGAATGCACTAAATTTGCCAAGCCCAAGCCATTCGTGGTCTAAACCCAGCCCCTTGCGCACCAGGTAGGCAATCACTGCCAAAGGAACAGGCTTGCTCTGCTTGCTCATGTAGGCCCGTACAATCTCAGCGCCCTGCCGGGCCACTTCTTCAATATCCCCTGCCCCGGCCTTAGGTTGGTACCCTTCGGAATCCAACTCGCGCAACGCCTCATTGGTAAACATGTCTTCACGAATACGCCATGCACTGGCCGCCGTGTATGCAGACGAGGTAAATCCTACAGAAAGCAACAAGGTTTTACGTGCATGCTCCCGCAGGCGAATCAACAGAGGGGTAAAATCCGCATCTCCGGAAAAAATGATGAATTCATCAAAATGAGTAGGATGCGAGAGTGTATCCAATGCATCAATAACCAAGTGGATATCCGCACTGGTTTTGCCCTGCTTTGTCAGCGGAGGACAATCTGTCACGCTGAAAGCATTACGCACAAAATGCGGTCTGTAATCCTGGTAGTTATGCGGGTTGATATAGCAGCATCTCTTGATAATACGCCGACGAATCCCGTCCCCATATAACATACGCAAGGCATGCTGTTCCAGCCAGCGTAACCAGTGCTGCGGATCTGTGGCAAAAAGATGTGCACACCGAGGATCATGCTCCATAAGCCTGGTATAAATATTATCGAAATCCACAAACAGAGCGCTGTATATCTCTTTAACATTGTTGTTTATTTTCACATTCTTCCCTAGTGTCATGTATAGCCCAAAAGGCTAATCTCAAATATATTTGCCTACTCATTATTGCCCACAAAAAATATCACTATCCAGAGTATATGACAAATACAAAAAAAAAATGCAACATTGAGGTGAATCTTGCATAGCCAGCCCGACATAAAAAACACTCCACTGAGGAGCAAACCCTGGCCATACCCACAAACGCTATACTATAGAGCCTGTAGCTTGGCGGCTGCTTCTTCCTGCAAGAAACGTCCAGTCACTGATTGCGGATCCGCCATAATGTTTTCGGGGGTACCACTCGAAACCACACGCCCCCCGTATTCGCCCCCACCAGGGCCAAGATCAAGCACATAATCCGCCGCCATAATGACATCGGTATTATGTTCAATGACAACTACAGTAGCTCCCTTGTCCACAAGCTGATGTAGCACGCAGATTAATTTACCCACTTCGTGCATATGTAATCCTGTTGTGGGCTCATCCAAAATATACATGGTTCCAGGCAAGGTCCGCTTGCCAAGTTCACGGGATATCTTGATACGCTGCGCTTCTCCCCCAGAAAGTGTTGTGGCGGGCTGTCCTAGTCGCAGATATTCCAGGCCAACGTCTTCCAACACCGAAAGTCTGCGGGCCAAAGTGGGATAATTTTCAAAGAATGCCTTTGCCTGTCGCACTGTCATCCCCAGTACATCAGCAATATTTGCTCCCTTATAGCGTACCTCCAGCGTTTCATGGTTATAGCGTTTACCCCCACACACGTCACAGGTGACATAAATATCAGGTAAAAAATGCATCTCCACCCGGATCTGTCCATCACCGCCACATGCCTCACACCGCCCACCGCGCACGTTGAAACTGAAACGTCCCGGTTTATAGCCACGTTTACGGGCATCGGGGGTCATTGAAAAAATGGTACGAATCTCATCAAATATTTTTGTGTACGTAGCAGGATTAGAGCGTGGCGTACGTCCAATGGGTGTCTGGTCAATGGCTACTAGGCGTTCTATGCTTTCAAGCCCATCAATACCCCGAATCTGTCCGGGATTATCCACCTTAAGAGACTGATGTAGAGCTATATGTTTATACAAAGAATCCACAACCAACGAACTTTTACCCGAACCTGAAGGGCCTGTAACACAGGTTAAGGCTCCCAAGGGAATCGTACAGTCAATATCCTGTAAATTGTTAGTGCTAACCCCCCGCAACTGTATCGTTGTTTTGCCCTCACGCCGCGACTCTGGAAGCGGTATGCTCATTTCACCACGCAGGTAGCGTGCTGTGAGTGAATCAGCATGGCTCAGCAGTGCCTTTACACTGCCGCTAAAGACTATTTCACCTCCGAGCATGCCGGAACCAGGGCCAAGCTCTACCACGGTGTCTGCTTCAAGGATAGTTGCCTCGTCGTGCTCAACCACCAGTACGGTATTGCCCCGCTGCTGCAAGCTACGCAGGGTACGGATAAGCCGTTCGTTATCTTTGGGGTGCAGGCCGATGGAGGGTTCATCCAAAACATAGGTCACCCCCACAAGGCCAGAACCAAGCTGTGACGCCAGCCTGATGCGTTGGGCTTCGCCACCGGAAAGCGTAGACATGTTGCGCCCCAACGAAATATAATCAAGACCCACATTTTCCATAAAGCCAAGGCGATGGGTCAGCTCTTTAAGAAGCGGCTCGGCTATGACAGCTTGAGCCTGTGCAAAAGAACGGCCACGCAACCACTCCAGAGCCCGCGATATGGACAACGAACAAAACTGAAAGATGTTCAGATCATCCACCCGTACCGCCAGCGACTCCGCCTGTAAACGTGCCCCCGAACATACGGGACAAGGGCGAGACTGACGGTACCGGGAAAATTCGTCACGCCACTGGTACCCAAACTCCATACCCTGGTTAAGCAGTACGACGACACCGGGCCATTCTACCGCACTGTCCCCATGAAACAAGGCATCCCAAGCAGAAGAAGAAAACTCTTGAAATGGCGTATCCAACGTAAAATCATGCGCTTTTCCTAACAATTCAAGGAGCGCTGCATATCGTTGGAACACCTTGGGATTCTTCCAAGGCAACAGCCCCCCCTTTGTCAAGGATAATCCCCTGTTGGGCACCAACAGATTCGGTTCAAAGTAGTCCACGCTACCTATACCTGAACAACGTCGACAGGCCCCTTGTGGACTATTAAAAGAAAAAAGCTGTGGGCTAAGTGGGGGCAGGCTGATCTTGCAGGCAGGGCATACAGACTCTGTACTGTGTATCTGGTCTTCACCACCAATAGTGCTGATAATAAGCCTGCCCTCTCCGAAACGTAAGGCAAGCTCGACAGAATCGGCCAAACGCCCTCTGATACCCTCTTTCAACACCAAGCGATCCACCACCAACTCAATCGTATGTTTCTTGTTTTTTTCAAGTACAGGCGCTTCATCCAGAGAGGTTACTTCGCCATTCACCCGTACACGCACAAAGCCTTGGGATTTCAATTTTTTCAGTTTCTCTGCATGGGTACCCTTCTGGTGCTCCACCAAAGGCGCAAGCACCATAAACTTTGTACCAAGCTCCATGGCCAGAATATCAGCAATAATCTCATCTGCGGCACGGGCAGCAATGGGTTTGCTGCACTTAGGGCAGTACATCCGTCCCAAGCGTGCAAAAAACACACGCAAAAAATCATATATTTCCGTTACCGTCCCCACTGTAGAACGAGGGTTACGCGTGGCGGATTGTTGCTCCAACGAAATGGCAGGAGAAAGCCCCTCTATCTTGTCCACATCCGGTTTATCCATCTGCGGCAAAAACTGACGAGCATAGGCAGACAATGACTCAACATAGCGGCGCTGCCCCTCTGCATACACAAGGTCAAAAGCCAGTGTGGACTTGCCAGAACCAGAGGGGCCGCAGATAACCACGAGCTCATCTCTGGGAATATCCAGCGTCAAATTTTTAAGGTTGTGCTGCCGTGCTCCCTCTATATGAATACAGGGCTTAGCCATACAAGCCTCCAACAATACCTGGAAAAATCCAGGGGCAAATTTTTGAGATTGTGCTACCGTGCTCTCTCTAAGTGCATACAGGGCTTAGCCATACAAGCCTCCAACAATACAAGAACTAATAGGCCCACCCAAAAGCTCTCGTGTATGCAGCCTTTTTCCTCAATATACAGGCAGCAGCAAACGTCCCGGCATGGATGACTCTCCCATCTACACAAAGCAATATGTGAGCACGACAGCATACACCAATGAGGGCAGCAGATTTGCCAACGGAACACGCTTGATTTCCAGGAGTCCCAAGGAAATACCCAGAACCAACAGACCACCTGTGGCAATGATCTCGTTCATCATGTCCGGCGAGAGCACTGGCTGCAAGACACCGGCAAACACAGTCAGCGCCCCCTGATATAAAAAAACAGGGAGTGCAGAAAACAGCACTCCTGCACCCATAGCAGCCGCTAACGCCATGGAAGCAAAACAGTCCAAAATAGATTTGGTAAAAAGCAAGGTTCTGTCACCACGCAACGCCTCGTCAAAAGGGCCCAAAATTGCCATGGCCCCCACCACAAACAAAAGCGTTGACGCAACAAAGCCCTCCACAAAACGGCTATCCCCTCCCCCCACGTGCCTTTTCAAAAACTCTCCCAATCTATTCAAACCAGATTCCACACCCAGCAACTCTCCCGTGATCCCCCCTAGTATGACACTAAATACAAGAATCAACGGGTTCTGCGTCTGCAGTGCCATCTGCATGCCAATGACCAGCGTAGCAAGGCCCAAGCCGCAAAATACTATAAACCGTACCCGCTCCGGCAGCCTGTTACCCAATAGCAAACCCGCAAAACCACCCGCGAGAATAGCAAAAAAATTTACGAATGAGCCGATGGGAAATACCACATATGCCTCCATAATACCTCACAAGCGGCACAACAATTCTTTCAGTAAAAAGTAATACCATAACTACGAGCAAACGTATAGCATACACTCAGTAAATAAAGTGGCACATCTAAATAAGTACTGCCTGAGTCTTTTGCTCCCTACGCACCTCCCCCCTCCCAACAGCCTGCCAGCTATAGCCTTGATCCCCCCAGCAGGGAAACACATCAGATGCTTACTCATTACCCTTTCAACATATGGCAAAACTCAGCCACCTTGTTTCAGACAATTCCAACGGCTTGATCATATTGGGATTCCAAAAAATATCATATAAGACCCCTGCATAATCCACCCGACATGCACAGCAAGCTTTCTGATGGCTG
>CAZQKM010000045.1:0-11231 GCA_964593925.1 uncultured Desulfovibrionaceae bacterium | reverse complement strand
AGATACCTCTTTTTTTTTAAAAAAACTCCCCCACTCCACAACAAAAAATGCCTCATCTTTGCAAGGATAACTCCTCCTCGCAGGGCTTGTGGCCAACGTATAAAGCCCCGCACCAGGTGGGGCTTTATACGTTGCATACGGATTACAAAAAACTACTTCACGTAGACCCTCAGCTTATCCCCTGGCCTGATAATACTACGACGCCCAAGGTTATTCCAACTCATCAGCTCGTTATGTGATACGCTGAATTTACGGGCAATACCCCACAGAGAATCGCCTTGGCGTACTTTATAAAAAACACTCTTGCGGGCGCTGTCTGCATTTTTGCGAGTCTTTGCCGCCTGCTGATTGCTGCCATCAGGGATATACAACTTTTGCCCTGGCCGTAGCTTACTGCCACGCAGCCCGTTGGCCTGTTTGAGCGTTGCCACGCTAATCCTTTGTGCCAAGGCGATATCATACAAAGTGTCACCTTTACGTACTACATATGAACCACGGCGTTGGGCTAGGGCACGGGTACGCTGTGTCGGCGTGGGGGGCTCACCGCCAGTTCTCGGAATCATTAAGCGCTGACCGGGCCTGAGCAAGTTGCTTGTCTTCCCATTGGCTTTTTTCAGCACGGCAACAGGCACCCCGTGCGAACGGCTAATGCGATACCAAGAATCTCCGTTACGCACTTTGTACGCCTTCCACCCCGCGTATGGGCGTGATTCTGGTTTTTTTAAAAAGGCCAAGGCCTTTGTTTTCGCAGCAGAAGACATGTACACAGTACTTGGTGCACCGGGGGGCGAGACATAACGTCGGAATGCAGGGTTGAGCCGCAAAAATGCATCCCATGTCATGTCCGCAGCACTGGCCAGGGCCAACAAGTCTGTACCGCCTTTTACTTCCAGGGCCTCCAGCGCAGGGGCTTGATCAAAACGCAACGGGGGAAAGGCCAGCTCTTCCAAATTGCGCATGATTTTCACCACAGCAATAAACTTGGGCACATAATGCCGCGTCTCACGACGCAACTGTTTGCGTTGGCTGAGCTTATGATTTTTACTGGTCAACTCGAAAAAGCTTTCTGCGCCAGTCCCTTTCATGGCACGACCTATTTTGCCCTCGCCGGCGTTATAGGCGGCAAGGGCTAAATACCAGTCCCCAAATTCATCATACAACCTAGAAAGATAGTCCGCAGCCGCACCCGCCGACTTGTGAGGGTCACGCCGCTCATCAATCCACCAGTCATTGCGCAAGCCGTATTTACGTCCGGTATAGGGCATAAACTGCCATATACCGGCAGCCCCGGCACGGGAGTATGCGTTAGGATTAAACCCGCTTTCCACAAAGGCAAGATATACAAGCTCTTCGGGTAGTCCCTTGCTACGAAAAACCTCTTTTGCCGCAGGCAAATAGACTTGAGCACGCTCAAGGTAGCGCTCAAACGAACCTCGTGCCCGGTGGGTGTAGTACTTGATATACGACTCGACAACCTCTCTGTCGCTGTCATCCATCTCAATATCAATATCAATCTGGGTCAACAGCGCGTGCTCCTCTTCTGGAGTAAGCGGCTCCGCGTCATCTGCAGGCGGTATGTCAAGGACCACGACTTCTTCCGCCTCATTGAGTATATCTGAAATTTCTTCTTCAGGAGCGGTGACAACAACGTCTGGATTTTGTGGAGCCTGCCCTACCTGAACACCTGTTAAGGGCACGCAGCCCCCAACCCCAAATAGCGCTGCCAGCAGCAACACCACACATACTTCCAGATTCTTTCTCATACTCATATACATACTGTACCAATTTGTTTCATATGTTTTGCCCTTGCAGTCCTGCCGTAAGGCAGGTAGTGCTCTTAGAACATAATATTGTTATCGTAAATACACACAAGAATCAATGCGCCAGCCACAAATCAGCTCTATCAGCACCTTTTAGCCATACAGTAGCAAGCCATGAAGCAAATCCCTTCAGATAATGCCGCACTTCCCGGCATCAAGCCCGTTTTGGAACAACTACGCAACGCCCCTGAACGCGTGGACTCCGTCACCATACGCAAAGGACGTAAAAACGCAGACACGGACGCCATCGTAAACCTATGCCGCAGGCACGGCATACGCTTTACATTTGTACAGGATACAGCCCTTGCCAAACTGTATCCCGGAAACCACCAAGGTGTTGTAGCACGTGTATTCAATGCAGGCTACGCAGACCTGCAAGATGTGCTGGACACTGCCCTCAATAGCCCGCTGAAACTGATCCTGGCCCTTGATCAGGTTCAGGACCCGGGCAACGCAGGCACCCTTGCCCGCACCCTGTATGCCTTAGGTGGTGCGGGCATCATCATCCCCAAGCACAACGCCTCCGCGCTAGGCAATGCTGCCACTAAAGCCAGTGCCGGAGCGTTGGCCAAGCTGCCTGTGGCCCGTGCTACCAACCTTGCGCATGCACTGGAAACAGCGAGGGATATGGGATTTACAGTATATGCCGCACGATTTGATGATACTGCGCACAATGTCTTTACCACTACCCTCCGTATCCCTGCCGTGCTTGTGCTGGGTAATGAGGACAAAGGCGTACGCCCCGGTGTGGCAAAGCGTTGCAGCACCTCCATATACATTCCCATGCAACAAAATTTTGACTCACTCAATGTCGCGCAGGCCGGGGCCATGCTCATGAGCTGCTTTTGCCAAGCCGCATACCGATAGTACCGTGCAAGCCCCGTATGCAGACGATGTAGGGCCTTGAGAGAACCTAGCAGGCCCCAGGGGCATCTGTTCTCCCATCACACAAAGATTCCCCCACCAACACAGGCCGTAAAAAACCTGTTTAGCAAAGGCCGGGTAACAGCACCCTTCCACCGTATATCACCCCCATACCACGTGCATGATAGGCTGACATAACACTTACAACCACTTGGCATTCCTGGGGGTAGCCCAATCAGCCAAGCCCCTAACCGGGGTCTTCTACCAGGTATACCCCTCTTACACTACCGGATAGGCATATGAGCCAGCCCGCCAAAGATTCCAAGCACGAGTGTACCAACAAACCTTACCGCACATATGTAGGGATATTAATAAGTACCTCACGGGTAAAAGCCAGCATTTTGTCCATTATCCATGGAAAAGACACCAGCAGCGCAAGAAATATAGAAACAATTTTGGGGATAAACGACAGCGTGGTTTCCTGAATCTGGGTTGCCGCCTGAATGACGGAAACTAAAACTCCTACCCCCAAACCAATACTCAACATGGGTAGCGCAATGGTTAATGCAAGTTCAATGGACTGACGCGCAAAGCCTACAACAAATTCCGGTGTCATGATGAGCCTCCTTTTCCGCCTTGCATCCGTCAAAGCATAAAGCTGTTGACAAGCGACATAGTTAATAAGCTCCAGCCGTCAACCATGACGAACAGCAAAATTTTAAACGGCATAGAAACCATCATGGGCGGCAACATCATCATGCCCATGGCCAGCAAAATGGAGGCCACAACCATATCAAGCACCAAAAATGGAATATAGATAAGAAAACCAATGGTAAACCCTGTTTTTAGCTCACTAATCACATAGCCTGCAGCCAACATTATGGTGGGCACGTCGTCCTTGTTTCGGGGGCGTTCCATACCGGTAATGCCATAAAACACAGATAGATCTTTTTCACGCGTATGCTTGAACATGAATGTACGCAATGGCTCTTGGGCAAGGGTGGTTGCCTCCTGAAAGCTTATACGTTCATTAAGGTAAGGTTGTAGAGCCTTGTCGTTTATTTCTTTGCCCACGGGCATCATGATGACTACGGTCATAAAAATGGCAAGGCTAGCCAGCAGCTGGTTGGGGGGCAACGTGGGAAGCCCCATGGCCTGGCGTACGAAGTGAAAAACAATGATAATACGGGTAAAGCTGGTCACGGTGAGCATAATGGCCGGAGCCAACGATAACACCGTAAGCAAAAAAAGAATTTCAAGAGCCACAGAGACTTTCTCCGGCTCTGTGGCGCCCCCTGAAAGCGTCAATTGCAGGTCGGGCAAGGCAAGCTCTTGGGCCGCGGCAACATGAGGCAACAACAAAATGGCAGCCAGCCCGCCGACAAGGGCCAGACATGTCAGCAGAATGACAGTTGGCTTATGGCTCGTCCTGCGCGTCTTGCAACACCGTCTCAAAAGCATCTTCGCAGTCTTCATGGTGATCTTCCAGTTCCGTCAAGAGATTGATGCTGTGGTCCGTGACCCCCAACAATAATCGTCTATTCAAGATGCGTACCACCATGACAGAACGCTTAGGACCAAGCGTCATTTGTCCTTCCACACGCATATCACCAGGCCGAAGCGCTCCCCCCTTGCCCACGCCCCCAAAACGGCGCACAGCCCATAAGGCGCCGTACATGGCGGCCAGCAACAAACACAAGATACCAATGGCCTGGATATATCCTGCCCAATCAAATGCAGCCCCCCCGCCGGAAGCCAACAGGTCCGCTCCACGACCAACGGTATCGCCCGCCGCGGCGCCTGCAACAGTATCTGATATACCGGGCAAAAACCCATGGCCTCCCAGTATGCTTATAAGCTTGCCCACGAACACTCCCTGCCCGCTATACATTCTGCATGGTATTCCGCATCAGCCAAGCTGCTTGACCCGCTCTATGGGGCTAATTATATCAGTCAGCCGCACGCCAAACTTTTCATTGATGACCACAGCCTCGCCACGAGCCACCAGCTTACCGTTGACAAATATTTCAAGCGGCTCACCGGCCAGTTTATTTAACTCTACTACAGAGCCCTGCCCCAACTGCAACAATTCGTTGATAAGCAAACGCGTACGGCCAAGCTCTGCGGAAACATCAAGCGGAATATCCAGAATAAAATCCAGTTCACGCTTTTCACCATCTGGCCGAGGGGCTTTTGCTTCACCCGTCATATCCTTGAATTCCATATCACGCGTGGCCGAAGCAAGAAAACTCTGCTCTTTTTCCTTACTTACATGCGCCTGCTCTTCGCCGGCCAGAGCTGCGGCCCATTCCTCGGCAAGCTTATCTTCTGCCCCTTGAGCTTCGCCAGAGCCTGCTCCCCCTTCTGGCGCATCTTCCAAGCCATCACTGCCCTCTTCCTCAAGCGCTGCGGCCCATTGTGCGGCCAGTGCATCCTGATCAACGTCTTTTTCCGACATATTGCTACCCTCCCTTACGCGGTGCGGCACATACGCCATTCCGCAAATCAAGGCCCCTGTCTACTGAATGACCATTTCGGTAAAATAAACCTGGAGTACCTTGGGGCCGCCCAGAACCTGGTTCAGCCTGTTCACGATTTCACTTTTCAGCAGCAGCTTGTTTTCAAATGGGGCCAAGTCCGCATATGATTTGCTGGAAAGCAACAAAATTACGGTATCCTGAACCTGCGCAATGGAATTGTTCAGCTCATCCGCTGCTGCTGCATTACGCATTTCCACATCCAGCGTCACCTTGAGGATACGTCGTCCAAGCGGATCAGACAGGTTGACGATAAATGTGGGAAGCTTCACCATCTGAGCATCTGCAGAGCGCAACTCTCCGGGAGTATCCTGTTGCCCTTCCCGTATACTGCCTATGCCATTGCCGCCTGCAAAAAAGGTAAAATAGACAAATACCCCACCGCCTGCCAACAACAAGACAAGGATCATGATGACCCATTTCAGCTTGCCGCCTTTTTTTTTCTGCACATCTTCATCTGCCACGCTACTACTCCTTTTTCCGGCCACCTAGCTGTAACGTCCGAGCCACTGTGTGGTCTTCAGCAATATTTCCACCCGCCTGTTCTGTGCTCTATTCTCAGGGGTGGAGCCTAATTCCAATGGTTTGTCCGGACCATAGCCAGACATAGAAAACCTATTTGGTTCAATGCCATGCATCAAAAAAAACTCCAATACCGCCATGGCCCGCATACCGGACAATTCATAATTATCCATAGTGCCTGCTGGAGTATCATCAGTAAAGCCCGCAATATTGACATCTGCCGAACTGTATCGCAACACATCCGCCAGCGGAGTCAACAGTTTTTGTGCCACCTCGCTCAACTCCCAGCGCCCTGGTGCAAATAACACGCCTTCTGTCAAAACAATGGCAAGGCCTTGCGGGTCCTCCAAAATACGTAGATTCTTCTCGAGTGTACTGGTGTCAATCTCCGGTGGCAGCACATCCTCAGGCCAAAGCAAATCTTTTATCCGCTTGGGCTTTTTCATGGCATCAAGCGGCGACTCAAGCATCTTGAGCACCACTTGGACATGCGAGGGTATTCTACCCGGGCTAAGCCCTGGCATCACACTAAAATTCTCTCGATACGGGTTGATACGCGCCAACAGCACCTGATCAAGAGATGCCATGGAAAGCAGCAGCACAAAGAAAGTCAGCAACAGTGTCACAAGGTCGGAAAATGTAACCAACCACATAGGGGTACCGTCTTCTCCCCCTCTCTGCTTTTTTTTGCGTGCCATGGTCATGGTCTCCCAAGATCATCGTACCCGCCTGCGTCCTGAGATACGTCGGCCGGCATCTGCGGAGGAAGGGTCTTGTCCGGACCGCCTCGCTGTAGTCCTTCTACAGGCGCATCAAGTGAAAACCGAAAATCCCGAAACTCAAACAACTGCGAAGGACGCGTCTTTGCCTGCTCCTGCTCACGCATTTTTGCAATCCAAGCAGCATTACGCTTGTCCAGTACAATATCCACCCGGCTGTTACGCCGACGGCCACGCGGAGTCGTGTTATCGTAACGTGGGCGATAATGGCCAAAGGCTTCTACTTTCAAGCTATCCACAGGCATGCCGCGCTCGGAAAAATAACGATAAATTGCCATCACCCGCAAAAAGGAAAGCCGCCATGTAGAGGCCAGTCCCCGTTTGTCAAACTCGACCTTGTACTCTTCTCCTGCCTCGGCACGCTGTGCAGCCGTATGCCCCGCCAATAACAACGGGTGCTGCACATTCAGCAACCACGGCAAAATCCTGTCAAGCAACTTTACACCACTGGGCGACAAGGCAAAAGCTCCCGGATGAAACAGCACCGCGTCGTTGATAGAAAGAATCTGCACCATGCTGTTTTGCTGAAAATTAAGGTCATTGCCCAGGTCTTCCCATATAAGGTCTCTTAACGGCTCAAGATCGTTAGCTTTGGGCATCTGCATAGGGCCAGGCTCTACAATACGGCTTAGCCCTTCTGAGGAAAGAGGATCAAAGCTACCGCCCCCCAGGCCAAATGCTCCAGAAACAGAAGTCAGCGCCACCAACTTGCGTCGCTCATCCAACACTGACATACTGACTAGCAGCACAAAAAAAGTTAGCATCAACGTCATCATATCCGAAAACGTGATCAGCCATGTGGGGGCTCCGGATCCGCCTCCGCTCTTTTTCTTTTTGCGCGCCATGCCCCTGCTTCCTTACGATCATATCCACTACTTTTACAGGACTATGCCTCTACTTCACGCTCTTTGGGCGGCTGATAACTTGATAATTTTTCTTGAATAATTCTTGGGTTCTCTCCACGCGAAATGGCAAGAATACCTTCCATCTGCATCTCGCGCATAGAAACTTCTTCCCGTGAACGCATTTTCAGCTTGCCTGCCATGGGTATGAATACAAGGTTTGCAAGTATCGCCCCATAAAATGTCGTAATCAGTGCAACTGCCATGGCCGGGCCAATGGAGCTTGGATCACTCATGGTCTGCAGCATCTGCACAAGGCCGATAACCGTACCGATCATTCCCAGTGCTGGCGCGTATGCCCCCATGGCACTGACAATCTCAACGCCGGTTTCATGACGAGACTCAAGGCTAGTGATCTCGACTTCCAAAATTTCTTGAATGGCCTGCGGCTCAAGACCGTCTACAGTAAGCTGCAACCCTTTGCGCAAGTAGGAATCATCAACCTCTTTGAGTACAGGCTCCAACGACAGAATACCCTCACGGCGAGCCCTATTGGCAAAATCCATGAACTGTTCAATGGTTGCAGAGGGGGTCTGCGTTGTGGTGCTGAGTGTTTTTTTCAGCACCTTCATCACACCAAATACAGTTGCCAGAGGATAGTTGACCAGCGTTGCGCCCACCGTACCACCCAATACAATGAGTAGCGAAGGGGCGGATATGAAAATCATCAGGCTGCCGCCTTCGAGAATCCCCGCAAGCACCAAGCCAAAAGAAATTACTATGCCGAGTATGGTTGCAAGATCCATAACAGTCTCATTACGTTTCCCTCACTGCGCAAGGAGGGCGTTCGCCAAAAATATCCGTCCCTACTCTGATCAGAGTGGCTCCCTCTGCCACTGCCTGCTCAAAATCATGCGACATTCCCATAGACAAATGTGGCAACGGGGTATCCAACCGCAGCTCCAAAGCTTCCTTTATCTGGCGCAGACGCACAAAATAAGGGCGCGCCGCTTCGCCCGGGCAACCTGCAGGCGGCATACACATGAGCCCTGCAAAGCGCAAGGTATCCATCTGCATCAGTTCATCAGCAAGCCGCAGCAAGGTATCCCCCTCAAAAACGCCGGATTTTTGCGGCTCTTGACCAATGTTCACCTGAATGAGCACGCCCTGCCGTGCACCGGCATCTGCATGCCCTGCTTCCTTTAGAGAACACATAGCGCCTTGCAATTTACGGGCCAGCTTTACAGAGTCCACAGAGTGGACCAAACAAAAATGCCCGGCAACATCACGAGCCTTACGTGACTGCACATGGCCGACAAAATGCCATGAAAGTGGTAAACTAGACAATGCTGTCTGCTTCTCTAGGGCTTCTTGTGCGTAGCTTTCACCAAAAGCCGTCTGCCCAGTAAGCCGTGCCAGAGCCCCTATGGCAGCTACGGAATGAAACTTAGACACAGCCACAAGACCAACGTCATGCGGAGTACGCCCCGCCATGCGCACAGCCTCCTCCAACCTGTGCCGAACCGAGGCCAGGCGGTCGCAAAGCGCTTGTTCTTTTTCTGGCAACATTATTAACTACACCTTACGTTACACAACAACACATCACGGACGCTGGCGGCAAACTCTGCCACTGGCAACATCCAAAACATACATACGACTTTTTGACAGTACTCAAAATGCGCTACACCAAAAAAATCACAATGCCCCGCCTGAACGGGGCGGGGCATTACAGTGTGGTGCAGTCAAGACCTTCTCAGCCTACTGCATACCAGGACCCATGCCCAGTTCCACCATAAATCGTTCGTTATCCATCCATTCGTCGGTAACACGCACCCATAAATCCAAAAATACCTTGCGGTCCACAAGAGTTTCAATTTCCTTACGGGCATCGGTACCGATTTTTTTAAGTGTCTGGCCCTGTCTGCCAATAACCATTCCCTTATGATTTTTGCGGGCCACATGGATAAC
Organism: uncultured Desulfovibrionaceae bacterium; assembly: GCA_964593925.1. GTDB lineage: Bacteria > Desulfobacterota > Desulfovibrionia > Desulfovibrionales > Desulfovibrionaceae > Oleidesulfovibrio. The sequence goes on along the minus strand of CAZQKM010000045.1, from coordinate 1,899 downwards.
CGCATGAATGACCACGCGGCCTTCATCCTCTAGATCTTCCCATTTCTCCACGTTGACAGCAGCATTATAGGGCAGCTCTTGACGCAGCTCCAAAAACAGTTTTTCGCGAATAATTTCAGCCGCCATAAAGCGCAACGGCGCAGTGGACACCTGGTCTTCGGGAAAAACAGGATCCACTTTAGGCAGACTCCCCTTAACGTGTGCCAACATCTGGCGCAGCCCATCGTTCTGTAGTGCTGATACGGGAAAAATTTCTGCCTGGGGCCACAGCTCTGCCAGCCTTTCCAACAAAGGCAGCATACGCGACTTGTCAGCAAACAGATCCACCTTATTCAGGGCGACCACCACTGGACGCTTTTCACAGGCTATAACCTCAACCAACACACTGATATCGTTATCCAAAAAGTCTGGCTTGCGTACATACAGATTACCGTCCAGCACCACCATGACCACATCCGCGCCGTCCATACTTTGCCATGCAGCCTGTAACAACAGGCGGTTCATCTTACCCCGCATCTGATGAATGCCGGGGGTATCCATAAAAATTACCTGTGCATCCGGCTCGCTAAGAATACCCACGATCTGATTACGGGTGGTCTGCGGCTTGGGGGTCACAATGGCAATTTTCTGCCCCAACAGCGTATTCATCATGGTGGACTTGCCCGCATTGGGAGGGCCAAGCAAAGCCACCCAACCACAGCGATGTTCTGAAGACTGCGTCATAACTATCTGCCAACTCCTGATATTAATCACCGAACTTACGTTCGTACTATTCCATCCCCTTACAGCAAACTCAAACAATACGCTACGCTATTTTGGACCACACCCTGGCGGGCCTGCGGTCCAAAGCCCACCTGGAGCATCAGCCCGCACCGTAGCAACCACCACCATCCCTGATCTTATGCCATACGGGCGTCAGCACGCACGGGCAGCAAAGGCCCAAGATCAATGCCCTGCTCGCTGATCAGTGCCCTATAGGGGTATACTTCAACACCAGCAGCCAGGGCGCTGTAAAACAAGTCCGCATACACGGGGTCAATGTAGTCCGCCGGGGCAAAACAATGCCCGTCAGCACGTTGTACCAGATAAAACATGGCGGCACGTCCTCCCCGAGCAACAATCTCCATCATCTCACGCAGGTGCTTCTGACCCCGCACCGTGGCTGCATCAGGAAACGCGGCCACTTCATCCTCCACCAGAGTTACATTTTTACACTCCACCCATAATGTTGGCAGTCCCGAATCCTCCGGCCCATCCAGCCGTGCATCAAGGCGACTCTCACCACACACAGCCTCACGCATAAACTGTGTATACCCCTGTGCCCAGGGCAGCATGCTTGCATAAAACGCTGCCTCAAGCATTGTATTGGGTACTCGGGTATTAACCCCCACCCACATTCCATACAGCCCCACCAGCTCCTGCGTCCAACGCAGCTTACGTGCTGGGTTAGCCGCGGGCGAAGCCAGCACAGGAGCATCCTGCCGCAGCAGCCCCATCATGGAGCCAGAGTTATTGCTATGTATCCAGATCCGTTCCTGCCCATGGGCGATATCCATGGTCATTTCAACGCTAAAACGCTTGACTCGACGGATAAAGTTACCCACCACACACCCTTGGGGAAAGGGTAGCAAAGGCGCTTCACTCATGTGCATTTCCTTTAATGACTCGCTTCATACCCTCAAAAATACACGCCCTGTCGGCTTGCATCTGTCCAAAACCCATGATCGCACCAAAAAATTAAAAGCGTCACAATTTTTTTTACAGAAGGCAAGGAAGCTGCTATTCAGCATACGCACGTGCCTTGTTATTATCCAAATATCAAGCAGAGGAGGCTTCCGCCCCATGAATATCTCTGATCGGCTCATGCAAATAAAACCCTCGGCCACCTTGGCTGTCAAC
>CAZQKM010000044.1:0-11745 GCA_964593925.1 uncultured Desulfovibrionaceae bacterium | reverse complement strand
CAATTCAAATTCGGTGCATTGCATTGTGGTTAAGGTAATTTGACGGCACTCTCTAGCTCGGCAAGGAGGGCTGCAAGAAGAAAACGACCGGACTGAGCAGCAAAAAGAACATCCCCGTTTTTGAGATTGATGAGCAAAAGTTGTGCGATTATCTATTTGAAGTTATTCGAAAAAGTGCATAATAAGCCCTGAACGGCCTTCTGGAGGCTGAAACGGATGAAGCGGATACGCGTTGAAAGCCCGACGCCATGAGCGCATTGCCGAGCGGGCAAGCACCAGGGCCGGGCATTACGAACGTAGCTTTCAAACCAAAGCGGGCACTATGTAGCTCAAAATGTCGAAGTTGCGGCATGTATCTCTTGAGACGGCCATCATTGATCGACACCGCCGTTGGGAAAGATCAGTGGGGGAGGCGTTGGTGAAGTGTGCCTGGCCGGTGTTTCCATACGCCGGGTGGAGGATATCACCGAGGCTTTATAGGGTAGTAGGCTCAGCCCAAGTACGATCAGCGAGTGGAACCAGAATATTTTTGAGCGCGTGGAAACCTGGCGTAATCGCCCTCTCGAACGGGAGTATCCCCATGTTTTTCTGGACGGCATATGGCTCAAACGATCCTGGGCAGGTGAAGTGCAACACGTTTTCGTCCTTGTGGCCGTGGGAGTAAGCAGAGAAGGCTACCGGGAAGTCCTTGGCGTAGCCGAAGTCTCGTGTGAAGACAGCAAGAGTTGGCGGCAGTTTTTGCCATATCTGGGTGAACGAGAGCTTGAGCGCATCCGCCTTGTGGTGTCGGACAAAAGTCTTGGGGGTGTACCTTGGTTGAGTTTTAGCCACAGGCCAAGTGGCAGGGGTGTGTGCTCCATTTTTATCGCACTGTGCTGCATGCGGTTCCGCGGGGTAAAAGCAAAGAGGTGGCCTTGGTGCTCAAGGCGGTCCATGCACAGAAAGATAATGAAGCCGTCCGGTAAAAAGCTGCTGATGTGATTAAGAAACTCAGAGTGCTCGGCTTGGCAAAAGCCGTTTCCATCATGGAGCCCGGCAGAGGAGAGACACTCCAATGGTATGGGGTTTCCTCAACGCACTGCGAGACATATTCGTACGACCCCTCGCTTGATCGCCTGACGAGAAATCCGACGACGCACACGAGTCGTGGGGAGCTTTCTGGCCGGACAACTGCCTGATGCTGATCGCGGCTCGCCTACGCTATATGGCAGGTTGGGCCTGCAACGGTATATGAATATGAAGGTTCCTGAATAAAGCCGGAGCTGTCAGGGCCCTTGCAGCCGCGATATTTTTGTGGGGTATCGCTCGCAAGGCCCGCACCGGATTTGTAAGACACCGCCACTTGGCTGCCACAAAATGTGCACAAGATTCTGGACACTACTGTTTTTTTACACAGAGAGCGACTTTGCCAGACGTCACAGGCTTTGCCTTTTGAAGAACCCACGCATAGCGTGGGGAGCCGTTCATAAAAAAACCCTCTGACCTGGTGAGGGCCAGAGGGGTATATTGGCTTTGGTTGACTAGGCAGTGGTGTTCATCAATTGAATGTACAGCTGCTCAGTACCATCATCGCTGCTGTAACGGACACACTCAGAACCATTGATCGTTGTGGTTTCACCAGTATTGGTCCAGCCGGAAGCCTCCAAATTAAGCTGCTGGGCATCCTCAGAGCTGAGGATAATTTCAGTACCTTTGGTCGCATTCTCCGAACGGATACCTGCCAAGGCATTATCAAGTACTTCATGCAGCGAATCACTTTCAACCCCCTCAACCACGAGGGCCCCCAGTCCATGCAAGGGGTTACCACCAGAGGGGTGAGAAGCATCATCCTCTTGCTGAGAAAGAGCATGGGAGGAACTCTCAGCGTCTGCGGCAAAGGCAGCCGCTTCTGCCATGTGCGGAGAAGGTGCTGCCCCAGAGGAAACTATATCAAGAGTAATATCCATACCATTGTTGTTCAGTCCGTTGACAAGATCGCTTAGCCAGCCAAGGGCATCGCCAGAGGCAAGGCCACCAGTAATTTTTACAGTGATGGTTTCGCAGTTTATGTCGCCCAGCTTGTCTGTCATCCAGGCTTGATACCATTCGTTGAAGGTCCCTACATCAGGGGCGTTCAGGATGAGGGTGTCATTTCCTGCACCGGCATTAATAAGAACGTTCCCCCCAATGGCGCCGTTCAAACTGAAAGTGTCATTTCCTCTACCGGAAGTGATAGTAATGCTGCCACCTTGAGTTGCCAGAATATCGCCTCCCAGCAAAGAAAAGGAGTTATCACCATTGCCCAGATCCCATTCCTGTGTGCTACCTTCGCCTGTAGCACGAATTTTGCCGTTAAGAAGTACTTGGTCATCTCCCCTCTCAAGGACAGTTGTGATGACACCACCATCCTGAGCCAGGGCGTTACCGTTGAGTATGAAAGTATCATTATCTCCGTTTGTTGAATAGTTGCTTCCCAGATTCCAGCTTATCTGGCTGGGGCCAAAGTTTCCTGCGTCCTCGGCAACTATATCTCCGGTAATTTCAATCCGGTCATTTCCTTCCCCAAGATAGAAGTACATGCTCCCAGAATCTTGGGCTCGAACGTCACCTTTCAGAACTATGGTATCAGCAGCTTGGCTGCCATTTAACATAATGGACCCACTGTTGAATGCTTCTAAGGCTATTCCCTTAAACTGGCCTGCAGCATTGGTGATGGTACAGGAAATGGTAACCGTCATGGGGGTATCATTTTCTCCAGTTATGGGATTCCGTGCAAAAATATTCAGAGTCCCATTTCCCGATTCAACGCCTCCGCCCACACTGATACCAACACTCTTTTGCGTATTGTCCACATCAATATTCAGTGTGTTAACAAAGAGTTCCGCCTTTGCGGTAGCCCAGGAATATTGCGGAGATTCTGCAATAACGCGTAAGCCATAGTTTGCAGAATCACCGGAAGTGGCTCCACCACCAACAGAAATGTCCAGTTCATGCGCGGCAATCAACGCGTTTACAGAACTTCCCATGTTATTTGGGGAAGTCGCAATAACCTCTACCCCTGTATTATATCGGGCGCCGTACACGTTGACATCAAGGGATTCCAACTTGACCATGGTCGGATAATCAGAGCTTGTATCTAAATTGCCAAGCGTCAGACTGTAGGAGTCCACTGAAATACCCGTGGCTTTGCTCATACCTTGATTGACATTACCTTGCACTGTGGCATTCAACTCAAATTTGGGGGCATCAATATAGATAAGTAACTCCCCCGAGTATCCGTCGTGGAAAGACGACGCTGAAGTGGCAATACCGGTACTGTAGGTTGTACCGCCGTTGTGATGCGCAGTGACGTCAATGGTAAACTTCTCTGAGGCTTCTACCACAAATGGGGCCTTTTTGGATCCACCGGAGCCCATGGCATGATCAGTATAATCAATTCCGATGATGCTGTTGTTCTCAGAGGCGTTGTTTGTGCCCACTTCTCCTTTAAAAATGACGTTTGTGCCGGAGAAAGACTGTCCCGAAGAGATTCCACTTGGGGAAGCAACCTCCAAGACAGCGGAGTTATGCACTACGCTTACGTCCTCTCCGTTGCCAGAAACACTTAAGACAAGATCACCTTGGGCGTGCAGGTTCACTAGACCGTTCATGATATCCAAGGCAGAAAGAGCACCCTGTCCTGCAGAGTGTATGCCCTCGTGATTGACCTCTATGCTGATGTCAGCGTCAGAAGTTATGGAAACAGCACCCAGTGAAGCGGCAATACCCGTTACCGTACCGCTAAGTTTTTGGCTACCAAGCTCAAGCGAGACGTTAACATCGCCCTTGGCGTCGATATGCACACCAGAGTATACATCCCGTAGCTCATACTCCCAATTATCCGGATTCCTTTGAAACATATCGAACAAATACAGAGATTTTATTGTATTCAGGTAGTCTGAGTATTCCCAAGTATGGACTTCACCGGTCTCAGAAATAAAGTTTTCGGGGCTGAGCAAGTCATGGGCACCCAGGCCATATCCGGCAAACAGACCATAGATACCAGACGTGGAAAGCTCGTCTCCAGTGGTCTGGTTGTCAACATGTATACGTACGTCTTCTTCTGTCGTGATCTGAACCCTACCACCTTCTGTGGCGGCCACACTCGCATAGGAAATGCTGGAGTGGTCCTGCGTTGCCGTATTGCCTGTGATACTGGTGTTTACTGTTACGGTGCCTTTTGAAGTAATAATCGTTTCAGAGTATTGCTCAATGGGGGAAGAGTCAGAGCTCCATTGATCCCAGCCGTCAACAAAAATAGCCCCGTCACTACGTATGCCGGTGACCACGGCATGGCCATCACTGCCGGGCGCAAACCCTTGTGAGGCCACATTGATGGCCACCTCGTCTGCGGTAACAACATTTTTGCCACCCTCAGTGGCATAGATCGCGCTGATATAGGTTGCGTCTGCACCGCCTGTGTCGGGCTGGCCTCCGCCAGCGCTAATGGTGGCGCTACCGCCATTTACCGTGATGGTGTTTACGGCGTTTTCTCCCTTGGCAGCCATGGTTGCGACCACGGATGCATCATACCCTGTACCCGCTGTGTCGATCTCGTCGGGGAAGTACTGGGGAGTAAATTCTTCGTGTGAGGTCTCAAAAAGTGCTTCACCAGTGTTATGGATATAAAAAGAGCCGCTATTAAGATCCAATTCCACAGAAGAAGAGGCATCGTCTGCACCCCCTGTGTCGCTTCTGGCAGTGAGAGAACTTTCATGCGCCTGAAGGTGCAGCTCTGTGTTTTCGTACCCCTCTGGGGTGCCGATGGTGGCCCCGCTTGTATGACCGGGCACAAAGGCAGAATCGCCGCCCAGTGCGTTATCATTACTGCCGGCCCATGTTTTTTCAGTAAAGGGAACACTTTCATCCGGGGATAGCCAAGTGACATCCACCAAGTCGTTGGTGGAGCTGGAACCTACTTGTATGCTATAGGCATAGTCCCCCACGACAATAGTGATATTTTCCGGGCCGACAGCCCCGGCTGCTGGGTCTAGCAGAGAAATGATAAATTGGCCCGTGGCGCTGTCATAGCGTACCGCGTAATTGGTATTTCCTAGGATAGTGATGTTTTGAGGGAATGGAGCAGACAAAATGTTGCCACTGGCGTCAAGCACGTTGACAGCCACAATGGGCTGCTCTGTACCATCAGCCCCGAGCAGAGCTGCACGGACATGGAAAGTGGGGGCTAGAGCGTCACCGCCGTCTCCACCGTCACCGCCATCGCCACCAGTGCCGCCATCGCCACCAGTGCCGCCATCGCCACCAGTGCCGCCATCGCCACCAGTGCCGCCATCGCCACCAGTACCGCCATCGCCACCAGTACTATCACTTACAATTGTATTATCTGTAGCACCTGCAAGCAGGATGTCGGATTCAGCACCATTGCCTTGCAGCAGGGTACTATCGATAGATTCCAGCTTGTCCACGCCATCAACAATCAGGCCTGCACTGTCTTCATACGAACCCACACCACCGCTCTGCTGCGATGTAGGACCGGCAGCTGTGGCAATGTCAAATTCTGGATCCATAGCTAACAAAAATGCGTCACTACTAATAACAGCACCATCGGCCAGCTCTAATTCGGGCAAATTTCCTTGGGCATCCGGCACGAAGAAATCAGTGAGAATGATTTTTGCACCTGAATCAGAAACCAGAACCAGATTATTACCGGAACGTGTGAATGTGACGCCTGATACGTCGAAATTAAAGGAAAGCCGTTGGCCCGCTGTGATGGAAACAGTTTGAGAACCGCTACCGGGCATAGTCAGATTTGTCGTAGCCATAAATATCCCCCCCCCATATGCTACAAAAATTTATTTCATTTAACTATTAACTACTATGGAAGGCAATGGCAAGAGTTATTTTTTTACGCGTAAAAAAACTGACATTTTTAGCAGGACTGCAAAGTATTAAAGTGTTTTGCAGGCAACCATTTAGACTAATATGTTTTTTTTGTAAAAGAATGATATACACAGAGGAAGGATAGCCTTTGGCCTGAGTTAGAGCGTTTATTATAACATGGGGTATTGTGAAGCAGGGTTTTGTTACGCTGGAAAAAACAGGATGGGTTTGGCATCAGTAAGTTATGCTGGTTTGTACGTAAGTTGCAAACTTCTTTATATTATTTACATATTGGGATGTACCATCAATGGCGGTGCACCTGGTATGAAAGGCTGCTAGGAATGAAGCTGTATCGTGTGGCAAGGGGCCGCCACCGCTTCAATCCGAGAAATTCTTTTTGGGCAGATGGTAGGCGATATAGCTATTCGTAGCACTCTCGCGGTGTGTTGCGTCCCTTGTAGCGAGAGAACGGGCTTAATTCGTACTTCTCAAAGTGATGATTGGTAGAGGTATCGACATTGTACCCCTGTCTGCCGGCAATGTTCAGCACCCATCCTTTGGCAATCCTGGAAGCTTACGAACAATTTGTAACGGCATCTGCTGTGGCAGATATTCAGACTGGCATACCATGCGCATTCAGGGCCACATGTCTTTTGTAATTTAGTCTTCTTTTGTGCGGGCTGGGCTATATTTTGACCTTCTCCATGCTTTTTTACTACATGAGAATGCGCTTTGTTGTGGATTGCGCGTATCACCGGGCATGCATGGCCAGACTCCTTTGCCAATGTCTTCAGAGTTTTTTCTATATTTCACGCATTATACCAAAGGGGTATATCGCTTTTAGTTTTGCGATATCCGCCGTAGCCAGGGCTGAATGTTGTGCCGTCTGGTGTGTATTGGTGTTGCCACGTATGTTCTCTTTTTGTCTTTAGTTAAGCGAAGACTGCCACAAAAGCATACCCTGGGTGATTACGAGGGTATACTGTCTGGCAAATATTTTACAAGGCTTCCACACAGTACGCCTATTTCTTCATCAGGTATATCGCTGATGGGCAGCATATTACCCCATACACTTGTATGTTCATCCGTAAAAAATTCTCAGCGGGAACTATTTTTGACGGGCGTTGGCACGGCTCGATTGCTCCAGGCATGTATGACAGTGGGATTGTCGGCCAAGTCAAGATAGCGATTTTATATAAGTATAGCCTTTATGCATTACACATCTGAGATGCAGGGAATGCAGTTGGTCAGTACCTGGGCAGAAAAAAAATTATGCACTCAGCAAAGGTGACACCACAAAATGAGTTATTTTTGATTATATTTTATAAAATATTACATGATAATGGCTGGTGCATCTTGTAGTTGCCTGGTATTGCTAACTTTTAAAGGAATTATGCCATGTTTGATCTAGTAATAAAACAAGGAAGGATTGTTGACGGGTCTGGTCATCCGGCATTTACCGCTAATTTAGGTGTTAAAAATGGTCGAATAGCTGCTGTGGGAGATCTTGCCGGTGCAGAGGCCGGGAAGGTTATCAAGGCGTGTGGCCGTATTGTGTCCCCCGGTTTTGTTGATATTCACACCCACTCGGATGTTGCTCCTTTGCATGATCCCAGGGCCGAAAGCCAGATTAGGCAAGGGGTTACCACCGAGGTGATCGGGCAGTGTGGTATCAGCCTGGCACCGTGTGCCGAGTCTACCCGCAAGGGGATATTTTTCAGGCTGGGATTTCCGGATATGGGAACTTGGGAAGGATATGGACAGTTTCTTGAGGCGTTAGACCTGGTGCATAATGCCACAAATATTGTGGGTATGGTTGGGCATGGGGCACTGCGTGAGATTGCCATGGGCAAGGCTGCTCCCCGCCCTGCAACAGATGATGAAGTATCCCATATGGTCAGATTGTTGGAGGAGTCTCTACAGGACGGGGCGTTCGGGGTTACCACCGGTCTTGAATACCATCCAGGCAAGATGGCTAGCCATGATGAGGTTGTTGCCATTGCCAAGGTGGTAACAATGGCAGACGGATTGTATGCGACTCATTCCCGTAATCGAGACGTACGCTATTTGGTCGGTTTTGGTGAAGCTCTTGATGCGGCCCGCCAGTCCGGCGCACGGCTTCAGATTTCTCATATCAATTCCAAGTACGGCCGCCCGGTACATACCATGCGAAACACGCTTAAAATGATCGACTGGGCACGGGAAGAGGGGCTGGATGTAGCCATGGATATGATGCCGGTCAACTGTAATCATACTTCCGCCATCGCACTAATGCCTGCCTGGTCTTATGAATTAGACAAGGATGATTTTTTTGCCTTGCTAAAGAGTAGGGCGGGGCGGAAACGGCTGAAGGTAAACCCCTTGCCCATCTGGCAACTGGTTGTGGAAGAAAAGTGGGACATGATCCGGCGCCCTAGGGCTAGAAGCGAGCCGCAGGTCAAGCCCCTGGAGGCGGAACTTGAGCGGATCAAGAAGGCGCTACTTGCAGCCAATATAGAGCGGGATCGCTCCAAGGAAGAGGCGTACAAGGCCATGAGTGGCGCTGAAGGCCCATGGCACTGAATAGATAAGGTAGGCGGCTCGCCACGTAGCGGGCAAAACAGGCATAAATAAAGGGCACGGGCTTGCTTCTTGAGTGAGGCAAGTCTAGCGCCTTCAAAGTTGGAAGTGAGTGCCGCGCAGGCTCGCGGCAGTCCGGGTTTTACGTATCGTCTCTGTTTGCGGTTTCACTTGCTCCGATGCGAAGGCGCTCGCGGGTTCCCCTTTGGCCGGTGCGGGCTTCCATCTCATTCTATTCTGTTACGTTCCGGTAGATCCTGCTTCCAGGTTACGGCATGCCTATGTGTCGCTATACATAACCCATAAAAATATGACAGCCTTTCTCTGAATTTCGGGTCACTCATATTTTTTGTTGAAAGGTTGGTAGCAGGCTATAAAAAAACCCCGGGATAAACCCGGGGGTGTTGCTTGGCGCGCCCGAAAGGATTTGAACCTCCGACCGCATGGTTCGTAGCCATGTGCTCTATCCAGCTGAGCTACGGGCGCAGTAAGTCGAATAAAATATGGCGCGCCCGAAAGGATTCGAACCTCCGACCGCATGGTTCGTAGCCATGTGCTCTATCCAGCTGAGCTACGGGCGCGCATTACATTGTACCAAGGCATTCCTGTAGGAATACACTTTTTACAACGTGAAAATGCCTTATATGTTTCCTCTTGCTGAAGGTCAAGTAAATTTTATACGTCTGGCTGTTTTTTAGTACGTATTTTATAGCCCATACAGGTAGACATATGGTAGATATGACATATAAAAAATGCCATGTGTCCCGGTCGTTGTGGTGGTAGATATGCGAGGCACCAGCGAGAGAATGCGGAGTGTGCTATCTGAGGGGGGCTGTGTTACCTCAGCCGGAGGAGGCATGTTGACGTAGGCCGTATTGGTCTGCAAACTATATTGACTGGAGGCGATGTAAAATGATTTGGAAAGCATGTCTGTGTCTTGGGGGCGGAAGTTTGCGAAGCAGGGGCTAAAGAGAATGTTGTCGGACAAAACGGGCAGTGCCCTTGGTTTGCTGGATGGGATACTGACAGCACCCTGTTCACCGGAATCCGTGGCCGTGGCTTGGACCGGGGGCAAAGATTCCACAGTGGCTCTGGACCTGTGGAGAACAGTGCTGAAACAGCGTGGTAGAGCAGGGTCTGTTCGGGTGCTCAGTATTGATACTGGGTATAAATTCCCTCAGATTATCAAGTTTAGAGATATGTTAGCAGTACAATGGGGGATTCAGTTACATGTGGTCAGGCCGATCATTTCTCTTGTCGGCTACCCGGTGGCCCAGGATAGTATGCAATGCTGTACGGACTTGAAGGTGCGTCCGCTGCAAGCGGCTCTAAAAGATTTGGGTATCACTACCCTTATCACCGGCATTCGCAAGGATGAACATCCCCTGCGGGCAGAGACCCGGCAAGTAGAAGAAGTGGCAGAGCCGGAGCATAAGCGCATACACCCTGTGCTTGAGTTTACTGAAATGGACATATGGGCGTATACTTTTGCGCAACAAATTCCCTATTGTTCATTATATGACGAGGGATACAGGTCCCTGGGGTGCCGTCCGTGCACACGTATTCCGGAGCACGGGGCAGAAGGGGCAGAACGAGCGGGGCGTGATGCGCGTAAAGAGAAAAATATGCAATCATTGCGCAGTCTTGGGTATTTTTGACAATTGCTTGACGTTATATATCAGCTAACGACAAAAAATTTTGGTACCAAGCTCTATACTCGGTCACAAAAGACGTTTTCCATGAACTGCTCCAGTGCATCATCCATATCACGGATATATTCTTGCACAGGGCGAACGGCATTGCATTTTGTGCAACGCAGATATACTTCATGACAGCTGCGTTCGGCATGTAATATACCCGAGCACTCGTGGCATTTGATGGTAGTCTCGGTATGCCGGGGAGAGCGGGAAAATTGCCACATAATGTATCCTCCTGATGGTGTTGGGGACTTGTTTTAGGCGTTGTCTCCATAGCCTACGGAGCAACCAGAGGCAACAAAATAAATGATATTTTTATGATGGTTGTCCAAATGGTTAGATAACTTTTGACCTGTGATACCAATTGTAAACCAAAAATATAACCCAGGTGAGGAGAGTAAGCGATGTTAAGTGAAAATATGGAGAGTATGTTGAATGATCAAGTGAAGTGGGAGCTTTATTCAAGCTCTTTGTATCTTTCCATGTCATCGTATTGTAACGATGTCGGCTTATCTGGATTTGCACACTGGATGCGCTTACAGGCGCAGGAAGAGCTGGTCCATGCCATGAAGATATACGACCATATCATTGAACGAGGTGGTAGGGCGATCATGCAGCAGATAGATGCGCCGCCTGCAGAATGGGATGGTCCCCTGGACGTGTTTACAAAAGTTCATGAGCATGAGCAGCACGTTACCAGCCTGATTAATGCGCTGGCTGATGCAGCTCAGGATGAGCGTGACCATGCCAGCGTCATATTTTTACAATGGTTTATCACCGAACAGGTGGAAGAAGAGGCCACAGCTTCTGATCTGGTTGCGAAGTTACGCATGGTCAATGGCCAGGGGCAAGGGATGTTAATGCTTGACAAAGAGCTCAGTACTCGCGTGTTTAGCCTCCCTGCTGCGTAACTGGTAATATCTTTTTTTAGAGCAAGCAGGCTTCTGTCTTTGGGGCTTTATCTTTTGCGGAAAACCAATATTTGCAAAGGGAAGTTCTGTGGGCACAACACACCTGCACGTTGTTATTGAAAGTACCTTGGAGGATACGCGCATAAAGTTCAGCCGGGGGAGTGTGGAGTTCGACGTTCAAGTCGATTTTATGGAGCACGCTTTGCGCCCTGTTTTTTTGAGCGATGTAGCGCATCTGGTAGCTGGTATGAGACAAGTATTTGGTCACGGGGGGCGCCTGTGGATATTTTTTTGCCATGCGTTTCCTGCAACCAGGTCAATACCTTTGCGCGCTACAAGCAATGTTGCGCCCCCTTTCTGCTGGTTATGATTCTGCCATTTTAAACGGTAGTGTTAGAAACGGCACAGGAGGCTGGAGAGCACAATCAGTGAGAATGCTTTATGCAATGTGACGTCCAATGGTGATAAAACAACGGTTGCCAAGGGCTATTACTCTTGAAGACAGGGAGTATTGGCGCGTATTATGGGCAGATTGCGTACGTGAATCTGTATGAAAATCAGGACCGCCCCTTTAAGGGGCGGTCCTGATTTGGCCCTGTACGATTGTATGGACGTCACGACGGCTGCGTTGATTTCTGGCTACCTGTAGGCGAGTCCTTTCGCTTTATCTGAAGCACTCTCGACTTGATCTGCCAGTTACCCCTTGAAAGGAAAGGGGA
>CAZQKM010000043.1:0-13636 GCA_964593925.1 uncultured Desulfovibrionaceae bacterium | reverse complement strand
CATGGGCAGGATAGTAGCTTAACTCTGTGTCCACAACTTTGTAGCAGGATCAGTTTTAACTTTGACCGAGGGCAAAGAGTAAACGGGACAGTGGTTGAAAAATACAACGAAGAACGGTCTTCATGAATCCCCCGGCAATATGACACATGCCGAGTATTTTGAAGCCCATTCTCCCTGCGAAATTTCTACTTAGGGGTAAAACTAATCAGGGAAGAGTTACAAGACAGTTTGCCCCGGATGATTAATGGCGCTGCATGTCTTGCCAAGATAGGTGGGCCGCGTACCTGCTATTTGACTAAATGCAGCAGACCAAGTGAAAGACTAGGAACATAGCTTAGTAGAAGGACAAGCAGCAGTTCCGCAAAAAAGAATGGCAGGATATATCTGCTAATTTGCTCCAGGCTTGTGTGGTGTTCTCGGACCAACCCTTGCGCCACGAACAAGTTAACTGCCATGGGGGGGGTGATCATGCCTAGAGATGTATTGACTATGATCAGGATACCAAGGACCAAGGGATCAATACCGATAACGTTGGCTATGGGCAGCAATATGGGGGTGACCAGTAGGATGATGGCTTGTGTTTCGAGAAAAATGCCAAGGCAGAGTAGAATCATGTTAATGAGAAGAATCAAGAGCATGGGGGTTGTGGTAATGCTGAGCATGCCGCTGACAATGGCCTCGGAAATTTTGCCCACATTGAGAAGCCAGGCAAAAGATTGAGAGCAAGCTATGACAAAAAAGACAATTCCTGTACTGACGCCGGCATTGATGATAATTTTTTTTAATTTTTTAAGATCCATTTCCCGGTAGGCAAACGCACTGATTAAGAGGCTGTAAGCTACGGCTACGGCTCCTGCCTCTGTGGGAGTAAAGATGCCACCATAAATGCCACCAAGGATAACTACCGGCATGATTAGGGCGAGGATGGCGTCCATGAAGGCGGCCAGAAATTCTTTTAGGCTAAAGGTTCCTTCTGTGGGGATACGCATATGTCGCGCCATGGTGGCGGTGCAGGCGCAAAGCACAAGAGCAAGCAGGAGGCCTGGCACAATTCCGGCAATGAACAGGTCACCTGCGGAGACACCGGCAACAACGCCATAGGTGATCATGGGAATAGAAGGGGGAATGACGACACCAAGGGTTCCGGCAGCTGCAGCTATTGCCGCGGCAAAGGGAGGTTTGTAGCCTTTTTTGATCATGGCAGGGGTCATGATACCGCCAATGGCTGCTACCGTTGCGGGGTTGGATCCGCTGATAGCACCAAAAAATGCAGACGCCAACACGCTAATCAGTCCAAGCCCTCCGCAAAAAAATCCGATGATGGCAGAGGCAAACCGGATGAGGCGTTTGGAAATACCGCCATGTTCCATGAGGCCGCCAGCCAGCATGAAAAAAGGAATAGCCATGAAAGGGAACGAGTCAATGGCGGTAAACATGCGTTGCCCGATAACAATAGGGCTGAGGGGGAGTGTGCCAGCCAAGATTCCTACAATGGCGGAAAAACCGATGCAGACGGCGATGGGTACGCCGAAAAGCAGTAGGGCAAAGAGGGTTATGAACATTGCAAGGCCCACGGCTTACTCCTTTTCTACGCTAACGATTGTTTGCCACTGGTGATAAGAAACTTGCAGGGTGCGTATGGCAAGCAGAATCATCCCCATGGGAACGGATGCATAGGCAAGCCACATGGGTATTCCCAATGAGGGAGAGCGTTGGCCTATGGCCGCCTGTTTCAGGACAAGCTGGATGACGAAATAGGATATTATGGCACAGAAGGCTATGAGGATAAGAGTTTGTAGAAAGAGCACGACTTTTTTGCCAGCAGGACGGCGTACTTTGTCTGTGAGCAGGCATACCCCGATATGGGCTCGGCGTTTCATAGCAAGGGCAATGCCAAAATAGCCAAGATATACCATGATGTACCGGGCTGCTTCTTCGCCCCAGAACATGGCATACCATTGTGTGTATCTGCCCAGCGTGGCGGCGAGAACAATGGCTACCATGGACGGAAAGAGTACTAACAGGACATATTCTTCCAAGTTATCAAGTATCTTCAGCATGGTGTGCCTCTACGATGTGTTTTGCAGGTATGAGGCTGACGCCACCCTGGTATGGCGTCAGCCTCGCGGCGGAGCAAGGCAGAAGGTCCTTGCCCGCCATGTGTGAGGAAACTATTTTTGAGCCTCGATCAGGCTTTGGATGACATCCTTACCGATTTTGGCTTCAAACTCTTTGTATACCGGAGCAAGGAACGCTCTCCATGCTGTTTTGTCCGGTTCCGTGATCTGCATACCTTTTTCTTGCAACTGGGCGGTGAGCTTGGCGTCCATGCCCATGCTGAGCTTGCGTTCCCAGTCTCTGGCTTTGGCAACACATTCGCGCATGATGGTACGTTGCTCTTCGGTAAGGCCTTCCCACACATCTTTGTTGATGAATAGTATGGCCGGAGAATAGAAGTGCCCGGTAATCGCAAGATGCTGCTGCACTTCATAGAAGTTGGATGTAGAGATGATAACAAGCGGGTTTTCCTGACCATCTACTGTCTTTTGTTGCATGGCGGTGAAAAGTTCACCAAAAGGCATGGGAGTGGGGTAGGCGTTCAGCGCTTTGAACGTTGCGATATGTATGGCATTTTCCATCAGGCGTATTTTTAAGCCCTTGGCATCCCGAGGGGTAAGCACGGGTTGCTTGGAGTTGGTCAGATGGCGGAAGCCATTTTCAAAAAAGGCAAGGCCTACCAAGTTTTGTTTTGCTACGGAGTCTAGAATTTTTTGCCCTTCAGGGCCGTCCATCCAAGTATAGGCCTTTTGTCTGTCAGAAATAACAAAAGGCAGATCAAAGACCATGAATGCGTTGGTAAAGTTGGTGAGGGGCCCGGTGGAACTCAGGGTCATTTCCAGGGTGCCCATGGTAACGCCTTCCACGGCATCACGCTCTGAACCAAGCTGCGAAGAATGGTAGATATCCAGCGCCATTTGGTTGTTACTTTTTTCTTGCAGTAACTTATCCAGGTACATGAGCCCTTGATTGTAATGCGAAGAGGGGGCAAGGGTATGGGAAATACGAAAAACTGTTTTTGCATGTGCGGTTCCTGCCAGCAAAAGGCTACTGAACAACGCTACGGCAAGAACAAGGGTGCGTGTATTCATGTGGGTTCTCCTGGAGCAAAGGTTAAAGGAAAAGTGTACAGAGTATGTCCGAGCTAAGCTGTAGTGCGAAAGTTGGGGGCATAGAGAGCCGCCAAGCGAATGGCTTCCATCATACTTAAGGGGTTGGCCTTGCCAGTCCCTGCAATATCAAATGCAGTTCCATGGTCTACGGAAGTACGCAGAAATGGCAGCCCCAGTGTTAGAGAGATCGTTCTGTCAAAGTCGACCATTTTTGTCGCGATGTGTCCTTGGTCGTGATACAAAGAAAGCACCGCATCCCATGCGCCTTGCAGTGCGAAGTGAAAGACTGAATCTGCGGGTTTGGGCCCCACTACAGCAATTCCTTGGCAACGGGCTTCTTCAATGGCCGGGGTAATTTCCTTATCTTCTTCATGGCCAAAAAGGCCGTGTTCTCCGCTATGGGGGTTCAAGCCTGCCACGGCAATGCTTGGCTTGGCAATGCCCAACCGTTGTAATGCCCGGGTACAGCGACAAATATAATCCAGGACACGGTCTTTGGTTACGGCCGCGCAGGCGTCAGTTAGTGGCAGGTGACGCGTCAGGAAAAAAACACGCAGTTTACGTACCTGAAACATGGTTAACGGATCATGGCTATTGGTAAGCTCTGCCAGAATTTCTGTATGTCCGATATGGGGGACGCCGCCGGCTTGCAAGGATTCTTTGTTGATGGGGGTGGTGGCAATGGCGTCGACTTTACCTTCAGAAGCCAGTGCCACAGCCTGCGTGATATATTCAAAGCTTGCTTTGCCGTATGCACCTTTTATTTTTCCATGGGCAAAAGTGTCCATGTCAATGTTGTCCAGATGGATGAGGTTCAGAGCATTTTTCCGAAGGCCTTCCAAGGAGCGTGTTACAGGGTTGAATACCGGAGTGGTATCCATGAGGTCGGCGGCTTTGCGGAGTACGGCTTCATGGCCGACAACAACAATAGTAGCAGTGTCTTGCACTGCCGCTGTAGTTGCAGAGGCGGCGACTATTTCCGGACCGATTCCGGCGGGATCGCCCATGGGGATACAGATAATGGGTCTCATCAGTGGTCCTGTCATATCTTATAGGTTTGCTGTTCCGGGCTGCTGCCTGGTTTTGGTAGAAATTTTTGTGAACAGATACTCAATGCAATGCACAAGGCTGTCGGTATCACCTACAAATCCCCCCTTGGTTGCCATGGGCAGGTCGGGGTATTTACCTTCAAGCAGGCGACCATATACGGCAAGGGGCAGGATTTCACCACGTACGCTGAAACCTTTGCCGTTGAGTCTGCGTATGGTAGCTACCGTGACCTCGCCGCCGGAAGTATACAAAGCTCCAATGCGCAGGTGTGGCTTTGCCAACAGTTGATCTGCGATTGCAGCTAGAGCGCTATTGATGGTCTGAGAAATGTGGCTGGTGGACATGTGCAGAGAAGCGGAAAGGGACTGTAAGGAAAGAACATCTTCCGTTTTTTCGGCTGTGCAGACTCCAAGCACGGTTGCAGAGGCGGGCGCTGCAAGCACGGCTTGTACAGCACGGGCTATTTCTTGTTCACGTGCTGCCGGGTCAAGAAATTTGGCGCTGTCCACATTGACGATATGGGTGGCGTGCGCAAGGTTTAGGGCTTCGATTTGGCGCCTTGTCAGCTCACTGGGGCTGCCAACAATGGCAAGCACTTTATTTTTAAACTCCACTCCGGGGGAAGGAAAGCGAACAGCGGCTAGTTTGGCCGTAAATGGCCCTGGGTCAACGGCCAAGATGGGAAAAGACGTATGACACAGTGCTTGGGCAATGGTAATGATATCTTCATCGGATACAGCATCACAACAAATGATGCGGCAGCCCTGTTTGTAGAGGCGCTCCACATGGGTCCGGACATGGGCAGGACCGCTGAGTACCACGCCAAGGTCTATCATGCCAAGACGCAACGAAGTCTGCTGACTGATGATTTCAGCAATGGCAGAGGAGGAGATCGGAGTTGCCGGATCTTTGGAAATACGCGAGCGTTGCAGAGCCACGCCATGTACTATCAGATAGCCGCCTACGGCTACTCGACCCGAAGCGGGGTAGGCAGGTACTGCCACTGCCACTGCGGGTAGGCTGTCTTTGGGGGCGGCGTCGTCCATGGCACGAAGAGCAGCTTCAATTTCTGCCCCCAAGTTGCCGCGCAATGTGCTGTCTATGCGTTTGGCAAACAGTGCTGGTTTTTTTGTCGCGAGTATGGCCGTTGTTTCATAGACTTTTTGGGCAGCGTCTTGTGGTGTAAGTAGTCGAGAGTCTGTACTTACTGCCACTGCCGTAACCGTGGGGAAGGCTTCTCTGTCCCAGTCAGAGGCATCAAGGCAGGTGGCACTGAAAAATCCTTCTGCCGTGAGCAAGGCGCCATTAACATTTGAGCCGGTAAGATCATCGGCAATGATTGCTATTTTCATACTTTTTTCTCTTTTTTGCGCCTTGCTTTTTTGCGGGCACAACACGTAGGTCAGCTCCTCCTTGCATGACCGCTTCGCGGGCTGCGCCAGGGAGTCCGGAGTCTGTAATAACGCATGAAAATTCAACAAGCTGTGCGACAACCCAAGGGCCAAAAGCGTTATATTTCGATGAGTCTGCCAACAGGATGGGTTGTTGTGCCCGTTGGATCATTTTCTTTTTGATACGCATACGCATGTGGCTACTGGTGCCAGCACCGCGAGAAACATCCCACACGTTGGTACCGAGGAATGCCTGTGTAACGTTGACCGTATCTAGAAATGCCACTGTGGCGCCATCATTACAGGAGCGGCTGCCGGGGTCCACCTCGCCGCCCGGGATGTGTACTTTCAGGTGTGGCCCGGAGGCAAGTTCCAACGCAATCCGCAAATCCGGGGTAATAACGGTGAGCCTACGGTGGGTGAGCTTTTTTGCCAGAGCTAGTGCAGTCGTTCCCGCGTCAAGTAGGATACAGCTGTCGTCACTGATTAGGTTGGCAGCATAGTCGGCTATTGCCTCCTTGGCATGGAGCATGGTTGCCACTTTGCTGCTGTAAGGGATTTCATGTGGGAGAAAGGTTAGAGGAACAGCTCCGCCCCAAGTAAGTTTGAGGTGATTTTCTTGCTCAAGAATTTTGAGGTCGCGCCGGGCTGTCATGACGGAAACGCCAAAACGTTTTGCCAAGGTCTCTGTATCTGTTCCTCCAGTTTGTTGGATATACAGGGCCATTTTTGAACGTCGTTGTGCCGGCAACATAGTTCCCTCGCGTGTGCATAGGTGTGCTTTGTTGAAAAAGTATGTTAATATTTGTTATATTTTGTTCAAAATTTGGATTTTGTCAAGTTATTTTTTTGTGCAGTATGGCTCCTGTGCCCCGAATGTAGGTTTTTTCAGCTAGGCCGAGTGGTTATCGATGGGCTAAAGGGCACATGGCCAACTGGACAAAGTCTCAATACGCTTTGTGTTATCTGTTGCAAAAATATGTAGTAAATGCAGTGTGTTCTTATGCTATGCTGAAGGATTTGCAGTTCTGTGAGAGCCTCTTAATACTTCGTCTGCGATTGTGACGATGTTCGTTGAACATTGCCTTGATTATGCGCTATATTAGGCATGTATACGCTGTCGTATGGTATGAATTAAGACGTTGAAGTATTTTTGTGATGTAATATGTGATATAAAAATGTAATAATTCTATTTATTCTTTAAGTTGTCAGATTATTTTTGAACATATGTATATTTTGTATTATTACATATTTATATGTAATAATGTTATGTAGTAATGTTTTTAGATGCGCAATGAATAATATTAAATAAGATAATATATTAATTTTTTGTAATTATAGTATGTGCTAATTGTTTGAATATGGTATAATTGTATGCATTTATTTTTATTTATTAAAATATTTTGTATGTTATAAGTCTATTCATATTTTGGAAAATATATGTGTACTTATTCGTTAATGATAATGAATGTAGTGTTTTTTAGTGTAGTTTATATATTTTTGTTTTATACTATATTGTAGATTGATTTTTTTCCGTGATTTGAAAAACGGCCCACATTCCACTGTTGGAAATGCAGGCAGCTGGGTAAAAAATATAATCGATGTACCACTTGGTATGGATTAAGAGGCAGAGTCCATGGCAATTGGCTTATCCGGCAAACGGATGCCTACGAGTGCCTTTTATAATGTCGTGTCAATGTAACCTTTCCATGACTGCTTAGCCTCAAGTTGTAACGTGACCTTGTCGCGGTACCTCAGGTTGCGTGGGGGTCAAGCCCCTGACTCTGCCATTTTGAAGTCAACCTTGATTTTATAAAGGGCCTTGGCAGGCAGATTCAGGATGGGAATACCCGTTTTATGAGTAATGCCATTCAGCGTGGCGCAGACGTCATCCCAGCTGGGGCCGATAAACGTGAACCATACATTGTAGTCATGGGCGCGTAGATAATTGTGGGTGACGCCCACGTGCCTGTTTACCTCGGCTACGAAGGCGTCCATTTTTTCCTGTGGTACCTTGGCCGCGCAGAGCGTGGAACGAAAGCCGAGTTTCCATGAGTTGAAATTGGCGCCCAGCCTTCTGATGATGTGACGTCCTTTCAATGCTCGCACACGAGCAAGAGCTTCGGCTTCTGTCAGGCCCACAGCATTGCCGATGACGGTGTAGGGGCGCGGTTCAATGGGAAACCCTGTCTGGATGATATCCAGAATTTGTTTGTCGTACTGATCCAGCTCTTGATCCTGTACCAAGGTGTGGGGCATGGGATTCTCCTGTACGTTGGACGTGTCGATGGTCCGGCACGATGTGCGGAAAAGGTGTGTGTTTAGCCTGTTTTTTTTCGGGGCTGGTATGAACAAAGTGGTTCTTCAGCCATATGGCTGCCGCTCATGGTGAACCCACGTGCTCTACATCCACCGCAAACTTTATGGTATTCACAGTGGCCGCATTTGCCCTGGTACTCCAGCGGCGTGCGGAATTGCTTGAAATATGGAGCATCCCGCCATATTTCAGGAAACGGAGTTTCGCGTACATTGCCGCAGTCCAGCTCCAGATAGCCACAGGGTTGTACCTGCCCTACATGAGAGATAAAACAAAACCCAATACCGCCAAGGCAGCCGCGGGTCATGGCATCCATACCGAAGTTGTCGGGAGTTACTGCCACGCCCTCTGCTTTGGCGCGTTGCCGCATGATGCGATAGTAGTGTGGGGCACAGGTGGCTTTCAAATGCATGGAAGTGGTTTTGCGAAAATCGTAGAACCAGTTGAGCACGTCTTCATACTCTTCTGCGGAAATGACCTGTGTGTTCAGTGCAGCGGCGCGGCCTGTGGGTACCAGAAGAAAAATATGCCAGGCAACCGCGCCTAACTCTTGGCATAACGAAAAAATGTCTTTGAAGTACGGAAGATTGTCGCGTGTTACCGTGGTGTTGATCTGAAAGGCAATATCTGCGTCTTTTAAATGCTGTATACCGCGCAAGGACTGCGCAAACGCACCAGGAACACCTCGAAAGGCATCATGCAGCTCGGCAGATGGGCCGTCAATGGAAATGGAGCAGCGCTGAATACCTGCTTTTTTTATGCGCGTGGTGTTTTCTTGCGTAATCAGCGTGCCATTGGGTGACAATACACACCGTAAGCCAAGGCTGGTCGCATGGCGGATAAGTTCATACAGATCCGGGCGCATCATGGGTTCGCCACCAGTAAAAATAATGATGGGCTGGCCTACCTGAGGAAAGGTATCAATAAGTGCCTTGGCCTCGTTGGTGTTCAGTTCACCGGGGTAGGGGGCAGTATGTGCTTCGGCACGACAGTGCTTGCATGCCAAGTTGCAGGAGCGGGTGACCTCCCAGGCGATAAGTCTGCATGCCGGGTTTCCGTCTTCCAGGGTACGGGGCACATGCATGGTCCCGAGGTGTGAAGCATTTTTTTGCGTGGGGGCGCTGTGCGACTTCGCGCCATGGGAATGATCATGGGTTTGCATGGGATATCCTTGCACTGCCGGGTATGGCGGCCAGAGCACGCGTACGCGCTTAGGCTGCCACAAGCCCTTTGCGCAGCAGGTCAATGGTGAAATAGGTTATGATGGTATCTGCTCCGGCACGTCGCAGGCCGCGTAACGACTCAAGGACCGCTTGGTCTTCGTCTATCCACTTGTGGTGACTTGCGGCTTTGAGCATGGCATACTCGCCACTGACTTGGTAGGCGACCACAGGGACATCAAAGGTGTCGCGAATTGTGCGGATAATATCCATATAAGGCCCGGCGGGTTTGACCATAAGCAGATCCGCGCCTTCATCTAAGTCAGCCGAGGCCTCCCGCAGTGCTTCGCGGCTATTGGCTGGGTCCATTTGATAGGTCTTACGGTCACCATATTGTGGTGCAGACTCTGCTGCCTCACGAAACGGTCCGTAAAATGCGCTGGCATACTTGACGGCATACGACAGTATGGGAATATGGTGCATATTCTCAGCATCCAACGCATGACGAATGACTTGTACACGGCCATCCATCATGTCTGACGGGGCAACCATGTCAGCGCCGGCTTTTGCATGGGAAACGGCTATTTTTGCCAGTAGCGCAAGAGTGGGGTCGTTCAGCACTTCTCCTGTACTATCTTCTGCTCGTAGCAATCCGCAGTGGCCATGGTCGGTAAATTCGCACAGGCATACGTCGGTGATGACAAGCAGGTCTGGAAAGCGGGTTTTTAAACAGCGTACGGCCTGCTGTACGATACCGTTGGGGTTGAATGCTTCTGAGCCCTGAGCATCTTTTTGTGCGGGAATGCCGAACAAGAGTACAGCGCGCAGCCCGAGAGCAATACCTTGGGTTACGTCCTGCTCCAGTTGCTGGAGGCAGAGCTGTTCGATGCCTGGCATGGAGCTGATGGGCTTGCGAAAGGTCGCATCAGATGTTTCTACTACAAAGTATGGCATCACAAGGTGCCGGGCAAGTATATCTGTTTCGCGAATAAATTCACGTATTTGGGGTGATTTTCGTAATCTTCGGCCCCTAAAAAGATCAGACATGAAAGCGACTCCTTGGCTGGTATATCAATGTCATAAGGCGCGTTATGCGTTGTTGGTTTGCAGCAAGCAGGCTATTTGATGCCGATTTCCTCGTCAGTGAGGAAGCAAGCCGGATCAGGAGCCCAGATGTCGCCATGAAACGCTTCTGCACGGGCGCGGAAGTTGCCGCCACAAATGGCAAGAAAGCGGCACTGGGCACACCGACCTGTAACATGCTGTTTTTTGTCTTTCAGTTTGGCAAGCAGGTCAATGGTGGGGTCGTCCCATATGACAGAAAAAGGCCGTTCGAGCACATTGCCGAATACTTTGTTGCGCCAAAATTGATCTGGGTGCACAGTACCGTCCCAGCTGATACAGCCGATACCGCGTCCTGAGCTGTTTCCTTCGTTGTACTGAAGAAGTTCAAAAACTTCTTCTGCACGTTTGGGGTCTTCTTTGAGCATACGCATCCAGACATAGGGGCCATCGGCATGGTTATCCACTGTGAGCACTTCTTTGGGGTGCCCCTGGTCGAACAGCTGGCGGGTACGGTCCATGATCAGGTCTACCATGGCTCGTGTTTCGGCATGATCAAGGTCTTCTTTGATCAACTCGCTACCACGGCCAGAATACACAAGGTGGTAGAAACAGATTCTGGGCACATCCAGATCTTTGATGAGGTCAAAAACTTTGGGCACTTCAGGGGCGTTACGCTTGTTGATGGTAAAGCGCAGGCCTACTTTGAGCCCCTCGCTTTTGCAGTTTTCAATGCCCGCCAATGCTTTTTTAAAACTATTGGGTACTCCCCGAAATTTGTTGTGGACTTCTTCCATGCCATCCAGTGAAATACCGACATATGAAAGTCCGACGGCTTTCAATTCGCGTGCTTTTTCCTTGGTGATCAGCGTGCCATTGGTAGAGATAACTGCACGCATTCCTTGGTCTGTGGCATATTGAGCCAGTTCTACAAGGTCGTTGCGGACCAGGGGTTCACCACCGGAAAACAGCATGACTGGCGCACCGTATTGCGCAAGATCCTGGATGATTTTTTTACCTTGCTCGGTGGAAATTTCGTCCTTGCCTTCGGGGTCCACGGCCTGGGCATAGCAATGGACACATTTCAGGTTACAACGGCGGGTCATGTTCCATACGACAACGGGTTTTTTATCTTTGGAGAACTGGAGCAGGTGCGAGGGCATCTTGCCGGATTCGCGTCCATAACGCAGAGCGTCAGAAGGTTCTACCTGGCCACAGTACAACTTTGAAATGCCTATCATTATTTCTCCTAGCAACGTGGAAGACGTGTAGCTTTATACATACAGGACGCGGCACGTTACTGTGCCGCGTAGCACGATCGATACAGGCATTCCGAATATGTTCAGAACGCTGAAAACGACAATATACCGCAGGTTATGGCAGATGGAAAGGGTTGATTATATGCAGCTGGGGCAAGGTCTTCTACTGGCAAGGCTGCAAGACGAGTGGTGACTGACTGGGTAAAAGCTTTTGGTATTGCGATGGCCGAAAGGTTTTTAGGAAACCGAAATGTTGTCTTTTGTAGAGCGGAGATCCTCGGGGCCTAACCGGGCATACCACTTGCAGCATACCCGGTGTAGGGAGAAAGGCATTCAGCGGAACCATCCTTTGATGGTTGAGGCAATGCCAGAATCTTTTTCCGGCTGTGGGGTAGCGTTTTGCTCAGATGATTCAGGCGAAGAAAAAGGGTCTGACTTGTTTGAACTCAGACTATTTTGCCACTGTTTGATAGGTATGGCCATATCCATAGCCAGTGCTGTGGCAATAGCCCAGATGGGATCCGCAGGCATGCGTGATTCCTGCGTAAAGAACAGGTAGTCCCGCTTGACTCTTTTTTCCATAAATCCGGCATGAAGCATAGACCAGACAAGCTCTCCGCTAAGAGTGTCGTAAATATCGACCTGTAGTGCGAGCCGGCTATCCGAGTTGGTTCCACCTGCAAGTAACCTTGTGACATAACCGCTTATGACAAGATCAGCCCCTAACGCGCGTCCTGCCGCTATACCGCGATGCGCCGCAAAAGGAGAAAGGTCCGGGCTATATTGCATCGTGTCAAAAGTTTGTTGTTGCAGCCATGATTGCCAGAACATACCCGAAATACGCTCCGCGACTTTGCTACCGCCATCCATTTGTTGATACATCCTGAACGGTATGAATAAGGCTTTTGGGGGTGTAGGCGGAGCCTCTTGGGGGCGTATCAATATTTGCGGGGTAGGTTGGCGATGTACCCACTCATTTATATATACTGTTCCTTGCGTAGCAAGGTCCATGCCTATGGCAACAGGCGATTCATCCAAGGTGCGCTGCACTGTTCCACATCCTGCCTGTAACAGAACGGTTGCTGTGGCTAGCAACATGAGCAGGACACGAATTTTTGTATGGCACATGGTTATCTCCGTCGTAAAAATGGCGTTAGGCTATCTTGTCATTTGTATGCAAATTGGGTGCCCGTCTGGCACATGCCCCACTGCCAGACGGGGTTTATAGCGTGGCATTGTGCTGAGCAGGGCACAAGCCGTGAACCCGGGCGTTGAAAAAGGCCTTGTAGGGTAAGGTGGCGAAGGGGCGTTTCCATTGGGCCAAGGGGAAATATATCCCGCAACAAGCTCTGAAATTTTACGACGTATGGTGGAGCATTTATACTCTTGTTTTTTTATTATCTTTTTATACCAGATAGTGTCGTCAAATTTAAAAAATTGTGTTAGCTTCCTCCAAACAGAGCATGGAGGGACAATGCAGGCACACAGACGACACGACATTAGCGACAGAGTGTGGGACACCTTAAAGCCACATCTTCCGGGGCGCAAAGGCTCAGTCGGTCGCCCCGCAGCAAACAACAGATTATTCATCAACGCGGTCTTTTGGATACTCCGCACAGGCGCACCTTGGCGCGACCTCCCTCCAGATTATGGACACTGGAAAAACACGCAACGCAGATTCTGCCGATGGCGAGACCGCGGGGTGTGGGAAGGGCTGCTCGAGGAGTGAATGGGGGAACCCGACTTTGAATGGCTGATGATTGACGCCAGCCACTGCAAAGTCCACCCGCATGCGGCAGGGGCCAGAGGTGGAAACCAGGCAATGGGCCGCACAAAAGGGGGCTCAACACCAAGATACATCTGGCCGTGGATGCGCTTGGTTTGCCGGTCAGAGTTTCTATTACAGAAGGTACCAGAGCTGATTGCACAGAAGCTTGCGATCTGATTGATGGCATTGAAGCTAAGCACCTTTTGGCAGACAAAGGGTATGATACGGATGAAATCATCAACAAGGTCGAAAGGATGGAAGCTATTCCAGTTATCCCATCGAAAAAGAGTCGGAAAGAGCCGCGATACTACGACAAGGATTTATATAAATTACGGCATATTGTTGAAAATGCTTTTTTACATCTCAAGCGCTGGCGAGGCATCGCCACGCGATACGCCAAAAGAGCCTCTTCATTTCTCGCGGCAATTCAAATTCGGTGCATTGCATTGTGGTTAAGGT
>CAZQKM010000042.1:0-14212 GCA_964593925.1 uncultured Desulfovibrionaceae bacterium | reverse complement strand
TCCGGCCCCTACCTGCAAACAAACATCGGTGAAAATACCTGGAAAAATATACTGCCCCCCCTGCCCTATCTGCACAATCCCCCCCTTTGACCAGACCTTGCTGCAACAACACCGGCGGTAAAAAGACATGCAAAAAGCGCTCATCATATCTGTCCTACAAAGGGCAGCACCGCCACACCGCGTACAGTACCCTGCATAACATACCATTACAGGATGTCGGGCGCATGCCACTGCCTCACCACAGAATGTTCCATTTTTGAAACACTCTTTGTCGCCAACGCAACACACTGAAAAAAAAAGAATAAAAAAATCACACGTTCCAACTATGGAACGTTTTCCTCCTGTCGCTCCCCCTTGTTTTGCCTCACCACCCTCACCTGTGATGCCGCTTGTGCAGTTTTTATCAAGCTCCGGGCCGATTCCATAACGTTGGCACGCTCCCTGCTCCACGGGGGCAGAGGTTACTGCAACCTACACTCGGGATGAACCCCCAAGACCAAGGAAAGACCATGAGAAATTTTCTGAAGGCCGGAGCCATTACCGTACTGGCGTGCTTAGTGACTATTGCCGCAGGCTCGTATGCCCAAGCGGCCAAACGCATTACTCTTCGCCTTGCGCATCCCATGGCACCTGGCAACAACGTAACCCTCGGGTACGAAAAATTTAAAGAACTTGTTCACAAAAAAAGTGGCGGTCGCGTTCGTATTCAGATTTTCGGCAATACCATGCTGGGTAGTGACCGTGTAACCATGGAAGCTGCACAACGCGGTACCCTGGAAATGGCATCCAGCTCTTCGCCCAACATGGCAAATTTTGCAAAAGAATGGATGGTATTTGACCTGCCTTACATTACGACCCCTGAACACCAGGAAAAGCTCTACAAGGCGCTTGACGAAGGTGAACTGGGGAAAAGACTGGACGCCATGGCTGCCTCCATCGGCCTTAAGCCTCTCATGTACAGTGAATACGGCTACCGTAACTTTGTCACGACCCAAAAGCCCATCGCCAGCGCTGCTGACCTGCAAAACCTGAAAGTCCGCACCACGGACTCCCCCATCGAAGTTGCCGTTGCAGCAGCGCTGAACATGGCTCCTACCCCCATTTCCTGGGGCGAAACCTACACTGCACTTCAGCAGGGTACCGTTGACGGCGAAGGCAACACTTTTTCGCTGCTTAACGATGCCAAGCATACAGAGGTGCTGAAGTATGCCATTGACTCCGCCCACAACTACAGCATGCACCTGCTGATGATGAACAAAACACGCTTTGACAGCCTGCCCGCAGACATACAGCAAATCCTTGTTGAATCCGGCAAGGAAGCCCTCGCCTACCAGCGCGCCATCACAAACGACCTTGAAGAAAAAGCAGAAGAAGCTTTCATCGCCCAAGGCATCACAATTACCAGATTGAGCGACGAAGAGCGCGCCAGACTTATCAAACTCACCCGTCCTGTTTGGGATACATATCGCCATATTATCCCTGCTGATCTTATCCAGATGGTCCAGGAAACCCAACAGTAGGCTTGTTTCCGGTGCGGGCTGCCTGCCCGCGGCCCGTACCGCACCCATGCTCTCCGACAACGCTATCAAGGGGGCATAAAGTCAGATTCCAACCTAACAGCAGCCATTATGAATACACAGGCTGAATGCGACGGGGATAACAGTGACACTCGTCTGGGAGTCCTCGGGTGGCTTGATGCCAACATTGAAAAGCCGTTCCTTGTTCTCGGCATGCTGTCCATCATCTTCATCATTACTTTCCAGACACTGTACCGCTATATCGGCGTATACCTGCACGAAGGCGCTTCTACAAAACCATCCTGGACGAATCCTGGCGGTTGGTATTGCGACACAACATTCATCCACCATTGATTTTTTTTGCACAGTTTGGCAGTGTCCAGAATCTTTCGCACATTTTGTAGCAGCCAAGTAACGTTGGTAGTGGCGGTGTCTTGAGGAGCCGGTGCGGGCCTTGCGAGCGATACCCCCCCAAAGAAAAATGGCCCTGTGACAGACATCACAGGACCATTTGATTCATCTGATTGAACGCAGTTTTTACGCCGTCACAGGTGAGCGTACCTATTTACGCAGCATGCTCATGAGTTGCTTGAGGTGCTTGCGTTCCTCTGCAAAACAGGCATCAATGTGCTTACGCTCCCCTTCGGGTACAAAGTCACGCATTTCTGCAAAAAACAGCATGGTATCTTTTTCAAACTGCATGGCAAAACGCACAGCTTCAGTGCGGTTGCCCGGCTCTGCGGGCAGAGCATCTACCCGGAACAGGGTATGTGCATCCAGCAGTGCGCGCATATACATAAGATACTCTTCGTCATCAGCCCACGCGGGCAGTTCCACCGGGTCCAAACGTTCACTCATGGCACTGAAGATCGCACGGTGAGCGGTTTCTTCTTCCATAAGCCAATGGAACAGCCTGCGGGTTTCTTCATCTTCCGCAGCTGCAGCAAGGCGACGATAAAAATCCTCACCCCGGACTTCAATCTCTTCTGCGGCCCGAACAATGTCGGCAGCTTTAAACAAATCCGCCATAAAGCCTCCTCACAGGAGCTAGAGTTCGTTGGGCAAATCCTTCAAGTCAGCATACCGGAAAACTGGTCCGTCAATACAGACGTATTTCGTTCCGATATTACAGCGTCCACATAGCCCCACACCGCATTTCATGCGTTTTTCCAGTGTGGTAACGATCTGGTCATCTCCGTAGTGCAGCTTTTTTAGAGCCTGCAACGTGAACTTGATCATGATAGGCGGCCCACAGGTAATGGCTACGCTATTTTCCGGCGAAGGGTTCAAGTCCAACAGCACATTGGGAATCAGCCCCACGCGATGTGTTTCAGACTCTGTCCATCCTTCGGCAGGTGCGTCCACAGTCAGGATCACGTTCAAGTCATCCCGTGCCATCCATTCTTCCACATCGTACTTGTAGCTCAAGTCAATGGGAGTACGGGCACCGTAGAGCAACGTGATTTTGCCGTAGTCCGCACGGTTGTCCAGCATATAGACAAGCAACGTGCGCAAAGGCGCCATGCCGATGCCGCCCCCCACAAACACGATGTCTTTGCCCTTCATGTCATCCACGGGGAACCAGTTGCCCAAAGGCGCCCGGACCCCTACAGTGTCTCCGGCCTGCAATTGATGCAACCGGTTTGTCACCTCGCCAACCTTCATGACACTGAACTGCAAATAGTCCATTCTGGTAGGAGAAGAGTTGATGACAAATGTGGATTCGCCCACGCCAAAGATGGAAAGCTGCCCCACCTGACCGGGCATGAAAGAAAATGACTCTGCCAAACTTTCATCCTGCAAACGCACACGAAACGTCTTGATGTTGGGCGTTTCTTCCACAACCTCCAAAACCGTTGCCAGTGCGGGCAGACTGGGGTTGTTATGCATCGGCTTTCTCCTCGGGTTCTTCAGGGGCTGCAATATGGTTTTGGGCGGCCTGCACCACAGCGCGTATATCCAACGACACAGGACAGCTCTTGATGCAGCGTCCACAGCCACAGCAGGCAATGAGTCCGCCGTGCAGGTCCGGGTAATACGAGAACTTGTGTCCCATACGGTTGCGCAGCCGATGTGCCTTTGTGGGACGCGGGTTATGCCCGCTTCCTTCCAGCGTAAAATCCGGAGACATGCAGGAATCCCACGTACGCAAACGTTTGCCCTTTAACCCAGACTGCTCGTCAGTCATGTTAAAGCAATAGCAGGTAGGACAAAGATACGTACATGCGCCGCAGCTCAGACATGTAGCTGACTGCTCGTTCCAAAAATCCAGATCATCAAAACGCTCCAGCAACTTTTGAGAAGCGCTGGTGTAATCATGCGCTTCACCCAATTGCTCACGAGTGTTTTCCACAACGTTTTGCGCCTGCGTGAGCTGTGCTTCGGCAGCTTCTGCAAAACCGCCTTCTGCCAGCAGTTCCCGGCCACGCTCAGATACCCCTTCGGCCACATAGCCGCCTTCAACAGGCACCAGCAGCACGTCGGAACCTTCGGTATCCGCAGGTCCGCTGCCCACACTATGACAAAAGCAGGTGCTTGCCGCACGAGTACAGGCAACCGTGACAAACAGCGTGTTTTCACGCCGTGTGGCATAGTAGGGGTCACGCATGGTTTCCGAGTTGTACACACGGTCAAATATGAGCTGCCCGCGTGCACCACAGGGGCGCCCACCCATGACCACGGCTTTTTGCCGGGGCAAGGTTTCACAGACCTTTACATCCACTTTATCGGGATGCTCTGGATCTTTTTGATACTCATAGCGCAACAGAACTTCGGTCTGGGGAAAGACCCCTTCCTTGGGAGCGCGCACCGGCATTTTATCCAGCAGCACCGTACGCCCAGGGGCATAGGGACGCAATGTCACCGTACCACAGTCATCCATGGGCGCCAGCACAACCCTGTCTTTGGACAGCGCCTCAATCCACGCAGTCACCTTGTCATGGCTGATGAATTGCTTGCTCATTACCAGCCTCGCTCGTTAATGGTCTCTTCCTCTACTTTATAGGTAAGCAGAGGAGGCGTGGCATTGAGATCAGTGCCACTGGCGTAATCAAACAGTTCTTTTACCACATCATTCATGGCGCGACGCATGAGCATGAGCGGGATGCCCAGGGGGCAGGCACGCTCGCATTCGCCACATTCCACACAGCGCCCGGTAAGGTGTATGACGTGGATCATCTGAAACATGAAGTTTTCTGCCGTGCCCGTCTCTTGCGCCAACCAGTGCGGATCACGCGAGGAGGCAATGCAGTGGTCACGACACACACACATGGGGCAGGTGTTACGACATGCATAACAGCGTACACACCGACGCATCTGCTCCTGCCAAAAGGCAAAACGCTCTGGCAGAGAGAGCTTTTCAAACTCTTCCAGCGTAGGGTGTTTTGCCGGCACTTCGCGCTCTTCGGCACGCGGACCCACAAAGTGGTCCGCCTCTATGGCGTTGGGGTAACGGCAGGAGGCACACTTGGTACTGTATACATCAGCCAGCGGCACAACTGTTTTGTTGCTGGCCACACTCACAGTGAGAGAATCAGCGCCAAACTCCACATCTTCCACATAGCCGGAATCGCCTACCACGGCCTCAAGCCGGTCCAGGCTGACAACGCCGTTGCACCCGAACCCAAACATGACCACACGGTCACGCTGGATCAGTTGTTCCTGCGCTAGCTGAATCACGGCACGCGAATCGCAGCCCTTGGCCACGATGCCTACCTTTTTTTCATTGCCTGCACCACGCATGAGGCCCGGCAGGTAGGTGCCAAGACTATGCGCACACAGTGGACTCAGGACAAGGCGGTCAATGTCTTTTTCTTCACGGATATACAAGGGCTTTACGTGCAGAGAATCATACCCCTGCTCCCATCCGAGCACCACATCAAGCTCGGGCAGAGCGGCACGAATCTGCTCTTTAAGTTCTTGCAGCACGCTCATGAGCGTACCTCCTTCGAGTGACAGGGACATCCGGGGCCTTCCTGCACCGCACGCTCAATGCCTGCCAGTTCGGCATAGCCATTACCGCCAGCCATTCTGGGTGCAGAGCCAAGGGCATGTATACGCTGCGTAAACGTGGTCACCACATGCTGCCAGCGCTGGCCTTCCGATGCGGAAACCCAGGTATACTCAAAACGCGCGGGATCAATGCCGGTTACCGGCAAAAAGCGTTTGAGCAGCTCAAGGCGACGGCGGGCGTAATAGTTGCCTGCCGAATAGTGGCAGTCACGCGGGTGACAGCCGGAAACAAGCACTCCGTCAGCACCGCTGACAAGAGCCCGGACAATAAACAATGGATCTATACGGCCCGAACAGGGAACACGGATGATACGCAGGTCTGTGGGCTGTACAAAGCGGCCCACACCAGCTGTATCCGCCCCCCCGTAGGAGCACCAGTTGCAAAGAAAGCCTACTATTCGAAGCTCTCGTCCATCAGGGGCGGACATAGGGCATTAACCTCCGCAAGAATCTGGTTATCGGTAAAGTGCTGCAACTGAATGGCGCCATGGGGGCACGTGACGGTACACACGCCGCATCCCTGGCAGACTGCTTCCAACACTTCTGCTTTTACGTTACCTGCACGGTCCTGTGTTTCCCGCACGGCGCCAAAGGGGCACGTCATGGCGCACTTCATGCATCCCACACAGCGGGAGACGTTCACCTTGGCCACCTGCGGATCAGACTCAAGGGTCTCGCGCGCAAACAAAGTGAGGACCTTGGAAGCGGCAGCGCTTCCCTGCCCCACTGACGTGGGAATATCTTTGACACCCTGGCAGGCTCCGGCAAGATATACACCGGCGGTATTGGTTTCCACGGGCTTGAGCTTGGGGTGCGATTCCATAAAGAAGCCATACTGGTCATATGAAATACGCAACTTTTCTGCCAGCTGGGGCGCGCCTTTGGCAGCCTCGGCACCTACAGCCAAGACCACAAGATCTGCCTCAACCTCAACCTGGGTACCCGCCAGCGTATCCGCACCGCGCACCACAAGTTTTTCACCACGCTCATAGATCATGGAAACGCGACCACGTACATATTGTACGCCATACTGTTCTTGCGCCCGGCGCGTAAACTCGTCGTATCCTTTACCCGGTGCACGCACATCCATATAGAAAACGTACGAATTGGAATCCGGGATATGGTCTTTGGTCAACACAGCCTGTTTTGCAGTATACATGCAGCAGAAGCCACTACAGTAGGGCCTGCCCACAGCCGGATCACGCGAACCCACGCACTGGACAAACACAACCTCTTTGGGCTCTTTGCCGTCAGAAGGACGCTTGATGTGCCCGCCAGTGGGGCCAGAGGCATTCATCAGGCGCTCGTATTGCATAGAGGTAATCACGTCGGCGTATTGTCCACCACCATACTGGCCGTATACAGAATGATCAAAAAGATCATATCCTGTGGCCGCCACGATGGCTCCAACCTTTTCCGTTATTATGGTTTCCTGCTGTTCAAAATCAATGCAATCCATGGGGCAGAACTTGGTACAGACGCCACACTTTTTGCCTTGCAACACCCGACAGTACTCGGGGTCGATGACTGCCTTTTTGGGTATGGCCTGCGGAAACGCAATATTGATGGCTGTGGTATGTGCCACACCCTCGTTAAAGCGATCATAGCTTTTCTTGCTGGGGCACTTTTCCATGCACAGGCCACACCCCGTACACTTGGACCAGTCAACATACGTCTGCTTGCGGCGTATCTTGACTTCAAAGTTCCCCACATACCCGCTGATTTCCTCAATTTCAGAAGAAGCGTACAGCGTGATGTTGGAATGCTGCGCCACATCGACCATTTTGGGGCCAAGGATACATGACGAGCAGTCCACAGTGGGAAATGTCTTGTCCAGCTTGGCCATTTTACCGCCAATGCTGGGCTCACGCTCCACCATGACCACTTCAATACCGGCATCGGCACAGTCCAGTGCAGCCTGAATACCGGCAACACCACCCCCCACAACCAGTGCGCGACGCGTCACCGGAGACTGCTGGGAAATAAGTGGAGCGTTAAAACGCAGTTTTTCCACAGCAATACGGATAAGGTCCGAAGCCTTGACCGTATTGCGCTGCATATCTTTACCAATCCATGAAACATGTTCACGAATATTTGCCATTTCAAGCATGTACCGGTTCAGTCCGGCACGCTCCAGCGCGCGGCGGAACGTGGGCTCATGCATGCGGGGCGAACAAGAGGCCACAACCACGCCATCAAGGCGCTGTTCGCTAATGGCCTGCACAATGCCTTCCTGCCCCGGCTCAGAGCATGCGTACATGGTATCGGTGGCGTATACCACATCAGGGAACAACCGTGCCGCCTCCGCAACAGAAGGACAGTCCACGGTGGCGGCGATGTTGCTCCCGCAGTGGCAGACGAAAACGCCTATGCGCATAATTTCATCTCCTTAAAAAAAGCGTTAGAGCACGCCGGCCGCCCGAAGGCAGGGGTTCGGGTCCACAACCAGCTTGGCAAGACCCACCTCTTCAGGCGACAAGCCAAAAGCCAATCCCATGAGCTGGGTGAAATAAAACACTGGTATGGAGTGCTGAGAACCACGGGCCGCATTGACCTGCCCCTGACGCATATCAAGGTTCATCTGGCACAGCGGGCAGGCGGCCACCACAGCATCAGCACCGCACTCTGCCGCCACGTCCAGAAGACGCCCGGAAAGCTCGGCAACAATATCGCGGCGAGGCATACCAAAAGCAGCACCACAGCATTCAACCTTGAGCGGAAAAGGTATCACTTCAGCGCCACAAAGCTCCATCAGTCTGTCCATGGCCATGGGGTGCTCTGCATCATCAAACTGCATAACCGCAGGCGGGCGGTTCATGATGCACCCGTAGTAACACACAACTTTGAGCCCTTGCAGTGGTTTTTCCACACAGCGGCTGACGATATCTTCGCCCACACTTTCGGCAATAACCTGCAACGTGGATTGCACCTCAACGCCAACGCCGGTTTCAGCATCGGCAGACGCACCCTCGTCATGCAGCAATTCGGCCACACGCTGACGAAAGGCCGCATCTTCCATTTTGTGGTTTGCGGTGCGCAGGTTGGAAAGGCAACTAGGGCACGGAGTCGTAACCAGATTGTGTCCCGCTGCGGCGGCAATGGCCAGGTTACGGGCAGAAAGCGCAGCGGAAAGCACGTGGTTGACGGTATGGGCAGGCGTAGAACCACAACAACTCCAATCCACCAACTCCTCAAGCACTACTCCGAGGTTACGGAACACAGCCCGCGTGGACTTCTCGTATTCAGCGGATGTACCGCCACCCGAGCAGCCCGGGTAATAGGCTACGCTGACAAGGCTCATTGTTTGCCTCCCTTGTTGCCGGCCTGCTGGCGTTCACGAAAACGACGGAATATATCCGCCACATGGCCAGCGCCGACAATGGTATGGGGGCGAAATCCGATCTTCCCCTTGGGCAAAGCCACCGGAGCCAGATCGTAATCTGTCCAGAAGCGCCCTGTTTTCAGTACAAAGTTTACCACCATGCCCATTTCGTATACCCGCCCATGACGCGCCACCGAGCCAAGAAAGGCATCGCTAAAGCTTTTGACTGCACCTTCCGTGGCATAGCCGGCCTCGCGGGCCATGTGCCGCAAGACGTCCACAACGCAGGCAACGTCAATGTTGTTGGGGCAACGTGTGGTGCACGACTGGCAACTGGCACACAGCCACAGCGAATGACACCGCAGCACCTCGTCTCTTCTGCCCATTTGCACCAAACGCATGATCCGACTGACGGGGATGTCATACGCGAAGGTATACGGACACCCTGCGGTACAGTTGCCACACTGATAACAGGTGGCCAGATTCTGCCCGCTACGCGCTGCAACCTCCGCGGCAAATGCGGCATCCCGGGACTGTAAGGATATTACTTCCATAATTTTCCCTGGATCTTCCAGTTGTATGAATAAAAAAACGTCGGCATCAGAACAACAATGCCGAGCCAAAAAACACAAAATCACAAATGCCTGTCACGTGCAACAGGCTCATGACTAAATAAGTACTGCCACTATACACGCAGTAGGCATAACGGGCAATACATCACTCACAACCTCAAAGCGAGCTATACAGTACTCTCTAATAAAGAATTACCGTATACAGCTAGGGCACACAAAAAATAACAGCAAAGTTTGTACATACGTCATATACCGCAAGTGGGGCAAGCATGTTTTTTCATTATCCGTGCAAATGTCCGTCCTCTGGGGTCATGGATGGCGCAGGTAGCCTGCTCCGCTGACAGATCCTTTTTTATGGGGCAACAGCATGGTACCCCTTGCAGGAACAAATAATTGAAGTTACCGAAAAGGCACACTAATTTTTTCTAGGACAACGTTGCAATTATGTAGTATCTGTTTCGCCGACTAAGATACTTGTGTTCAACATCCCAATTTTTTGAAAAGAGTGGTACCCAAATGTCTCTTATTTCCTCCAGCAAGCTCGGTTCTGGAAGCCGCTCCGGCAGCGTTAGCACAGGTGTGAGCGGAGGTCTTGCGAGCGGCATCACAACACGCACACTGCCCACCAGCCGCCTGGGGCTACGCAAGGCCGCAAAAATAACTGATGACGAATTCGAAAAGCTGGCCACATTTATCTATAACAAGACAGGCATCAGCATTTCGATCAAACGCAAGTATCTACTTGAAAACCGCCTGGGCACGCGCCTGAACGAACTGAACCTGAATAGCTTCAGTGAATATTACGACTACCTGCAGCTTGACAGACATCGGGCCCAGGAGATGGAAGTAATATGTGAAAAGATCACGACAAACGAAACCAGCTTCTATCGCGACATGCGCCAGCTCGGCATTTTTCAAAACGATATCCTGAAAGAAATCTTGAAAAAGCAGGAAGCCCTCGGCCGCAAAGAACTGTCCATCTGGTCTGCGGGCTGTTCTTCTGGTGAAGAACCATACACGTTGGCCATGATACTGCACGAAGTACTGGGTATGTCCATTA
The DNA here is from genome assembly GCA_964593925.1 of uncultured Desulfovibrionaceae bacterium. Lineage (GTDB taxonomy): Bacteria > Desulfobacterota > Desulfovibrionia > Desulfovibrionales > Desulfovibrionaceae > Oleidesulfovibrio. The sequence continues at coordinate 3,730 of CAZQKM010000042.1, read as the reverse complement.
TCAGCTGGAATATCCGCATCACGGCCAACGATCTTTCTCCGGCCATGCTGCGCCTTGCCCGTGCAGCTGAATACTCTGAATACGCCCTGCGTACCACACCCAAGGGGCTTATCATGAAATACTTTGATAAAGACGGCCCCATATACAGAGTAAAGCCCCGGGTACAAAAACTCGTGCAGTTCGGTCCCATCAACTTAAGCGAAGAAAACCCCGTCCGTAGGGTACCCCGATCAAATATCATATTTTGTCGTAATGTTATTATCTACTTTGATGACACCATGAAGCAAAAGGCTCTTTCGGCCTTTTATGACAACCTGTTGCCGGGCGGCCATCTTTTTCTTGGGCATTCTGAAAGCATCCATAAGCTTTCCAATGCCTTCAGGCCCGTCCCAAAGCCTGGTGCCATTTGTTATCATAAAGAAGAATAACCGCTCACTGCGGCACACATGGAATGCTGTGACGGATTTATAACCATGCTTCAATCCGCACCCACTGTCACCAACTCCCGCCACGGAGGGAAGGCATGAGCCAAAACGCACTTACCGACTACATGGTCTTGAGCGAAGACTATGTAAGAAATTTTTTTCTGTATACTGATCCGGACAATGCAGCGATTCTGCAGATGTATCGACTCGCTGTATACCGTACAGCACGGGCCCTGGCAGAAGGCTGGAATATGCCTACTGTAGATGTGCGTACCGCCCGCAACCTTGAGTATCTACGCGACAACTTTGAGCCGGGCCATGCCGCCGTTATGGATGTTGTTGCCAGCGAGACACAGTTGGCCTCATTTCCTGACGTATACTTTCGTATCCGTAAAGTACTCGACTCGCCCAACAGTTCTGCAGAACACATCAGCCGTGAAATCAGCAACGATCTTGGCCTGACAGCCAAGCTGCTCCGACTGGTGAACAGCCCATTCTATGGCCTTGCCCATGCGGTGGATGATGTCAGCCATGCCATTGCCATTGTTGGAGTAGAAGAAGTCTCAAGCCTTGCACTGGGCATGTCTGCCATTAATGTTTTCAAGGACATCCCTCAAGAGCTCATCGACATGAAGTCCTTTTGGAAGCATTCCATAAGCTGTGGAGTCTTTGCCAAGCTTATTTCCTCACGCATAAAAGGCCTACCTGTTGACCGATTTTTTACCGCAGGTCTGCTGCATGACGTGGGCCGCCTAATTATCTTTAAAAAAATGCCCTACGCTTCTGTGCAGATGCTTCTCTATGCACGTGAAAATCAGTTGCCCATAGTTGAGAGTGAGGTTGACCACCTGGGCTTTGATCACACCGTCGTGGCACAGCACCTGTTGACTGCCTGGAAATTTCCTTCATCCATTGTGGACTGCCTTGTGCACCATCACACCCCCTCGCAGGCTGAAGATCAGGTGGCAGCCTCTATCCTGCAGGTGGCAGACAACATGGCAAATACCATGGAAATTTCTTCCGGGGGCATGTACCTGCTACCCGGCCTGGAAGCTGGCGCATGGGAGCGCACAGGCCTCTCCCCCAATGATCTTGTAGAAATTGTAGGCTTATTTGACACACACATTGACGAATTGTTCAGGGCCATTTTATAGTATGGAGTCGAGCAGGGCGGAGTAGTGCCTGCTCCGCTTTGCTTCCGACACCATAACCCCAAGCTTTGCCGCAACCAGTACGGGCTGTTTGCGGCTACAGGCTTTAGTTTTGGAATTTTTGTGCCATGAACAATAAATACAATGTTCGTTTTATCAACCCTTTCCTTAATGCCGTCATTGACGTTTTGGGCACCATGGCCATGGTGCAGGCAACCCCGGAAAAACCGTATATCAACACCAAGCGCGTATCCGTGGGGGATGTCACCGGTCTTATCGGTATCAACGGCCATGCAGACGGAGTCATCTCTCTCTCGCTGGACGAAAAATGCATCCTGCACATCGTGAGCAATATGCTGGGGGAAGAATACTCTCGCATCAATGAAGAAATCATCGATGCTGTGGGCGAGCTCACCAACATGATTGCCGGTCAGGCCCGTGCGCACCTTGCCAATGAGGGGCTCAAGTTTCAGGCGTCTACCCCCACAGTGATCGTGGGCAAAAATCATATGCTCAGCCACGTTAACAAAGAGCCCATTCTCGCCATTCCGTTTGCCACTCCCCACGGCAAGTTGGTGGTAGAAATTTCCATAAATTACATCGAGCAGTAACACCATGACCAACTTTCACATTGATCCTGCGCTCTGCATCGGCTGTGCAGAATGTGCCCATGACTGCCCTGCGGATATTATCACCATGAATGCAGGCCATCCGACCATTGCCCCTGCCCACGAAAAAAATTGCCTTGGCTGCCTGCACTGTGTGGCTGTCTGCAAGGTCGGCGCCCTTTCCATTCATGGGCTTGCCCCTCAGGCATGCACTCCATTAAAAGACGCCTTCCCGACGCTTGCCTCTATGGAATGCCTGGTCAAAGGCAGACGATCTGTGCGCCGCTTTTCACCCGCACAGGTGGATAAAAAAACCATACACAGCTTGATACAGACAGTATCACACGCCCCCACGGGCCGAAATCACAGATCATTGCTATTCACGGTGGTAGATGATGCAAACGCCATGAATGCCTTGCGACACGATATCATGGAAGGTGTTCGTACAGCCCTGCGGCAGGAGCAGATGACTGATGCTGCGTTCTTCAAACTAGCCCTTGCCCGATGGGACGCCGGCACCGATATCATTTTTCGCCATGCCCCCCATATGTTATGGGTCACGGCACCGCAAAACAACGCCACCCCTCAAACCGATCCTGTCATTGCGCTCTCCAACTTTGATCTCCTGGCTGTGAGCGCCGGCCTTGGTACCCTGTGGTGCGGCTTTGCCCTGCGAGCCCTTACACAACTACCCCATATTGCCCGCGCCATGCATGTGCCAGAAGACCATGTACCCGGCTATATCATGATGTTTGGTCGGCCTGCGGTTCGCTACCATCGTACCGTAGAACATGGCCCGGCACACATCAACAGTGTGGCCTGGCACCCTGCGGACACCCCCTGACCGGCCCCTGGCCTTTTCAGGCCTGCTCTATCTACTCCGCTTGCTCCACAGAACAGCTGTGCCCAACGCGGCTTCGCTCTTTACAAAAGCGGTCTTCCCATACCCCATAAACGGTACGTGCCAGTATGATATTCTTTAAATACGCAACCAGCATTGCTCCCCGGCATGGAAAGTGCGGATAGCCCGTTTGGGTTCGTATAAAACTTTCAAAAAAACAAGGCCATCTTGAGCTTGAGGCTATCTCCAGCAAGACGACATAACACTCTATAAAAGTGCGGTAAGATGATGTTGCCAAGGCTGAAAGCATGAATAGTTTCCGAGACTTCCCCTACGACAGCCTTGAGGCCCAAAGCCTGTAACAAAAGATCTCAGCGGCTTGCAAAACTTGGCATATCAGCTCTTTCCTACATGATTGGCTGGGGATTACCCGGGCAGATACAAAGGGGGCAGAGCCAAAAGTCTCATAAATGTGCTGGCTCTGGTATGTACGCAGCAACCTGACGGTTCCACCAGGTGGACATGCGCAAACGGGCCGAAAATGCAGAAGGCTGGGTAGCAGGCAAAGTACCCCACACACAATATTGCAGCTGGTGCAACAAGATAGCTGGCCCTGGATTTACAGAAAAACAGATACGAGTAGTTGGCCTTTAGAGAGTGCCATCAAATTACCTTAACCACAATGCAATGCACCGAATTTGAATT
>CAZQKM010000041.1:0-14552 GCA_964593925.1 uncultured Desulfovibrionaceae bacterium | reverse complement strand
AGCGGGGACAGGATTTGAACCTGCGGCCTTCGGGTTATGAGCCCGACGAGCTACCATACTGCTCCACCCCGCGTCATTATCCATCAATATATCAAATATAGTTGTTTTATTTAATCATCAAGATAATAAATATAGCGATTGGCATATAGTGTGTCAACAACTTATTTACAATCTGTCGTGAATTGCATATGACGATCCTGCTATGTCTGTTGTTACTTTTTTTTCCGTGGTAGTTCCTGTTTTCAACGAAGAAGACAACCTGCCCACACTATATAGTGAGATCAACCACGCAGCCGTTTCTACCGGCAAGGAGTGGGAAGTTATTTTTGTTGATGACGGTAGTCAGGACACCAGTCTTGAAGTCATCAAATCTCTTGTGCGGCAAAGCCCTTATGTGCGCTATGTGGCCTTAAGCACAAACTGTGGCCAGTCTGCTGCGTTCCGTGCCGGGTTTGAAGCTGCCCGTGGTGAAGTCATTGTCACCCTGGACGCGGATCTGCAAAATGATCCTGCTGATATCCCTGCCATGTTGTGCGAATATGAGCGTGGTGTCGATATGGTGATCGGCTGGCGCGCAAAACGCAAAGACACCCTTGCCAAGCGTATTGCATCTAAAGTCGGCAATGCTATACGCAACTGGCTGAGCCAGGAAAATGTACGCGATACCGGTTGCTCACTTAAAGTCATGCGTAGCAGCATGGCAAAAAATATTCCCATGTTTTCGGGTATGCATCGTTTTTTGCCAACTCTTATGAAGTTTCAAGGCGCCACTATGGCTGAAGTCCGTGTCCACCACCGGCCTCGCCTGCATGGTACTTCAAAGTATGGTGTCTGGGACAGGGCCAAATCGACTTTTTTTGATCTGCTTGCCGTCCGTTGGATGAAAAAACGTTACCTGCGTTATACCATTAAAGAAAAGTATTGATATATTCTTGGCTCCAGCACTGGGTACTATTTTGGGCTGGCATCGTTATGCAAACGCCTTTTTTGTGGTACCTTGTGTGTCTTTCTTTTTCCGGCAAGCTGACGGTGTCCCACTGGCCTGTACGGCGGGCTATTGTTGCCATGGTTGGAGCTGTGGCTTGCTGTGTATTTGCCGCCATAGAGCGAGATCAACTTTTACTCTGGGGTCAAATCGCAGCACTCATGTGTTACATAGGTTTACTCCAGCGCAACAAAAACCATGAAAAAAATTAGTACATCACTTAAAGTATGCCTTGCCTTCCTCGCACTGGCAGGCATCTTGTACCTTATACGCGCATCCGGTCTGGATAGCTTGCTCAATACCACTTGGGTGGATGCCCACATCCGTGGTCAGGGGGCATGGGGGTATGGTGTATTTTTGTTTGTGGCTGGTGGCTTGACTGCAATAGGCGTCCCAAGGCAAATCATAAGCTTTATGGCTGGGTATGCCTTTGGTGCAATGTGGGGTACCATATGGGGGGTATTGGGAACCACTCTTGGCTGTATCTTTGTTTTTTATTGGGCCCGCATTGCTGGCCGTAGATACGTAGTACACAGGTATGCTGGCCGTATAGAGCGGTTAAATGCCTTTATTGCGCAAAGTCCCTTCAGCATGACACTGGTTATTCGGTGTCTGCCCGTGGGCAACAATCTGTTGACCAACCTTCTTGCAGGAGTGAGCACCATATCAGCCACTGCATTTATCAGTGGTTCCTGCACCGGCTATATTCCGCAAACACTTATCTTTGCATTGCTTGGTAGCGGAGTTCGCGTTGATCCACTATGGCGTACGGCTGTCAGCGCGATACTTTTTATGGTCTCTTCTGCCCTGGGGTGGATGCTCTATCGCCGTTATCGGATAGGTAAAATGCTGGATAAAGCGGAAGAAAAAATATAGTTACGTAAACTTGTCTTTACCGGACAAAGACATGCGAGCCCCTGGTGGGCATCAATCTGGAGAAGGCCAAGGGGCACCTAGTATATTTTATAAAAAAAGCACCATCATATTACGATGGTGCTTTTTACAAACATAAGAATACAATAGCCCTGTTATGAAGCACGTGTGCCATTTGGCACCGGATTGCTGCCAGTGACTAATTCCATGCCAGTTTCAGTCCGTAGGGCCAAAATCATGCCTTGGGACTCAAGCCCCCGCAGCTTGCGGGGCTTGAGATTGGCAACAACAACGACCTGACGTCCCACTAGCTCTCCGGGAGCAAAAAACTCTTTCAACCCGGCAACGATCTGACGAGGCTTTTCTTCACCCAAGTCCACTTCTATTCTGTACAGCTTGTCAGCCTTTGGGTGGTTTTCTACCCCTTGTACCATGCCTACACGCAAATCCAACTTCTGAAAGTCTTCAAACTCGGCAAAAACACTTTTTTCACCAGCAGATTCCACAGGTTTACCCTGCCCGGCGGCTGAGTCAGCCACTACTGGTTCCTGCTTTTGCAATTTTTTTTCTTTTTCCCAATCCACACGTGGGAACAGGCTGGAGGAGACCTGGATTTGTTCACCTGGGGATAACAGCCCCCAAGCTTTTGCCTCATCCTGCAAGCGTATAGTTGAACTGTCAAAGGACACGCCCAGTTGCCCAAGCATGGTTTCTGCGGCTTTGGGCATCACCGGCCACAAATACACCGCCACCTTCCGCATACTTTCCAGCAAAACATACAAGACAGTGCCAAGCCGCTCTGTTTCTCCGGATTTGTGTAATGCCCAAGGAGCAGAACTATCCACGTACTTGTTCAACGCACGCACAAGCGTCCAAAGTGCCTCCAGCGCATTGGAAAAACGTACCCGTTCAAAAAGAGCTGTATAGCTAAGGCATGCGTCAGCAGCAAGTATTCGTATTTCTTCATCTTCTTGGGAATATGTACCTGGGGCAGGCGTTATTCCGCCAAAATACTTTCCAGTCATGGAAAGGACACGGCTAAACAGGTTTCCAAGATCATTGGCAAGGTCAGCATTCAAACGGCCCACCAAGGCTTCTTCGGAAAAACTCGCATCACTACCAAAATGCATTTCACGTAATAAAAAGTATCGGAAGGCACTCAATCCATAGCGCTTTGCCATAGCCAGTGGGTCGATAACATTGCCCAGTGATTTCGACATCTTTGTATCACGCACCAGCCAATAGCCATGCACGTTTAAGTTGCAATATGGTTCAAGACCCGCGGACTTCAGCATTGTGGGCCAAAATACCGCATGCGGCTTGAGGATATCTTTTGCCACCAGGTGCTGCGCTTTGGGCCAATACTCGCAAAAGGCTTCACTGGAAGGCCAGTCAAGCGCAGATATATAATTTAGCAGCGCATCAAACCAGACATAGCAGACATACTCCGAATCAAAAGGCAGCTCTACCCCCCATGACAGACGACTTTTGGGGCGGGATATACATAAGTCTTCCAAAGCATCAGTCTCTAACAATGCCAGTACTTCATTGCGGTAGCGCTCTGGCCGGATAAAATCAGGGTGGTCCAAAATATAATTTTTCAACCAGTCCTGATATTTGGACATCCGAAAAAAATAGTTTTTTTCGGCGATGTACTCGGGTGCCTCCTTGTGCTGAGGGCACAAGCCATTTTCCAACTCTTTTTCAGTGTAAAAACGCTCACAGCCATAGCAATAATGCCCACCGTATTCACCAAAATAAATATCGCCGTTATCATAAACTTTTTGCAACATGGCCTGCACACAACGCTTGTGCTCCGCATCCGTGGTACGCACAAAACGGTCGTATTCAATACCCATGGACGGCCACAGGTTCTGAAAGGCAGCACTGACAGAATCCACATACTCCTGAGGTGTACAGCCACTCTTTTCAGCAGCTTGCACTATCTTGTCGCCATGTTCATCAGTCCCCGTAAGGAAAAAGGTCTTTTTTCCCAACAAGCTATGGAAACGGCGCAAGGCGTCTGCCACGATGGTTGTATAAGCATGCCCCAAATGGGGCTTTGCATTCACATAATAAATGGGTGTGGTGATATAAAAAGGTTCCAAAATATCCACTCCTGCTCATTAACATAGGAAAAAGCAACCAGCTCTACGTCCGGGAATCTACTTTTAGTCTTGTCCGTCATCGGAAATTTTACGTTTACGCTTACGTCTTCCTCTACTGGTACGACGCGAAGTACTGTCAGCACTTTTGGCCTGAGTTTTGCTCAAGGCACCAGGGGTAACAGGCCCATTCTTTTTTTTCAGCTCCTGCTCGCTGGCATCCTTACGGGGGGTGGTGTCCGGGGCACCCTCTCCCTCTGTTTCAGTCGAGGATGAGCTTGCAGTCTTGGCAGAATCTGCCTTTTGAGCCGTCCCACCTTCTTGCTGCCCTTCTATCTTTGGGCGTTGCGGGTTCGCATCCGGCCGACGAGGATGACTATCCTGCCAATCAGACAGTTCAATCTCCACTTCTTCGTTCCCCTCACGCAATACTGTTATGGCATTACGGAACATATTGGCTCGCAGCACTTTTACCTGACCATCATCAGTCTGGTATTTTTTACCCAACTTGGGGCAATGCCTGTGAAAATCCTCGTAATTTTTTTGTTCATAACTTAAGCAGCACAAAAGCCTTCCGCAAATCCCCGATATTTTTGCAGGATTTAAAAACAGATTTTGTTCTTTTGCCATTTTAATGGTAACCGGGGCAAACTTACGCAAAAAACGCCGACAACAGCATACCATTCCACAGTTACCCACAGCACCGATCATCTGCGTCTCGTGACGGACACCAATCTGCCGCAACTCAATGCGGGTGCGGTAGTGCTTGACGAGATCTTTTACAAGTTCACGGAAATCAATTCTGTTAGGCGCCGTAAAGTAAAATATCATTTTACTACGGTCGAAAAAAAATTCCACATCCACCAGCTTCATTTCCAATCCATAGGAACGTATGCTGTTGTTGCAGTATATTAAAGCATCTTTTTCAAGCACCCTATTTTCTTGAAATTTATGCAAATCTTCCTCTTGTGCCATACGCAATAGAGCCTTACCAGCCTCCAAATCCGCACCTTCAGGTAACGTGTCACAGACTGTGATAACTCGCCCCAGGCCCTCGCCTTGTTCGGTTGCTACGATAACATCCTGCCCCGGTTCCGGGTCATGATCTGCGCTGTCAAAATAATATATCTGGCCGTACTCGCGAAATTTTAGGCCAACAATCTTGTTCATGAAAAATCCTTACAAGCCTCTGACCATACCAAAGGCTATCATAATAAATGGCGTTTACCACACGCCTTTTAGGCTAACATTGAAATATTTTTTTATTTTCAGCTTTTATGAACCTACTGTCAACAAGTCCCTTGTTAACCTGTTGTCAACAAGCAAATTGTGCATTATTTATTTAAGCTACACAATATCATAAAGGATGCTGAAAAAATACGTCGTAAATTCCAAATATCCATGCTGCAAAGGAGAACTTCATGCTAACCAGAGAAGATGCCCTGGTTTTGCTCACAGCTCCAGGTCCATCCCCTCACCTCGTACACCATGCCTTACAGTCTGAGGCAGTCATGTGCAAAGTAGCACAGCACTTGGGTGAAGACGACACTCTGTGGGCATTGACAGGCCTGCTGCACGATGTAGACTTTCCACTGACCAAAGATACTCCTGAGCAACACGGCCTGTTGGCAGTGGAAATACTTGCCCACAAACTGCCTCAAAATGCTCTTGCCGCTATTGCTGCACACAACTCGGAACATACAGGTCAGGTGCCTCGGCATCCGTTGGATTGGGCACTACGTTGCAGCGAAAGCGTTACCGGGCTCATATCTGCCAATGCCCTGATTCGTCCGGGCGGAATGGAGGGCATGACCCCCAAAAGCCTGAAAAAGAAAATGAAAGACAAAGCCTTTGCTGCCAATGTCTGCAGAGATAAAATCCAGGAATGTGGACAGCTGGGCTTGGAGCTTGGTAACTTTTTGCAAATGGCCATTACTGCAATTGCCCCCACAGCAGCCGAAACCGGCCTTGTCCGAAACTAACCAATACAAAGGGTGCCCCATGAAGCTCTCATTTGTTATTGTTACCCATAATGCTGAAAAGTACATTGAAAACTGTCTTGATTCCGTGTTTGCCGCACTGACGGAAGTATCTTCTTTTGGCGTTGAGGGAGAAGTACTTGTAGCGGACAACGCTTCCACTGACAGTACTGTGCACTTGGCCCAAAAAAAACACAATTCTGTAACGCTTATTGAGCATACCACCAATCAGGGCTTTGCCACTGCGGCAAATAACGCCCTCAAGTGCGCCAGTGGTACACTCATTATCTTTATAGATCCCCGAGCTGTCATACTCAGCGGTTCGTTACGCCGTATGCTGGAATACATGGATATCAACCCCCAGTGTGCTGTTGTCGGTGGTAAAATAGTGGACAAAAAAGGGATTACCGTATGCGGCGCCCGCCGTTTTCCCGGCATGCTTTCCAAGTTAACAGAAGCGTGGGGTCTTGATCTACTCGCGCCTACCAGCGTGCTCAATGCTGCCGCCTATGGCAACAAGCGGTTTGACCGCCCTACTGATGTAGACTGGGTACCCTTTACTTTTGCCTGCGTTCGCGCAGAAATATTCCATACTCTGGGCCTGTTTGACGCTCGATTTTATGACAATTTTGCTGATACGGATATCTGCCGACGCATTACCCGTGCCCGGTATCCCCTGTGGAAGATTGTATACGTACCACAAGCCCGTGCCGGCCTGCTCGATGGTTTTGCCATGAAGCCAGAAAAAGACGATTTGCAATTACGTGGCGAATGTGCCGTCCGTAACCGCGTACGCTGTGAGATGCTGTATGTATGGAAATACTATTGCCCTCTTACAGTTCTTGCCAATACTGCCATTGATCTTACAGCCCACACGGTACGTTTTTGTAGTAACAGTCTGCCCGTCTTGGGTAATAGTGCAAAAAAACACTATAACCTTGTGGTTATCAGAGAAACAATCCGAGCCATGCTGGACACACAACTTGGTACGCAATACCCCGTGACGAACTGGAAGTAACACAATTTAATATATCTCATCCTCAAACACTCAAGGTGGATACGCCTGAAGCCGTACCTGAAAATGCCAAGGATACTACCCCATGGCGCTTTCAGGTACAATTTTTTGGCATAATAAAATATATGCATTATCAGCCGAGTAGTGCTGACAGGTCCATCCGCTCCATGCTATTTTATCCCTGCTTCATTTTAATCTGCAATTTTGAGGAGATCATATGACCCAAACACGCTTTGAAAGCGACTCTTTGGTGTTGGATACTAGTATTCTCACTTTGGGGCCGGCAAAAATACCTTCTCCGTTGTCATATTGCCGTTTTATCAATGAAGAACAGGGAGTCCACCTCTTCCTTGATCAAGAATATGTTGAAGAGCTTGGAGACCAGCTTGTTCCTTTGCGCTTTGAGCTTGCAGGTCCAAGAGAACACCTTTATTTTGACTCTTCCAAAACAAAGTGCGCCATTGTCACATGCGGTGGCTTGTGTCCTGGAATCAATGACGTCATTCGCGCCATTGTAATGGAAGCCTATCATAACTATCGTGTACCTGCCGTGCTTGGTATAAAGTATGGCCTTGAAGGCTTTATCCCCAAATTCAGGCACGATGTTGTCGAGCTTACGCCTGAACATGTGGGAGATATTCACCAGTTTGGCGGTACCATCCTGGGTTCTTCACGTGGGCCGCAGCCCCCTGAAGAAATTGTAGATGCTCTCGAACGGATGAATATCAGCATTTTATTCATGATCGGTGGCGATGGCACCATGAAAGCAGTTTCTTCCATCAATGCCGAAGTTCGCCGCCGTAAGCTAAAAATCGGGGTTATCGGTATTCCCAAAACCATCGATAATGATATCAACTTCATCAGCCAATCTTTCGGTTTTGAAACCGCAGTGGACAAGGCAACGGAGGCCATTCAGTGTGCACATACTGAAGCTGTGGGTGTTATGAATGGCATCGGCCTTGTTAAACTGATGGGGCGTGAATCAGGATTTATTGCCGCACAGGCCACATTGTCCTTGAAAGAGGTCAACTTTGTGCTGGTACCCGAGACGCAATTTATCTTGCACGGTCAAGGGGGGCTGCTGGAGGCTTTGGCACACCGACTACAAAGCAGAAAGCATGCAGTCATTGTTGTGGCTGAAGGCGCCGGCCAACACCTGCTTTCTGATACCCACGCCACGGATGCAAGCGGTAACCCCATTCTTGGAGATATCGCTACCCTCTTGCGTGATGAGATCAAAACTCATTTTAAAAAGCAGGGTATTCCCTATGTCCTGAAGTATATTGACCCTAGCTATATTATCCGTTCTGTTCCGGCCAATGCCAACGATCGTGTATATTGTGGTTTTTTGGGGCAGCATGCAGTACATGCAGGTATGGCTGGCAAAACTGGCATGGTCATAGCCAAATTGATGGACAGATATGTCCATCTACCCCTTGAGCTTGTCACCAGTAAACGACGGAAACTTAATATCCTTTCTGACTGCTGGCGAGCTGTGCTCGAATCCACTGGACAAAGCGGACTTGTCGGCATGGTTTCGCCGGACGCTCGGCCCTCGTCCTGTGACTAACCATGCTGCGACAAATCAAAGCATCCGCGGGATCCGGTAAAACGTACCGCTTGACAAGCGAATTTTTGGACCGGCTGCTCCATGCCACCCAAAAACGCATTTCTGCTTGTATTTCTGGACCAGCTACCCCCAACTACTGCTGGCCTGAAATACTTGCGGTTACGTTTACCAACAAAGCCGCAACAGAAATGCAGGAACGTATCATCCGGACCCTCAAGGAGCGAGCGCTAGGGAAAGGAGTAAATGGCCCAGCGGCAGATTGGAAGCCCGCAACAGCCAGGTACTGGGTGCGTACGCTACTCAGGCATTATTCTGCCCTTAATGTTCGCACCATCGACAGCCTGCTGCATATGCTGATACGATTATGTGCCCTTGAGCTTGGGTTGCCGCCTGATTTTACCCCTGTCTTTGAGAAAGAAAAGGAACTCTTTGCTCCGCTTTACGAAAAACTGCTTGAAGAAGCACGTAATGCCCCCTGGCTGCAAGAGCAGCTTGCACAAGTGGTGCAAGCGACTTTGAACCTTCCGAAAAGTGGTGGGTTCATGGTGGGCGAAAGGGTACGCAAAGAGCTGTTTGCCCTTATGGAACATGCTCTGCTGTCTTCTGTCCCTGCTATGCCCGTAGTAGATATCGCTGCAATTACAAAGAGCAGAAAAGCCCATCGGAAAACCGCCCAGCAAAACGCACACACCTTGTTGAAAGGTTTTGAGGCAGAGGGGCTTGCTGTACGTAGGTATTACAAAGACTTGTTACAAAAAGTCATTGTTTTACAGCCTATGGAAGAGCTTCCCGTCTCTAGAATGGGAGAGAAAAAAAAACTTGATGACTGCCTGAATAAAACATCAAAGGGAAAAGCCTCTGCTGCTCTGCATGATGCGCATGAAGCATTTACCAAAGAGTACAATTGGAGTCATAGTACAGGTGCTCTATTACGCAGTGCCCTGCACCTTGCACCTTTTACAGTCCTCGCCGGGCAGCTTATGGAAAAAATGCAGACCATTTTGAAGCAGGACGGGCTGGTACCCAACGATCTATTCCCCGCATATGTATGCGCAGCGCTGTCCGGAGAGTTTGGCCCTTCAGAAGTATTTTGTCGTATGGGCAACCGGTTAAGTCATATTCTGGTAGATGAGTTTCAGGATACAAGCAGTGCGCAGTGGCAAGCCATGCTACCTCTGGCTATAGAAGGTATGTCCAAAGGCGGCAGTGTTACCTGTGTAGGTGACCTCAAACAAGCCATCTACAGTTGGCGCGGCGGTGATTCTGCGCTGTTCGACAGCCTGCAGGATACCCCGGAGCTGCATGCCATCTGCCCGACACCTGAGCTGCTTTCTCTGCCTTTCAACTGGCGTAGCAGCAAAATTGTTGTCACAACCAACAACCGTATTTTCGGTGTCTTGGCCCATGCCCAAACCGCCGACGCCGTGGCCGAAAACATATGCAAAAAAGACACGCCATATAGTATTGTACAAGAAACCTCTGCCCGTATTCAGCGTACTTTTGCAGGCGCTGAGCAAAGCATTCCCGAATATAAAGAGAGTTCTGGCGGGATAGTTCGTCTTTATAATATTACTGCAGAGACAAAAGAAGCCATAAGCTGTTCAGTGCAAATGGCATTGTATGAACTGCTCCTAGATGATATTATCAAACGTCGAAAATGGCGTGATGTGGCCATATTAGTGCGTTCCAACAATGAGGCAACGCAAGTTGCAAAATGGCTTGTAAGCAAAAATATTCCTATCATTACAGAAAACAGTCTCTGTCTTGCAGATCATCCCATCATTACACAGTTACTCGCCTTTTTACGATTTCTTGACTATCCTCTTGACGACTTAGCGTTATGTGAAGTGCTGATGGGTAGAGAGGTTTTCGGTCACATAAGCGGTCTGACATTAGAAACCTTGCATGACTGGTTAACAAGCCGTCGCACTGGGCCCATACTTGCTAGTTTCAGAGAGACATTCCCCCAAGAATGGCATAGATGGTTTGCCCCCTTTTATACACAGGCCGGACTCATGAGTGCCTATGACACAGTGCAAGAGCTTTGCAATCATTTTACCATAGAACACCGTTATCCCGCAGAGCGTATTTTCATCAGACGGTTTCTTGAAATCGTACATGCAGCGGACGTCAAAGGAATGCGTTCGATTTCCACATTTCTGGAGTATTGGCGGCAGAGTGGCTCTACAGAAAAAGTTCCCATGGCAGACACGCTTGATGCTGTGCGTATATTGACCATGCACAAGGCAAAGGGGCTTGAATTCCCTGTCGTCATCCTTCCATTTCAAAACCATGAGTTAAAAAAGGATAGTAAGCCTGTGCGCACCACTGTAGATGGTATTGATATTATGGTAAGGAATTCCAGCAAGTTAGGAGACAAATGGTACCAAGATTATGCTCGCAAGGCCTGTGAACAACTCAATCTGCTATACGTAGCATGGACGCGAGCTGTGGATGAACTGTACGCCTTCGTGTGTCACTCCGAAAAACGCCCCACTGTCAGCCCCATGCAAGAGGCTCTGCGTATCGTGCTGGGCCAAAATTATCCCCCTCCAAATGCATACACCCAGTGGGGAGATACCCCCGCTAGGGGATATGCCATGCCTGTTCCGCATGCAAAACAACATGCGCCCCTTCCCCCCCCTGAAGTCGAACGCTCTCCTTCCGAAGATGCCACTCTACCGGACTGGTCCCCAATGTCTTGGTTGCCCACGTTAAAAATATTCCGTAACCCATTGGAAAATATACTTTTTACAGAGAGACACCGGGGGGAACTTGCCCATGCCTGCATGGCAGCGCTACGGCTCACAGGAAACGTGGAAGCGGATATCCAGCGCGCCATCCATCAAGGATTACATACCTATTCCCATGTTATATCCCCTGAAAAAGCTAAAAAAATTCTTATGACAGAACTATACGATATGCTCTCATGGGCTACAAAGCTGCCCCAAATGTCTGCATGGCTTGCCCAAGGCACACCCGAGCAAAGTATTATGGGCAACGACGGTACGCTACATCGCGTAGACCTGTATGTGGATGACGGACAGGCAACAACAGTGATCGAATATAAAACTGGTGCTCCCAGCAAAGCCCACCATAAACAGGTTGTCCGTTATCTCGAGTTACTTGAACGCATATCGCCGAACCCGGTACACGGCATGCTTGTATATCTTGATCAACGGCAAGTCGTTCCCCTTGACACCAAGGGTCTCCTGGTATGAGCTTTTCCCCACACAACATAGTTCATCCTGTGGGTATTGTACCCTGGCAAAACAACTTTTTAGAGGCTCTGCTGCGCTATGTGGTACAGGAAACTGCCGGCAACACCGAAAAAGCATTGATCATTTTCCCTCACAGTAGACCAAGGCGCTACCTGACAGAGTTGTTCCGTACCTCTTCGCTGGTCCAGCGGCCTTGTCTACTCCCGCAGATGTATGCGGTAAGTGATTTTTTTTCCACACTATGTGCACATGCTTCCTCTGCCCCCGTACGTAGTATTGCCATGCTGGACAGGGTAGGTTTGCTGCTTGACTGCATGCAGGAATTGCATCTTGCACCTACACACATGGAACAAGCCGCTGTATCTCCTGGCGGACTTGGTGCCCTGCCTCAGAATTACACATTGTTTTTTCCTTGGGGAATACGACTTGCTGCGCTGTTTGAAGACTTTTACAGCCAGGGTTTAGAACCAGAAGATCTACACTACATGGAAGGTGAAGTCACCGGCTTTGCAGCACGTCTGCTTGCTGAACTTGGTTCATTGCATACACTGTATACCGCACGGCTGGAGGCAAAAGGCTGGACAACACCTGGCCGCGATGCCTTTAGAGCCGCCACTCTGGTCCAACAGTCCCCTGCCATACTACAGGACAGAGTATGCTTTATTGCAGGTTTTTATGCTCTCACTGGGGTGGAGCAACGCATCTTCACCCATATGCGCAATCATGATAACGCCCGGGTGATTTTACACACAGATCCCGCCCTGGCTACACGAAGCCATTCCCTACACTGGTCAGCAAAAGCACACAAGGTGCTATTGGATACCTGGAGTGCCCAAGTACAGTTGCTGGAAGAGCCCACCTCACATGAGCCAAGCATTCGATATTACGAAGGGTTTGATCTGCACTCGCAACTTGAACCGCTTGCTACTGCATTACATGACGCCCAAACACTGGAACAATCTGCGGTCATCCTGCCTGACCCTGCCATACTGATGCCGCTGCTACACCATCTTCCGCGCAAAGATGTCAATATTTCTATGGGCTACCCACTTGGGCAGTCTCCGCTGTCACGCCTGCTGGATACCATTATGGATATGCAGGCCAAGCGTGCCCCTTCTGGAGGCTACCCATGGCGTCTGTGCCTTGATCTCATCCGGCATCCATACCTTAAAATGCTTCCCATCGATGATGACAGACCGTTGCAGCGCATTTTTCACCACATGGAAAGTGATATCCGCACAGGAGCACGTCACACAGACCCACGGCTCTGGAGCCCTTGCTCCAATGCAGGGGCCCCTGCAGAAGGCGTAGAGATACAAAAAGAAGCACAGGATTTAATCAACAAAATCCTCGACCTGACCATCACCCGCTGGGAAAACTTACGTACTTTAAGCGCCCTTGCAGAGACACTGACGGAACTCTGCACGTTGTTTCTGGAACAAGGTGGTAACTTATGGCAACGTTTTCCCATGGACGCCGAATGCTTATACAGGTTGACGCACCACGTTATTCCTGCCCTGCGAGAAAGTACACTGCATGCGGGAGAGCTGGAAGCAGAACTGCTGTTTGTCATCTTGCGCGAAACCATGCGTGCCGAGCGAGTACCCTTTGAGGCCGACCCTTTGAGCGGGTTACAGGTGCTTGGTATGCTGGAGTCACGTCTACTGCATTTGGAGCGGGTATTCATAGTTGACGCGACAGAAGACAATCTGCCCGGTGTACCTGCCAATGATCCTCTTTTGCCCGAAAGCCTGCGCGGTATACTGGGGCTACCCGATATTCGACAACGCGAACAGGTTGCGGCCTATACTTTTTTTCGCCTGATATATGGTGCACAAGAGGTCACTCTACTCTACCAATCCGGAACACTACAAACAATGTTGCTGGATGAAAAAAAACAACGCAGTCGATTTTTGGAAGAACTTATCTGGAATGAAGAACAAAAATTAGGCAAAATTCTAAAGCCAGGTGAGCCTCCGCTATATACAACTTCTTATCATATTGGTGCCGTGCATAAGGCAGACGTGAGCATACCGCGTACAGAAATCATTACGCAGGCAATGCAGCAACTTATGGACCGCCCCCTGTCCCCTTCAAAAATTGATAGCTACCTGCGTTGTCCCATATGTTTTTTTTACAAACAACTCTGCACTATCAAACCAGCAGATGAAGTTGTAGAAGGTAATGATCACATGGCAGTTGGAGAGCTGCTTCATGATACACTGCAAGAATTTTTTACTCCATATTTGAATGAAAAAATAATTCCATGCAATCTTGACCCTGATGAACTACAAAAGATCTTTCTTGAAAAGCTCGACAAAAGCAATCTGGAAAACTCGCTTCCGTATGATTCATATCTGATGCTCAAGCAAGCAGGCCCCAGGCGGCTTGTCAATTTCTTAAAAAATCAGTCAGAAACAACACGTATTATCGCGCTGGAAAAAGAGTGGAGGGCCGGCATTGATGTTGCTGGTCAACATTATGTACTACGTGGACGCCTGGACAGAGTTGATGAGCGTAATGATACGTACATTATTTTGGACTACAAAACAGGAGATCCACAAAAAAATTCACCATCCATTTGGACAGACACACAATTATGGAGACGCCTTAGCCAATGGTCTCCCCACGATGAAGATGACCCCATCGCAGACCTTGCACGCGAACTATCCAGCATTCAACTACCATTTTATATGTATTTGTATGGGGCTGCATCTGGTAAACAGGCTGCCAATGCCGGATGGGTTGAACTACGCGACCAAGGCGAAGAAAAAATGCTGTTTTCTTCACCACCAACACCAGAG
>CAZQKM010000040.1:0-14726 GCA_964593925.1 uncultured Desulfovibrionaceae bacterium | reverse complement strand
GGCTGTCAACGCCAAGGCCCTAGAGTTGAAAGCACAAGGACGCGAAATCATCAGCCTCTCTGTGGGAGAGCCTGATATGCCGTCTCCACTGCACATCGCCACCGCTGCCAAGCAGGCCATTGACGCCAGCTTCACCCGCTATACCGCGGTGCCCGGCATTCCGGAATTGCGCAAGGCCGTGGCAGAATACTTCAAACATTTTTACGGCATACAAGCCACTGCCGAGCACACCATTGTGACCAACGGCGGCAAACAGGCACTATACAATCTTTGCCAAGTGTTGCTCAACCCCGGTGATGAAGTACTTATCCCCTCACCGTACTGGGTAACGTATCCTGCCGTGGTACAATTAGCCGGTGGAGTTCCGGTGCCCACTCCCGCAACTGCCGAGCAAGGTTTTAAAATAGATGTTGCCATACTCGAACGCCACATAACGCCCCGTACCCGCGTGCTTTTGCTCAACTCGCCCTCCAACCCCACAGGGGTATGCTACACGCGTGAAGAGATCAACGAAATTGCAAGCTGGGCCATAAGCCGCGGCCTTTTTATCATTTCGGATGAGATATACGACCAGCTTGTATATGCGCCCGCAAAGCCTGCCGGGCTTGCCCCTTGGTGGGAACGATACCCAGACAGCGTATGTGTGGTAAACGGCCTTGCCAAAACATTTTCCATGACCGGTTGGCGCGTGGGCTATGTCCTAGCCCATCCGACCCTGATCAAGGCCCTGACAAAAATCCAGGGACAATCCACATCCAACGTATGCTCCATTGCACAAAAAGCCGCACTGGCCGCTCTCACGGGGTCCTTTGCCAGTTTGGATACACTGCGTGCAACGTACGCTCACCGCCGTGACATGGCGTTGAATATTATGGCAGACTGGAAAGATGTTCCCTGTCCCCGGCCTGATGGTGCATTCTACCTCTTCCCGGACGTACACCGCCTATATACAGCATCCATTCCCGACTCTGCCACGCTATGCACACGCCTGCTGGAAGAAGCAGGCGTAGCGTTGGTACCTGGTGCCGCCTTTGGTGACGACCGCTGTGTACGTATCTCCTACGCCGTCCCCGAAGATATACTCTGCAACGCCCTCGGTAAAATTGGCGAGGTGTTCTTTCCATAACCACTGTAATGCAGACAATACTAGCACACCACCCCTTTGCGCTGTATAGCTTGTAAATCGGGGCTGTTTCTTCGCCCTGCACATCAGTCTTCAAGGAGCACGCAATATGCATCAAAATGCTTTTCTTAACTGGACTCATGCGTATACAGGCCGTATCACCGAATCTGACACCGCAGCTCCCCCCTCTGTGTTAACTGAAGCTGCGGTACGTCTTGACCGTGAACTGGCTGCGGGTAAGTTGCCTTTTATCAACATGCCCTATGCTGCTGATATGACCAAAGAGCTTACAGCCCTTGTCCCCCAGCTTGCCCGCTTTGAACATATGGTCGTACTGGGTATAGGTGGCTCGGCACTGGGGGCGCGCGCGTTACAAAAGGCCTTTTTTCCCGCCCAGGACCGCCCAGGACACAAGGGGCCATGGCTATGGATTGCCGACAATGTCGATGCGGATAGCCTTGAAGCGTGGCTAACCGCTCTGCCTCCAGAAAAAACCGTCATTGTGGTCATCAGTAAATCAGGCGGCACCATAGAAACCCTTGCTCAGTACTTCATTGTGCGTGACTGGATACGCCACCACCGTGGTGCCCAATGGGGTGAACACGTTGTGGTCATAACCGATGCCCATAAGGGATTTCTGCGTGATGAAGCGCGGACCCACGGTCTTGCCTCCATGCCTGTACCCGAAAACCTGGGCGGCCGATACTCCGCACTTTCTGCCGTAGGACTTCTACCCGCTGCATTTCTTGGTATGGGCTGGCAGGCGCTGATGCGCGGGGCTCTTGCCGTGGGCGCGCCTTTATGCACCGCACCTGTCCCGGCAACACTGGCTGCACACCCGGCATGGCGACTTGCAGTATGGAACCATGGTCTTATGCAGGCAGGTTACAGCCAGCTTATTTTCTTTTCATACATTCCGTTATGGGCACAATTCGGCTTCTGGTTTGCCCAGCTATGGGCCGAAAGTCTTGGCAAAGAGGGTAAAGGCTCCATGCCACTACCTGCCTTGGGTGTTACCGACCAGCACTCGACGCAGCAAATGTTTCTGGACGGCCCACGGGACAAGGCCTGCCTGTTCC
Organism: uncultured Desulfovibrionaceae bacterium; assembly: GCA_964593925.1. Classification (GTDB taxonomy): domain Bacteria; phylum Desulfobacterota; class Desulfovibrionia; order Desulfovibrionales; family Desulfovibrionaceae; genus Oleidesulfovibrio. The sequence continues at coordinate 12,524 of CAZQKM010000040.1, read as the reverse complement.
TCTCCTGCCCCACACTGCCTCAAGGCCCCACACTGCCTCAAGACTTACCAGAACAATGGCGCTTTTTACACGGCAAACGATTTGGTGAACTACTGGAAGCTGAAGCACTGGGCACGCGTATGGCGTTGCATGGGGCCAATACTCCGTTGGTGGAAATCTGCATGGCACACTCCCGTGAAGAGCAGGCAGGGCGCCTTATGGCACTGCTTGAACTGACGACCTTGTTCACCGGTTGGTTGTTGGGTATCAACCCCTTGGATCAACCCGCCGTGGAACTTGGCAAGCACCTTGCCAATGCCAAATTGGGGGCACCTGGCCACGACACGCAGACCACAGAACTTGGTGCCTTTATAAACGCCCGGGGAATCCAACAGGAGTTCTAACACTTGCCAACATTTTATCCCATGGGCGAACGGCCACTCCGCTTCGCCCGCTTTCTTTCTTGGGTATCACTGGTACTGATTTTGACAACCAGCACGCTTTTTTCGCTGATCATTGCGCAGGACACACGTAAAACGTTGTTGCGCAAACAGCAGGACTACGCCCTGCTACTAAGCGCCAACCTGAACAGCCACATCTACAAGCGTTTCGCCAAACCAGCGCGCTTGGCATTTGGCCAGGTAGAACTGAACGATCCCAGACAATACCGCGCCCTTGACCAAATCATCCAAAGCACCATCCACGGCCTGCAGGTAGACTATCTGCGAATCTTTGACCATGCGGGAACCATTTCCTACTCCTCACGTGAAGAAGAAGTGGGCAACACCACACTATCCGACGTGGCAGTTCGCACCAGTTTTGAAAAAAACACCCACACATTTTCCATCATGGCAAAAAAATCCCTCCCATTGGCCATGTTCGATTTTGACCTGGAACCGGGTACGTTCATTTTGCGCACCACCTATACCCTGAGGACCCTTGAAGATACCCTGCCCGAAGAAAAGCAAGAGACCATCGGTGTCATAGAGTTTGCACAAGACGTCACCGGAGACTATAAAAGTATTGTAAACTCTTTGTGGCTTGTGGCGCTCTCATCACTTGCTTCGTCCATAATTCTGTTTTTGCTGCTTGTACTTGTGATCCGCAAAGCTGAACGAGTATTGAACGAGCGCCTGGTAGAAACTCAGCGGCTTGAACGCGACCTGCTCCAAAATGAAAAACTTGCCAGCATGGGGCGCATGGTTGCCAGCATTGCCCATGAAATTCGTAACCCGCTCGGTATCATCAGCTCCAGTACAGAGCTCATGCTGCGCCGCGACAACAAAGTAGACCCACTGGCCGGCAAAATCCTGCAAGCCATTTTTGATGAAGCCAAGCGCTTGGGGCAGACAGTGAGCGAATTTCTGGATTATGCACGCCCACAACGCCCGGCAAGGCAACGGGTGGATGTGGTTACGCTGCTGCGGGGAGCCACAAGCTTCATGGAAGGAGAATTCCAGCGCATCCATGCAAGCATACAAACGGACTATGCTGATACGCTTTTTGTGGCGGGAGACAAAGATTTGCTCTACAGGGCATTTTATAATCTCATGGCGAACAGCTTGCAGGCCCTGGAAAGTAAAGATCAGCCCGAAGACGGACTACTGCGCATATCTGTCCACAAAGCTCCCTCAGGCTTTGTGGCAATCTCTTTTGAGGATAATGGCCCAGGCCTGCCGAAAAAAGACCGACACAAGCTGCTGGACCCATTCTATACCACACGCGACCAAGGCACCGGCCTTGGACTTGCGATTGTCAACAACATTATCACAAGCCACGAAGGTTCTCTTGAGTTGGCTGACAGTCAAAAGGGCGGCGCTGCAATACGCATTTTGCTACCCCAAGCATAACATGGATACCCTATATGAGTACACACACGCATCTGCTGGTGCTGGATGACGAAAAAAACTATCTGCTTGTGCTGGAAGCTCTGCTTTCAGATGCTGGGTACAAAGTTACCCCTATCAATGACCCTGCCACCGGCCTTGCCTTTTTGGATGAGTCCGATGTGGATGTCGTGATTACAGACATGAAAATGCCCGCCATAACAGGGCAACAAGTGTTGGCGCATGTAAAAAAACGCTATCCGCACATTCCCGTGCTGATCATGACGGCATTTGGCTCCATCGAAGGCGCGGTGGAAGTTATGAAAACAGGAGCCTTTGACTATATCACCAAGCCCTTTGCCAATGATGAGCTCTTACTCTCTGTACAAAACGCGGCAGAGTTAGCCCTTGCCCACCGTCGTTGTCGTTTACTGACCGAGAGCATGGCACAACGTTTTGGCCCACGCCAGATCATAGGAGCTAGCAAGGCCATACACAATGTATTGCGTATGGTAGAACGTGCCGCCCCGAGCAGATCCACAGTATTAATTACCGGGGAATCCGGTACAGGCAAAGAGCTTGTGGCGCGGGCTATCCACTACTCTTCCCCCCGTAGAGAGTCGCCTTTTGTCAGTGTCAACTGTATGGCGCTCAGCCCCGCCTTGCTTGAAAGCGAACTCTTCGGGCATGAAAAAGGCTCCTTCACCGGAGCCACAGCCCTGAAACGAGGGCGTTTTGAAATGGCACACGGTGGAACACTCTTTTTGGACGAGGTAGGCGAGCTCTCACACGACATGCAAGTGAAGCTGCTGCGCGTGCTGCAAGAACGGACATTTGAACGCGTAGGGGGCACTGAGCCCATTGAAGTGGATATTCGTGTGGTAGCCGCCACTAACAAAAAATTGCTAATAGAAGTCCAAAACAACACCTTTCGTGATGACCTGTACTATCGGCTGAATGTGGTGCAAATAGAGCTACCACCCTTGCGTGAACGCCGCGAAGATATCCCCTTGCTGGCCGCCCATTTTATGCATAGCTGCGCAGAAGACAACAACGCCTCCCTGAAAACCTTTTCGCCCAAGGCCCTGGATTATCTGACCGGATACGAATGGCCCGGCAATATCAGGCAGCTTGAAAATGTTGTGGAACGCTGCATGGTGCTCACACCAGACGAGACTATCAACGTAGAAGACCTGCCCCATGAAATCCGCGACGAAGAGGCTCAGCTTAAAAGTGCTGTGGATTTATTGCCCGTTGAGCTGGACCTTGCCGACACTCTGGATAAGCTGGAAGCTGCACTCATCCGACGCGCACTGGTGCGTGCAGGTTTTGTACAGGTAAAAACAGCTGAATTGTTGGGTATTTCAAAAAGTCTCCTGCAATACAAGCTAAAAAAATACAGCATCACAGGCCACTGAACCTAGTAGTCTCCGCACAGCGGACCGTAAAAAAAATTACAGATAGCGGGTGTGTAACACACACTCGCTATCTGTAAAAAAAATACAATCGTTTTTTTGTGCCTCCAGCCTGAAATTCAGGCAGGCACCTTGTTTTTTAACCTTTCAACAGACAGCTGCCGCAAAACACTGGCAGCCTCTCTACAGTACTCATACTCAGAAAAAAAAGCGGTAACGCGAACCGTCTGCCCGCCATAAAAAATCCTGCGGCATCATGGACATAAACAATTCCTGAAAAAAGCTACGCTTTTCCACAGGGCCTTCCTTTAGGGGCAAAGAATCAGTCACATTACACAGCCGAAAGAGTTCTCCCATGGCTACATGCCTGTCGCCCAGCATGTCTACCAAACCGGCATCATGCGCCTGCCGTCCTGTCATGGCACGGCCATCAGCCACGGCCCGCACAGCTTCAATGTCCATATCCCGCCCTTCGGCTACGGCCTGGAGAAATTGCTCGTACATGTCCATGATGATGCTTTGCAGGTATTCACTCTCTTCCGGCGTCATTTCTTTACCAAAAGGCGAGCCCGCATTCTTTAGCCTGCCGCTGGTCATTGCCACATACTGAATACCCACGGAATCCAGCAGGTCACGCACGTTGCCAAGCTCCATCTTGACCCCGATACTGGCTGTAATTGTGGCAGGATTTGCCACAATCAAGGTGGCCGGTGCAGAAATATAATACCCGCCAGAGGCTGCTGCGGCCCCCATGGAAACCACCACAGGTTTTTGGTCTGCCAGACGTCTGACTGCGTCATGCAACTCTTGCGACGGCGCCACCGCACCGCCAGGAGAGTCCACACGCAACAACACACCAACCACGGAATTGTCGGCACGTAAGGTCTCCACAAATTCCACATGTGCTGTGGTATCCAACAAGGCACCCTGCACATTAACCACGCCGATGCGCTGCTCGGAAAACATCTCACCATTAGCAAACAGCACACGCAAAAGGGCTGAGGCCCCCAAAAAGAGGGCCACAGCCGCCAATATCAACAGCATGGCAAACAGAATAGGATGCCTTCGGCTGAAAGCCTGTTTAGCTGTCTGCTGCATCTTCCTCAAGCTTCTGTTTCAAAAGGTCGCCCAGATTTTGTCCACCGCTTTCAGCCGGTCCAGAGCGGAACTCTTTAGGCCGACGACGCTCTTCGTCTTCTTTGATCTGCTTGATAGACAGCCCAAGACGACGCTCTTCAGCACTCACGTGGATAACCTTTGCCTGAATAGTCACACCTTCCTTGAACATTTCAGAAGGAGACTTGATCTTTTTGGAGCTGATCTCAGACACATGAACCAAACCTTCGATACCCTCTTCCACCTCTACAAACAGACCAAAATCCGTGATGTTGGTCACCACGCCATTGATCAGTCCACCCACGGGATAGTTTGTGGGAACCTTGCTCCAGGGGTCTTCGGTGAGCTGCTTCACGCCAAGGGTGAACTTTTCGCTTTCCTGATCCACGGTAAGCACTTTTGCCTGTACCGCGTCGCCCACATTAAAAAGTTCGTTGGGATGGCGAACCTTTTTGGTCCAGCTGATATCAGAAACATGAATAAGACCGTCAATGCCGTCTTCAATACCGATAAACATGCCAAATTCGGTGATATTCTTAATGACACCCTCAAGGATGGTACCTTCGGGATATTTTTCTGCAACAACTTCCCACGGATTGGGCTTGACCTGCTTCATGCCGAGAGAAATACGTTTTTTGTCAGAATCCACGCCCAAGATGATGACTTCAACCTCATCACCCACGCGGACCATCTGCGAGGGATGACGCAGCTTACGGGTCCAAGACATTTCAGATATGTGCACCAAGCCTTCGACACCGGGCTCAAGCTCTACAAACGCGCCGTAATCCACAAGGTTGGTCACCTTGCCGTTCAGGCGGGCGTCTTCGGGGTATTTGGAAGTAATATCTGCCCAAGGGTCGCTTACCAACTGCTTCATACCAAGAGACACTTTCTGACTTTCACGATCAAAGCTCAAGATCTTGAGCTCCAGATCTTGCCCGAGGCTGACCATTTCTTTGGGATGACGAATACGCTTCCACGACATATCTGTAATGTGTAGCAGACCGTCAAGCCCTCCAAGATCCACAAACACACCATACTCGGTAATATTCTTTGCCTTACCAGTTATGATCTGGCCCTCTTCGAGGGTTTTTAGCAAATCCTGCCGCTTGGAGTCGCGCTCTTCTTCAAGCAGCACACGACGGGAAACGATGACATTGCTACGACGGCGGTTGATCTTAAGCACGCGGAATTCAAACTCCTGATCAACCAGCGCGTCCATGTCTGGCACAGGTCGCAGGTCAACATGAGAGCCGGGAAGAAACGCTTCCACGCCGCCAAGATCGACGGTATACCCGCCTTTGATACGCCGGAGGATACGACCTGTAGTTGTACCTTCACCTTCTTGAACTTCTTCAAGCTTGTCAAAGACCTGCATCCGCTTGGCCTTTTCAAAGGACAAGGTGATGGTGCCTTCCATCTCGTTTTTACGGGCAACAAACACATCCACCGTATCACCTACGGCAATGGCCAGTGCACCTTCAGCATCTTTAAACTCGCTTGCGGGAATCTGCCCTTCGGACTTAAAGTTCACATCAACAAGCACATAATCGCCGTCCACACGGACGACTTCGCCTTTTACAATGGAACCTTCTTCAAGGTCTCCGAAATCGGAGCTGAGATAGTCTTCAAGGGCGCTCTCAAAGTTCATCTCTGTATCAAGAGTGGTATCAATGGTTTCGGTTGTCATACGTTTCCTCCAACCAACAAATTTTTCCGCTACCGTCCAACGGAATGTGCCTCATTATCAGAAATGTTGTAAAAATTCAACAACGAATCCGGCTTATGCCAACGCCACCAAGTCATAGACGTCCGACTCCACTATTTCTGCTGATACCATAACACCGGGGCGCACTTGTGGGCCGCTGACATAGGTTACCCCATCTACTTCCGGAGCCTGAAACCATGTGCGCCCCACATGCAGTCCGGGCCACTCCTCATGCGGCTCATCCACCAGCACATCCATTTGCCTGCCCGTATATGGTGTAAGCAGTTCTTCACTTATTTCAGCCTGAGCCTCCATCAAGGCATCACGCCGCCACTCTTTTTCACGCTCATCCACCTGATCAGGCATAAGGGCCGAGCTTGTCCCGTCCTCTGCCCGGTAGGCAAATACGCCAAGGTGCATAAACCGCACGGCCTGCACGAATGTGGTCAAACAGTCATAGTGTTCCTGTGTTTCGCCAGGAAAGCCCACAATAATAGACGTACGTAACGCTGCCTCGGGAAATACCGTACGAACGCGTTCCACAACGTCACGGGGATTACGGGCAAAAGGGCGGCCCATCCTGGACAACACATCGGCATGCGCATGTTGCACGGGGATATCAAAATATGGCACAAAAGGAGGCCCGGCATCTCTCAGATAGCCAAGCACCTCTGGCGTAAGGCCCGCCGGATACAGATACATAAGCCGCAGCCGCTCAAGACCATCTAGGGGCAGCAGGCTGTCCAAAAGCGTTCGCAGGCCGTGCCGTACCCCCGTGTCGTTGCCATAGGCTGTGACATCCTGCCCCACAAGGACAAGCTCTTTTACTCCCTGAGAAAGCAATATTTTTGCCTCTGCCTGCAACTCTTGCACTGACAGCGAGGTGAGCTTGCCACGAATGGCGGGAATGGTGCAAAATGAACAGGCATGCGCACAGCCGTCGCTGATCTTGAGGTATGCGTACGACGGCCCTGTGGAGAGCAGGCGCACAGGCGGTGCTGAAACTGCAATCCCCAGTGCACGGCCTAGCATTTCGGGCCAATCTGCCAGCGCTCTGTTATCCAGCCACAGATCCACCTCAGGCAGATCCGCGGCCAGTGCATCACGCCCATACCGCCCAACTAGACAACCCGCTACAGCCAGCAATGGCCTGTGCGGTACATCTTCAAGATCGGCAATGGCCTGCACCACCGTGCGGACAGACTCTTCCACAGCAGGAGCAATAAAACCACATGTATTGATAAAAACAAGGTCTGCCGCATCCAGAGTCTGCACCATGCGTACATCCGCTGTCAGCGCTCCCAGCAGCCGTTCCGTATCCACCCGGTTTTTGGGACATCCAAGACTGATTGAATAAATGCATGTCATGGGTGTATAGGTATAGAATAAACAGCATACACACAACACCGGGCTGCCATGCAGGCCGTGCATAAAAAATCTGCCGCCCCTAGCAAGGAGATCCCATGACCGCTCATTCCCCTGTTACTCCGCAGCCAAAGCTGCCCCCCATCTCGCCCGTCCGCCTAAATATGGCCTTGGCCGGAAAAGGCCCTGCCCTTGACGCGCTGGCCGACCTTGTGGGCCGACAAGATTTTATACACGCCTTTCCCGGTTTTTGCATCACAGGCATGCTAGGTATGGAAGAGAGCCACTCTCTGCCCCTCTCGCTGAACCATTTGCCCCGCTATGCAAATATCACCGATCTTTTGCAGGCCCACCCGGCAACCACAACCGTTGTGGACATGACCGACTCTGGCATGCATATGGCCGTTTTACGCGAACAAACCCCTACCCCAGTCGCCGTTCTGCATGCCCCCGCGCTCATGACGTTTTTGCAAATCATCACATCGGAGCAGCTCTGCCAGAGCTGCCGCATCAACCTTATCCATGCCCGCACACTGTTTGCCTCGCTGATCGACCAAATTGACGAAGAAATTTTACTGCTGGACTTAGAAAGCCGCATTGTCGACCTAAACAAAAACGTGCTGGACAAACGCGGCGGCAGCAAAGAATACTGGATCGGCCGATACTGCCGACAATTGGCAAGCGCAAACTTCTGCACCTCTTGCCAAGGCGTCTGCCCTCTACAGGAAGTATTGCGTACAGGCAACAAGGCAGAGCAGGTACACACGCATATTGGCCCCGACGGCACCCCCCTGCACATGCGCATATACGCCTACCCTGTATATGATCAAAACGGTAAGCTGAAGCAAATCATTGAAATACGCCGTGACATCACAAAACGTACCAATATCGAACGCAAACTCCACCAAGCAAAAAAAATGGCGGCCATAGGCGAACTGAGCACGTACCTTGCTCATGAAATACGCAACCCGCTGGTAGCCATAGGCGGCTTTGCCAATGCTCTTTTGCGCTCACCTTCACTAGATGCACAGGCGCGCGAAAAAGTCGGTATTATTCTGGAAGAAGCCCGCAGACTTGAAACCTTTCTGCGTAACACCATGGATTTTGCCAGACCCAGTACCCCCGAACAACAAGCTATGGACCTTAATACCTTGGTCCGTGAAGTTATGGAGCTCATGGCCCGCAATAGCAATGCAGAATCCATCACCACCAAGTTAGAGCTTGCCGAAAGCCTGCCCCCGGCATACGGTGATGCCGATATGCTCAAACAAAGCCTGATCAATCTGGTCAAAAACGCACAGGAAGCCATGCCCAAAGGCGGTACCCTGACTGTCCGCACAGGGACAAACAATGCACAGCTATTTATACAAGTCCAAGATACGGGTAACGGTATTGCCGAACATGTCAGAGAACGTATCTTCAGCCCATTCTTTTCTACCAAACCCCAAGGAGCCGGGCTCGGGCTTGCCATGAGCAAAAAGCTTCTTGAATCCATGGGCGGAAACGTCATGCTGGAAAGCGCCTCTGGCAAAGGCACCTGTATCATACTTCTGATGCCTTCCAGGCCAGGGACAGACACCTCCGACTTCACGAGCTAAAAACAAAAAACCGCGCTGCACCTCATTGCCCGCTAAGGAGCCGAACTATATGCACCCCTTCGTTGTGCTTGCCACGCGTAACACAGGCAAAATAGCCGAACTTTCTGTCATGCTGCGTCACAGCGGTCTGACCGTACGCGGCCTTGACGACTTTCCCCAAATTGGCGCTGTGGAAGAAACAGGTAGCACCTTTGAAGAAAATGCCCTGCTGAAAGCCCGCACCGTGGCTCAAGCCACGGGCCTTGTGGCCGTTGCGGACGATTCCGGCCTTGTGGTTGATGCTCTCGGTGGTGCGCCCGGAATCCATTCTGCCCGTTATGCAGACCATGCTCCCGGTCTGTCAGCCCATGCCCGCGATAAACAAAACAATGCCAAACTGTTGCAAAACCTCACGGGAGTTGCAGGTAACAAACGCACAGCGCGCTTTTGCTGTGTTATCGCTGCTGCTGCGCCCAATGGGGCGTCTATCACGGTAAACGGCCTGTGGGAAGGCCACATCGCAATAGACGAAAAAGGCAAAAACGGTTTTGGCTATGACTCGGTGTTCATTGACACAGCTTCGGGCATGCGCTCTGCCGAGCTTACTCCAGAACAAAAAAATGCCTGTTCTCACCGGGGTAAGGCCCTTGCCGCACTTATGAAACTCTGGCCTGCGTTCTGGCAACGCGCACAGGCCAAGCTCCCTGCTGGTAAGCCGCAAAAATGATGTGTGCAGGTAGAGTCGGACCGTGTGGCCCTGTAGCTGTAACAGGTCATGCGGGCCCGTTCTGTGACCTGCTACAGCTACCCTGGGCTGTTTTTTCTCGCGCTGCAAAAGCCGCGCCCCTGTGCCTGGCCTCCCACTCGCTGGCATGTAGCAACATCAGTGCACCCATACGGTCAAAACCATATCTTGCTACGCTCAATCACAACGCCTAGGCGTGTAGCTGTATACAGAGCTCCCGCTGTGCAGGCACCCTACCATGCGCAGTACTGCATGAGCCTGCTTCCCAAAAAATAACCCGGTAAAAATAGTGCCTGCACAACCTGGAAAAACCTGTAGCTTCCCAATCGAAAATAGCCCCCCCGGCTGTACTGAGCCGACTGCCTAGCAGAAACTTTTAACACTCTGGCATGTGTTACACAAAAATGCCCGAGGCAACACTCTTGAAAGCGTCTTTTCCATACATCTACTTAGGCTCGTCATAAAACCTGCCGGATGTGCAGATCTTGCCATTCTGACACCAAGCCCCCTATCTGCCACCGTACCAGTCAGGATGGGGTAATATTTCGGTACCCCCTACTCCAAATTCCCATTTGTTCACCAGCGTATCATCCTGCCAGCGGCACCGCGCCCCGACTATCCTAATAGCTGGTCTTGAAGCCTTTGCCATTCCCAGATACCCATGCCCAGTGCGGGCAAACGCCATTCTTGCACTTTTAAGGCAGACAGCCTATATTGAAATATTACTATTTTACTGGTTTGGAGTCTTAGTAGCACATCGCCCGGCCCCACCCCAACGACACCGCGCGCCAACGCCGGTTATCACATAGTTCTGCAAGGAGACGCCCATGTGCGGCATTATCGGCTATGCAGGGCACCGGCCCGCTGTTTCTGTCATTATCGAAGGTTTGCGCCGTCTGGAATATCGAGGATATGACTCTGCCGGAGTCGCATTTCTGCAAAATAATGCGCTTACTGTCATCCGCGCCCAAGGCAAACTTGCCAATCTCGAAGCAAAACTGACACACACCAATGTGACCATGGCCACCAGCGGCATCGGCCACACCCGCTGGGCCACGCACGGCGCGCCGGTAGAGCGTAACGCGCATCCCCACTGCTGCCAAGACCACACGCTGGCCATTATCCACAACGGCATCTTTGAAAACTACCAGACACTCAAAACCGAACTTGCGCAAAAGGGGTATACCTTTCAATCCGACACCGACACAGAGGTATGCGCCAACCTCATTGCAGACTGCCTTGCCCAGACAGGGGCTCTGGATACAGCGCTCTCCCTGGCCTTACGGCGTGCTCAAGGTGCATACGCCATTGTGGTCTGCCATGTGCACAATCCCGGTGTACTCTATGCCGCGCGTCAGTCCAGCCCATTGATACTGGGTGTTGGGCAGGGTGAAAATTTTCTGGCCTCGGATGTTCCGGCTTTCCTCGGCTATACCCGCGATGTAGTCTTTCTGGAAGACGGCGAAATGGTACGTATTGATGCTAACAGCTGGAAGGTGATGCGCGTTGCGGACCTGTCGCCCATACAAAAAACCGTGCACCACATTGCATGGGATGTGCAAGTCGCGCAAAAAGGCGGCCACAAGCACTTTATGGTCAAAGAAATTTTTGAGCAGCCTCAGGTCATTGCTGACTGCCTGGCAGGCCGCCTAGACTGGAAGCAACGTACTGTAACCCTGCCCGAGCTGCAACAGATGCCCCTCCCTCGCCGTCTGCACATTGTTTCCTGCGGAACCAGCTACCATGCGGGACTTTGGGGCAAGCAGCTCATTGAACAATGGGCCAAAGTGCCCGTCAGCGTAGAAATTGCCTCTGAATTCCGATACAGCCAGCCCTTGTTGGGCCAAGATGAAGCCGTGCTCGTCATCAGCCAGTCTGGAGAAACAGCCGACACTCTGGCGGGCCTGCGACTAGCCAAAAACGCAGGGCTACCAGTTATGGGGCTGTGCAATGTGGTGGGTTCGTCCATTGCCCGAGAATCGGACACTGTGTTGTATACCCAGGCCGGCCCCGAAATCAGCGTGGCCTCCACCAAGGCCATGACTAGCCAAATGACGATGCTGACTCTGCTGGCTCTGTTCTGGGGCACATGCAACACCATGCTCGATACAAAGCTACGCAACACCGCTATTGCGGGCTTGCAAAAACTGCCCGGCCAGCTTGAGTCTGCCCTGCCCGGCATGCGCGAACACGCAAAGCGCCTTGCCCGACAATATGCCGCTGCACGCAGCTTTTTCTTTCTTGGACGAGGGCTGTGCTATCCACTGGCGCTAGAAGGCGCCCTAAAACTCAAAGAGCTTTCCTACATCCATGCAGAAGGCTACGCCGCGGGAGAAATGAAGCATGGCCCCATCGCCCTTATTGATCCAGATTTCCCCACCTTTGCCCTGGCGCTGAACGATGCATTATATCCCAAGGTCAAATCAAACCTGCAAGAAGTGCAAGCTCGCTCCGGCAAGGTCATTGCTCTTACCCATCCGGGTGCCGACCTTGTGGTAGACAGCCCTTGGCCATTACCCGAAGCATGGGGCCCGCTGTCTTCCTTCATGGCGCTGGCAGCCCTCCAATTGTTCAGCTACGAAACCGCAGACTACCTCGGCAAAGACGTGGATCAGCCCCGCAACCTCGCCAAATCCGTCACAGTGGAGTAATCTGCAACGTGTGCCTTCATCCACTTGTAGGAAGGAAATAAAGTTCTAAACTTAAAAATAAAGTTGTAGACTAAACTTAGCCTCTGATTGATCCTGCTACAAAGTTGTGGACACAGAGTTAAGCTACTATCCTGCCCATGAA
>CAZQKM010000039.1:0-18658 GCA_964593925.1 uncultured Desulfovibrionaceae bacterium | reverse complement strand
CATGGGCAGGATAGTAGCTTAACTCTGTGTCCACAACTTTGTAGCAGGATCAAAATTCGGTGCGTCTCCCTGCCGGTCATATAAAATTTTTTCGTTGGTGCTTGTGATTTGAACCAGCTTTTCCTCTACAACTGCCTTTCTGGTGACAGCAAAGCTGAATTCATAGATGATTTCATCGATCAGCAGTTCCAGCCTGAAGCGGGAAGGTTTATCGATATTGGCACTGTCCAGTCGGTATGGTTCAACGGGGATAAGACTATTTGGACCGGTGCCTCTTAAAACCAGCCCTTTGACAAAGCTCAGCGCCTTGAAGAAATTGGTCTTCCCGGATGCATTGCCTCCATAGATAGCACCAACCGGCAAAATTCTTGTCTGATATTTGGCAACTTTGGGAACTCGGTCTCCATGCTGCCTTTCTCTGCTGGCAACCATGGAAAAGGAGACCGAGCCATGAAAAGACATCCAGTTTTCAATTGAAAAACTTATTATCACCTTACAGCATCCTTGTGAGAATTTAGCTCATAAAACACCATTCAATATGCGGATTTTACCCATAATTGTTAAGTTCAATGATATATTTTCTCGTTATTCAAGGCTCGACTGGTTGGATGGTGTAGAGCTTGGTTCCGTACCGTTTCTGGCTGATGACAACATCGAATCCTGCCTCGCGGATGGTTTCAAGGTCGTTGGTAAAGCGCTGGGCAAACTGTCTCGAGGAATCCATTTCAAAGCGCAGGCCGAAATCTCTGGCCACGCGTTTGAGCGCCACGAACAGTTCCCGGGACAATACCTCCTTGAGACAGCCGTCTTCTTCAGGCTGCACCTGATAGCGGGCAACGAACTCCTGTGTAAATTTTCCGTAATATAGAGCCAGCTGAAAAGCGTGAGCTTATCGTGTTCATGAATCAGGCTCACGGCCTAAGTATCCGACGCTCCTGCGCAACGCTGAAACAAAGCCGCTCGGTCTATACCTACAAACAAGCCCGAGAGACGATTCTGCTGTCATTGAGACGCTACTTCAGCTGGCTGAACGGAATGGGGTACGTCTGGAGCACATTCAACCAGGAAAGCCTACCCAAAATTCATACGTTGAACGGTTCAACAGAACCTGCCGTGCTGAGGTTTTGGATTTTTAGCTGTTTTCAACTTTGGTCGAAGTCAAAGAACAAACAGGCAATGGCTGAAAGAATACAATGAAGAAAGGCCTCATGAATCCCTCGGTAATTTGAAACCTGCCGCATTTCTTGAAGCCCATTCTCCCTGCGAAATTTTTATTTACGGGTGGAACTAATCAGGGGAGATTTACACATTGGTCACGGCGCGGTGTTGGAGTTCTAATACCTGGTTAAAACCCAAGTATTGTCGCCATTGGCGGGCTGGCACTTGATACAAGTGCCATGAAGCACAAAAGAGCGTTTAGTCGCTGCGGTAATGACAACCAATGCTTTGCTTGTTGCGGCGTGCGGCCATGGTAATGATATAACCTGCCTGGCACCCGTGAAAAAGTTCTACAAGAGGTTTTGATAAAGGTGTACGTTTATAAAAATCACTGACATGGCGCCATAAATCACGCATTTCGTCATGAGCCCGCTGTAATCTGCTCGGTGTTCTGGTTATCCCCACATAGTTCCACATGGTATTTCGCAGAGTTGTCCAGTCCTGTGCAATGAGGGCTGGATCGTCGTTTCTTTCGTCTCCCAGCGGGTTCCAGTCTGGAATGGACTCTCTGAGACGTTTTTTTAAGATAGTTTTACGTGTTAGTCGGCCATGGATATCTTGGGCTGCCTTTTGCCCCCAGAGCAGGGCTTCCAAAAGAGAAGTGCTGGCAAGTCTGTTGGCACCATGTACCCCCGTGCAATTGCATTCTCCCACACTATACAGACGCTCAAGGGTTGTGCGCCCTCGCAGGTCTGCGAGTACGCCACCGCAGAAGTAGTGTGCAGCAGGAACCACAGGAATGCGTCGCTTACGAATATCAATACCCAGCTTAAGACAGCGCTGAAAAATAGTCGGAAAGCGGATCTCCAAATCATGACGGACATGATTTGCGGCATCCAGAAACACGCAGTCACTACCGGAAGTGAGCATCTCTTCAACAATGGCACGGGCGACAATATCCCGTGGTGCAAGGTCAGCACGAGGGTCGTAGCGATGCATGAAGGGTTCACCTGCAACGTTGACCAGCTTGGCGCCTTCACCACGCATGGCCTCGGTGATGAGAAAGCGTCGTTCTGCGTGATGGTAGAGCGCTGTGGGATGAAATTGGACAAACTCTGCGTTTTCAATACGGGCACCTGCGCGGTATGCCATGGCAATGCCGGATCCCATGCTCACAGGCGAGTTGGTTGTATGCAGGTAAATCTGGCCGATTCCACCTGTGGCCAAGACGGTAAAGTCAGCCAGGATGGTTTCCACACATTTTAGTTTTTCATTAAAAACATAGGCACCGGCACATTGATTGGTCAGTTGGTACTTGAAGTCAAGTTTGTTGCCATGGTGGTGGCTTGTGAGCAGGTCAACCGCGGTGCGGTTTGTCATGAGCGTGATGTTGGGCGAGGCATTGATGGCACGCATCAGACCGTCCATAATGGCTCGCCCTGTATAGTCGGCGCAATGCAAAATACGTTGTGCAGCGTGGCCACCTTCCATGGTCAGATCCCATTCACAGTCTGCATCGTTTTTATGCTCATCCCGATGTCTGGCAAAAGGAATGGCGAGTCTGTCTACCAGTATGTCTTGCACGGCAGATGGGCCTTGCGCGCTGATGTGGCGGACAGCCCGGCGTGAATTATAGTGATGCCCGGCAATCAGGATGTCTTTTTCCAACAATTTGGGGTCGCCATCATGGGCCCGAAAAACAATACCCCCTTGGGCTAGGGCAGTGTTGCCAATGTCAGGAGTATCACTGCTGGTGATCAGGGTAACTTCAACACCAAGATCCGCCAGGGTAAGCGCTGTGGTGCAGCCGGCAATGCCGGAGCCGATAACGAGCACAGGGGTAACGGGACGAAAGGTAGACACGGGACTTCCTGTTATACACAGGCCGCGAGCATGCGCTCCAGCGCGATGCGGGCATGTGTTTGCATTTCAGAAGAGACTGCAACAGGCTTGCAGGTACCTTGTTCAACAGCGGTCAGTGTGTGTGCAAGTTTTTCTTCGGTGACGCTGTTCATATGTGAACAGGCACTTTCCAGTAGAGGAATGATGGTTTTTTCTGCTGCATGCTGCCGAGCCAGCCGTTCCACCAGATTGATTTCAGTACCAATGGCAATGGTAGTGCCTTTGGGAGCCTGTTCCACATATTTGATAATATAAGAGGTGGAGCCTGCTGCGTCGGCCTGTTGGACAACATCCGGGGAACATTCTGGATGTACGACGATATGGATGCTGGGGTACTCATCCCGGAGCGAAGCAATCTGCCGTAAGTTGAACCGGGCGTGTATGGCACAGCACCCGGGCCACAGAAGCAGGTCGGCTTTATCGGCTGCAGCAAGGTCTAGCTTGGTACCATTGGACTGAATATTGAGTGTGAGGCATTTTTCAACGGGTATCCCCATGGCGCTTGCGGTATTACGGGCAAGGTTTTTATCAGGAATGAACAGTACGCCGTCACCTTGGTCAAGCGCCCACTGAAGCATGGTTTGGGCGTTGGCAGAGGTGCAGACAGAGCCGCCATATTTTCCTACCACAGCCTTAACCGCTACGGAAGAGTTAACATATGTCAGCGGGATCAGTTTGCGTCCTTTACGCGTTAGGGCCTGAAAGACGCTTTCCACTCGTTGTGCCGGTGCCATTTGGGACATGACACAATTGGCATCCGGCTCGGGCAGATAGATTTTTTGTCCTTGGCGGGCAAGCAATGCAGAGGACTCACCCATAAAATACACGCCGCAAAAAACAATATGCTCAGCATCCACAAGGGCGGTTTTGCGAGCAAGCTCTAGCGAGTCACCACGCATATCAGTATGGCGAATAACCGTGTCATGTTGGTAATGATGCCCCATCAGAGCAAGGTTTTTACCCATGCGAGCCCTGATGTCATTAATATGGTCAAAAGAGAAAGTTGTATTCATGCCTGTTACTCGCTGATACGCATGCTGAAGTCGGCTGCAACAGCGGAATGTGTCAGCCTGCCGACCGAAATGAAATCAAGCCGACGGCTCGACGCACTGGCCAGAGTTTGAATATTTTCCAATGTTACACCACCACTTGCTTCAGCTTCTATGTGAGGTGGAATGAGAGGCAACGCAGCGGCAAGGGCGCTGACGTCCATGTTGTCCAGCATAATTCTGTCTACAGCACAGGCTACAGCCTCCCGGACATCTTCAAGGGTACGGCACTCAACCTCAATGGGGGGGCAGGGTGCATAGGCAGATCGGACTTTTTGTACAGCACCGGTAATGCTGCCTGCAAGATCGATGTGATTGTCCTTGAGCATCAACATTTCTGCCAGAGTGCATCGGTGATTTTGGCCACCAGCGATAAAAACGGCATATTTTTCAGGATATCGCAGGCCAGGTAGTGTTTTTCGGGTATCCAAAAGGCGAGTACCGGTGCCCTGCAAGGCAGCGATATATCGGGCAGTAAGATTGGCTATACCGGAAAGGTGCATGATAAAGTTGAGAATAACGCGTTCGGCTTTCAGCAGTCTACGTGCCGGGGCGTCAATATATGCGACAACAGTACCATTGCCAACGCGATCACCATCGGCTGCAAGCATTTGTATTTGGTACTCATCGCTCCCTTCTGGCTGCTGGTCACGGGCAATGAGGCGATCCAGGATATGGGGAGCATAAGCAAGTCCACAGAGGAGTGTATCCTCTTTGGCAATAATTTGGGCCTTGAGACGCTGTGTTGGCGAAAAAACGGCATTACTGGTAAGGTCAGGACCGTCTTCATCAATGGCCAAATCAATGGCAGCAAATGTATGCTGCAACGCGTTGTCGCAGAAAAAAAAATCGGCAGAGTGTGTGCTCATGGTATTGTTAAGCTGCATGCTGCATGCTAGAGGCACGATGCCTTCAACATAATAATTTCCAAGACGTTACGATGTTGTCTTTTTTTCGTCAAGACTCTTCAAGAGCAGGTGCTACCAGAGCTCAGCATGTATACAGGATTTAGAATAAGATGACCGATGAACATAAAAATTATGAACCGGCACCGAATAACTCCGACTCCGTGACGGAAAACTGCAAACCCCGGGAACCGGAATTGGGGCTTTGTAGTGAAGAAACAGCTGATCCGGAGTTTGGCTCACACCCCGCAGACGTTGCTGAACACTTGGGGAACCTGTCTTTGGAAAAGCAGGTTTGCCTCATGCAGCATCTGGCCCCGGAAGATGCCGCACAGGCATTGGCTGAGATGGAAGAGTATTCGCGGGCCGAAATATTGTATAATCTTGATTTGGGTGAAGCTGCCGGCATTTTGGGCGAAATGTCACCTGATGATGCCGCGGATGTGTTGGATGAGCTGGAAGAAGAGCACCGCGACGCCTTGTTGCGCTATTTTACGGCAGATGATGCCGAAGAACTACGAGCCCTGATGGCATTTGATCCTGACACCGCAGGCGGAGTCATGAATACGGAAATTGTCATTTTGGATCACAATATTACCGCAGATCAAGGAGTGATGCAAATTCGGCGTGAGATTGAGGATAAGGAAATTCCGTATTATGCGTACATTGTGGATGAACATGAGCGCCTTGTGGGTGTGCTCTCATTACGTGACCTGCTGCTATGTCGCCCACGCACGCTGCTCAAGGATGAAATCAGCGCTCAACGTCTTATTTCTGTTATTTATGATGCGGACAAGGAAGAAGTGGCCCACCAGCTTGCCCACTATAATTTTATGGCAATGCCCGTTGTGGACTATGAGGGACATTTGTTGGGTGTCGTTACGTATGACGACATTATTGATATTATCCATGATGAGGCCAGCGAAGACATGCTTGGTATGGTGGGAGCAGGCCAGGATGAAAACGTGGACACCCCGTGGCTGGATTCAGTCAAAAAACGTTTGCCCTGGCTTGTTATCAATATGGTAAACTCTGCCTTGAGTGCATGGGTGGTTAGTTTGTTTGAAAGCTCTATAGCCACCATGGCCATACTGGCGGTACTGATGCCCATTGTGGCGAATCAGGCGGGTAATACTGGGCAGCAGGCCTTGGCAGTTATGATCAGGCAGCTGGCAACAGAACGGTTTGATAGAAAACGGTCATGGGGTGCCGTGTGGCGAGAGGCAAAAATCGGTTTTTTAAGCGGAGTAATTGTGGCTTGCCTGGTGCTGGTGATAGTCTTTTTGCTTACTCAGCAGTTTTTGCTGGCGCAGGTTATGGCCACGGCTTTATTGCTGGATATGCTATTGGGTGCACTTGCCGGTGCCTCTATTCCGCTTATTCTCAAGGAGCTTGGGCGAGATCCGGCGCAGGCATCCAGCATTTTTTTGACTGCAATTACCGATGGTGCCGGATTTTTTATCTTTTTGGGGCTTGCCACAGTGCTTTTATTGTAAACTACCAGCGCGTGTCGGGCAGCGAGGTATGTATCCGGCGGGCAAGGTACATGAAAGGCGTATCAAGCACTGCCACAACACTTTTGAAAAGGTATGTCGTAAGCATGATCTGAAGCAGCATGGGAGCAGGAAAGACTCCCCAGAAAGCAAGCAGACAAAATACTGCGGAGTCGAGCATCTGGCTGACCAGTGTGCTGGCGTTGTTGCGCAACCATAAAAAGCGGCCCTGTGTTTTTTTCTTCCAGAACGCATAGGCCCATATATCGTGCAGTTGTGAGACAAGATAGGCCATAATGCTGGCAAATGCCAAACGAGGCAGAAAGCCGAAAATGGCGCTGAGGTGTGGCTGGGCAAAATCGTCCGGCCCAGGGGTAAAGAGCAGAGCGATTTGCATGTATACAGTTGTCAGTACAACCGCGACAAAACCCAGAAGCACTCCACGCCTGGCCTCTTGCTGGCCGTAGAACTCGCTGAGCATGTCTGTTGCCAGAAAGACGCCGGCATAAAGAATATTACCAAGGGTTGTGCTAAGCCCGAACAGCGTGATGGTTTTCAATACCTGAATATTGCATAATACCATGTTGAAGACAATGATGCCGTAAATGCCAGCACGGCCAAAAAAGCGAAACAGCGCAAGGGCCAGCGTCAAATCAAGCAGCGCAAACCCCATCCATAAAAGTTCGTTCACGACACAACCTCCAGTAGTGAGTAGAGGAATGAAAGCCGTGGCTCCTTCCTGTACTGGCGGCAAGATGCCGTAACAACAGCAGCACGTCAAGGCGGGGTTTTATTACGCTATTTTGGCTTCTTCCAGGCAAATGTTGTCAAAGGTACAGACCATGTTTCGTCCGTTGTTTTTTGCAAGATACATGGCTGCATCAGCGCCTTTGAGTAGTTCATCCTGCGATATGGGGGCATCAGAACTAAACGTGCTTAAGCCAGCGCTGATGGTGATGTGGATTTCTTGATCCTGATAATGGGATACGGCGCAGGCAATTTTTTCACGTAATCTTTCTGCAAGTTTAAAGGCCTGATGCTCGTTAGTATGCGGTAATATGACAGTAAACTCTTCGCCACCATATCGGGCGCAATAGTCAGTAGAGCGAATTGTTTTGTGTAATATATTTGCAACATCACACAATACTCTATCACCTGCCTGATGGCCGTAGTGATCATTTATTTGTTTAAAATGATCAATATCGATCATTAAAAGTGTAAGATCGAGTCCATACCTGGTATGTCGTGTAAGTTCTTCCTGTATTTTTTTGTCAAAATGCCTTCTGTTGTGTAGCTGTGTGAGTCCATCACGGTCTGCCTGTGTGCGTATATCATTATACATCATTGCATTTTTGACAGCGAGCGCAAGATGTTGCATTGCAGAATATAATACTTGCAGTTGGTCTTTTCCCAGCTGGTGGCGCTCTTCTATGGAGAGTGCAAGGCACCCAAGACTTTCTTCTCCTATTTTCAATGGCAGCAGGATTACGCTGTTTGGAGTTGGTTGAGAGTTATCGGTGTTGCCGGGCAGCAAAGCTATTGTGTAGTTCGCAACAGGGATACCATTAAGCTTTGCGGCTGAATCCAGAAGGAGTTGAGTCCACTCGCGTCCCCCTGGAGACTGTTTGTCTGCGCTTAAAAATATTTCAGCTTTGGATGACACACCAGGCTGTGAGCGCCACAGGGCAGCATGCAAACCCTTGAGAGGCAGAAGAATACCAAGGTCTTCGCGCACCTTGTGCAGCACTTCTGATATATTGAGGCTCTCCGTGGCACGAGAAAGAAATGTTATGATAAATTCAAGGATATCATTTTTACGAGCGAGAAGCTCTCTTTCAAGAAAAATTTCTTGTGTCATGCGCATGATATCCCCGTACAAGGTCTGTACTTCTGCGGCATGTAAAAATACTTCACGTACTCTCGCCTTGGAGAAAGGCGCCTTCAGAATATCATTAAATCCTGCATCGATAGCTTGTTGAAGGGAGTCGGGTGAAGCGTTTTCTTCCAGCAGCAGGATGCGCGGAACAATATCCAGAAATCGAATCTGTTCCTGTGGAAGCGCACGTATGATATCCCAGCCTTTTTGTGATATCCACATAATGTTCGGCTTTTGTGCCTCAAGTGCATCATGGTCGGGCAAACCATGTGTCCAATTATGCAGTACACATTCCTTGCAGGAGTTTTTTTCTAAAAATGTGGCTGCATCAGATTCGAGTCTGATGCCCCACATTGTCAGCGGACTTTTATGTTTCACGCTTTTACCCTCCCTGTCGCCCTGTCGGACAGGCCTGTGGTGCTTATCAACGCATACAGTACATGCAAATTATGCGCCATATTGCGTGAAGTCGCGAATGGCAGAGTACTGCGCCTTGTTATCGTCAGGTTCGGCGGTAAAAATATCTGGCCTGGGCATATATTTGACAACTGATCGGTTCTGTGTCTTTTCAGAGTAATGCATAACATAGTAACGGAAAAACGGGTATGGGGAACACTACACCCGTTTATCGAATATGGTGACATCATGGGGCGCAGCTCTGCCAATGCGGCTTTTCTCAAGGCTTTGCTTTTGCAAAATCCCTATGAGGCGTATCATTTTTTTTTGCAGGAAGATGCCCACTGTGAACAGTTACGCCATTGGATAGCAGAGATTGCACCGGATTTGGAATCTTCTGGCGCAGTATATATTGCAACCAGAACTGATCTGCCACGAGCTCTTGCCAACCAAGCGTATCATTGTTTTCATCTTTCTGATTGTATGCTTGATACGGCAAGACTTGCCAGAGTACGCAACGCCTATGCCTGCAATATTTTCCCCATCACAGGGCCTACACACTCACTGAGTTATGCTTGGTACCCCAGCGCCTTTCTATCGCATTTATGGCAGGGGACGTGCGGTCGGGATGCGGTTATTGCCACGTCTCGTGCTGCCAAGGTTGTGCTACAGAATATGTATGCGACATTGCATGATGCCTATGGGCTGGATGCCGATATTTTTCGTACCCCACGTATAGCAAAAATTCCTCTGGCTATCGCTGCAGAGCAGGTCGTTACGGATGTAGCAGTGCGGCATGCAACGCGCAAAGAGTTGAACATAACAGATACACAGTGCATGGTACTTATTCTGGGGCGTATTTCGCACTATTCCAAAATGGATATAACTCCTGTATTACGTGCTTTTCAGCGCCTCTTGCTTGGTGGTCTTGATGTTTCAACAGTAGTGCTTGTTATTGCAGGCTGGACAGAAGAGCATGATACCACAGTACAGACCTTGCAAAAGCTTGCCCATGGTATGGGCTTACCTTTGCAGATTGTTGGTAGGCCTTCTGATTCGTTTCGCAATGCCTTGTACCAGGCTGCGGATATTTTTCTTTCTCCGTCAGACAATGTGCAGGAGACCTTTGGTCTGACCATATTGGAAGCTGCGGGTGCCGGACTGCCTGTGGTTGCTTCTGATTGGAGCGGGTACCGAGACCTGATCGAACATGAGGTTACTGGATTGCTTGTTCCCACACTGGGGACTCCTGACGCAAGCGAATCAGAAACATTTGCCGGGGTGCTGTATGACAATCACTATCACATGTTACTTGCACAGCAGACAGCGGTGGACGTACCTAGGCTTGCGGACGCATTGAAGTATTTATTGGAAAATCCCGTGGCGGCTCGTGAAATGGGAAAAAAAGCACAGCAACGGGTTTGGCAAGATTTGACATGGGATACGGTGTTGCAGCGCCATGTACTGCTTTGGGATGAACTTTCGGCTATTCCGGTGGATAATGCGGCTTTACGCGGTGCAGTGCATCCTCAGCAACTTAGGTATTCACGCATTTTTACGCCGTACCCTTCGGCATTGCCGGATGATCAGACATTCTTGCAGTGGAGCAGGGTGGGGCAGGCCGTATATCGTGGGGTGGAATATCCCATTATATATGGCGGCATAACAGAGCGGATTACAGAAGGTACACTACGTTGTTTGCTTTTTTGTGCGCGTAAGCCTGTGGCGGCACCTCGGCTTGTCGACAAATTGGCCCAAGAAGGTTTATATGGTGAGCGGGCATGGTTTTTGGTGTTATGGGCGTTGAAGCAAGATTTACTGGAGGTTTGCAGGTAACATGCAGGGGCATCTTTAAAGTGTGTATTGGGTATACTGCTTTTTTATTTTGCAGGCTGTTTTTTATATAACTGGCGAGTTTTGCTACCTTGTCACCTGGGTTTGGCATTTTTGGGGTAGCCTTTTTTCATAGCGTGGCAAAGTAGTGGGCACACCAATTTTGTGTGCCCGGCGGTTTTGGGTTATGCCAGAAAATTTTTTATCCCGGTAAAAATGATCTGTGCCGACAGGGCGGCAAGTATCAGTCCGGTAAGTTTGGTCATGATGCTCAAGCCTGTACGGCCAAGCAGTCGCTCAAGAGCTGGAGCCATCATCAGGAGTGCGCCCAGCGCCAAGATGGCACAGACCAGCGCAAGGCTACCCACAAGGCGTGCAGTGGTGTCGTGCATGGTCGCCCCCATGATCAACAATGCGCCGATGGTGGCAGGGCCGACAATAATGGGCATGGCCAGCGGCACAACGCTTGAGTCTCCATCAGAAGTTGTTGACAGGGCATTGCTGTGTCCACGTACCAAATTGACAGCAGAGAGAAACAGCAGAGAGCCGGCTCCGATTCTAAAGGCATCCAAGGTGATGCCAAACAGAGCAAATATGGCATTCCCAAAATGGAACAACGTCAGTGAGATGATGATAACGGCAAGGGTACACCGCATGGCAGTACGCCGCTGCCCACGGCGTCCTTCGTTTTCTGTAAGCGCTAGAAACATAGTCAGCGCAAAAAATGGTGTGAGCAAAAAAAAGAACTTGATTGTCGCGGGGACAAAGAAATTCAAGCTGGTGGGCAAAACGGCTTCAGGCATATGTGTTCTCCTAGACAAAGTGCGGAAACAAGAGTCGTATCTGTGTATCCGCAAATCAACGCTGTGTCGTGTTACTACGATACCTTGCCAGGAGCAAGTCTGTAGTCCGGGGGAGATGTGGTATAGGTTCATTTTTGTTGACGCATGCTGTCATTGTGTTTTTCAACGGCCGCCACGTCTATAGTAAGCACGCGTATCTGCATCCAGATGTTCTATGGCATACCGCAGCATAGTGCGGGGCATGCTCTGGCAGTGTCTGTCAAGGAATGCAAGTAAAGCCTCACGGTCTTTTTTACCGCTTTCGCGTAAGACCCAACCGGCGGCTTTGTGGATAAGGTCGTGCTCATGTCCGAGAAAGTGTTCGGCCATGGTTATGCTATAGTGAGATTTGCCATGCCGAGCGGTATATAGTGTGGCGATTAGGGCCATACGCTCCCGCCACAAGCTACCTGAATTGGATAATTCTGTAAGAATTGCCGTATTGCCGCATAACACCATGGGACCCAGTAGGTACGGGGCAGAGATGTCTACCAGGTCCCAGTTATTCACAGCGTTCAGTTTGGCAAGGTATACTGTCACACAATCAGGGTAGGTCAGATCCTGTGGGGCATGTGGAAGATTTTGCAGGGAGGAGCTTTTGGGACCGTTCAGTAATGGTTCTTGCCAGTTGAAATCAAAGCTGGAGCATTTTTTGAGGAGTTTTTTTGCCCAGTTTGCCAACAGGGCCAATCCAATGAAGCGAACCTCATGGATGCGCGAATCCAGCAGCGTGGCAGCCAAGGGAAGAGGAGACTCGTATGCGTAGTCTTTTGCCAGCGCACGCAAGGGTGGTACCTTGACTCCAGCAAACTCGTCTCCTTCACCGTAGCCCCCAGGATAGGCCTTGAAAAAGAGGCTGTCGTGGCGTTTCTGACTGTCATCGCCCAGAGCCTGTACTTGTGATTCGATGGTTTGTGCGAGACCATATATGGTGTTCATGGTATTGAGTTTTTTTTAACAAAAGAGTGTACACTATTTTTTTGCAAATCGTTCTGCCCTGAAAAATATGGCATGTTTATATCTAAGGGGCTTTTTTGCCTTGTATTTCACTGACCGCCAAGGGTACATATGGCTTTCTGCTCTGAGAGAGTATGGAGTTGCCATTTTGATTCAAGAAAAAATTGCAGGGCTGGTATGTTCGCGAAGTAAACGGTAGAATATCCAGCCCCATTTGTTATTTTTATTACCAAATCTATCACTAGGCCTGTGTTTATGTAAACCGGTACATGGGTGGAGTTGCCGCTGGTATATCACGATGTTCTGCGCTATGTCGGAATGTAAACTGAGATGAAAGGATATGATGAACAGGTCTGCTTTGGGTTAACTGTCAGTTTTTTTTTGAAGTGTCGGCAGGATACAGAAATGGATTGTCGGCCATGCCTCTATATTGACTTGGTTGATTATTTTTTATGGGTGAGTAAAATTTGGGGAAGGCTGCCCGGTATGTGAGAACAGCAGGGGTGCTGCATATACTTGCCTGGCCCTATGGAATGTTGTCAATGTTGAAAGAATATGAAGGGTCTTGGTCTCTTTTGCCAAGACATCGCGTAAAAGGAATCTGAGCCATGTTTTTTACTCCTATACCCTTTGCAGGCCCTTCCATAACGCATCGTGATATTGAACGTGTGGCCTCTGCCGTGGCTTCTGGATGGCATAAGTACGAAAGGGCTGCTGTTGTGGCCTTTCAGCACTTGATGGGACGATATGTGGGGCGAGAATTTGCACTTGCCACTTCAAGTCGTTTGGGTGCATTGCATTTGGCCATGCTTGCTCTTGACATTGGTCCTGGGGACGAAGTTTTGGTGCCGGAAATTGCTGATATTTCCTTGGCTTTTTCTGTACTGCATGTGGGTGCTAAGCCTGTATTTTGTGATGTCGATCCGCAAACATTATGCTTGTGCCCTGCATCTGCTGCTGCCAGGGTAACTTCTGCAACAAAAGCTATGATTCCCGCACATATGTATGGGGTATCTTGCGCGATGACTCCTCTGTCTGAGCTGGCGCAAGACAGAAATATTGCGATTATAGAGGATGCCACCCAAGGATTGGGTGCTATGCACGCAGGACGCATGGCAGGGACGTTTGGGATATTTTCTGTATATGGTTTTGATGTGCAAGAAACCTTAATTTGCGGAGGGGGCGGCATGTTGCTGGCCTCTGATTCTGACCGTATTTCTAAGGCTGCCAAGTTTGGGCATCAGGGGGAGAGTGCAAGTAATCCATTTGTGTATGATGCAGTGGGCTACAATTATGCCATGTCCAATCTGCAGGCTGCATTGGGCGCTGCACAGGCGGAACGTCTGGAAGTGCTGGTGGAAAAAAAGAAGCAGATACATACATGGTATGCAGAGCGGCTTGCTTCTATACCTGATGTCCGAATGAATGCAGACACATCAGAAGCAAAAGCAACCGCCGGATCTTTGATGCCTGTTTTGTTTATCAATGACGCGTCTGTTTTGCGTACAGAATTTATGCAACGCCTAATGGCCAGCGGGGTACAATGCCGCCCTGTGTACTACCCGCTTTCTTCAATGCCAATGTTCTGTCAGGCCGATAACCCCGTAACGTATAGTACGGGGGTTCGCGCTCTTCTTTTACCTTGCGGAGATAAGCGTACAGAAGAAGAGGTAGACTATGTTGCCTCGATAGTTAAAAAGCTACTGGCTAACGGGAGACTGTCGCGGGTGACTGTTGAGCCTAAGGGGTGGCTTAAATATAAAATTGACATACTTAATAAGTTTGTACGTGTAAAGCAGGATGGCCTTACTTTGCCTTTTGTACATGAGGGCAAAGAGTATGCCTTACAGGCCATTACAGCCAAAGATGCGAAAGACCCCAATCTGATTAAATTTATGGCGGATTTTCGTCGTGAAAATATGCATGCGTTTTTCACCCACAATCAAATAACTGACGATGCTATGAGTGATGTTTTAGACAAATATATACAGACTGCTTATGATATGCTCCTTTTCTGGGTTGTTGGAAATGGTATCAAGTTTGGTCATATGGGGTTGGATAATTTTGATTTTTTGAAACGGGAGTGTCTTGCAGAGGCTCTTATGATGCGCTCTGATGCACCTCGGGGGCTAAGTATAGCCGCCAGTAATGCCATGTTTGCATGGGCAAAAGCATCTCTTGGTATTAAGCGGGTATTTAATCATGTGGTGGGGAGTAATAGAAAAGTGCGGCTCATGGCGGCATCACTGGGTTTTAAAGAGCTAAACAGGATTTCTTTGTATAGTGACACGTTGTCTAACGGTGATATAACATTCAGACCCATGTATATTCCGGGTCATGATACTCCAGAAGAATATTTTGTGACTGGCGTCAAAAAACTTTAGTGACTTCAAGGGTCGGTAGGCCATGCAGAAAAAGTATCCTGATATTGCAGTGGGACTTTTTTAAGTTGCAGATGCATGATCAGCGCAGGATATTTAGTATAATACTTCTTAGGATATACGCAGGGGGATATGTATGGATAAAGAACAGATTTTTTCTTTACTTGAAGAGGCATTCTCTGCGATACAGTATGGGGCAAGTACTAAGCATGAATTTAGTCGTACGCTCAAATTGATGGGAGAGGGGGGTATTTTTGACTCTTTGGACACCATGCTTTTTTTGGACAAGGTGGATGAAGTGTTTGCCCAACATATAGGTAGAGAACTCGACCTGGTGGACAGTGATGCTTTCTCTCAGGAAGAAAGTCCTTTTATAGATATGATACACCTTGCAGATTACTTAGAGAGTATACTGAATGTGATGTAGGTGTTCTGTATACTTTGAAATGGCAGGCTCATATGTAGGGGGTGATATAGTCTTAGCTAGCGTATACTGATACATTACGTAACGTCTGGGAAGGTAAGGGGATATGTATAGTCCCATACTGTGATTGCAATATAGTCTCTGCCAGATCTTGCAGCCACATCAGCGCAGGACGATTGCGTGGCCCTGTGACGTAGTTAATCTGTATACTGTGGCCTGTTCCAAGGTGTTTTCCGGCATGATGCAACATTGCTCTGATCATGCCGTCTTCTATGCCTCTACCCAAAGCCCGGCAGCTTATGGCAAGCTCTTCAAGTACAAGGATGTCCGCAGCATTGCAAAAGAGGCCCACTGCGATAAGTCCACTATCAGAAAGGGCATCACGCATATTGGCTGTAACAACGCACTGTTTGTTGTCTATGTAATAGATTTTTAACTGTTGATGTGTGGGGCGCTTGATGCTGAGAATGAACTGGTTTGTTTTGTGCAATAATTCATGAATGCGCTCCATGCTTTCTGTAGGGTTAACGGCAATATCCAGTTCAATACCCAACTTTATAAGGTACTCTTCAGGGCTGAGCGTCTCACGCAATACTTTTCGGTGTTGATTGGCCTTTAGATCATTACTTCGCAGTGTATCTTCAGTGGAAAGGGTCTGCTTTTGCAGCCCTGGAAAATGCTGTAATGCGGCAAGCATGGCTGCGGGGTCGTCAGCGGGTAAAATACGAACTTGTGGTAGCATCCGGCTGATATGTAGCCGTTCTCCAGGGTTATCATCAATGAAGAGCATGGCATCAAGTCCGATGCCGAGGGCTTTTGCTATGCTTTGCAGCCCTTGAGCTTTGGGCTCCCATCCAATTGCATGTGCAGTAAAATCCTGCCAGCGCAGTGGAAAATCACTACGTACTGTAAACAGGTCGTGCACGTCTTTTTCTTCATTTTTTGATGAGAGAGCCAGTAGAAAACCTTGGCAGGCAAGCTTGCCAAGGTGCTCCTGTAATTCTCGGTGAGGAGTAAGGTTATGGGCTCCATCTTCACCAAGGATGCCGTGGTACAGTGTGTTATCGAGGTCCACAACCAGGGCCTTTAGAGCAGGAAACAGCATTTGCGGTATGAGGTGTGTACCCAGCTCGCGCGCTAATCGTAGGTTTGCTTGGTCAGACAGGCGTGTACCTGCAAAAGCTTCCAGCCGGGGAGCAAAGGCTTCTTTTTCCAAAGATGCAAGAAAGGCATCACAATCAAAAAATATCGTATCTTGTAGCCTTTGTTGACCTAAGCCCGGTGTACCGCAGCAGGCGGCAAGCACCTTGCAGCGTTTTCCCACTCGCGTTTGCAGAGCTGTAATCCGCTCTATGAGCCAGGCAGAAAAATTCGCATGAGTGTACCTTGCAGCATCAATCCAGATCAGGTGCATATCCACATCGTCAGCCAGGTTTGTAAAGCTTAGGCTGTCGTCATAATCGCTGTAGATAATGCGGGCACGGGCACGGGAAAGCGCAAGAAATACATCCAGCACAGAGGCAACCAGCTCAAAGGCATGGTTTCTATGCACGGCAATGGAAAGTGTTATTTCCACTGGTTCGCGGGGTAATGCCAGTAACGTTGCTCTACGCAGGGGGGTTTGAAAAAGTGGATGTATCACCGAAGAGTCCTGTACATATGCCCGGGGTCACGGAATGGGTAAGGATGCAGTATGGCAAACCGGTGGCAGGCAGAGGGCATTTTTCAGTTCAAGTTGGCATGCTCCCCAAGAAAGGCCCACGCCGTACCCTTGCATGACTACCTGTAAAGAGCGCCCCTGTACTGTATCGGCAAGCGAGCCGCATAATGTCCCGGGAATTGAAGCTGCATTTTGATTACCAAAACGTGAAAATATGTCTGCAGGGACTTTTTCTGCTGGAATTCCTGATTTTTTTGCGATTGTTTCCACAATATGTCTGTTTGCCTGATGGAGCAAAAAATAATCAATGTCTGTAATATTTTTATCGGAATAACGAAGTATGGCCTTAAGCAGTTGTGGCTGTTTTGTCATGGTAAAGGAAAATATGCCAAAACCGTCTAGGTGCAGATTTTCTGCAGAACGCAGATTTCCTTTTGCATCAGGAGAGGCGATCCTTGTTTCAGGCGTTGATGGCATACGGGCACCTCCTGCAGGAATGTATCCGTTTTTGAAGGATGCTCCCTCGGTATACATCACAAAATGCATGGGGGTACTCTGGGGGGTATGCGAGATTACTGTGGCGCTACCCGCATCGCCAAAAAGAGGGGCGGTAATACTGTCTTGTGGATGAGCTTTTGTGCTGAGTGTGTCTCCGGCAAGCAGCAGCACTTTTTTTTGACTGAAAGAGGCTGTCATGGCGGCCAACCACAAGCCGTATATAAAACCGGAGCAGCCCATTGTTACATCCAGAGCCGAAGTGTCTACGCCAAAACCCAAACGGGCATGAAGGAGATGCGCATTGCCGGGGATAAGGTAGTCCGGTGTCTGGGTGACGAAGATAATTGTTCCAATACTGTCTGGCGCAAGGTGAAGTGCCTGCATAAGAGTCTGTGCTGCTTGCGTGCACAGATCGCATGTAGTCGTACCGTTGGCTACGATATAGCGGGTATCCATACCGATGATATTTTTGAGACGGTGCAACTGCGCTTGGTCATGATTATAGTGTTCTGGCTCATCATCAATGGTGCGTCTGTTTTCTCCCAGCACAATGGAACAGCCGTCCAGGGTAGCATTGGGTATGGTGTATGTGCTCATGGTAACGCCTTTGGGTGTGAGGTTGCTAGGGGAAGCTTGGGTGTGAGTTACCCCTTTAACAGTTCCCTGGTTTTGGCGGTAAGCAACGTTTGCGAGATCAGCAACGGAACATCTTGGGGTTCAAAGGCTATATTGAAGTGATCTTCAAACGTTACAATTATTTCAATATGTTTTATGGAATCCCAAGCCTCACATGACTCCATGGATACGTTGTCTTTCGGGGAGATGGGTTTATCAAGCAAAAGCGACAGCAATTTTGCAGACGCTATTGTCGTGTTATCCATGTTGGAGACCTCCAAAGGGCACTAGAGGGTGCACATATATCCTGCTTATCCTATCGTGTATTTCCATATCAGGCAAGATGGTTGACCGATAATCGGGATTCCATAGTGGGTATATTTTGATGACAGGTGCCCTCTAGTCTGATTTGTTCCTATTGAAAAGTAGTAAAATAAACATGTTACAAATACTGAGGTGTACAAGAGAAAATCATTCGGTATCAAAATTCTCAATGAAGGATGTGGCCAGGATTTGTTGTAGTCCATTCGCCAACGGGTATTTTTTTGGGCATCTGATAGTGGCAGAAGCCAGTTGGTATTCGGGTATCTATTTCAAGAGCTGTCGCTAAAAGATTCGATAGACTGGTTAATGATTGGGTGATCCTGCTACAAAGTTGTGGACACAGAG
>CAZQKM010000038.1:0-18817 GCA_964593925.1 uncultured Desulfovibrionaceae bacterium | reverse complement strand
CAAGAACACAGAAAAGTGGCTTAACTGGTACTCCACAAAAATGTGGCAGGATCATTATGCGTGGAAAAAGAAGTATGGTCATTGGAGTTGCCAGCAATCGTTTCAGCTACAACTCATACCCAGAGTCCCACAATTACCATAGTTCAGTTTACAACTTTATTTTCATCCCACACCACTTGCAAAGACTCGCACCGCTACCCGCCCTGGCATTGGCAGCAAGAGCATAAAGCCGGTCGATGTCCCACCGCTTGCAACAGCCCTACGGGTAAAGTACCCAGGCAGGCTATGCTTTTTCCATGGCGAGCCTGGGGCCTCAAAGCCAAGCAACTAGCACATGGCAACTGCGCACCAGCTTACCCTATCCAGGCTGACGGCCACCAAGCCCTCAGCAGACATGGGGTAGGCGCCTTTGCTCCCTGCCTGTCCCATGGCTGATGCATATATAACACTCACTAGTTCAAATAAAAGCGCCTGAACACTCTCTCTACTTACCCTTGCCAGAATAGCAATGCCCTTCTGGCAAGGGGTATCATACCTACGTCACTCCAAACTCTCTTACAGGCCACGAGTCACGGACTACTTGTCGCATGCCGTATAAAAAAAACAGGCCCAAAAGCAGCCACACACATAATCTAAGAACCTACAAGCCTGCAAAATAGTGTCCTGTTTTCGGGCTCTGCTGGTTCAACACACAAAGCAGATAGCTACTCGCAGGCATATCCCCGGGGTATGCTTATGGCTGCCCGGTCAAGGGCCTTACCGTGATTGGCTGCAATAACTCGGCAATGTACCCTAATGAAATCTCCATATTACCCGTTAAGAAGGTATAAGAAAAAAATAGTAAAAAAATCCCCTCACCCCTAAAGTCCGCTCTATACCGGCCGATAAGAGGGATACGAGGGGAAACGTTGTGACAGATACATCGTTTTATGTCCGGAACATGCTGCTGCAATATGACAGACAGCTCACTGCCGCCCGCAGGCTGGCTCGTTATCGCCATGCCTTGCGTCTGGCAGCGGAAGGAAACGCCAGCACTATTCCTCCGGAAGTAAAACGAAAAATAATGGTGGAGCGCATTGCCCGCGAGGTGATGGAAAATCTTATCCTGTCAGGCAGTGATAACCCTGTGGTAGAAGATATCAAGCAGCAGCTGGAAGTAGAGGTGGGTTGCCCACTTATCTTTAAATATCCACCCACGGAGCTTGATGTGCAGATCTTCCGCGATCTGCCCACAGGCCCCGTAGAGTTGCAAGCAGGGGAAAAAGCAGAGCTCATGGAACGGCTGTGGGCACTCACCTTGGACAAAGTAAACAGTACCATGCTATAATACCACAGCGTCCCCGGGGAGGTTGTTATGCACATCAAAAATCTGCTGAATACGTTGGACCCATATCAGGCCAAGTTAGAAAAAGCGGAACACAAAAATGTTGGTGAAGCACGCAAAAAAGGCAATGATGCTCGTGCAAGTGGTGACAGGGTCAGCCTGTCTGACACTGCTCGCATGCGTACCGAAGCATACTCCGGTGCGCTTGCCGCACCGGATATCCGCCGCGAAAAGGTAACCGAATTGAAGCAAAAGGTTGAGGCCGGCACATACGAAATCAACAGCCAAGATATTGCGCGCAAACTGCTACAAGACGAAGTAGACTTTTTCAGCTAACTGGTGCGTGTGTCTTGCAAGGCAAGCCGTGCAAAAGGATATACCCATGGGCAGCAAGATACCTGCAAGACGGCGTAAAGCCGTCTTGCTCTTTTTTTGCAAAACACTCAGAGGCAAAAAGATTCACCCAAAGCCTTCTTACCAGTACCTGCTACATGGCTGCCGGTAAATATAGCACAAGTCCCGGCACGGTAAAAAGCAGCAGTACGCATAGCACATACGCACCCCAAAAAAATGCCACGCCCTTGAATACCTGATCCACAGGCACTTCCGGCACGGACGCCGCCACCACAAATGCTGTGACCCCTACAGGGGGCGTAATGGCACCCATAGTGGTAATCACAGTTACCACCACACTGAACCAGACAAGATCATAGCCCAAATTCTCTACCACGGGAAAAAAAATGGGAATAGTCACCAACAGCAAAGCCAACGCGTCCATCAACATGCCACCCAGGGCATATATACCGCAAATAATTATCAACACAGCCAACGCTGGCAATGCCAGAGAAGCAGTCCACTCTGCCACCACAAAAGGCAACCGTGTCACGGCCAAAAAACGCCCGTACAGTACCGCCCCCAAAAAGATAACCATAATCATGCTGGAAATGCGCAAGGTCTCATTTATGGCGCATATCCAGCCTCTGAACGACAACGCCCGCCGAACCAGACTGATCAGAAGCGCAAAGGCCACACCCGCTGCCCCTGCCTCTGTGGGAGTAAAAACCCCCCAGAACAATCCGCCAAGCACCAGAAAAAACAGCAGCATCACCTCAATCGCACCGGGCAACGTCCGAAGGCGTTCCTGCCAGGAGCTACGGCGCCCCATAGGCCCCCAATGGGGTTTACGGATACACAAAATGCGTATTACCCCGACAAACAAAAGGGCCAGCAGTATACCTGGCACAATGCTGGCCATAAACAGCGTGGAAATGGAAAGCCCGGTCTGCAGACCAATAACAATAAGTACCACACTGGGCGGAATAAGCACCCCCAGCGTAGCCCCAGCTGCAACGCTGCCTGTGGACAGCATGGGGCTATAACCATATTTTTTCATCTCCGGCAACGCCACTGCCGACATGGTTGCCGCTGTGGCGGTGTTGGAGCCGCAGATAGCAGAAAATCCCGCACAGGCAAGAACTGTGGCGTATGCAACCCCGCCGCGTATATGCCCAATCCATGCGTACACAGCCTTGTACAGACGCCCGTTTACATCGGCTTGGAGGCATATTTGCCCCATGAGAATAAAAAAAGGAACCACTGTCAGCCCGTAGGAAGAAAATGTCTCCCACACTTCGGCCCCCAGCATGGAGTAGGCGGCAGATGGCCCCATGACCACAGCATACCCGCCAAGACCAATGACAGCCATGGCAAAACCCACGGGAATGCGCGAGGCAAGCATGGCGACCAGCAATACCCCCACAGACCCCACACCAAGTGCCATTGGATCCATATTACCCTTCCTCTCCAAACAACAATGCCTTCAGACAGGCCACCCCAAGCACAACGGCCATGATAACGCAGCCCGCAGCAAGCATGTATATAAACGGATAAAAGACCAAATGCAGTGTTTCAGACAACTCGCCCAACTCGGCAATAAATCCGGCATGAGCGGCAAGCGCATGAGCAGCAAGTGCAAAGAATAATGCCGAGCATAGATGCACGGCAACATCCAGAGCCAAACGAAGCCGGCGTGGAAAACCTTTCATGAAAAATGCCACAAAAATATGGGCCTTGCGGCGCTGGGCAAACGCCAGAGAAAGCCCGGCGACCATGGCCCCCATGAACCCGATAAGCTCAAAAGTCCCCCTGATGGGCATACCCATGGCCCGCCCCGCGATATTAGCGCAACCAAGAAGCACCATCACTACCAGTATACTCCCTGCACACACCGCTAATATTCGTGCACACAGATCACCCAGGGCCTCCAGATACAAGACCAGCCTCTTCATGGCACACTGTCCCCACCACGGTGTCTGGCACACGGCGCGGCGCTACCGCAAAACGCCGTATTTCCACCAACATGCAGGATATATCCTTTACGGTCTATCATAGCGCTGCCGCAATTCCGAAACCATGTCCAGTATGACTTTTGCATCCACACCTTTGGCTTCGGCACGCTCCATCCACGCTGCAAACAGGGGCTGGGTGAGTTGCTGCATAGCTCTTTGATCCGCCACAGACAAGGTATGCTCTTGCACACCATGCTCCACTTTTGCCCATTCAAGCGCCGACTTGACATGTAGATCAAGATAACGGCCTGTCCATGCCGCATGCGCGGGTGCCAAGTCATCCAGGGCCTTTTTAACATCATCGGGAAGCCTGTCCCATGAAGCCCGGTTCATTATCACGGCAAAGGGATACACAGCCTGATCTGCCCAGGTAACATGCCCGGTTATTTCGGCAAAGTTCATATCCTTCAGCACATCAAACGAGGTGAACAGACCCCTGACGACTCCTTTTTGCACGGCTTCAGGAACCTCGGGCATGGGCATGGACACCGGTGTTGCCCCCAAAGACTCCAATATGGAGGAAACCATGCCCGCCCCACGCAATTCCATGCCCTGCAAATCTGCCAGAGCCTTTACAGGGCTTACAGTCATAAAGTGTGAAGGAGCAGAGGTGAACATGGTCAACACCTTGACCCGATCAAACTCCGCAGGCTGTACGGCGACATACAGATCCCAAAGCGCCTGGCTTGCAGCCTCGGCAGTTTTGAAGCCATGTGGCAGCTCAAAAACACTCATTACTGGAAACACACCAGGGTGGTACGCAAGACTGATACAACCGATATCTGCCTGCCCGGTCATGACGCCGCGCAGCATGTTGCGTGCGCTCAGCAATGTTCCCCCGGGGTACGTTATGACATCCACTTTACCTTTGGTACGCAGACGCACTTCATGAGCCCAGTGTGCCATTTGGATACTGGGAAAGGTGGAAGCCGGCGGAAAATTGGCATAACTCAACGAAATGGTTTCTGCCGCAAGGGCACGCACCGGGGCGTATCCTGCCACTAGGCAACACGCCCATATGATCAGACCAAGAAACAGCCGCGCAGTTCTACTTTTCATACTAGCTCCAGTAAGGTATCCATACAAAATTTACACAAAATATTTCGTAAGCATACATTAATGACAATGGATCACGCAAGTTTTTCGCCCATTGCTGGCAAACGGCGTGCCTGGTGGTTACCGCGCCCCCATCTGACAGGACTGGCCACAGTATAAAAAAGCACAAGCACCTTTGTCCGCCCTGTAAAAACCGGAATTGACCCTGCGGACAGTTTGCCGTATTTCCAGATACATATTGTCACACGCGTTTTCATGCAGCTGCCCCGCGCCACAAAGGCGCCGTACATATGTAAGGAACCTGACTCATGAGTATTGATCCTAACCAGACAGACGAGACCAAAAGCATCGGTGTAGATTTTATCCGCACCATCATCAATGAAGACATGCGTACCGGCACATACCAAGGCCGGGTGCACACCCGTTTTCCCCCGGAGCCTAACGGCCACCTGCATCTTGGGCACGCGAAATCCATCTGTCTGAACTTTGGCCTTGCGCGGGAATACAACGGTAAATGTAACCTGCGCTTTGATGATACCAACCCGCTGAAAGAAACACCCGAGT
Organism: uncultured Desulfovibrionaceae bacterium; assembly: GCA_964593925.1. Classification (GTDB taxonomy): domain Bacteria; phylum Desulfobacterota; class Desulfovibrionia; order Desulfovibrionales; family Desulfovibrionaceae; genus Oleidesulfovibrio. The sequence continues at coordinate 13,525 of CAZQKM010000038.1, read as the reverse complement.
TTGTCGAAGCAATCAAAAGCGATGTCTGCTGGCTAGGCTTTGACTGGCAGGAACGCATGTACCATGCATCCGACTATTTTGAACGCCTATACGAACTGGCTGTCAAACTGATCACGCTAGGCAAGGCATATGTGGATGACTTAGACGCCGAACAGATCAGGCAGTACCGGGGTACCTTGAAGGAACCTGGACAGGACAGTCCTTTTCGACAACGTACCGTGGAAGAAAACCTTGATCTGTTCACCCGCATGCGCCAAGGCGAATTTGCGGATGGCAGCCGGGTTCTGCGCGCTAAAATCGATATGGCCTCGCCCAATATCATCATGCGTGACCCCACGCTGTACCGTATCCGGCGTGTCCGACACCATCGCACGGATGATGCCTGGTGCATCTATCCCATGTATGATTTCACCCACTGCATTTCCGACTCCATCGAGGGTATCACTCACTCCATCTGCACGCTGGAATTTGAAAACAACCGTGAACTCTATGACTGGCTCCTGAAGGCACTGGAGCTGTATCATCCGCAGCAAATCGAATTTGCCCGCCTGAACGTAACATATACAGTACTCTCCAAACGTAAACTCATCCAATTGGTGGAAGAAGGACACGTTTCGGGTTGGGATGACCCCAGAATGCCTACGCTGGGCGGCGTCCGCCGGCGCGGCATTCCCCCAGAGGCCCTGCGTGAATTCTGTGCACGTATCGGGGTCGCCAAAGCAGATAGCATGGTTGACTACAGCCTGCTGGAATTTTGCGTACGCGAGCACCTCAACCGCGTTGCTCCACGCCTTATGGCAGTGCTTGACCCCATAAAAGTCGTTATTGAAAACTACCCCGAAGACCAAGTGGAAGAGTTCGAAATGCCGCTCCACCCAGAAGGCGATACCCAAAATACCCGCACGGTTCCTTTTTCTCGTGAACTGTATATTGAACGAGCCGACTTTCGTGAACAGGCTCCCAACAAAAAATACTTCCGCCTTGCCATAGGCAAAGAGGTACGCCTACGCTACGCCTATTACATTACATGCCACAGCGTTATTAAAGATGCACAGGGTGTTATCACCGAACTGCGCTGTACATATGACCCTGCCACACGTGGAGGCTGGTCCGAGGATGGCCGCAAGGTAAAGGGCACCCTGCACTGGGTTTCAGCCGCTCATGCCGTACCCGCTGAAGTACGCCTGTATGACAAGTTATTTACCGAAGAAAACCCCAATGCCACGCCAGAGGGTACCACCTTTGTGGACTTTCTCAATCCGGACTCGCTCTCATGTTGCACAGGCTATCTTGAGCCAGCTCTGCAACATATGCCCCACAGTGCCCATGTACAATTTGAGCGCATCGGTTATTTTTGCGTGGACCCTGATGCCACACCAGAAAATCCCGTATACAATCGTACTGTAACACTCAAGGATAGCTGGGCAAAAATCGAACGAAAAACAGATACCCCCCGCTAACGTAGCCATCCGGTCTCAACGGGTACACGCCAAAAGCCGTGTGCCCGTTTTTTTGCTTTTCCAAATGGGCAAAACAACTTCCATAGCCTTCTTACGGTTGACATCCCCCCTTACACCTTATACAAAATGTTTTTCTCACGCTGGGCTGTCGTTCAATTGGCAGGACGACGGGTTCTGGCTCCGTTAATCAAGGTTCAAATCCTTGCAGCCCAGCCATTTTGTACCATACTGCAGCACAACACATGATCTCTCGCTAGAATGTGGTATGTATTAAACCGTATGCAGTGTTATCTTACCGGCACACCGTGGTTGCCCACATATCTCACTCAGCTCCCCTCTGTCCCTTGCATGGTCCAAACAAAGACATGTGCTTATTTGCCAGACAAATAAGTACACGCGGTATCCGGTCTTGTTCCTTCACCCTTGTACCCGCTGCACACCATACCCGGAATGCCCACAACACAACAAAAAACGGGAGCCGACATACGCCGACTCCCGCTCATAGTATACTGACGGTACCGTAAAATTACAGCAGGGTATCAATATCGGTGTACTCAAGACCAAAAGCCTCTGCCACACCTTTGTAGGTTACCTTGCCGGCGATAACGTTGCAGCCACGCTTGATTGCCAAGTTATCTTGGGCAGCCTTTTTCCAACCCTTGTTTGCAATCTCAATGGCATAGGGCAGGGTAGCGTTGGTCAGTGCCATGGTGGAGGTACGGGGCACAGCGCCGGGAATGTTGGCCACGCAGTAGTGGATAACATCGTCCACAACATATGTGGGATTTTCGTGAGTGGTGGCTTTGGAAGTTTCAAAGCAGCCACCCTGGTCAATGGCAACGTCAACGATGACAGCGCCTTTCTTCATTGTTTTCAGGTCAACGCGGGTCAAAAGGTGAGGAGCTTTAGCACCGGGGATAAGTACAGCACCAACAACCATGTCCATCTCGGGCAGCATTTCACGAATGGCTGCGCCGGAAGACATCAAGTTCACGCAGTTGGTGGGCATGACGTCATCAAGATAGGCCAAACGAGGCAGAGAAACGTCCATCAGATAGACTTGTGCGCCAAGGCCACATGCCATTTTGGCAGCGTTGACACCCACAATACCACCACCGATAACCATCACCTTGGCAGGCTTGGTACCGGTTACGCCGCCAAGCAGCATGCCAAGGCCACCTTGGGTTGCTTCAAGGTGATGTGCACCTTGCTGTACAGCCATACGACCAGCAACTTCAGACATGGGAGTAAGCAGCGGCAACGAACCGTTTGCAGGCTGAACGGTTTCGTATGCAACGCAGTGAGCACCGGAAGCAATGAGGGCATCTGTCTGGGGCTTGTCAGCCGCAAGGTGCAGGTAGGTGAATACGATCTGATCTTTACGGATCATGCCATACTCAGAAGCCTGAGGCTCCTTCACGTGCATAACCATGTCAGCACGCTTGAAAATTTCAGCGGGGGTAGCCACAATTTCGGCACCTGCCTTGACATACTCGTCGTCAGAGAAGCCAGAACCGGCACCCGCATTTTTTTCCACGAGCACCGAATGTCCATGGGACTTCATGGCTTCTACTCCTGCCGGAGTCATGCAGACACGATTTTCCTTCACCTTGATTTCTTTCAGAATACCAACGATTGTCATTATCTTCCTTCTCCTAAGCATAGATTTTTTCGCTATTCGGGGGTTGATCACGACCCGCAAAGATGCTCTGTACGCTTTTCTACGTTCTGCCGCAACCCTTTATCGCATTCAAGTTCTACTTGTTATTTTTTCAGTGTTTCAAGGACATTACCCTAAAAATTTTACAGCAGTAACACCTTGCCCTGGCAATGCACTACAAAGACTACTCTATTCCATGCAAGTGGATGCTCGCCACGCCCCCTCTGCCCCATGCGCCACAGTGGCTATTCCTTGTAAATAATACTACCAGCGCTTGTCCCGATCCATTGGCCACCATATCTAAAATGCCCCCTCGCTGCATGATCCTGCTTTCAAGGTACCCCATCCCCACACGAAAGTATCCTATAAAAAGCCCCTAAAGCTACAGCTCAGGATTTGACAGTATTCCGCGTCTCATGGCATTTGTTCCACTACGGTATCAGCGGGCCGCTACGTGGCCTGCATGCCGTCGCATTGTCCAGACCCATTGCCACAAGCGGCATGCCGGCTTCAGACGTTATCTCTATCTATCCTGGAGGAAATATGAAAAAAAAATGGGCGTCCACACTTCTAACCGGCCTGATCATTACAGCACTGGCCGGTCCCGCGGTTGCCGACACCATCAAGCTGGGTGTTCCCGGTGCGCACAGCAGCGACTTGGCCTCATACGGCCTGCCCACTGCCAACGCCGCCAAGCTGGTTGCCAAACAGTATAATGAAAAAGGCGGTATCCTTGGCATGCAGGTCGAAGTCATCACCCAGGATGACCAGTGCAAGCCGGAGCTAGCCACCAATGCCGCGACCAAACTTGTTTCCGACAAAGTTACTGTGGTGTTGGGGCATACCTGCTCTGGAGCGACAAAGGCCGCCCTGCCCATTTATAAAGAAGCCAACATGATCGTCATGTCGCCCTCTGCCACCAGCCCCGAGCTTACCCAGAACGGCGAATATCCCACATTTTTCCGTACCATTGCCCCGGACGACCAGCAAGCCCGACTGGGCGTGCAGTTTGCCCTTGAAAAACTCCAGCTAAAAAAGATAGCCCTGTTGCATGACAAGGGCGACTACGGCAAAGGCTATGCTGAGTTTGCAAGGCAGTTCATCAAGCAAAGCGGACGTGCCGCTGTTGTCATGTTTGAAGGCATTACCCCCGGTGCCATGGATTACTCAGCCGTGGTACAAAAGCTACGTCGCTCCGGTGCTGACGGCATCATGTTCGGCGGCTATCACCCCGAGGCATCCAAACTAATTTCGCAAATACGCAAAAAACGCATCAAGCTGCCCTTTATTTCTGATGACGGTGTCAAAGATAACGCTTTTATCAAAGTTGCCGGCAAAAATGCCGAGGGGGTGTACGCCACCAGCTCCAAAGACGTCAGTAGCCTGCCTATGTATCAAGAGGCCGTTGCCCGGCATAAAGAGGAGTTTGGTACAGAACCCGGCGCGTTTTACAAAGAAGCATACTCCGCAGCAATTGCCCTGCTCAATGCCATAGAGCGGGCTGGCGACACTGCCCCCGAAAAAATCAAAGCCGCACTACACAGCAAGGCGGCGAACACCCCTGTGGGCAACATACAATTCAGCCCCACAGGCGAAGCCGAAGGCGTGGGCTTTTCCATGTACCAGGTACAAAACGGCCAATACGTCGAATTACAGTAACTCTTGCTGACAACTTCTTGGAACCACAGGGGGCAGCCTGCTGATGGCTCGCCCCCTGTGCGTGAGATAGACAGCAGGCTTTTGTCGAGCCGCTATAAATGGAAGACTTTACATGGATTGGACATATTTTTGGGAACTGTTTCTGGGCGGACTGACCCGCGGCAGTATCTATGCCCTTATCGCCATAGGTTATACCATGGTCTATGGCATCATTGAGCTTATCAACTTTGCCCATGGCGAAATTTACATGATTGGTGCGTTTACCGGCCTCATTACCGCGGGTGTGCTTGGCATCTACGGTTTTCCTTTGCTGGCCATTCTCGCCATGGCAGTGGTTGTGGCCGTCATCTATTCGGCAGCGTATGGTTATACTATTGAAAAAGTAGCCTACAAACCTCTACGCGGCTCCATACGGCTGGCACCGCTTATATCCGCCATTGGTATGTCACTTTTTCTACAAAACTATGTCGTTCTGGCCCAGACCTCAGACTTTCTGTCGTTTCCCACCCTTGTACCCGACTTTGCCTTTATGGAACCCATAGCCCATATTTTCGCATCATCCGACCTGATGATTGTTGTGGCCAGTGCCTTGTCCATGGCCGGACTTAGTCTGTTCATCAAACATACCAGGATGGGCAAGGCCATGCGGGCCACAGCTCAGAACAGAAAAATGGCCATGCTCCTTGGCATTGATGCAGACAGGATTATCTCCATCACGTTCATCATTGGTTCCGCTCTAGCTGCGCTAGGCGGCGTGCTTATTGCCTCGCATGTGGGACAGGTTAGCTTCAACGTTGGTTTTCTGGCAGGTATCAAGGCCTTTACGGCCGCAGTGCTGGGAGGAATCGGCTCCATTCCCGGTGCCATGGCAGGGGGACTGTTTCTTGGACTTAGTGAAAGCTATGCCACCGGCTATATCTCCAGCGACTATGAAGATGTCTTTGCCTTTTTGCTGCTGGTCCTGTTCCTTGTATTCAGACCCTCCGGCATCATGGGTAAAGCCCCGGTGGAAAAAGTATAGCCCGCTCATGCACGACAGTGTCACACTGCCTTTTGCTCAGGACCACATGGTATGGATAAAATAAAACAATCCCTTCTAATCAGTCTCTGGTTTATGTTTCTTACATTTCCGCTGTTGGTACTCCGTGTGGATACCATAAATGGTATCGTGACATGGCGCTGGATGAACATGCTCCATATGGGCATCGCCAGCTTTATCTTATCTTTCGTCTGGCGCTGGGCCCTGACACGCCGGGACCGGATACGCTCTGGAGCAGGGGCGCATGATTCCTATTCACGTATCCGCCACCTGACCCAAGCCCCCCGCATTACCAACGCCGCATATGCTGCCGTGCTGGCAGGGAGTGCTCTCCTGCCTTGGCTGGTGTCCACATACCAGACCAACATCATGATCTCCTTTCTACTATATGTCATCCTGGGGTTGGGCCTGAATATCGTAGTGGGAGTGGCCGGTATGTTGTTCCTCGGCTATGCAGCCTTTTATGCCATTGGTGCATACACGTATGCCTTGCTGAACTTCCATTTTGGCTTAGGCTTCTGGGCGGTACTGCCTGTGGGGGGCCTACTGGCCGCCCTCGCGGGAGTGGCGCTGGCCTTTCCAGTCTTGCGCCTGCGGGGGGATTACCTTGCCATTGTGACCTTGGGCTTTGGTGAAATCATACGGCTAGTGCTGGAAAACTGGAGCGAGGTCACCCATGGCCCGGGTGGTATTTCTGATATTTCCAGGCCTTCGCTTTTCGGGGCAGATCTTGGTGTAGCCGCAACCGGTATCTATATTTACTATATTGTGTTGTGTATGGCTGTCTGCACCATTGTTGCAGTACAGCGCATCAAGGACTCCCGCGTGGGACGAGCGTTGCAAGCCCTGCGGGAAGACGAAATTGCCTGCCAGGCCATGGGCATTGACCGTGTGAATGTCAAACTTGTTGCCTTTGGTACGGGTACCGCGTGGGCAGGCTTTGCCGGAGTCATCTTTGCAGCCAAAACGACATTCATCAATCCAGCCAGTTTTACCTTTATGGAATCTGCCATTATTCTTTCCATCGTGGTGCTTGGAGGAATGGGATCAAGCGTTGGCGTCATCCTAGGAGCAGCATTTCTCATCTTGCTCCCCGAGTACCTGCGTGAGTTCGCCGAGTACCGCATGCTCATGTTTGCCTCAGCCATGGTGCTGATGATGATGTTTCGCCCTCAAGGGCTTATCACGCCCAAAAAGCGTAAATACGACGTCATGGCACAGAATGGCACGAGAGGAGACGCCTGATGCCTGTTCTTGAAGTACGTGCTCTCTCAAAAAACTTCGGCGGTCTACGCGCGCTCAGCGAAGTGGATATGGTCATTGACGCCGGTGAAATCGTGGCACTCATTGGCCCTAACGGTGCAGGTAAAACCACCTTTTTCAACTGCATCACCAGTATCTACACCCCCTCGGAAGGAAGCGTGCACTTCACCCCCTCTCAGGGAAACCCCACGCTCATAAATGGCATAAGACCCAATCTTGTAACCCGCCTTGGTATGGCGCGCACCTTTCAAAACATCAGACTCTTCAAAAACATGACCGTACTGGAAAATGTTATGATTGCCCGCCACTGCCGGACCAAAGCCGGTATTCTGGGGGCATTGTTCCGACCCCCGGCAGTCATGCGAGAAGAACGTGAAACCATACGCAAAAGTTACGCCCTGTTAGAATATGTTGGTTTGGAAGCTCTATATGATGAGCAGGCCGCCAACCTACCCTATGGTGCACAGCGTAAACTGGAGGTAGCCAGAGCCCTTGCCACCGAGCCGGATCTGTTGTTGCTGGACGAACCTGCAGCAGGCATGAATCCGCAAGAAACAACCGAACTAGTCTCGCTGATTCGGCGCATTCGTGACGAGCGTAATGTGGCCATACTGCTTATCGAACATGACATGAGCCTTGTGATGAATCTTTCCGAGCGTATTTATGTAATGGAATACGGCTGCCTTATTTCAGAAGGCACCCCCGAAGAAATCCGCAAGGATCCTCGCGTCATCAAAGCATATCTGGGAGAAGACGCCCATGCTTGAACTGTGCAGCATCAACACGTATTATGGTAATATTCAGGCATTACGCCATGTTTCGCTGCACATCAATGAAGGCGAAATTGTCTCGCTCATTGGTGCCAACGGCGCGGGCAAATCCACCACACTCATGTCCATTTGCGGGGGTGTTCCCGTCAGCAGCGGTGAGGTATGTTTTGAAGGAAAGCCCATACAAGCCATGAAGCCTGACCGAATCGTACGCTTGGGCATAAACCAAGTGCCCGAAGGGCGCCTGATTTTCTCCGAAATGACTGTCATGGAAAATCTGGACCTTGGTGCCTTTCTACGCAGCGACACGCAAGGCATCAGGCGTGATCTTGACTACGTACTCTCGTTGTTTCCCATTCTGGCAGAACGCCGCAAACAGCTCGGAGGCACACTTTCGGGTGGCGAACAGCAAATGCTTGCCATTTCACGTGCGCTTATGGCGCGCCCGCGTCTGCTCTTGCTGGACGAGCCGTCTCTGGGGCTGGCGCCCATCATCATCGCACAGATTTTTCAAATTATCCAAAAACTCAACAGCGATGGCATGACCATATTCCTGGTAGAACAAAATGCACACCAAGCACTTAAAATCGCCCACCGTGCCTATGTCATGGAAACAGGCCGTATCACCATGAGTGACTCAGCCGCCAATCTACTGGACAACGACAACGTACAAAAAGCCTATCTTGGTATGTAAAAAGCGCAGGCCAGGCCATGGCGGACTGTTTTCTGCATGACGCACACCACCCCAAAGGTACATACAATACACCTTCGACGCCCCGAAAGCCAGCACAACGTCCTGCCGTGGGCCTGGCACCGGTCCGGCTCAGCAACGGTTGTATGGTACAGGCAGATATCCGGTGCCCCTTGGCACTGTCCCAAGGCCTTGTAATACAAAGATGGCAGGACCCGTCCGCAGCTATGCTCAGGCACATGCACCGTTGACAAAGTGTTCAAGAATCTCGCGAAGTATGTTTTGCCGCCTGCCGGACCATGTGCCGCATTTGCCGACAAATTCCCATGAGCATATCAAATTCATACCGCCGGAGTGGTATTTTTTGCACAAAACGCCGCACCGGCAGCATGAAATAGTCCGTACCGCTCTTGTGTAAATAGCCTATGGCCAGCAGGGTCTCTTGCAAGGTACGAAAAAGCAGCTCTTGCTCTCTGTGCGCAAGCACAGGTGAGCTCTCCTGCTCCTGCCCGTCCCTCCGGAAATGAGGAGTAGCCTGCGCAACTTTAAAGCATTCATACAACATAATAAGCACAGCCTGCGCCACATTGAGCGAACGAGCCTCGCTGGTAGGAATACTCACAAGGCGCGAACATATTTCCGTCTCTTCATTGGTCAGCCCCCTGTCTTCAGGCCCGAAAACAAGTGCCACTCTGCCACCCCGGCCTACTTCAGCCCGCACCAGGGGGGCTGCATTTTCAGGCGATAGTATGTGCCGGCGCCACCCCCCCGTACGGGCAGTGGTCCCAAATACCGCACTGTAGGGCGCAAGAGCCTCATGAAGCGTCTGCTCTAGCCGTACTCCCTCAAGCACAACAAGCCCCTTGGCCGTTGCCAGCGGAGCCGATTTGTCTGGAGACCAGCGCTCTGGCGATACCACAACCAGCTCCGATACGCCCATATTGGCACAGGCACGTGCCGCCATGCCTATATTTTCAGGAAAACGCGGCGACACCAACACCACGGCCACACCCTCAAGTGCCATTCTTCCACCCCATGCTGCAGTACCCCACCGGCACAACGTCTCTTTTTCTACTTTTGTCCATTGCGATACCCCAAAACAGGGGGTTGGTTACATACGAAAAACAATCACTATCCACATCCACACCCCGATACCAAACTTGATGGAAAGCCCCCAAAAACGTCCAAAAAACGTCCCCTTGGCAGCCTTTCCAGCTTCATCAAAGGAACGCCCAAGGCCCAACTCCATAACAAAACAACCAAGGTACGCGCCCCCCAAAACGCCAAACAGCGCCCCCAGGCCAAAAAAGAAAGGCGCCCCCAGCACAGCTCCAAGAAGGCCACCTATAAAGCCGCCCAACGTACCCCGACCTGTGCCTCCATAGCGTTTGCTTCCCCAAAGCTGCACGCAAAACTCCAGCACTTCAGCCAGTAAGGCAAGCCCGACAAGCATGGCAAAAACCCACATATCCAGCCCGTGAGGAGGGGGAGACAGCCACTTCCACAGCAACGCCCCCCCAAGCAATAACCAGTTGGCAGGCAGGCTGAGCACGTGCAATCCGAGTACAAGCAGCAGCACTACGGCCATGGCAACACTAAAAAACGTACTCATGCCTAGTCCGCCTGACGCTTGTCCACAACACGTACGGCTTTGCCTTCGGCCTTGGGCAGGGAGCCCGTCTGCACCAAATCTACACGCGGCGTCACCAAAATTTCATCACGCAGTTCACGCACAATGGCCTTTTGCAATCCAGTAAGCACACGCATGTCTTCCACAAAATACCCGTCACGAATTTCAACCTTGACACACAACTGGTCAATAAAATCCTCACGCGTCAATTCAATAAGGTAGCTCTCTCCCACTTCGGGAAAGCCCATGAGAATTTGCTCGATCTGCATGGGGTAGATATTTACCCCCTTGACGATCATCATGTCATCTGCCCTGCCCAAAATGCGATCAATGCGACGGTGCTGGCGACCGCATGCACACGGCCCAGGCACAAAACGCGTTAGGTCACGCGTCCGATAGCGCAACACAGGCATGCCCTGGCGACATAGCGAGGTCAAGACGAGTTCTCCCACCTCCCCTTCTGCCACAGGCTCAAGGGTCTTGGGATCAATGATCTCTGCCACAAAGGCGTCCTCCCACACATGCATACCGTCTTGGTGGGTGCACTCAAAAGCAACCCCTGGGCCATTCATTTCAGACAGGCCATACGAGTTAAACGCCTTAAGGCCAAGCATGGCTTCAATACGTCGCCGTACAGCCTCTGTGTGCGGCTCTGCGCCAATGAGCGCAATACGGCAGGGCAATGCGTCGCCAGTCAGCCCCTCGTCCTCCAGGGCTGCCCCCAAATACAAAGCGTATGAAGGAATAATATGCAGCACAGTGGTGTTAAAATCACGAATAAACTTGATCTGCCGCTTGGTATTGCCCGGCCCCGCAGGAATGGTCTGGCATCCAAGACGCTCTGCCCCGTTGTGTATGCCCAGTCCTCCGGTAAATAAACCATACCCTGAGGTATTCTGAAACACATCATGGGGCCGTACCCCTGTCATGTACATACTGCGGGCCACCAGATCAGCCCAGGAATTCAAATCAGTCTGTGTATGGTGCACTACAGTGGGGGCACCGGTAGTACCGCTGGAAGCATGCAGGCGCACAAGCTCTGTGGCAGATACAGCCACCAAACCCGTGGGATACTGCTCACGCAAATGTTGCTTAGTGGTCAGAGGAATACGACATACATCCGCAACCGAACGGATATCCTCCGGCGCCACCCCTGCATCCCGTAACTGTGCGGCATAGAAAGGTGATTTGACGGCCTGTTCCACGCTATTACGCAGCCGTACGCCCTGTACTCGTTCTATTTCTTTACGAGACCATGTTTCGGCCCTGTCAAAAAACTCCATGCTCCCCTCTCCTTACCCTTGGGCTGCCTACAGCAGCATACCACCGGGGAATAAAAAATCTGAAAATGGCTGCGAATCAGAGACTATTCACTTTTACCGCACAACGACCTCACCGCCCCTAATCCCCCTTGGCCTGCCGCAAAGCCCGCCCATGCAATAGCCCAAAACACCCTGCGAGCATCATGTCTCCTCCGGGCGTGATGAATTGGCCGTGTTCTTCTAGCATGGCACGACGCGGACCCAATATAAAGGTAGGACGAAAGCCTTCTGCGTCTTCGGGAATGGCACCGAAGAGACAACCATGACCGCCCGCCGCCCGCACCTGCTCATCGGGCAACCAGCCGTGACGAAACTCCGACAAATCAGCCAGCAGCGCTTCAATAGTCAGCATATCCGTATGGTGCTCATAGACGCCGCATACCCGTTCACAATGGACCAGAAATGCCGTTATATGACTGTTACCCACGTTGATCACAGTAACGCCTTGCCTGTGGCTGCGACGAACAACCTCTGGGATGTACAACGCACCCAGCAGTGCTGCTCCGCCAGAATCACAGACCATGCCGCCCCCCATGGCCCGCTGCAATGCCGCCAATCTCGTTAGTCCCGACGGAACCGTGTTCAAGGTGAGCATGGCAGGGTCGCCACCCTGCTCACGCAAAAAACGCTTCCACAGCGTAAACCGCCCTTCACAATTTGACGAATCAGGAAAAAAGCCATGGTCTTGGGCAGCTGCCATCACTGCGTCCGGATATGCCAGACCGGCCAGGCGCAAAAATCCCTGCCAGAAAGCAGGATCAAAATCCGCAAGGTACACCGGCACATGGTCAGGAGGACAGTCTTCAGTGACAACAATACCCCGAGCCCGGACAGCCTCCGCATTATCATGTATGGCCACAGATGCATCTGGATGTGCGGCCACGGCATAGCCTGCCTGCATATGATGTTCCAGCGCAGCGACAAAACCACCCCCCATATTGGAACCATACAAATACACAGCCCGCCCTGCCTTTGTCAGCGTAGCAATACGCCTCGCGACCAGACGAGCAGGAGCAGGCAACACAAACTTGGGACTATTGGCCAGCTCCATATCAGAGGTGTACAACAATGCATCCTGTGTGCCACTGCCAATATCAAGACACAACGTGGTAAAGGGCCTACTCATGCTTACTACTCCATATTTTTACGGACATTAGCACCTCGTATATCCGCATGCATACTAGTACCTCTGGCCAACATACGCAATGCCCATACACCGGGATACACCATAGAAAAATCCAGGCACTGCCCCTTGAACACAGCCCCCTGCCCACATGTATCCTGTCATACCATACAGTACTCGCTAGCTGTCGTCTCTCTTGGGACATACCGCCGCATATACTGTTTTTCCCAGTTTTTCATAAAAATATCTTGCCAAGCATCCCGTATTACGTATACACACGATGTGTTGTGTCAGTATAATGGATGACGCATTGTAAATGCCGAGGTGGTGGAACTGGTAGACACGCTATCTTGAGGGGGTAGTGGATTACGTCCGTGCGGGTTCGAGTCCCGCCCTCGGCACCATCATAAAGATAACGGGGTATGGCTGATAAGCTGTATCCCGTTTTTTAGGCATGTAAAATCCTTATTCCTCTGTCTCGCGCCAGTGAAAACGATGCGTACTTTTGTTTTTCCCTCAGCTCCCTGATGTTGTCGCTCTGACAGCCTACTCCGATGACGCCATCGGAGCATTCGGCCCTGCAAAATTGTCCGAATTACTTCGTAATCGTCGGTGATTCCAAAGACGCGAAAATAACCTCCTTTGAACTACTCGGCTTGGCACAGCATAGGGCCTCCTTCGTTATTTCTAGCTTGCCCGAATAGCAGAAAGACATAATTTAAATATATTTCAAATATTTATATACATATTATCCGTAAGTTTTAACAAGCTGGGCCTACTTCATAAAAACTATTGGAGAGCGTCTACTTTTTGTTTGCGGCAAAATGAAACAGGGTGGGTTTGCCAAGCCTTTAGCTAGATAGTGTCGTCAAATTTAAAAAATTGTGTTAGCTTCCTCCAAACAGAGC
>CAZQKM010000037.1:0-20063 GCA_964593925.1 uncultured Desulfovibrionaceae bacterium | reverse complement strand
ATGCTCTGTTTGGAGGAAGCTAACACAATTTTTTAAATTTGACGACACTATCTAGAGGAGATTCTACATGAAGACATCACGTCACAGCGACGCGCAGATTCTGAACATTTTGAAGCAGGCCGAAAGCGGGATTCCCGTGGCCCGACTTTGCCGCAAACACGGCATGAGCAGCGCCACCTTTTACAAGTGTCGCGCCAGGTATGGCGGCATGGCCGCCTCGCTGATGACGCGCATGAAGGAGCTAAAGCGCATGTATGCCGAGGAAAGGATGAAGGCCGAAGTCGTTGTCGAGGCGCTCGCAAAAAGCTGGTGAGGCTGTCTCGTCGCCGCGAGGTGGCCAGAATAGCTGTTGAAATGCGAAGCTTGAGTATCCGGCAGGCCTGCGAAGTGTTTCATGGCAGCCAGACATGCCACCGCTACAACCCGAAACTGTCGGCCGAAAACGAACAGATCGCCGACTGGCTGCTACGTTTGACGCACAATCAGCGCAATTGGGGATTCGGTTTGTGCTTTCTATATCTGCGCAACGTCGAGGGCTTCGGCTGGAATCACAAGCGGGTGTATCGGATATATTGCGAATTGGAGCTCAATATGCGTATCAAGCTCAGGAAGCGCATTGTGCGCGAAAAGCCGGAGCTACTCGTAGAGCCCGAAACGCTCAACCGTGTCTGGTACATGGATTTCATGCATAACCAGTTGCGCAACGGCCTCAGCTTCCGCCTGTCAAACGTGATCGACGACTTCAACCGCGAAGGGTTGCCATCGAGGCTGATTTCTCGTTGCCGTCGGAACGTGTGGTTCGTACGTTGGAGCAAATCATCAAGTGGCGCTATGCTCCCGAGGTGATACGGTGCGACAAGGGCCCCGGGTATGTCAGCCACCGGCTTCAAGCTTGGGTCCGAAGAAAGGGAGTTCGGCTTGAGTACATACACAGATCGCCTACGTTGAACGCTACAACCGAACAGTTCGGTATGACTGGCTGAGCCCAATATTTGTTTGAAACCATTGATGAGAGCCAGGATTATGCCACCAGGTGGCTTTAAACCTACAGCAAAGAACGGCCGCACGCCGCTCTTGGGGATATCCTCCGCGAGCCAGCCTGGCAGAGGCTGCATAGGCTCTACTTTTCAGGACTCCCAGCAATGGGAGGATTGCCATATCACTCCGTATCCCAGCAACGCCAGGTAGCTACGCATTTGGCGCACTCACAGAAAAGGTCACTCGGTAAAAGCCTTGTTGATTTTCTGCATAAACGTCAGCGTCAGGGCTGACTCGCCCCTGGGAGACCGAAACGGGATATCTTGAGCAAGGTGCATATTGGACGACGCTGAGCTTCTCATGGCCGGAAACAACCAGGCTTCCATTAAAAAACCGCGCCCCACGGTAAGTTGGCCGATTTTGGCATACAATATCTGGAGCTGCCTTTCCGTTTTGGCTTCTTCGGTTTTGATTTCACCGGCCAATACACCCGCTGCCGAATCTTTGGGCTGCTTGACCCATCTGTGGATCTACGTCTTATGGACGCCAAACTTAATTCAGCAATGGTCTTCTCGTCGGAAAGAGCCACCAGGGCAACTTTGCTCTTGAGTTTTTACGTTTGAACATTGGGAATCCTCTTTCGTTCATGTGTAGCTATCACACCTGTCCGAATTTTGGGGAGCACATCTCTTAACAGCTTGACTACAACATGTTTACCGGGTCAAGATCCAGTCCAAGACGCAACTTTGAAGAGGCAGCGACCTCACGCTTCGCTGCATGAAACAACCTGCGGATAATCTGCCAGTCCGACGCCTTGAGCAGACACTGAAAGCGTTTACGACCACGCAAAACCTGCAAGGGAGCCGGAGCCGGTCCCAACACAGACACTCCCAATTCTTTACCGGAAGCGCGTACCGAGGCAGCCAGTTCGGCAACACGTTTTTGGCCATGCACCCAGTCTACAGGGTAGCTCATACGAATCAGCGCCAATTTGACAAAGGGCGGATATCTTCGCCTACGGCGGGCCTCAAGCTCTCGTACAAAAAAACCCTCATAATCGCAACGGCGTACATAGTCCCAGCAATAGTGACCGGTGTCACGGGTCTGGATGAGTACACTGCCGGGACGTTCTCCTCTGCCCGCACGCCCCGCAGCCTGGACCAACAACTGAAATGTACGCTCCGTGGCCCTATAGTCTGGCATATTCAGGCCTATGTCACCATCAGCTACCACAACCAGCGTCACAGCGGGAAAATGGTGCCCCTTTGACAGCATCTGTGTACCTACCAAAATCTGCGCTTCTTCCCGGGCAAAAGCACCCAATATCTGCTCCATTCTGCCCGGACGGCGTGTACTGTCTCTGTCAAGGCGCAAGATACCTTTTCCGTGCGGCAGTAGTTTGGCCAGAGTCTCTTCCATTTTTTCCGTACCTTCGCCCATGGGTAGATAACGCATACTTTTACACTGCGTACATGGTGAAGGAAATGGCACAGCATAACCGCAGTAATGGCATATGAGACGCTCTCGCCCCTTGTGATATGTCAGACCTATCTCGCATTCAGGGCAACGGGCCACTGTTTTACAGTCAAGGCAATACATAAGCGGCGCATATCCGCGCCGGTTCAACAAAACCACCACCTGCTCCCCACGCGCCACGGTCTCCTTAATACGGGCCATGGTTTGCGGTGCAAGTATGGTATCAGCCACCGCATGGTTCTTTATGTCCATCAGTTCCACCACAGGCAGTGTGCCGCCCCCCACCCGTTCTTCCAGCACAATGCCGGGAATCCGCCCCTCGCACTTGGCATGAAAAGTCTTTACGTCTGGGGTTGCCGAGCCAAGCACAAGCACCCCTGCGGCTTGTGCCATACGAAACCATGCCACCTCTTTTGCCTGGTAAAAAAACCGCTCATCCTGCTTGAATGAGGTATCGTGCTCTTCATCCATCACAATGGCACCCAACGAAAATACCGGCAAAAAAAGTGCTGAACGCGTGCCAATGACCAACGTAGTGCCCCCGCTACGCGAAGCAGCGGCCATATCCAAAAAAATTTGTTCGCGTTGACGTGCGGACTGGTACCCATGATATAAAACCACGGGCAACCCAGGAAAACGCCGTTGCGCATCGTCATACAGTTTGCAGGCAAGGGCGACTTCCGGTGCCAGCAACATGACGGAACGACCATGTTCCAGACAAGCCCGGGCCAGCTCAAGGTAGACCGCGGTCTTACCGCTGCCCGTTATACCAAACAACAGTCGTCCCTCTCCCTTGGGCGACTCCATGGCCTGACGGCACTCATCCAATGCCTGCTGCTGAGCCGACGTCAGCAAGAAGGGCTGATTGTCCAACGCAGAGGAATGGTAAGCTGTATCAATACTGCACCCACAGGAAAAGGCACGTGCATCCTCTTGTACCCCCACATGCACAAACCCCCGCTCCGCCAAGGTCAAAAGAGCTGCCTGCACAGCGGAGCCAAGATCTTGGAGCACGCGCTTACGTGAAGCTGGACCATGTTCCCACAAATATTCCAGCACGGCCGTCTGGCGCGTAGCCGCCGGACGTACCGGCCAAGGCGGATCTTTTGTTACATGACAAATATCATTTTCTGCAGGGTCTGCTTCAGGCTCCAGCACCTCCACACGCCCCTGCAACCAGTGGTCTGCCAAACTGGTACGCTGTACCCCATCCATACCAAGCACGTCACGCATTCGTAACGTTTTTGGCCTGTTACCATCACGCACCCGCAACCGTACACGCGCACTACGCAACCCCGCAGGCAATAACATGCCCAAAATCTGCCCCGAGGGAGCCATCTGACGCACTGCCAACTGCCGGACCATCTCCAAATATTCCCCGCCCACAAGAGGTTCCCGTTCAAGTGGCCAGAGTACAGTTTTGAGCTCAAGCCCCTGCGGTACAAGTTGGGTCTGACAGTCATATCCCGTAATAATACCCGCACGCAGCATATCCCGCGCGCCCAGTGGAACTGCCACACGCAGCCCCTCCTGCCACATGGCCACGGGAACATCGGTCGGCAACAAATAATGCAGTGTGGAATACGGCGGTGCCAGCAATTCCACAGCGACTATTCGGGGTGTGCTACAAGGGCCGACTTCAGATAACAAAGGCGGCTGGCAGGCATGAGCAGTCACGGTATGTCCGCTGTTATTCACACAACAAATGAAAATGCGGACGGCAAAACCGCCCGCATGCCCTCATACAAATGTCTTCATCCTGCTCAGCTTTTATACGGCAAAAGCGGTCTGAGACGCTCCACAAGTTCATCACGCAAATTTTCTTCTTGCAGGGCAAAATAAATATTAGCTGTCAAATACTCTGACCAGTCACCAGCATCAAAGCGCATACCACGTATCTTCACAGCCAATAAACCCCGACCATGCGCAAGAGCCTGTAAGCCGTCTGTCAGTTGAATCTCTCCGCCATGCCCAGGAGCCACGCTCTCAAGCGCCCTAAAAATATCCGGGGTGAGGATATACCGACCCACAATAGCCAAACGTGAAGGCGCCTTATCCACCTCGGGCTTTTCTACAAGGTCATCTACTCTGTATATACCAGGCGCAATTTCCTGCCCCGCAATAATACCGTAGCGGTTTACTTTGTCAGCAGGCACTTCCATGACACCAATGACAGGCAGACGCTCTGCCATGGCCACTGTGAGCAGCTGTTTGATACCCGGCTCCATGCCAAAGTGCAGATCATCTCCAACCATTACAGCAAAAGGCTCATTGTGGATGATGCTACGCGCACACAACACAGCATGCCCAAGACCCAACTGACGTTTTTGCCGTATGGAATGAATATTCACCATCTCGGCAACATCACGCACCTGCTTGAGCATTTCAGCTTTTCCAGAGCGCTCCAGCACACCTTCAAGCTGCAAGTTGTAGTCAAAATGGTCTTCGATGATCGTCTTATCACGGTTCGTCACAAAAACCACATCCGTCAACCCAGAGCGCATGGCTTCTTCCACAACATACTGCACAACAGGCTTATTATAGACGGGTAACATTTCCTTAGGGATGTTTTTTGTCGCAGGCAGTGAGCGGGTACCCCACCCTGCAACCGGAACAACAACTTTACGTACTTGCATGTCGGCCTCCTTCTGCTTGCAGCTATCCACGGGCTAGCGCAGGCTCTGCCGTACGGTTTCCGCCAAGTCGGCAGCCAGTCTGCCAACCATGGCCTCGTCTTCACCTTCCACCATTACACGCGCAACCGACTCCGTACCGGAATAACGCAGCAATACGCGCCCACGCCCGGCAAGGGCTTTTTCTGCCTGTACCACGGCATGGCCAATGGCAGGACACTGCTCAAACGGAATTTTACGCTGCACATGCACATTGATAAGCTCTTGCGGAAAAGGCTCTAACAAACTGGCAAGCTCTGATAAGGGCTTACCTTTTTCACACATAATTTTAAGCAATTGCAAAGCGGCAAGCAAGCCATCGCCAGTGGTACCGTACTCCATGAATACCAAGTGGCCCGATTGCTCGCCACCCAAGGTCGCGCCACTATGACGCATGGCCTCCACCACATGCCTGTCACCCACGGGGGTACGCAACAATCTACCACCGCGTTCCTGCATGAATACTTCCAAGGCCATATTACTCATGACCGTACTTACCAAGGTGTTACCAGGCAAGCGACCTTTTTCCATTAAATCCAACGCACAGATCGCCATAATCTGGTCGCCATCCAACACAGTGCCTTTTTCGTCCACCACAATGAGACGGTCAGCATCTCCATCCAGTGCAAGGCCGATATCAGCACCTGTTTCACGTACTTGTCGTGCAGTCAGCTCCGGATACAGCGAACCACACTTTCTGTTGATATTCATCCCGTCAGGGGTGGTCGCAATTTTAATGACCTCGGCGCCCAATTCTTCCAGTGCCAAAGGAGCAACACGATAGTTTGCACCATTGGCGCAATCAAGCACCACCTTCATGCCTTCCAGTGTTAGCGCCCCAGGAAAACTGTTTTTCAGATAAACAATATAGCGACCTGGGGCATCCTCAATCTTATGGGCCCGCCCCACCTGTTCTGACTCGGGATAATCCCACTGGTGCTCCTGGTCCAGTACCATTGCGGTAATGGCATCTTCCTGCTCATCAGGCAGTTTAAAACCTGCCTTGTCAAAAAATTTTATACCGTTGTCGTGAAAGGGGTTATGCGAAGCGGAAATAACCACTCCAAGATCCGCCCGCATGTTACGGGTAAGAAAGGCCACTGCTGGTGTGGGCAATGGCCCCACCATAAACACATCCATACCCGCGGCACACAATCCAGAGGTCAACGCCATTTCAAAAATATATCCTGAAAGGCGTGTATCCTTCCCAATCACCACGCGGTGCCGTCTTCTTCCGTTACGAAAAAATGTACCCGCGGCAAGTCCCAGGCGCAAAGCCACATCAGGTACCATGGGATATATATTAACCTGCCCGCGCAGGCCGTCCGTTCCAAAAAGCCGTGCTTTCATGCGCTATGATTCCTTGGTGAATCAATCACTTTTGTATGCCAAAGATACTCAAATTACTCAGATGGAGCGTCACTTGCCACTGATAGTCACTTCCAGCGTATCGGGGGTTGCCTGCACAAGCCTTGCTCCTTCAGGTAAATCCACCCTGTATGTCCGCGTGTGCTTTCCAGAAGTGATGGTATCCGGTATTTCAAGAACGGTCCGAATACCTTTCAGGTATTCTTTGTCTTTTTTCTTGGAGGCTGGCACCTCAACCTCAACATTAACATATAGGGTATGCGATTTTCCCGCAATACCTTCTGGCAACTCCAACCATATTCGGCGTTTGAGCGTCAGATTATGGGTCAATCTCCGTGTAGCCACCTGCACATATCCGTTAGCAGGTGTCACATCCACTCCAGGAGGCAATGCGTATGCCGCAGATACTCGAATGTCCTCTCCTGAGGTAATGCCAGAAACAGACACTATGGCGGGGACCTCCTGCACAGATTCAACCCGTGCCTGCGCCCCACGTACAATGACAGTATCCGGTACAGGCTTCAGCGCGCTGATCTCCACATCCACCGCGGGCTCGCCTTGCGGCTTGGGCACCACAGGCACAGCATGCTCCACAAGCATATCCACCGTAAGCTGCAAGCGTGGCGGACTGATTTCAACAACCTGAAATACACCCTTCACGGGCATATTATCTGCGGTGACCGGCAATACATTTTCGCCTTTTTTCAACTGGCTAAGATCGAGCAGGTACGTAAACTCGCGATCACTCAATCCGCGAATACGTCCCTTGGGTCCACGAATACGTGCCTTGATTTTGTTCTGCAAACCCTCCAAGACAACCATATCCGCAGGCATACCCGTCATTTCGATGCGCATCTCCACCCATGTGTCTACGCGCTCACGTCCACTTACCATATACCAAAGCGTTACAGCGATAAATGTAGAAAGCAGCGCATACTGCCAATGACGCTTCATCTTATTTCTCCAACGCCTTTCGCAGCACACGCTTTAAACGAACCGCATCCAATTCTCCCGTCAGGCGCCCACCCACGCCCACGGATACTGTACCCCGTTCTTCGGAGACCACCACCGCAACGGCATCAGTTTCTTCTGTAATCCCCATGGCCGCCCGATGCCGGGTACCGTACTTGCGCTTTTCCTGCACCATCTGTGAAAGAGGCATGATACAACCCGCAGCAACAATTTCGTTGTTACGGATGATCACAGCTCCATCATGCAAGGGGGTATTGGGATAAAAAATCGTTACCAACAAATCTTTACTAAGTGCGGCATTAAGCTGCACGCCACGCCCCACCATGTCACCCAGGGGCACAGTTTTTTCTATGATCAGCAGTGCCCCGATACGTCGCTGAGCAAGATAGAGCGCAGCTCCCATAAGCTCGCTGAGACTACTGTCCTCCACCACTTTACGCCGGAACAAACTCCGGGCACCCATGACAGATAGAGCATTACGAATATCACGCTGAAAAAGAATTATAATAACAAGAAAAAGTGAACCAAGAAAATTTTCGAGCAGCCAGTTCAAGGTATACAGGCTGAATTCCTGCGACATAAAATACACCAGCAGCAGGATTATCAGGCCATACACGGCAGTGACCGCGCGAGTCCCCCGAATCATCACAATCATACGATACAGCAATAGCGAGACCAACGTAATATCCAACATATCACGCCATGTGATACCAAGATCTGCCCACACTATATCCACTTACCCCCCCTTTTCCTGAAGCAAGACCTCTGCCAGCCGCAAAGTCTGCACTGTTTCCCGGACTTCATGTACGCGATGTAAGCGTACCCCCCTGGAAGCCAATATAGCAGTGGTAGCCTGAGTGGCATTCTTACGCTGCCCTGGTGCAAGACCCAGTAGATCTCCAAACAAGGATTTATTGGAAAAAGCCCCCATCAAAGGCCTTCCCAGAACCATAAATCGCTCCATGTTGCGCAACACGGCAACGTTGTGTTCCGGCAACTTGCCAAAACCTATTCCAGGATCCAATACAATACGTTCCTCAGGTAACCCGGCATTCACCAGCATGGTAAGCCGTTGTTCAAAAAATTTCAGTATTTCTGTAACAACATCAGTATATACAGGAGCGTCCTGCATGGTTTCCGGGCGCCCCGCAGTATGCATAAGCACATACCCAGGTTTGTACTGTACAAGCACATCTACCAGCGCAGGATCAAATGTACAGGCAGAAATATCGTTAATGATCTCCGCCCCGGCATCCAGAGTGGCACTTGCTGTAGACGCCTTGTACGTATCTACAGCAAGTGCCCACGGCAAGCTGTTTTCCGCTTTCTGCGCCGTAAGTGCACGCACCACAGGCAAAACTCTTGCCAACTCCTGGGCATCTGACACCGGTTCGGCATAAGGCCGGGACGACTCCCCGCCAATATCAAGCACATGTGCACCCTCAGCCGCCAAGGCCAAAGCATGTGCCACAGCATTATCCGTGGTATCATACTTACCGCCGTCATAAAATGAGTCGGGCGTTATATTGACGATGCCAAAAATACAAAAGGGGGCAGGCCCAATGGCCCTGCCCCCCGCTATACTCCAACAATCAGGGAAGAGCGCAGACATTACTCTCTTTCCCCGGACGTATCCCTCTTCTCTTGAGCGCGCACGCCATCTGCCTTATCGCTTTCCTCGTCTCCTTCTCCTGAACGAAGAGGAGAATCTTGCTCGTCATCTTTACTGCCTCCAGACTCCAATAAAAAATCCTCTTCAGATTGCAGCGCACTCTCTTGTTGTGGGGCTTCGTTCTGACTGTCTACAGGCACAGTTGGCAACGGCTCTCCTGCTATGAGGGCAGTCAACTCTTCAGCATTGATCGTTTCACGCTCAAGCAGAGCCTCGGCAATACGATGCAGGGAGTCAACATTTTCCCGCAATAAACCAAGAGCGCTCTCGCGGGCTTCTTCAATGGTGCGCTTTACTTCTGCATCCACAATTCGGGCGGTCTCTTCACTGTAATTGCGCGAATGTGCCCATTCGCGGCCAATGAATACCTCTTCGCCCTGTTCACCGATGTTCATGGGACCAATGGTGTCATTCATACCCCACTCACATACCATTTTGCGGGCGGTTTTAGTGACTCGCTTGATATCGTCACTGGCACCACTGGTAAGTTCACCAAAAATGATTTCTTCCGCCATTCGACCGCCAAGCATCACCGCCAACTGGTTAAGCAAAAAGGTACGCGAATACCCCAGCCTGTCTTCATCGGGCAGCATCATGGTGACCCCTAAGGCTCTACCACGAGGAATAATGCTGACCTTGTGCACAGGGTCAGTACCAGGCAGCAAACGCGCTACCAACGCATGACCAGCTTCGTGGTATGCGGTATTACGCTTTTCTTTCTCACTCATCACAAGACTACGACGCTCTTTGCCCATCAAAAGCTTGTCTTTGGCTGTTTCAAAATCAAGCATAGTTAACTGATCCTTACCAGCCTTGGCAGCCTGCAACGCAGCCTCATTCACAAGATTTTCAAGATCAGCTCCAGAAAAGCCCGGAGTCCCCTTGGCAAGAACAGTCAGATCAACGTCACGAGCCAAAGGAGTACGCTTGCTGTGTACTTCTAAAATACGCTCACGGCCCCGCAAATCAGGAGTAGGCACCACAACCTGCCGATCAAAACGACCAGGGCGTAACAGGGCAGGATCCAATACATCCGGCCTATTCGTGGCTGCAATAAGGATTACACCCTCGTTGGACTCAAAACCGTCCATCTCGACCAGCAACTGGTTGAGAGTCTGCTCGCGCTCATCATGCCCGCCACCAAGGCCCGCACCACGCTGACGTCCCACAGCGTCTATTTCATCAATAAAAATCAGGCAGGGAGCGTTCTTTTTGCCTTGTACAAAAAGATCACGAACCCGCGACGCACCCACGCCCACAAACATTTCCACAAAATCCGAACCGGAAATGGAAAAAAACGGTACTCCAGCCTCACCTGCTACAGCACGAGCCAGCAGCGTCTTGCCTGTACCAGGTGAACCAATGAGCAACACGCCCTTGGGGATACGCCCCCCAAGACGCGTAAATTTTTTAGGATTACTCAAAAAATCAACGACTTCGGCAAGTTCTTCTTTTGCCTCGTCCACGCCGGCTACGTCTTCAAAGGTGACTTTAGTGCTTTCGTAAGAAAACATACGCGCACGAGAGCGACCAAACGACATGGCCTTGCCCCCTCCCCCTTGCATCTGACGCATGAAAAAAATCCATACACCAATGAGCAGCAGCATGGGAAACCACGAAAGAAAAACAGTTATGTACCAAGCTGTCTCTTCTCTGGGCTCCGCCTGCACCTGTACCCCTTGGTCAATGAGACGACTCACAAGTGCGGGATCATCTGGAGCAA
Source organism: uncultured Desulfovibrionaceae bacterium (assembly GCA_964593925.1). Taxonomy (GTDB): domain Bacteria; phylum Desulfobacterota; class Desulfovibrionia; order Desulfovibrionales; family Desulfovibrionaceae; genus Oleidesulfovibrio. Next base: position 9,202 of record CAZQKM010000037.1, on the reverse strand, counting down.
TAAGCTGAAAAGCCTGGCCTTCTGGGCCAAGAGCCTTAAGCTTATTCCCTTGTATTGTGACTTGGGTAATATCCCCTTGTGCGACTTTTTGCAAAAATTCTGTGTAGGTCACTTTTGCCTGAGCCCCTGGGGGCTGACTGGACAGATCAAAAAGAACCACCATCAATACCAAGATGATGCCCCATAACATCAAATTACGCGAGAACTGATTCAACGCTGCTAACCTCCATTCCGTTCAGGACGGATAGTACGTTCGAGTTAGGGAGTGTAAGGCCGCAAAGAAGGTTTGGCAATGTTTAGGACAGGCTTTTTCGCGCTTTTCAAAATTTTGCGCACCCCCGAACATAAAAAAACTCTAAAAAAGCCCTACTACTTTTGTTTATTTTCTTTGCGTGCGTCCACTTCCTTGTTCATCAAGCAAAACCCTGCTATACTAAAAATATATTGTACAATCCGAAGAGGAGACAGGTTGCACAATAACAACTATTCTGGAAGCGTATCGTCACCGGTGTGGCGCCCGGTCTTCAAAACCGGTGGGCGGCCGAGAGGTCGCCGGTAGGTTCGACTCCTATACGCTTCCGCCATTTTTTTTCCGGCTTGAACTCCTAGCTGGCAATCATATCTTCTGAGGTCGGGAGCAATAGACTGTTACAGATTGCTCTTTTGTTCCTCCTAACCAGCATATATTCCTCCAGTAGCTACAAAGTTTCAGACTGGCAAACAAAATGTCTGGGCGAGTCTGCCCAGGCCTTCTGCCGCCAACCCTAGTAGTATTTTTATTACACCGCCCCTGAAAAAATCGACCCGTTTTTATTATGGAGCCTACGTTCTTGCCACGGTGGAGTGGCCAACCATTACATACAAGGTATGGCAACGAAACCGACCTAGACGCTATCTGCAGTGCCAGATTGAGCGCCAACAACAAATTACCACGTAAAGGCAAAGGAACCCATATGGCCAAGCCCAAGCCATATTACCAAACTCCTTTGATGTCGTCGCCAAGAGTACATCTAGCTTTTAGATCGATCACCCAAAGTAGAAACACTACGCATGTAAATATAATATTCCTGCAAACGCCTATAGGCTCTACACAGCCCGCGCGCCACAAAACCCAACATAAAAGTTGCAGTGAGCGCAACATGAATGTTTTGCCACTCTTCTCCAGCCTGGCTATGGCAGCTTGCCTCATATAATGACATAAAAATTCTCTTTTGAGCAGTATCCACTGCAAAATACTATACCGATCAGGCTCCAGCCTCTTCTACGGCATTATGTAAATCCACACGGCTGGTGACGCCCCCGGACCAAAAATAAATTTTTCATACTTTTGCCATGAGGCAGGGCCGGGGTACGAGGCCTTTGTGTCCGGCAGATATTGCATGCGAAGTATCCTGCGTCGTACCATGCCTGATATACGCAGCAACAGGGCACACTCCACTGCCCCCTTGCCAGCCCTTGCCGTTTACGGCAAAAGACTTACCATAACATGCACACGGAATCTGTCGTTCTACGGCAAAACAATCACCCCAACCAGAAACAGGATGCCGCCCAATGCCACTTTTTGAATTTGAATGTACCGCGTGCGGAGAACGCTTTGAAGAACTTATCCGTGACGATCAGCCACTTGCAACCTGCCCGTCCTGCAACAGTGGGCATACGGAGAAAGTGTTCTCCGCACCCAGCAGGATTCCCGGAACAGGGCCTAACAGGCTGCCCGGCGCATTAACCAGGAGTGGTGGACCCAAGATGCAGTTCCAGCCTAGAACAGTGTCCGCATCTCCCCCATGTGGTGGCGGATGTAGCAAAGGGCGATGCAACGGCTAAGGGCATCCCGCATACCCAAAAACATCTGCCAAGCCGAGCTGCTAAAGCGGTTTGTTTCCAGACAGGCAGCGCATACTACATTTCAATGCTCTGTCTGTTTCACTACAGCCGTATCCTTTGGAGCTTCCCAAGGGTCTACATGCACCAGCACATCGCAAATATGCGGTCCTAAGGCGTACATCGCACTTTCCACGGCCAGTGCTACGATATGCCCCTCGTTAACAGAAATACTTCCATCAACCTTAATGTGCATGTCTACCTGTAGGCAACCTCCTAAAAACCGAGTACGTAACGCATGAACATCGCGTACACCAGGCACAGAGCAGACCGCCTTTTCCAGCTCGTCCCTGGTGGCCTCATCTGCCCCTTTATCCAACAACACCTCAAAGGCCGGTCGGCAAATCTTCCAAGCTGCATGGGCAATGAACCCAGCCACAATTAATGCTCCCAACAGGTCCACAGCAGCCCATTGAGGTGCCACCCATGCCACCCCCGCAGCAGCTGCAACAGGAAGAGAGCTGAATGCATCCGTACGGTGATGCCAAGCATTGGCCTCCAGAGCGGAAGACCTAAGTTGTACCGCCTTACGCAACGTCCAGCGGTACAAAGCCTCCTTGCCCATGATGGAAAGCATGGCAGCACCAAGAGCAACCCCCCCCGGTCTGGCAGGAGCCTGCCTACCCATGGTTACAAGGGTATCCCATGCGATGCCCAGTGCAGTACATAGCAGTAAAGCTCCTATGAAAACCGTGACCAGAGTCTCTACGCGTGTATGGCCGTGCGGGTGTTCCGCATCAGCAGGCGCGCTCCAAAAATGCACCCCCACCAAAATGGCCACATCGCTTATGAGGTCAGAAAGCGAATGAATGCCATCTGCCACCACTGCCCGGCTATGGCCGACAACTCCTGCCACGATCTTGAGTATTGAGAGTAGCAGATTCACCCATAATCCTACCCAGGCAACGCGGCTGACAACGGCAACCATAAGGACCGCATCAGATTTCTTCTGCAACGAATGCATATCTTCCTCCATGACAGTACCACAGGCATCAAAGAGAGAGTTCCCCCCTGCGGTCTTTATCACTCTGGCCGTACTCCGGCCATCATCAGGCCAATGGCCTCTGCTTTGGCGCTGTCAGATTTGGGAAAAACATCCACACACCTGCCGCGGTACATTACAGCAATTCTATCTGCCAGTTGTAAGGCCTCATTCAGCTCACTGGTTATCAACAGAATTCCTGCACGAGCACGCGCCTCAAGCAACCTCGCCCAGACTTCTTCCGTAGCAGAAATATCCAGCCCCTGCGTAGGGTTTTCTGCCACAATAATGTCCGGCTTGCGAAAAAACTCGCGCCCGATAACCAGCTTTTGAAGATTTCCGCCAGAAAGTGCATAAGCAGGGACGTCAACATAACCGGGCTGCACACCAAACTCTTTAATAACCTGTTCTGTAGCACGCTCAGCCCGTGCGCGATCCAAAAATATACTACCACTGAATGCATGCCGCGTTGTGAGCAACATATTATCCACAAGGTCAAGGTACTTGCACACCGCAAGCCCTTGCCTGTCTTCAGGTATATAGGCCAAGGCTTTTCCGTGCCTTGGTGGATGCGGGTAAAACACGCTCCACGCCTTACCAAGAATCTCCACACGCCCCTGCTCTGGCCTTCGCAGACCGCAAACGATCTCTATCAACTCTTTCTGGCCATTACCAGCCACACCGGCCACGGCCAGAATTTCTCCTTTACGCAGGTCCAGGCTGACCCCATCCAACCCTCGGCCACTCAGCCCTTCCACCAGCAGCACTTCTTCGCGCACGGGCAATGGCGCAGCATCCACACAAAGCACCACATCACGCCCTACCATACGATTGGCCAACACCCGCTGGTCAGGTACATCCGATTCATGAAACTCATCCACAATCTCGCCACGACGCAAAATGGCTATCTCATCCGCAATCTGCAACACTTCCTGCAGTTTATGGCTAATAAAAACAATGGACTTACCTTGATCTGCCATGCGGCACAGCGCTTCAAAAAGTTGCTCTGTTTCCAACGGTGTCAACACTGCCGTTGGCTCATCAAAAATCAGTACCCGGCTGTTACGGTAGAGCAGTTTGAGAATCTCAACCCGCTGCTTTTCTCCCATGGAAAGCTCGGCAATCCGTACAGCAGGATTGATCTCCAACCCATACTGCTCCGCCAATACAGCTACTGCCTTGTTCATTTTTTGCGGAGAGAGAAAAAAAGCCCCCTTTTGTCCCAGCATGACATTTTCTGCCACGGTCATGGCCTCCACCAGCATAAAATGCTGGTATACCATCCCAATACCCGCCGCCAAGCCATCCTTGGCTGATCCAAAGCGAGTAGGCGCACCATCAATATATATCCTACCAGAATCCTGTGGTAATCTACCAGAAAGGATGGACATCAACGTGGACTTGCCCGCGCCGTTTTCTCCCAGCAAGGCTTTTATAGTGCCCGGTCGAAAATCCAGAGTAATATTGTGATTAGCGCGCACCTTGCCAAAGGACTTGGAGATTTCTTCCAGACGGACAACAGGCGGCAGGTGTGTGCACACCTTGCGGGCTGTATTTTTATGCGGCGATATGTGTACCGTCACAACACCCCCTATGCATCTGGTTCAATATTGACGCCTATGGCCGCAGGCGCATTGCCGCCCTTGCCTCTTATGGAAGAGACAAGCAGTACAAATACGGTCAACACATATGGCAACATCAGCAACAGTGATGAGGGCAACGCAGCGCCAAGCGCCTGCATACGCAGCTGAAAGGCCATAACACCACCAAACAGATACGCACCAAACACGGCGCGTCCTGGGCGCCAAAAGGCAAAAATAACCAACGCCACGGCAATCCAACCGCGTCCGGCAGTCATGTTATTTGTCCAAAGATGCGTATAGGCCAGCGACAGATAGGCTCCACCAAGACCCACAAAAAAGCCCCCCACAAACACGGCCAACCAACGCAGCCTTATGGGGTGCAACCCCACAGCGGACGACGCACTCGGGTTTTCTCCCGCACTGCGTAAGGCTAGGCCAAGACGTGTTCTGTACATAACAAGCCAAAAAAGCAGTGGCAGAGTATATGAAAGATATACCAGCGCATCCTGTCTGAAAAAAATATCCCCAATCACGGGAATAGCAGACAATACAGGTACGGAAAATGCCACAAAGCCTTCTGTACTGACTCCCACATAGGGTGTTCCCAGGTAGTCGGCAACTCCTACGCCAAAAATAGTCAACGCCAAGCCAGAAACGACTTGGTTGCCCAAAAAAACCTGGCAAACAAGTCCATGTACCAGCCCAAGACAGCCTGCGGCCAACCCGGCCATCAAAACCCCTATCCACGGATTTCCTGTCCAGTGAACAAACAAAAAACCCAAAAAAGCGCCAAAGATCATCATGCCTTCGACTCCCAAGTTTAATATGCCGCTACGCTCGGTAAACATTTCTCCCAACGTGGCATATAAAATGGGTGTACCAGACTGCACAGCGGCGGCAAAAATAGGAATAATCAATTCAAGGTACATGTTCACTCCTTTTTACGGCCGCACGGCTGTAGCCGAAACCAGACAAAAAACTGCCCGGCAAGCACTGTCAGTAAAATCAGCCCTTCAATGATCCCACCAAATGCTGCGGGGACCTGTAGCTCCAGTTGCAGATTTTCTACTCCCACTCGCACCCCGGCCAACAAAAAAGAAAATACGGCAATGACGGGTATCCGCAGACGAGCAAGCCATGCAACTACTATGGCCGTAAAGCCGTATCCCGCCATAACACTGGGTTGCAGTCTGTGCAGGGTGGCTGATGTTTCAAGCACCCCGGCCCAACCGGCCAGCATACCGCACAGGGCCAGCACCAGCATCACCAGAAATCCATAGGGCATACGCGCATATTGCGCAGCCCGAGGGTTTTCTCCACCTGCCAGCAATTCAAAACCCAACCGTGTACGACGCAAAAATACCCACAGCAGCACAGCCACCACCGGGCACAGCATAATTCCCCAGTGAATGCGGCCAACCATGGGCGCAACAATTGCCGTATCAGGGAAAATCACAGTCATGGGAAAACCAAAACTGGCTGGGTCCTTCCAGGAACCGTAGACCATGAACTCGAGTAGCTGTATGCCGATATAATTGAACATGAGTGTGGTAATAATTTCATTCATTCCCCACCGCAAACGTAGTAAGGCAGGAATCCACGCCCAGATCCCGCCAGCAACAGCCCCACTTGCAAACATCAGAGGAATAAGCACCCAGCCCGGAGCTGACGGAAAAGTCAAAACAGCCCAAGTGGCACCCACAGCGCCCAGGGCAAACTGCCCCTCAGCGCCAATATTCCACACCTGCATCCGAAAACAGATGGACACTCCAAGCGCACATAAAAAAATGGGAATACTTTTCAGTAGGGTATCTTCCAGAGCATACACCTGTCCAAAACCACCGTCCCATAGCAGGTAGAGTCCCTTTAAAAAGGGCTTTCCCTGCACTGCCAGCATAGCGCCACTTAAAGCAAGCGATAGCAGCACGGCTATAAAAAAAATGAAAAAAGAGCCCCAGTTAAGAGGCTCTTGCCGTTTTATGATTCTATAACCCAGCATCAGGGACTTCACTCCAGCAAAGCAGGCCTATTCCGTAATACCCACAACGCCTTCCACAAACCAATCCATGCCAAGCAAAGACTCGTCCGTGGCCTTTTCGCCAGCGCTGACACGTACAGCTCCGTTTTGATCTTTAAGAGGGCCTGCAAACACCCATCGCTTGCCTTCAGTGATCTCCGCCTTGGCAGCAAGTACTGTATCACGCACATTTTGCGGTACCATGTCACCGAATGGCGCAATATCAACTATACCACGATCAATCCCCCACCAGTACTGACCAGCACCCCATGCACCCTCGCGGGTACGCTCCACAGCATGGGCATAAAAACCCTGCCAATTCCATACTGCAGAGGTCAGATGCGCCTTGGGCGCAAAAACACTCATATCAGAGTTGTACCCCACAGAGTACACGCCACGCTCTTGCGCCGCCTCTTGCGGTCCGGGCGAATCTTGGTGCTGTGCGATAACATCAACCCCAACGTCCAAAAGCGACTTTGCGGCCTCTTTTTCTGTGGCAGGATCATACCATGTCTTGGTCCAGACCACGCGTACCTCGGCCTTGGGGTTTACCGAACGCACGCCCAGCGTAAACGCGTTAATACCCCGAATTACTTCAGGAATGGGAAACGCAGCAACATAGCCGATCATACCAGACTCACTCATCTGCCCGGCAACCATGCCGGTGAGATAACGCGCCTGATACATCCGCCCGAAATATGCACTCATATTAGGCGCTGTTTTATACCCCGCACAATGCATGAATGTGATATCCGGAAACTGGCCAGCCACTTTCAATGTGGGATCCATGTAACCGTAGCTGGTGGTAAATACCATATCGTACCCTTTTCGGGCCATATTAAGGATAACACGCTCTGCATCTGCACCTTCGGGCACGGATTCCACAAACCCCGTACTCACCCCGGGCATCTCTTCCAGTACCAGGCGAGCCTGGTCATGGGCATACGACCAGCCTGCATCTCCAACAGGGCTTACATAGACAAAACCGATCTTGAATGCTTCCTGCTCCTGCTCACTGGCAGAAACGGCAGCAGGGGCTTCCTCAGCGCTTACAGGGGTCTCTGACTTCTGGGCCGGTTTTTCCTGCTCACAACCAGCCAATGCCCCCAAAACAACCAATACAGCCATGGCAAACAACAACTTTTTACGCATAAGACGCCTTCCTCGCTGATACAACCTGTTCTTAGATGAGTAGCACATACACCATTTATAAAGGCCACTAGATCCACTGAACCCAGAGCATACTAAAAAACAAACGCTACCGCGCCTATCTACTGTTGGCAAGGGGCTGCACGTATTGCACTTCAGAATCCCATGGAAAAAGAATCCACGTGTCCTGGCTGACTTCGGTAATATACGTCTCTACCAACGCTTTACCTGCTGGCTTGGCATACACTGTGGCAAAGTGTGCCTTGGGCAACATATTGCGCACAGCACGAGCAGTACCGCCTGTATCCACAAGATCATCCACGATCAGCCAGCCCTCGCCACTACCTTCAACGCCTTTAAGCACTTCCAGCCCCCCCCTGTCCTGCCAGTCATAACTGGAAATACAGATGGTATCGATGAGGCGTATTTCAAGCTCGCGAGCCAAAATGGCCGCTGGTACCAGCCCGCCCCGCGTAATCGCGACAATCCCCTTGAAAGGGCCTTGCTCCATGAGACGCCAAGCCAATGCCCGGGCGTCCCTGTGCAATTGCTCCCAAGAAACGGGATACATTTTTGTATAACGGTCCGGACCCGCCATGAAGCTCTCCTGTTTGCATTGTTTATGCCACATGCCAACTTGCCTTTAGGGGCATCTGAAGCTGGACGTGCCGTAGGAAAGTCCTACTTGTGCCCACCGTTTGAACGCTCCCACCAAGATTTATCCGGCCCGGCAAACCACCACTCAGTATGATCCGTCTGCAGCACTGCTTGGGCCAACTCCTTACCCGCATCGGTATGCACCCGTTTCAAGGCACTTTCCATCCATTTTCCGGCATAGATATTTCCCAAATCAAGTTCCTGCTTCAGGCTCAAAATCAGATCAATCTGGTCTGCATCCTGGGCAAAAAGCGCTTCTTGGCTTGCCGTCTCTTCAAGCTCGTCATGCAGAGCAAGCACGTCCTTTTCCAGTCCGGTACCCTCCAGCGCATGCGCCAGCGCCGCACGCGGCTTGCAGGTATTGTATATACGATTCACATAATTGAAGTCACCGGTACGGCCTTCATGAAAGTCATGAAAAAGACACATCAACACCGTGCGGGCAGGGTCTACCCCTGCATACTGGGCGAGAAGGTAGCCAATAATTGCAGTACGAAAAGAATGCTCAGCCACACTTTCACTACCAGTACCTAAAAACTGAAACCCAGAGCGGGGGGTCTTGCGAAGCATGCCCGCTTCAAACAAAAAATCAGCAAAACGTGTCATCTTGTCACGGTCTTGCAGGTTACGTTGGGGGTTACAATGCGGCATAGAACAAAAAAACCTTTTTTATACTTAACTTGACGCCATAAAAAAATGCCTCATTACGGCATTTCTCAGCGCAAGTATACCCTACTTGCAGAGCTTTTATCCAAAAAACACTTTTCAAAATATAGCATTCCCGGCAGGTCAGCCACCGCCTTTCAGTGGCCAGGTAGTGTTGTGGATAAAAAACCGTGCCAGTAAAAAAGTCTTTAGCGTACCCCACTAGCCCGGTTACTGATCCTGCCACATTTTTGTGGAGTACCAGTTAAGCCACTTTTCTGTGTTCTT
>CAZQKM010000036.1:0-20460 GCA_964593925.1 uncultured Desulfovibrionaceae bacterium | reverse complement strand
AGATACCTCTTTTTTTTTAAAAAAACTCCCCCACTCCACAACAAAAAATGCCTCACACTTGAAAATCCCCTGCCCCGCGCAGGGGCCGAGCCTCTGCAGTATAAGCAAAAAAGTAGCCTATACCCTTATCTCTGACACTGCCCCCTGACACCCATGTTATACACATGCTACGAGTACCTCTCAATTTGTCCAGGAACATGCGCTGGCAAAAAACGCTTCCTCCATCTTCAACATATGCTCCAAAGCCTGCCCCTTGTGCAGCAGATAAAAAATCATGATATCGCAAAGCCGCAACTATTTCCGTTGGAGTCGAATGCCCTACTGTCCACTTTTCCCGTTGCCAAGCCAGGCCTTGCCAGGTATCAATTACCCTTACCGTAGTGCGAACCACACCTTTACAATCGCACATATAAACAATGTATTTTCGAGAGGAATCATGTCGCTGACCAAGCAGGAATTGAAAACATTGGCCGCCCAGGTTGAACAAGGCCTGTATGTAAAACGTTCAACACTGTACATTGCCATCATCGTGGCCTTACTGGCCGGGCTTTACATAGGCAACTTGCTTGCCTCCTCCCTAGGCTCAATGCAAGGCACGACAAATGTTTCCGCTTCTACCCCGGCCAATGATGTTACTCAAATCTCACCACAGGTACTGGGAAAAATACTGGACCTGGAAGAACACCTGCAAAAAGATCCCAAGGATGTCGTTGCCTGGAACAAGTTGGGACATTTGTACTTTGACTCCCACCAGTACAAAGAAGCCATACGGGCCTATGAAAAATCACTTATTTTGAAGCCGGATGATCCTGATATCATTACTGATCTTGGCGTTATGTACCGTAGAGACCATCAGCATCAGCGAGCCCTGGAAACATTTGAACGTGCCATCGCTGCTAATCCACGCCACGAAACCTCTCATTTCAATAGAGGTATCGTACTGTACTACGATCTGAAGCAAAAAAAGCAAGCCTTTGCGGCTTGGCGCAAGCTGCTTGATATCAACCCAGAAGCGCGCACCCCTGATGGTACCTCTGTCAAAGATCTACTGCGCAAGCTGCAGGGTTCTTAAAAACCTATAGCTCTCGCCGGGTGTACCTTAGTTGGCGGGCCTACCCGTCCGCCAACTTCTCCATGTATCGCCTGCCTGTTTTCTATAATCCAGACATGCCCCCCCAACTCGGGTACAGCGTTTTTTGTCCATAGCGTCCACGTGACAACGCGGATAAAACACGCTATACTTCGGCATAATGCTACTATCTAAAAAAATATTAAGATTACAATATATTACCCTGTCTCCAGCCAGCGTACCCACAAGCACTTCCCACAGCACTGCAGGACGTAAAAACGGCATGCGCCATTTGTGCGAGCTATTTTTTTTTCTAAGCACTCTTTTTTACACAACCATGATACTTCTGGTATGGAGTGCCCCGGTCTTAGCAACTCCGCGTACTTTTTCACCTGACAATATACAGACAAAAATCGTTCTGGATATCTTGCCAGACCCCACTGGAAACATGGGCATTCAAGAAGTCGCAGCCCCGTATATGGCACAACAGTTTCGCGCTGCCAGCCTCTATTCCCCCTTACTCAACGCCCGAGCCATATGGGTGCGTATTGTAGTGCCAGGCACCTTGGTCCCCACATACAGTATCTTGTCGCAAGCTGGCCTTTCCTCCACGGCTGACGCCCTCTCCACCCTCCGGGAAAGGCCTCCTCTTCCACATGCCTCTTCAGGCGAGGTACTCCATTTAGGCGTCACTCTGCCGCATGCAACACTCTACCAGGCTGCGCCCCAAAAAACAGGCTGGTCGCAAACACCAGTTTCCGGCTCTGAAATTATTCTGCCCCCTGCTCAGTCAACGTCACAAACCCTGTACCTGTCCTTGGCAGGACATCCCGGTCCATGGTTGTTGCCCGTATTGCATCCAGCAGCCTCCCCCTCCGTTACAAATACCCTTTTGTACTTGCTATGGGGCTTTCTAGGCGCCTTGGCACTGTTAAACACCATTCTACTTTTTACCCACAACACCCCATGGCGTTGCTGGACCACTCTAAGCTCCTTGCTGATCCTGCTGCACTTGACAGCCCCCGTACCACCCAGCGTGCTTGCCTCATGGCGTGACACGGCTGTGGCCTTGTTGCCCAGCCTTGCCTTGCTGGCACTAGGCCAGACAGGACGCTGCCTGCTACGCGGTAAATCCCCTGGAGCAGGCAGGGGCTTGCTGCTGTATATGTGTATAAGCTCGGCTCTGACCGCGCTAGCCCTACTCCCCCAAGCTTCTTTCTTGCGTGGTGCATTTGCATTCTGGCCTTTGCTGGCCACAGGATTCATTCTGCCCTTTTCCTCACAACAGCTTGATACGGTACGATCCGGCCATTACCTATGGGGCATGGCTCTGGCAGGCACAGGAGCGCTCATAGGAATACTTGCAGGATTGTCATTCAATTTGCCCTTGTGGGGTGCCCTGGCTCCGGCAATCGGACTGGCCTTATGCATCCTGCTGCTTAGTTGTGGCTCAAGCCCATCCAACAGTACCGAGCATGATACCCCTGCTGCAGCCGACACAGAGTTACGGACTTTTGATGCACAGGAAGTTGACCTGACAGCCGGAGCCCTTCTCGCACGGGTAAGCCATGACTTACGTACACCGCTGCTTGCCATTTTGCATGCTGCAGAGGCAATGCAGTCAGACAGGGACCATACGCTACACGGTCGCTGGCTAAGCCTGATCCAGGCTGCCGGACGTAATCTGCAGATACATGTCAATGACTTGCTGGATGCAGCACGCACCAAAAAAGACAACATCTCACTGCAAAAAATACGTTTCAACCTGCGCCATGTGCTGGAAGAAGCACACCATATGGCCCAGCTCAAAGCAAATCGCAGAGGCGTGCAACTTGCCTGGTCCATATCTCCACATATGCCGATGACGTTCAAGGGCGATCCTGACCGTATCCTGCAAATGATACTGAACCTGCTGGGTAATGCCATCCGTTTCACGGACAGCGGAAGCGTTCAACTCACTGTGAGTCACGTGCAGGGCTCTGCAGACCCCGGCCACCTGCTTTTTAGTGTCAGCGATACCGGGATGGGTATTCCTCTGGAAAATCCTTATGCCGTACTTGCCGACTTTTGTGTCACTCCAGGCACAGAAAGCGGCCAATATGGCGGTATGGGATTGGGCCTATCCATTACATGCAAGCTAGCTCATCTGATGGGCGGCGTACTTTGCCTGGAAAGTGCCCCAAAAAAAGGGACCACGGTCTCTTTTAGTATCCGCCTTACCCCCGCAAAACAGTTGTCATATGACATGCCCGTGGATACAGACAGACACCCTGGGCTGGTGTTGCTGGCGGACGATGTTGCCAGCAACAGGCAGCTCGTGGCATTTTTTCTTGAAGAAACACCTCTTGAGATCATAGAAGCCCGCAATGGCCCGCAAGCACTACATCTTTTTCATCGTAAACTTCCTTCTCTAGTAATACTAGATAGCGATATGCCGGGTATGAGCGGCCCGGATACCGTTCGGGCGTTACGCGCAGTCGAAAGCGAGCTGGGCCTGGTCCCAGGCCCCATCTTAGGGCTGATCAGCACTAATGATACTGCCACAGCGCAAAAAATGTATGTAGCCGGCTGTAGCGCTGTCCTGGAGCGGCCTTTCAGCCGTAGCGCCTTGCTCTCTGCCGTTGCTGAAACAATCAAGCATGCCCCCTCTCCTCAGCCACATGCCCTGCATAAAGCAGCCATTGAGGAAGCGCGTGCTCATGTCGGGCACACGCCCCCTTACCCTGCGGAGTCCTTACTGGCAAAACATGTGCACAGTGTCTCCGCCAACCTCGGTAATGTACCCGCTCAGAAGGCTCCTCCTGCGTTCAGCACCAGGAAACAGCCACATGAGGCTGTACATGCAGATACTGTTTCCACACCTTCTGCCCTGACACCAGAAGCATTTGACCACATCTCCGCTGCCGTGGCTGCACTGGCTGCCCCTCCGACACGCGAAGCAGTCCCCCATGGGCCCTCCGGTCCAAGGCACCTAGCGGCCACCCCCCCAAACCATCAGGGTAGTCGACCGAAACTTATACCAGAAGCACAACATACACCCGCGGACCATGGCATACCCAAAGAGCAAAGCCCGGTTGTGGGTTTGGGACGTGCCCTGTACAGCGCCCGGCAAGCAGCAGTAACCCTGGATATGGAACACATGCAAAAAGCAGCAGGGACCATTGCCGATGTAGCATCGCAGCTGAAGTTGCATTCTTTGAAAGGCATTGCCCGCTGTGTGGCTGATGCCGCGGCAGCGCAGGATCTGGATGCGGTGCGGGATTTATTTACCGAGCTCGAAAGTGTTGCCGCCCGGAGCCATGCCAAACTGAAAAGCCGGTGACATGAAACATAGCCAGTGTTCCTCAGGTGATATGAAAACAATAGGAGCTGATATGGCAGATCCCACTCTTCCGCCAGATAGCAACGGGCACAACATTTTGGTGGTAGAAGACAACATGGTCAGTAAAACAATGCTTCAACTTGCGTTGCGCAAAGCCGGATATTGCGTGCAACATGCTGAAAATGGGCAAAAATGCCTGGAACAACTCAAAAAACACTCTTTTGATCTGGTCTTAATGGACATAGAAATGCCTGTAATGAAAGGCGACACCGCCTTGGAACACATCCGCGCCGGGGATAGCCCGCAACTGCCTGTGGTGGCCATGACTGCACACCATGAAGTCGAAGAGCTGGAACGTCTTACCTCCCTAGGTTTTGATAGTGTGCTGACAAAGCCACTGGACACCTCTGTTCTGTTACAGATAATACAGAACATGCTGCACCAGTCATAGACTGGCAACATTCTTTTCCGAAAAAAGACGACAATAAGATATAACGTTTATACAGGCTGAAAATGCATGTGTACCACATTGACAGCGTGTGTTGGCGGGGGTATTAAGTAAATACACACACACTACCAATAATAAACAATTTAGCCAGACTACGGGATGTCCATGAAGCGCGATACCATACTGAAAACAGCCGCCCGACTATTTGCCGAACGGGGCTTCAACAATACATCCACAAGTTTGCTTGCTCGTGAAGCGGGTGTGGCAGAAGGCACCATCTTTCGACACTTCAAGGCCAAGGATGACATTTTCCTTACGCTGGTTACCTGTGTAAAAAAGCAACTCATCAAGGATCTTGAAAACTACCTTGAGATGCGCATCCCCGAAAGCAGCATGGAAAAAGTGATCTCCATCATCAAATCATTCTATGTATTTGTAAAAAAGAACAACATGGAGTTTTGTCTGATCTTTCGCGATGCTCCTGCCCGCTGCGGTGAAAAACACGACGAGGTTTTCCTCCAAATACTCGCTATCTATGACTACCTGACAAGCTACCTACAGCAGGCAATTAAAGAAGGCCAAAAAGACAACTCCATCCGTGCTGATCTTGACCCGTGTGATACAGCCAATATGATAATCAGCCTTGTAGCTGGAGTTATCCGCAATATGCACTTTGGTTTCATTGCCTCTTCTGACGACATGCTCAAAAATATCATCAACAATGTCAGGCATATGCTTGTCCGAACAGTGCCTGCCTAACACCTCTGTCTACATATTCTTGCATAGTTAGGGTAAAAGCCTCGCATGTTCTTTGTTAGCTGGTGTATTTCTGTAAAAACAGGAAATGTTGCGTCCCTGCCTTAGTCCTCGGTATCAAAAGAAGTAGACCATTCCCATCCAGCAAGCTGTCACTCACTATGTATAGGAAAGCAAAGTTGGCAATATAGATTTTTGCCCTTGTGACCCCTTAATAATAAAAAGGCTTCTGGAGTTATGTAATTCCATAGTTCTTCATCTTTCTATAGACAGTTGGCCGGCTGATACCCAAGGACGTTGCAGTATGGCAGATATTTCCGTCATAATAGTTGAGTGCTTGAATGATGGCTTGCTTTTCAACCTCCGCAAGTGTTGGCACCCCAGCACTACCGGGTAAAACCGTATCAGCGCAGGACTGACACTCATCTCCCCGTCCCGTGAGATCTTTCATGCCAAAATGCCGGATAGTCACCACCTCTTCACCTTCTGCAAGATGTATAGCCCGCTCAATGCGGCTCTCGAGCTGCCGGATATTCCCCGGCCAGGAGTAGCTTTTTATCGCTGCTTCTGCTTCTTTGGCCATGGTAAGGTACTCCCGATTCATCTTGATACTCTGACGCCGCAAAAAATAGCCTGCCAGAAGAAGAATATCATCACCGCGCTCACGCAGTGACGGAATTTCGATATTGAGCGTGCAGATTCGGTAGTACAGGTCTTCTCTGAACTGTTGTTCTCTAATGGCCAGCCTAAGATCCTTGTTGGTTGCAGAGATAACCCGCAGATTCACGGGTACAGAGCGTAGACCACCCACGCGCTGAATCTCTCCGGTCTGCAGGACCCTCAACAGCTTGACCTGCATGTCAAAGGGCATATCCCCTATCTCGTCAAGAAAAAGAGTGCCATTATCGGCCAGCTCGAATTTCCCGGGACGCCCTCCCTTTTTGGCCCCGGTGAATGCTCCCTCTTCGTAGCCAAAAAGCTCACTTTCAAGTAGTTCTTTGGGGATTGCACCGCAATTGATAGCTACAAAGGGAAACGTTCGCCTACTACTTTCGTTATGTATGGCTTGGGCAAAAAGTTCTTTGCCGGTACCAGTCTCTCCTGTAAGTAATACGCTGGTGTCACTGGAGGAAGAAATCCTGGCAAGGCGCAGGGCCTCGCGTATGTTTTCACTGGTGCCAATGATGGAATCAAAGGTAAAATGGGCCTGGGACCCGGCCATATCCGTTACTACTTTGAGGATTTCCTTCTTTTCCGTTACGGTAAGGAGCGCTCCCACGAGCATGTGCTCACTGTCCCGGATGAGATCCAGTGAGGCGAAATGCCGGACCACCTGCTCCTTTGTCTGAAATTCCCTTGATGAAAATGGCCTTCCCTCTGCCAAGCTATCCAAAATATCAAAAGAATTTTCAACAAAATCAGAAAAATTTTTGCCGATCACGTCACCGGGCAATTCCATAATTATCCGGGCCCTTCGGTTGGCATGAACAATCACCCCCATCCTGTCCACGGTGAGCAGCCCCTTGGAACTTGATTCAAGCAAGGCATCCATATACTTGTTGTGGATATCAATCTCCCGGCTACGCTCTCGCTCGCGAAGCTGGGCAGTTATCGTTTCTGCTGCCTGCCGCACAAGTCCCAAGGTGTGAACATGCATGTTATCCGTATATCCGCTTATCGACACCACTCCAATAACGTCACTACCATCTGGTGAAAAAACCGGAGCTCCTGCATTGCTCAAGCCTTGAGCTTTGGAGGCAAACATCCTGTTGCCAGGTAAAAAGATTGGAACCCTTTCTTCCAGGGTAAGGCCAATGACACAAGTACCAAGGTCCCGTTCCGTCCAGCGATAACCGGGCAGGCAACGCCTGTTCTTGAAATGCTCTATCAGGTCAGCATCACCTACAACATAGAGTATGTAGCCTTCGCCATCAGCCAATGCCATACAGAAGCCTGTCCCCTTCAGCAGCCTGTAGAGGTTATCAAGCTGCGCCCTTGCAAGTTTGAAATACTCGTCTTGCCTCTGAATCCGCTTTTCAAACTCACTATTTGACAGTCTGCTCGACTCAGGAGCACCAGAGGCGTGAGGGTCAACCCCATACGCAGCAGAGCGAAGCAAGGAGTGACGAATCAACTCTTCAAGATCAGGAATTCCTGAAATAATAGTGCCCATGTTTTAACCTTTTCAAAACGTTACAATGCAATATTTTATTACAACAATCTGCTTTCAGATCCATCGAACAAAAAACAAGTAAATACAACAAGAAGAAGACCGTTACCATTTCACATGCAACATTATATTACAACAAAAGAAAAACATCCCGGGTAACAAAAAACATAATACATAATTATATCGATATCTTACAATATGCACACCTTATGGTACAAAATATGCTAACAACATTTTTACCAAACCAATATATTTCAAATATACTCGGCAATAATTTGTAATTTTTTATTACAGAACGATCTTGTCAGCCATGACAAAGTAGCCAAAGAGACAGGGCATGCGATGCGAGATATCCCTGCAAGAATGCAGAAGAAGTCAAAAAATATACAGCGCTGCCCTGCAGAATGGCCACTCTGGGGCTATAGCTGCTGATACCAATGGGCGGTATGAGCAAGCGGATCTGCATGTGACAAGCCCAGCGAGATTAGGCACGACATGTCCCCTACCCAATAGTAGCTGCGTCAGATAGTGCCATATCAGCACTGAATATGATAAAAGGTCTGGCCAAAATACGCGCTGAGCTGCTGTGCAAATACAGACCTTTGTGACCTTGCTGTCTGTAACAACGTGTACACAGAAAATGCTGATGTAGATCATGCTTCCGCAAGAGCCACATCTCATAAACTGTCAGGGATAGCACCAAGCGGAGCACACACCCCTGAACCACAGAATGACAACATTACACCCAAGGCAGTACTTCTATGGCAAACTCCAAAAAACGAGGGACCTCTACATACGACATCATCATTGTTGGCGGAGGTATCACAGGGGCCGCAATCGGATATGGCCTGGCCATAAAAGGGTGTAACGTTGCCATTATAGACGCCCCCACCCAGACCAACAAGGCATCCCGCACCAATGTAGGCCTGATCTGGTGCCAGTCAAAATTTCTCCACCTTCCGGATTATGCCCGTTGGGGTTTTCACTCCGCGGCTCTGTTTCCGGAACTCATCCAGGAGCTTGAGCAGGTAAGTGGCATTACAATACCTGTATGCCGCCAGGGAGGTCTTATTGCCTGCCTGGGAGACGAAGAATACCAGCAACGCGGTGACTATATAGATAAGCTCAAAGCAACACTGGGAAACTACCCAGGCGAAATGATCACGAGGGAAAAACTCGAGTCAAAACTCCCTGGCATCGCCTTTGGCCCTCAGGTCAGCGGTGCTGCCTGGTGTGATGCTGATGGCCTTATTGATCCCCTGGCTTTGCTCCGCGCCTACAAACTCGCCTTCTCCAAGGTGGGGGGAACTCTCATTGAGTCCCTTGTTCATGATGTGCAACCGCACAATAACAGCTACCTGGTAACAACGAAGAATGGTATCTTTGATTGTGGCAAGATTATTCTGGCAGCCGGTCTTGCCAACAGACGTTTTGCCAAATTTTCCATGTCGCATATCCCGGTCACCGCCGACAAAGGGCAAGTTCTACTCGTTGAGCGTATGCCAGCTGTTATGCCTGTCCCCATTCTGGGCATGGCCCAGACCTTTGGCGGAACAATCATCATTGGCTTCAGACACGAAGCTCTTGGCCACGATACCCGCATCGTACCGGAAAGTGTCTCTACGGAAGGGGCCTGGGCTCTCAAGGTGTGGCCAGCACTTGCAAAAAAAAGGCTTATCCGTGCATGGAGCGGCCTACGCGTAATGCCGGATGACAAGCAGGCAATCTACAGCAAAATGCCTGACCACCCCAATGCGTTTCTTGTAAACACCCATAGCGCTGTCACCCTTGCAGCCGCTCACACTCGCCACTTGCCGGAATTCATCTTGGGCGGAGAACTTCCTGCTATTGCTTGCGGCATGACCCTGAAACGCTTTGGCTACGATTGCTAGTAAAGGAATTCATCATGGACAAAAACCTGCATGTAGAGCTCGTAACGATTAGTATAGATGGTGAAAAAGTGCAGGTCCCCGACGGTATCTCTGTGGCAGCGGCTGTTTTGGGCCACACTCATCCTAAAGAGACTTGTATCAACTTGGTAGACGGCAGCCCCCGGGCGCCGTACTGCCTCATGGGAGTCTGCTTTGAGTGTATGATGGAAATAAATGGTGAACACAATGTCCAGTCCTGCCTGATTCAGGTTGCAGAAGGCATGACAATAAAGCGGCAACTCCAGACTTCAGAGGTAGAGTAATGGCTGAGCAAACTGATGTACTCGTAGTTGGAGCCGGTCCGGCAGGACTCGCCGCTGCCTGTGCAGCAAGCAGTTGCGGACTTGACGTAACTCTTGTGGATGAACAGCATACTCCAGGCGGACAGTTATTCAGGAATATCGAATCAAAGCTGGGCCAATCCATGCTTGACCCCAAAGAGCGAGAGTTGGGGATAAGCTTGGCCAGAGAATTCCGTGACGCCGGTATCAAATATGAGCCCCATACCATTGTCTGGGGTATTGAACCACGCAAGATAAGCTGCACCACGGCTGGTAAATCCCGGGTACTTCATGCATCATCCATCATTGTTGCCCCGGGAGCAATGGAGCGCCCTGTTCCCTTTCCGGGGTGGACTATGCCGGGAGTACTGGGAGCAGGTGGAGCTGATATTCTACGGCGATCAGGGGGAACTCTGACTGATGCCCCCAAGGGTCCAGTGGTACTGGCTGGTAACGGACCTCTTTTACTGCTTCTTGCCTGTCATCTTGTGGAGTGCGGTGTACATATCGTAGCCTGGCTTGATACCGGTTACTGGTCAAGACGGTCCATGGCCCCTGCGCTGATGCCTGCCTCCCTGCTTGACGCACCCTATCTTGGCAAAGGACTCTCCTTGGCAATGCGTATTGCCAAGGCAAAAATTCCTTTTGTAGCAGGCGCCACCAACATACGAGCCATAGGCGATAGACAACTGGAAAAAGTTGTTTATGAAGTCCGTGGAACGCAAAAGGAAATTGTTACACAGTGTCTTGTCAGACACGAAGGCATCATCCCCCGCACCCATATCCTTAACTCCCTCGGAGTCAAGCATACATGGGATAGCCTGCAACGCTACTGGTACCCTGATGTAACCGACTTTGGTGCCACCTCCATTGAAGGAATCCATCTGGCAGGTGATGCAGGATATGTGCATGGCGGAGACGCAAGTATCATCAAAGGACGGCTTGCCGGCATTGATGTGGCCAAACGCCTTGGCGTTATTACTGAAAGCGAAGCTGCCTACCGCGCAAGGTATTTACAAAGGAAACTTCTGCAGACACGCATTGCCCGAGGGTTTCTGCGCTATGTATTTGCACCGAATCCAGACATATTCGACCCGCCCGATGAAACCCTCGTCTGCCGTTGTGAATCAGTGACAGCAGGAGAAATACGCAAGGTTGTGGCTGAAGGACACAGCGATGTAAATGAGGTTAAACGCCATACCCGTTGCGGCATGGGGCTTTGTCAAGGAAGAATGTGCGGCCAAGCACTGGCTGAGCTCACGGCCTCAGGGCATTCAAGCACACCAAAAACTGTTGGTACCCTTCAGGTCAGGCAACCCTTCAGGCCGGTCACAATGGCAAACTACTGCACGCTGTACGCTCCTGACACCCAAAAATAATGATGTTTCCGACACACAACATACATAGGTCAAGGATACACCATGGATAGAAGAAAGATTGATGTGGCGTTTTCAGCGCTGCTCATCGTCATTGCACTGATCATATTGACAAATGAGCATTTGGTTGAAGGGGGTATGGAAACAGAGCTTGGTTCCATGTTCGTACCAAGGGCCATTGCCGTTTTCATACTCATCTTTGCCGGTACAATCGGTGTTCAGGCACTTGTGCACCTGAAAAAAGCAGAAAAAAAGACCCTGGCTGAACATATCGACACCACAGGATTTGGCGGTGTTGCCATATACTTTGCCGTTTTCATCCTCTATTGGCTCTCGGTCCAACATGTCGGATTCATTGTTGCCACTCCCTTTGTGATCTTCGCCATAGCCTACCTGCTCGGTGGCCGTAGCTGGTTTCGTATCGGACTAGTCGCCATTATTACCCCAATCATCATCCATTATGCTTGCAGCATGTACCTGCGGGTATTCCTGCCAACTTGGTCGGTAAGCTAGCAGGAGAGACACAATGTTTGAAAATATCCTTCAAGGTTTTGCAACCGTATTTGCAACAGGCCCGATCATTGGCATTATCATCGGTGTTACCGTGGGTATCATCTTTGGGGCCATTCCTGGTGTTTCAGGTATCATGGCCATAGCTATTATGCTGCCACTCACCTTTTATGTAGACCCCATCGTGGGTATCACCATGTTACTTGCCGTTTATAAAGCAGGTATCTATGGCGGCTCCATTTCTGCTATCCTGATTAACACTCCTGGCGTTGCAGCAGCCTTTTTGACCGCTCAAGACGGCCACGCCCTTACCAAGGCAGGCAAATCCGGCAAAGCGCTCTGCATGGCACTTTATGCCTCTGTGACGGGTGAAATGCTTTCCACCCTGGTTCTTATCTTTGTTGCCGCACCCATCTCACTTATATCTCTCAAGGCTGGCCCCATTGAGAAGGTGTACCTTTTACTCTTTGCCTTTACAGTAATAGGGTCTGTGAGTGGTGACTCCATTCCACGAGGTCTATTGTCCACATGTATTGGTATGCTCTTTGCCACTGTAGGTATGTCGTCCATCACAGGTGCAAGCCGCTTCACATTCGGTATTCCTGAGCTCATGAGCGGTTTTACCTTTACTCCCATGCTCATCGGCGTACTGGTAATGCCAGAGGTCATCTACGCCATAAAAAGACGTAATGCCCCCATGGCTCATATGGTCTTAAAAAAATCACCACACCTGGAAGACAACAGAATCAGTTTTGCAGAATATCGCTCTGTACTGCCCACCATTATCAAGTCATCCGGAATCGGTACCTTTATCGGCTCGCTCCCAGGGCTTGGCTCAACTCCAGCAGCTTTTCTGGCATACGGAGAAGCAAAGCGAACCTCTAAAAATCCTGAAAAATTTGGTAATGGTTCCATCCGTGGAATTGCTGCGGCCGAGTCAGCAAACAGCGCAGTTTGCGCCGCTGCCATGATTCCCATGCTTACCCTGTCCATTCCCGGTGATGA
Source organism: uncultured Desulfovibrionaceae bacterium (assembly GCA_964593925.1). Lineage (GTDB taxonomy): Bacteria > Desulfobacterota > Desulfovibrionia > Desulfovibrionales > Desulfovibrionaceae > Oleidesulfovibrio. The sequence continues at coordinate 7,592 of CAZQKM010000036.1, read as the reverse complement.
TGTCACAGCGCTATTATTTGGCGCCTTTCTTATTCAGGGAATCACCCCGGGACCAACCATATTTTTTGAGCACACTCAGATTATTTACGGTATTTTTGCCGGCCTCCTGCTTACCGACTTGTTTTTGCTGGTTTTCGCTCGTATCGGCTTCAGGTTCTGGACAAAAATTGCCTCGGTGCCCAAGTATTTTATTTTTCCATGCGTTACCATTTTTGCCTTTACCGGAGCCTTTACCGCCAACCAGAGCTTACACGATGTTTTGCTACTCATCCTGTTTACCATGTTTGGGTTCAGCATGCGACTGTTGGGGCTTAATCCCGCTGCATACCTTATCGGTTTCATCCTTACCCCCATGCTGGAGCAAAACCTTGACCAGGCAGTGGCCATCGTGGGCGATGATTATCTGAAGTTTTTCAGCACACCTTTTGCCTGGATATTCACTACCCTCGCAGCATTCTTTGTATTCTCATCTATGAGGCAACGTAAAAAAATCACGCTCAAACTATCTGAAGAGGCACCCGCTTCCGCCAAGTAATGAGGGTACGCGTAAAAAAATAGCCTTGGATGTGCAAGGGCACATCCATCCCCTAAAAAAGGAGTTCCTGTTATGAAAGAGTGGACTAGATCAATGGTTGCTGTTCTTGCGGCACTGATACTATCATTTGCAACATATCCGGCAGATGCTGCCGGATACCCTAAAAAACCAATCAATGTCATTGTTCCCTGGGGTGCAGGCGGTGACTCTGACCTCACCACCCGCATATGGGCCGATGCCGTAGAAAAGGAACTCGGTATTCCAGTTGTAGTCATCAACAAAACAGGCGGTGGCGGCATCATCGGCACAACCTTTGTCGCCAACGCAAAAAAAGATGGTTATACGCTTATTAATGCAGGACTTTCCAATGTACTGGTAACGCCAAATTTTACCAAAACTCCTTACGATTTCGATAGTTTTACCCCCATCGTCAAGTTTACTGCGGTACCCGCTGCCATTGTTGTCAAAAAAGACAGCCCACACAAAACCTTTGAAGAATTCGTAGCCGCTGCCAAGAAAAAAACCATCACACAAGGCTCTTGGGGAGCAGCATCTTCCGGAACCATTCTGGCAACAATCATCGCGGATCAGATGGGCTATATGCCAAAATTTGTACATGCTAATACCACCGCAGAATCCATGGTCTCCGTAGTTGGCGGACACATCGACTCTGCCATATCTTTTCCCCCTGGTTTCGGTCCTCACGTAAAGGCAGGCCGAGCCAGGGTTCTTGTCATGAACCAGAAAATGGACGCCTATCCTGACGTTCCCACCTTTTCTGATTTTGGAATAGCAGGCAGCTTTGAGGGCTGGTCAGGCATCTTTGCCCCTGCTGGGGTTCCGAAAGAAGTCGTAAACACACTCATTGCAGCAAGCAAAAAGGTCATGCAGGACCCCAAGGTACTCGAAGCCTATGAAAACGTGGGGGCAGTTGTGGACTTTCAGTATGGTGGGGAATGGATCAAAGACCTCAGAAAAACATACAGCATCATGGCGGAGGCAGCGGCAAAAATGAAAAAATAAGACTGTATGCGTAGTGGCCTCCACCTCTGTTTGTGGTACCGTTTCTTCTACACGGGGCTGGTCAGCCAGCCCCGCAAATATGTATTAACTTTTTAAAATAAAAGTCTCAAAAATAAGCAATAATCAGCCAGACTTTGTTTGGCTTTTCTTTTGTGACGACAAAATCCACCGATAGGCAAAGATAGGACAAATTTCAATTACTGCATCATTACCAACAGCAAAAATTCAAACTGACCATAAGTCGTTATGTAAATCTCCCCTGATTAGCTCCACCCGTAAGTAGAAATTTCGCAGGGAGAATGGGCTTCAAGAAATTCGGCAGGTGTCAGATTATCGAGGGATTCATGAAGCCTTTCTTCGTTGTATTCTTTCAGCCATTGCTCTGTTTGCTCTTTGACTTCGACCAAAGTTGAAAAAAGTTAAAATCCAGTAGGCCATTATAATAGGTTGTCTTGAACCGCTTAATGTACAAGGTTTAGGTCGGCTTTCCTAACTGAATATATTTCCAAGCTTACCCTCCGTTCAACCCCGTTTCTCCCCTATTGAGACTGGTCTTGGATATTACTCTCCTTATCCATGATCGTATCATCCTGTTTTGCATAGGGATTACGGCGCGCAATGCACGGATGCCGGGTGGCCGCCATGGCGCTGTTGACGCATTTTATTTTACAGTATACTGTAGCTTATTCTGTTTTACATATAGTATATTTAATTATGGTGTCGGATGTGAGCAAAAGTTCAAATGCCATAGCTGCGCTTAGTCCAAGGGCGAAAGCAAATTTCATCAGGCTGGGCAAAAACATCAAGCTGGCACGAGCAAAGCGTAGCATCACACAGGCAGAACTGGCTCAACGTGCCTCTGTCAGCCCTGTAACCGTCGGTAAGCTGGAAAAAGGCGATCCTACAGTGGGCATTAATGTGCTGCTGATGGTGCTGGATGTGCTTGGCCTTTGCGATGACATTCTCCATGTCGCTGCATCGGAAACTGATACCCTGGGAAACGCGCTTCATGAGGCCGTCCCCAGTAGAGTACGCCCCTCAAAGCCTGTTACTGACCTTGATTTTTAGGAAACACCATGGCTGATAACACAACGTATGTGTACCTGTTCATCGGTTCCGGATTTGTACCTGCAGGAATCCTGACCGTGCACCAGACCGGCAGCCGTGTGGCTTCAGAATTCGTATACGGGCGTAGGTATATTGAAAGGCAGGATGCGTTACCGGTGGATCCTGTGCAGCTTCCTCTTACCCGAGCTACTTTCCAGACCAAAGGTGTTTTTAGAGGGTTTGAAGATGCCAGCCCTGATGGTTGGGGTAGACACCTGCTTGACCGTGAAGCCGAAGTGGCTGGTATCAAGCCTACCGAGTTTGAATATCTCACCGTTCAGAATCAGGAATATAGAATCGGCGCAATTGCATTCGGTCCGGATCTGAATGGACCCCGCCCCTACATGCCGAAATGGCGATCTGAAGAAAGAGCCGGTGAAGCTCTGGATTTTTCTGGCATGATAAGGGCTGTGGATCAGGTTTTACACCATGATGAGCTGGCCCCGCAGTACAGACGTTTTTTACAGCGAGGTTCGTCTGTCGGAGGAGCCCAACCCAAAGCCCTTGTTGAGTACAAGGGAAAGAAGTGGATTGCAAAGTTTTCAAGAGAAATGGAGATCTGGCCGACCTGCCGTATCGAGCTTGCAGCAGTGCGCCTTGCCGCACGTTGCGGTATTCGTGTTCCAGATTGTTTTGTACTTAAAGTAGGCAATCGCGATGTTTTTTTAATCGAGCGTTTTGATACTACGCCGGAGGGGTATAGAAAGCATTTCCTTTCTGCAAAAACCCTCACGGGGGCGGATGATATGCAAAAAGGGGCTTACGGCGATATTGCAATGGCTATCCGTAGATTCGGAGTGCCGGAGCACGTAAAGGATGATCTTGAAGAATTGTTCAGACGCATGGTTTTTAACATCTGTATCAATAACTGGGATGATCACCTGCAAAATCATGGGTTTATTGCTGATTCAAAAACCAGATTCTGGCGGCTGTCACCTGCCTATGACATTGTTCCCCAACCTCAAAGAGGTGGAGTTGACGCGAACCGTCTGACGCTTTCTGTTGGAGATCAAGGCAGGCTGGCCACTTTTGAAAACGCGCTTTCACAAGCTGGTGAATACGGCCTGAGCAACGATGTGGCCTTATACATTATCAAAAATATGCGCGAAATTATCCTAAAAGAGTGGGAGGCTGAAAACAAAAAAGTACAAGTGCCAAAGCAAAAAATCGCACTTGTTAAAGAAGCATACCGTCAAATTCTGTCTTCGAAGGATGCCTCTGCCCTGAACGGCGAATGACAATATCAGGGCACAATACAGCTATGAGTAGCAGGTTACTGGCCCCTGTAAGGTCGGTAGTTTTACAACAACTGTTCTGGAGGAGGAGTACCTATGAAAATAGGTGTAGCGCAGCGAACCTTCACCTGTAGCCCCCCATACCCGGGAATAGCCATCCAGCATCATAATGGCCTAATAATGGTATCTAAAGGAGAAGGTCCTCCTATCTTCTGAGCTCTTAGCCTACTGAATCGCCACCATTTTACTAGACCCGCCCGACTTTACTAACAAACTTTTCTTCAAATTTTATTGGGGACAAATTCCCATTGTGTCCATGACGGCGAATCGGGTTATAGAACATCTCGATATAATTAAAGACGTCCTGCCGAGCCTCTTCGCGAGTTCTGTATGTCTTCCGCTTTATTCGTTCTCGCTTTAGAAGCTGGAAAAAGCTTTCCGCAACCGCGTTATCATGACAGTTGCCACGCCTGCTCATACTACAAACGAGATTGTGAGCCTTTAAAAATGAAAACCAGTCGTGACCAGTATACTGACTGCCCTGATCTGAATGAATTAACCTTACCTTTGGGCTTCCTTCGCCAAAAAGCCATCAGAAGGGCTTGTAGCACAAGGCCTGAGGGCATTTGTGGGCGCATTGACCAGCCGATGACCTGCCGTGAATATAGATCGATGACCACCGATAAATACAGCCATCCTTCGCGAGCTCGGATGTACGTAATATCCGTAACCCAAGCTTGATTTGGAGCAAGTGGGTTAAACTGTTGTTTTAGGTGGTTGTCCGCGTGAATAGAAGGCTTTACGTATTTCGGACACGAGGCCTCTTGTAGCCCGCCTGCGCCTTTAGGCCTGCTTGCTTCATCAGCCGAGCTACACGATTTTTTCCACAACGTTCTCCAATTTCGAAAAGGTCATCGTAGATTTTGCGGTAGCCGTAGACGCATCCGCTTTCTAGCCAAAATTGGTTGATTAGTCCCAGCAGCCGTTCATTTTCTCTTTGTCTTGGCGACTTGGGCTGCTTGAGCCAGGCGTAAAAGCCGCTGCGATGTACATGCAGCATGCGGCACAAGTTGCGAACCGCGAACTCCTTTCCATGCGCCTGAATAAAGGCATACTTCACAGGAGCTCTTTGGCGAAGTATGCAGTGGCCTTTTTTAGGATGTCTCGCTCTTCTGTTACCCGTTTTAATTCTGCCTTAAGGCGTTTGATTTCGGCCTGTTGGCCATCAAACTGGGGAGTATGAACTATGCTATGCCCATATTTCTTTTTCCACGCATACAAGCTGTGGGTGCTCCCTACCACTTAATAAAAATATCCAGCAAAAAATTTCCGCAGTGTCCAAAGCAGGAAAAAGGAAAGTTCACCCTGTATGAAAGCCAAATTCAAGCCAATCCCGCCCTTTAAAAAAAAGGAAACCCCGCTTTGATGGCAGCACATGACAACCATCAACCGGGCATAATGCCCGCGGAGTTCCCCTATGGAAAAGGCAACCTAAAACGAAGCCAGTTGGTCAAATCAACTCAGATCGACTATAGCTCAAACAGACCTTGCCTTTGCCACAAATAGCTCAACACGCATGGTCCATAGGCTACAGACACACCTATCTTTGAAAGAATGGGCAACCCGGGACTGTATACCCTGTCGCATTTCAGGAGGTTTTATACCAGCCCAAATACAGTCCCATGGGCTCCCTTTGATCCTGCTTCAGCACATCGCTGCAGAAAAATCCTGTGGCCCAATACGCCTTAGCCATCCACGTGCTACACCATGTTATGGCCATGCCCGATGTACACACGGGTTCAGCGTCTCAGTTTACGGTATTTGATACGATGCGGCTGGTCAGCATCTTTCCCCAGACGTTGCTTTCTGTCTACCTCATACTCGGAGTAGTTACCCTCATAAAAAACCACCTGTGAATCACCTTCAAAAGCCATGATATGCGTTGCAATGCGATCAAGAAACCAACGGTCGTGACTGATTACCATCACGCAACCGGCAAAATTGTCCAAAGCGTCTTCAAGGGCGCGCATAGTGTTTACATCAAGGTCGTTGGTAGGTTCGTCCAGAAGCAGCACATTGGCCCCAGACTTTAACATGCGAGCCATATGCACCCTGTTACGTTCTCCACCAGAAAGCACATCGACCTTTTTTTGCTGATCAGCGCCACTCAGGCCGAGCCGAGAACAGTACGCCCGGCTGTTGATTTCACGATCCCCGAGTTTAAGGGTTTCATACCCTTCACTGATTACTTCATACACGGTTTTACCGGATTCCAACGAACCGCGGCCTTGATCGGCATATGCCAGCTTGACGCTGTCACCTATTTGCAGAGTTCCTGCATCAGGCTGCTCTTCACCTGCAAACATTTTGAACAGTGTGGATTTACCTGCCCCGTTGGGCCCGATAATCCCCACAACGGCATTGGGAGGAATGACAAAAGTGACTCCCTCCATAAGCAGCTTGTCTCCCAGAGATTTGCAGACACCCTCTGCCCGCACCACAACCTTGCCAAGACGCGGTCCTGGTGGAATGTATATTTCAAGATCCTTGGCATTTCGCTCCGCCTCGTGGCTCAACATAGCCTCATAGGCATTGATACGCGCCTTTGACTTTGCATGACGCCCCTTGGGAGACATGCGAATCCATTCCAGTTCGCGTTGCAAGGTTTTCTGCCGTTCTGTTTCGGCCTTTTCCTCGGTGGCAAGCCGTTTTTGCTTTTGGTCAAGCCAACTTGAATAGTTGCCCTTCCAAGGGATACCCCGGCCACGGTCAAGCTCAAGTATCCAGCCTGCCAAATTATCCAAAAAATATCTGTCGTGCGTCACAGCAATAACCGTTCCGGAAAATTGCTGCAGATACCGCTCAAGCCAAGCCACAGACTCGGCATCAAGATGGTTCGTGGGTTCATCCAACAATAAAATGTCAGGATTTTGCAGCAGCAGACGGCACAAAGCGACCCGACGCTTTTCGCCACCCGAAATAACAGCAACAGAGGTGTCTCCAGGCGGACAGCGCAAGGCATCCATGGCCATTTCAAGACGCGAATCAATATCCCATGCGCCTTTGGCATCCATGTGCTCCTGCACTTCAGCTTGGCGGGTGATAAGCGCATCCATCTCTTCGGGCTCCATGGGCTCTGCAAACTTGGCATTGATCTCATTGAATTCATGAACCAGTTGCATGATCTCGCCCACACCCTCTTCCACCACCTCACGCACAGTACGCGTCTCATCCTGCAGCGGCTCCTGTTCAAGGTAGCCTATGGTATGACCAGGAGAAAGTACCGTCTTGCCATCAAAAGACTGGTCCACACCGGCAAGTATCTTCAACAGTGAAGACTTACCCGAGCCATTCAGGCCAAGTACCCCAATTTTTGCCCCATAAAAATATGAAAGCGATATATCCTTCAACACTTCCTTTTGCCCATGCCGCTTGGACACACGCACCATGGAGTAAATTATCTTATCCGGTTCCACATTACTCATGCTATTCACCCTGTTACCATCATCCGCTCATGCGGTTTTATGTACTTGTATACCCACTGCCAATATGCCAATCACATATACCCAAGGGCGAGCGCACAGGCAAACCAAAACATGCCTTGCGGTGCCGGGACTACATCTCTTTGAGCAAGGGTGTTGTGATCCTGCTACAAAGTTGTGGACACAGAGTTAAGCTACTATCCTGCCCAT
>CAZQKM010000035.1:0-23670 GCA_964593925.1 uncultured Desulfovibrionaceae bacterium | reverse complement strand
GGGACATCCCCCTGCCCAGGCAATCAGGGGCGTCGGTAAAGCGCCTGTGCTGCCTTGTGCCCCAGTCTGCTATTTTTTTCAAACCGGTTGTTAAAATATATTTTTTAGCTTAATAATAATCAGTAGCTGTAATAGCCTTCGGTTTATTCACATAGTATGCCCCCTATTGTTTTGTTGTATCTTTCTATATGCAACATCAACCTTCTCAGGGAGTATTCTGCGATTGTATACAGTTTCTTTTCTACAAAACGCCATATTACCAAATACAGCCATGTCTCTCTTGGTTTCTTTTTGAAAGCTTGACAGTAAAGGCGTAAGGTGGGTGCAAGGATGACAAACTATATTCAGGTAAAATCATCTACTGGTGAGTTGTTTGCCCTCCCCATCACAGGTAGAGATAAACCCGAAGTTCCGCAGGAGTTACTCCACGAGTGGCAGCATATTGTGGCATTACTCAGCGATGTTACCTTGGCGCCTGTTGCCCTTATCATGCGTCTGTCACCGACAGATATCGAAGTCTGCGCCACAAGCGTCCCTCATTCTCCTGCTTACAAGGTGGGTAGCCGAGAGCAGCTTGGCCTCGGTCTGTATTGCGAAGAGGTCCTCTGCAGAGGGCGGTTGGTCACCATCAAAGATGCCCGCGATACCCCCCTATGGGCAGAAAGCAGCGACGCACAGCGGGGCCTGACATCTTACATTGGCCTGCCCATCCGCTGGCCAGACGGCGAACTCTATGGAACAATCTGCATGCTGGGTCAGAGCGGCACCTTTCCCCTTCTTCAAGGCTCCACCCGCCTGCTGCAAGGCTGCAGGCGCATTGCCGAAGCAGATCTCCAGAACATCCTTGCCCCCGATGCCCCGCTTAAGTATCCACCCGGGCAAGCCATTCCGTTGGCTGATGCACACCACAACATCAAAAGCTATTTCGAAATGATTGCCGACATTATTCAGGCAAAGCAGCTTCAGGGATATGGCCCAAACTGTGCAACCGGCCCTCTGTTACCCGGCCTACTCTACCACACTCAGCGTGTTGCCGACCTTTACGCATACCTTACGCAACCCCAAAACAACACCATAAGCATCGGCCCGCTGGTACGCACAGTGGCATCCAGAATTATTTCCAGCACCATCGCAGACAAAATAGAATTTTCAGTACGGGGTGGACACATTTCTGTCTGCCCCAAGACAACTTTTTTCATAAGCCTGCTGATCTGCGAACTCATGGCCAATGCCCTGGGGCCTATGCCTGACTCCAATTGCGCACCACGCATACTTATCACTCTGCAAGATCTGGACGATCAAATGTTCCAACTGCGCTTCACGTCCAACACCGAGAGCATGGTACACCAAGCTTTTAACTGCGCGCACGAGCCCTTTGGCAAAGCCATAACCACAGAAATCCCAACCCGGGTTGGCGGCACCCTCGAACTCATGAACACCGCCGGAACTGATCTGCTTTTCAGTCTGCCCAAAAATTGCGGCAAATGCATACGATGCCTCCGTATGAAAAAGGCACAAAAAACCGCCTAGACATATGGCCAGAGCCACCTGATCCAAAAAGTAGTCAAAGGTAATCATATGCAGTGTCCGCATAAAATCGGTACAAGACCCCGAGCCGAAAAGATGACCGGATACACAAAAAAATTACAAAAAAGGGCCACATATGACTCCACATAGCGCTTGCCAGCGGAGCAATATGTGGGTATATATAATCCTTCTGGTGCTATATATAATATTTTTTCGTCAGCAAATTGCCTAGGCTACGCACCCTCCTGTCATCCCGTCCTCCCCCCTTTGCGGGAGACAGGAGGGTGTCAAAAACACGCCGCAACCCTGACGCCTTGTAGTAGACAGAATTTGCCGTTGTATCTGGCTGCCTGTTATCTTTTCTGACCAGATTGTTGCCCGGGATTCGTTGTTTTTTTGCCAAAGAAGAGAGGGCACAAACCTATCAAGTACAGGTAATTATGTTGTGGAGTATCCAGCGAACCGGTAGTCCGGCGTATGTGGTAGCGCCACCACACTCTTTTCATCATTATGAATCTGCTTGATATTGCAAGCCGCATTGCGGCACTGCCCTATATTGTTGCTACCCGTAGCGCATTCAGTATGACAGTTGTCATACTGATCCCCGGTGTGGCAGCATTTCTGCTGTATTCCTTTCCTTGGGACATGGTCCCCAGCAGCATTGCCTCACTCCTGGCTCCTTGGTGCAGAATATTCAGCGGCTTCCTTTATAATGCAACATTCGGCACACTTTCTATCTTTGTCTGTCTAGGGCTCGCTCACACCCTGGGCACGCAATATAATGAAAAATACCCCAATGATTACGTCAATCCATTGTGCTTTGTGCTTGTGGCTCTGGGGGTCGTTGCCTGCGCCATAGGTTCACAGCCGGATGGCAAGGTAGCACTAAGGTGGGTGGGCATCCACGGACTGTTTCTCACCTTTATCAGTTCTTTGCTGGCATGCTTCTTGTTCAGCCGCCTGCTTCGCATCCGCAAACTGCGCGGAACTTTTTTTTCCGACGCATTTGACAACTCATTCTCCCAAACACTTGACATATTGCTTCCCGCACTGGGCACCCTCGGCTTTTTTGCAGCGCTCAACACCACCGTGCGTATGGCAGGAATCAGCAGCTCTTATGAACTGGTATACAGCCTTATCTCTGCTCCCTTTGCTGGACTGGGCGCGGACTCGCTTGACGGGGCGCTGCTCTACAATTTTTTCAGGCAACTACTCTGGTTTTTCGGTCTCCACGGTTCCAATGTATTAGAACCTGTCATGACAGAAGTCTATGTTGCGGCACAAAACGCGCTGCCTTCAGATCCATCACTCCACGGTGATACTTTTTTCTTCACAAAAACATTTTTTGATTGTTTCACATCAATAGGAGGCACAGGCACAACAATCGGCTTCATCATTCCAGCACTGTTTTACTATGACGATAAAGGCCTCAGAAGAATACTATACCTATCCATTCCTCCTGCAATATTCAATATAAATGAGCTCTTACTCTTTGGCATACCACTTATACTCAACCCAGTTCTATTCATCCCCTTCTTCATAACACCAATAATAACAACACTCATTTCATATGCTGCAATGACTACTTCCATTGTACAGTATTCATATGGAGATGTTTCTTGGAATATACCAATATTATTCAATGCATTTACAACAACAGGATCAATTTCAGGAGTTGTACTGCAAATTGTCTGCATATCAGTATCAATATTGATATATTCTCCATTTATATATATTGACAATAAATCAAGATTAATAAATGCAAAAAAAGAATTTGACAAACTTATAGGACTTGTTCTTGAAGAAAAAAAGATAGAAAATATAATGAGATATCCTGGAGAGATCGGATGTATTGCACGATCTCTTGCAAGAGACATCCCGAACGCAATCGAAAACAAAGAAATATTCCTTGTCTACCAGCCACAGGTCAATAGTGATACGGGAAATGTCTATGGTGTTGAAAGCCTTGTTCGCTGGAAGCATCCAAACTTTGGCATGGTACCTCCACCAGTTTTGATACGGCTTGCAGAAGACTCTGGCAACATAACAACCCTTGTCAAATGGACATTTCAGACGGCAGCCATGCAGCTACGCCAGTGGAATGAGGCAGGGTTGCGCGACATCAGCATGTCCATCAATATATCGTCTGTACAGTTGGAAGATTATGGTTTTTCTGGCATGCTCAAAAAAATAATACGTGAGCATGGCATCTCGCATAAGGATATCAAGCTTGAAGTAACAGAAGAAAATGCATTATCTCCAAAGGCACTCAAGGCTGGCGTACTGCAACAGCTGAATGACATGGAAATACAAATTGCAATTGATGACTTCGGCATGGGCCACAGCTCCATTCGCTACCTCAAAATGCTCAAAGTACACGGTCTCAAGCTGGACAAGATACTTACAAAAGATATCCGCTCTTCTGTGGGTAGTGCTGAGATAATCAGCTCCATCTCCAGGCTTTGCCAGCAACTCGACATTGACATGATCGCAGAATTTGTGGAAACAGAAGAAGACCTGCTCAAGCTACGTGAACTTGGCTGCCATAACATCCAGGGCTTTTACTACAGCCCCCCTCTGTTGCCACAAGACGCCTTTGATTTCATCCGCAAAAAACACAAAGCCTATGGTCCCCACTAACTATAGATAGAAGTGTTGCCAGAGGGGCATGCCCTTACCGGCTGTATTGAATCTGTCCGGCAAAAACATGGCGCTCTGTTGCAAGCTTTCCAGAGCGCCCCCCTTTCCTGCACAAAAAAACATTTTGGCAGGCCACAGGCTTTCACAACCACTCCACCTACCACAGATGCTCAGATAATGCTCAATGGTCTGGTACAGATGGTCGGCACACGTACTTCCGCACCACTGTACCAAGCATGCCTGTAATCTCCACTTCATTGTGGCAGAGCAAGCGTATACGTGCCGGATAGGGTTTGTCTTCCGTACTGTCCCAAAACACACTGATCAGACGCTCCGGCTCCATACCCTGCATATTCACACAGTCCGAGATATGCACTGTTCCATTCAGCTCTACCTGCACCCGCCAAACAAAACATGCCTGGCCGTAGTGTGCCCTGCATCCACAGCCGGGCAAAGGGCGAGCCATAATACGCCCCGTCACAAAAGGGCAAAGCCAAGGCACATTGCCCAGCCTGCGCAAAAAGCACTATGAACAATGGTCTGCAAAAAACGGCACCACGGCCAAAGGCACCGTGCGCAGTACAGAAACAACCTGATAATATGGATCTGTGCACGAAAACAATGCTGACAAAGATGCACCAGCACCATGCCCCCCTGAAATCAAGGCCAGGCTGCGTACCGTACACCCATGGAGAACTATGAAAAACGAACGACCTCAAGCACCGTGGCCAACTGCCGCAGGTGTTCTATGGTCTGGTACAGATGATCGACATCACGCACTTCCACAGTAATGTCCAGTTCCGACTTTCCGCCCACAGTAGAGCGCAGCTGGCATGCATCGATGTTCACCCCCTCTTTAGCAAGCATGCCTGTAATCTGGGCAAAACTCCCCACTTCATTGTGGCAGAGCAAGCGTATACGTGCCGGATAGGGTTTGTCTTCCGTACCGTCCCAAAACACACTGATCAGACGCTCCGGCTCCATACCCTGCGTATTAACACAGTCCGAGGTATGCACTGTAACGCCTCTTCCCCGGCTGATGTAGCCCACAATGGCATCGCCGGGCACAGGGTTACAACACTTGCCAAAGCGCACAAGCACATCGTCCACCCCTTTGATGCTGACGCTGTTGGCATCTGCACCGCGCTGGACCTTTTGCACCTCGGGCGCCTTGGCTTCTTTCTCCCTGGCAGAGTCATCTTCTTTGGGCAGCAACCGGCGCAGCACCTTTTGCGGGGTCAGCCTAGCATATCCCACAGCAGACAACAGCTCATCAACATTATGAAAAGAAAAATCTTCTGCCACGGCCAGCAGCTCGCCTTCCTTAAGCAGCTTGGCCACGTTAAGGCCCATGCGGCGCCCCTGCTTTTCCAACATTTCTTTACCCAAGGCGATGCTGCGGCCACGCTCCTCCGTTCGGATATAGTTGTTGATTCTGGTTCTTGCCTTGGCTGTTTTAATAAACTTGAGCCAGTCACGGCTGGGGTGCCTGTTGGCGTCGGTGATGATTTCCACAGTATCGCCGTTTGTCAGCTTTGTGGATAACTGCACCAACTTGCCGTTTACTTTGGCACGCGCACAGTGGTCTCCCACTTTTGTATGGATAAGGTAGGCAAAGTCCACTGGGGTTGCCCCCTCGGGCAGCTCTTTCACTTCTCCGTGGGGGGTAAATACATAGACTTCTTCCTTAAACAGATCGAATTTCAGCGAACGCATGAACTCACGCGAATCACTTTCCATCTTTTGCCAGTCAAGCATATCGCGCAGCCACGCAAATTGACGTATATCTTTTGATTTTACCCGCTGACCTTCTTTGTAAAGCCAGTGCGAAGCAACCCCATGCTCCGCCATACGGTTCATCTCTTCTGTACGGATCTGTATTTCAATGCGCTCACCGGCAGGCCCCACGACAGTTGTGTGCAAGCTCTGGTACATATTGGCCTTTGGCATGGATATATAATCTTTAAATCGTCCATGTATCGGCTTCCACACAGCATGCACCAAACCAAGCATGGCATAGCAGTCCTTCACATCATCAACAATTACTCTAAATGCAATCACATCCGGCACTTCATCCAAGGCCAGAGACTGCTGCAACATTTTTCTGTAAATACTGTTGATATGCTTGATGCGGCCACTCACCCGGCCGGAAATCTTGTTCTGCTTGAGCATATTCCGCAGCATGTCACATACTTCGTCAATATACGCACTGCCCGCTATTTTTTTCTTTTCAAGCCACTCCGTCAGTTGTCCCCAGACGTCAGGCTTCTGATAACGTAAGGCCAGATCCTCCAATTGCAGCTTCATGCGGTGCAGCCCCAAGCGATTGGCCAGCGGGGCATAAATATCCATGGTTTCCTGCGCGATAAGCTTTTGCTTATGCGGCTTTTGAAAATCCAATGTGTTCATGTTATGCAGGCGGTCCGCAAGCTTAACGATAAGCACGCGAATATCCTCTGCCATGGCAAGTACCATCTTGCGTATATTCTCTGCCTGCGCCTCTTCTTTGCTGTCAAAGGTCATCAGGCTGATCTTTGTCACCCCATCCACAATGTCTGCCACTTCTTCGCCAAACAAGGAGTCGATCTCTTCAATGCTCGTATCAGTATCTTCTACGGTATCGTGCAACAAGCCCGCAGCAATAGACGCCTCGTCCAGACGCATTTTTGCAAGACTATGGGCCACGGCAAGGGGGTGCATGAGGTATGGTTCACCGGACAGGCGGGTCTGACCTGCGTGTGCAGCAGCCGAAAATACATAGGCTTTCTGGATCAGCTCACAGTCAGCATCCTGTCGGTATTCGGCAATGGCGTCGAGAATATCCTGTATACGAATCATATCTGCTGTCTCGTCGTTCAATTATGCGCAGAAGTTTTGTAGTGCTGCTGCTCTTTGGGAACCCACCATTGAGTGAAATTGTGCAGTATACCTGCGGGGGCAGGCTCCACTCCTTTGAAACGGCCATGTACAACAGGCAAGGCATAGGGCACATACAAAAACAAATACGGCTGCTCGTCATACAAAATCTGCTGCACCTCATCGTACAGGGGCTTTCTTAGCCCATCGTCCAGCACAGACCCTGCACGCTCAAGCAGCGCATCCAGCCTGTCATTGCGAAATTTGATAAAGTTCAACCCACCCTCTTCGCTCTGCGAAGAGTGCCAGACCATAGTGATGTCAGGGTCCTGAAGGATGTTCCAACCAAGCATCAGTGCATCAAAACGCCCCTTGTGCACAAATTCCTTGATAAACGCAGCCCACTCAACAACACGTATCTGCACATCCACCCCGATTTCCTTTAACTGGCTCTGGATGATGGTTGCAGCCTTGATACGCTCCCCATTCCCCTGGTTTGTCAAAATGGTAAAAGCAAAGGGTACGCCGTCACGCTCTACAATACCGTCACCGTCACCATCGACAAACCCGGCTTGGGCAAGCAGTGCACGTGCCTGCCGGGGATTATACGGGTACTCATCAAGCGTCTCATTATACACCCACGTCCCGGGCTTGTAAGGCCCTACGGTTGTGTGCCCCTCACCCAAAAGCACCGCGGCGATAATGGCCTTTCTGTCCACCCCCAACGAAAGAGCCCTGCGTACCTGGACATCTTCAAAAGGTGGCCGTTCCAGATTGAAACCCAAAAAGGTATACCCTGATGAAAGATAGCGAAATTTCTGCCATTGGCTATCCCACTGCTTTCCGGTGGTCTGAAAGGTATACTGCTGCGCTGTAAGGTCCATCATGTCTATCTTACCCGCTTTCAGCTCCAGAAACATGGTGGTCATATCAGGTATATTGCGAAATACTATTTCATCAATATATGGCCGACCTTCAAAATAGTCCTCGTTTGCCTCAAGTACAACCCTGCTGCCGGCAACCCATTCCTTGAGCCTGTAGGGCCCTGCCCCCATGGGATTACGCAAAAAAGCGGTTGATCTCAAATCTTCGCCTTCCAGTCTGTGCTTGGGCAGGATGTCGCTCATCCATGTAATGAGTGACCGGGCAAAAGGCTCTTCGTAATGTACCTCCAGAGTATACCTGTCAATCTTGCGTAGCTCCTTCACACGCAAAAAATCACTGGCATATGCCGTGGGCGTTTTGGGATCCGTCATCAGCTTGTACGTAAATTCGATATCATCAGCTGTCAGCTCAACACCATCCTGCCACTTGATTCCCTTGCGAAGCCGAAAACGTAGCAGCCTGCCCCCCTCTTCCACGTCATAGGATTCAGCGGCCCAAGGAATTATGCGCAAATCTTTATCATACTTTAGCAAACTTATATATAACCAGAATGTAACCCCTCGTGATGCGTTGTCCGTTGACAAGGCAGTCACCAGGTTTGTCGGCTCTCCCAGTGATCCAATGACAATGCGGCCACCGTATACCGGCTCATCACTCTGCTCAGGAACGGTTGTGGAATGCCCAGAAAGAGGCGCCGGAGAATCCTGCATAGCTTTTTTGTTTGTCTCGCTGGAATCCGCGCCACCACAGGCGCTCAGCAATACCAAATATAAGATAACTGTAACAGAACGTACTATATGATACATGAAAACCTCATGCCCTATTGCCAATTTTGATAAACTGGGTATGATCTTGCTTAGTTTCAGGAGCCAGTTGCCACCATAACTGCCTCTACCAAAGTTCCGCCCTATTGAAAATAGTCGATTTTTTATGTAATTTAACGTGTTGCCTGCGCCCCTTACCCCGCCGGTAAGGATACGCACGGGCACTGGTGTAGCAGCCACTCGCATGGCAATATTGAGGAGCAAGGCAGACCATGGACAGACCAGAGGAGATGACTGTCAAATCCATGTTGCAGGAGTTTGTAACGGATACAACCCCTGAATACATTATTGACGGTTCACATGCTATCCTCAATAGCGGGGGGGTAATCAAGCTCAGCTTAAAAAAAGACGCCGGGTACTGGAGTGTTGAGGCATACGTCCAGGGAAACGATTTTCAGCATTACTCGCCCACTCTCTCGCTGGATACCAGCGAAGGAAGCGTAAGCTATTTTTGCAACTGCCCTGATTCATTTTCCGGGATATGTCGCCATGTAGGGGCAACTGCGCTCAAGCTGCTCTCCTCTCTTGAAACGCAGGATAATACTGAAGCGTTGTTACCAAAAACCGAATGGCGCCAGTGTTTTCGTTCTTTCTTTTCCACAGAACTTGAGCCGGAAGCGGGCAAGCACTATTTTATTTTTCGTTTTTTCCCCGAGCCTGGTAGACTCCAGGTTGCATTTTTCCGTGCACGCCAAAACAAGTCTTCCCTGTCCAGCGTGCATAACGAAATCACGCTTGCCCAGATCATCGATCACCCAGAGTGGTGCGAGCTTTCTCCAGAACTACCTGCCATTGCCCGCCAAATAAGCCAGTTCCTTGACTATGACGGCCATCGCATCGAAATTCCTGATGGGCTGCTGACCTGGTTTTTCTGGACTATCCGCAACGAATACTATCTGTTCTGGCAAGATACGGAAAATCCCTGCCGCATTGAAGGCACGACCATGCGTCTGAAACTGCAGCCACGCTTGCTTGAAGAGGGGCTTGGTTTTGACGCCCTGCTCCATCGTGATGGTAAGCCCCCTCGTTCCATTCTGGATGCAGAGGTCACGCTTCATGGCCAACTTCCGTTGTGGGTTTGCTGGCGCCGAGGCTTCTACCCCGTACATACCAACCTGGACGCAACCCTTGTGCAGGAAATGGTGCGAGAGCTTCCTGTTATCCCGCAGGAAGATATCTCGGAATTTCTGGACCGTGTGTGGACAAGACTGCCCGCGTCGGACCTGTACGGCCAGGATGACTTTTTGGAGCACATGGAACCCATTTTTGTGCCGGCCAGCTATAACCCCAAGCTGTACCTGGATGAAGAAGGCAGCCTGCTCACCCTGCAAATCCAGAATATTTATGAAACAATCCACGGTGAGTTTCTGTTGCCCGGCCCCAACCCTGAATTTCAGACAGGCAGCTATACCTTTGAAGGACAGACCTACCTGCTACGCCGTCTGCAAGAGCAGGAAGCCGCTCTGACGCAGCAGTTGCTGGAAATGCACTTTCAGCCACGCAACAACCGAATCTGGTTCCTTGAGCCTGAAGAAGCCATTGCCTTCTTGCTGGATGCATATCCAAAGCTTGTTTCTGAATATCGGGTATACGGAGAGAAAGCTCTCTCGCGCTACAAGGTACGCCTGTCACAACCCATTATTTCTGCCAAAGTCGAATCCAATGAGCAGGAAAAATGGTTTTCACTCGACCTTTCCGTGGAATACGAAGGGCAACACGTGCCCATTGACAAAATATGGAAGGCATGGACAGAAGGCAAACGCTATGTACAGCTTAAAGACGGTTCATACACCAGCCTTCCAGAATCATGGCTGAAAACACTGGGTAGCAAACTGCATGCCATGGGTTTTGACCCTGAAAAAGCACCCAAAAAACGTTTTGAACAATATGAGGCTCCCCTGCTGGACAGCCTGCTGGACGACCTGCCAGTGGCCGAGACAGACTCGTTCTGGAATGCGCTTCGTGAAAAGATCACCACCTTCCAGAAAATCTCTCAAATAGACCAGCCACGAGGGCTAGAGGCCACTTTGCGCGGTTACCAGCAGCAGGGGCTGAGTTATCTCAATTTCTTACGTGAATACGGTTTTGGTGGTATCCTTGCCGACGAAATGGGCCTTGGCAAAACCATCCAGACACTTTCCTTTATTCAGCACATGGTTGAGACAGGACACACCGGTCCCAACCTGATTGTCGTGCCCACTTCTGTGTTGCCAAACTGGGACAGAGAAGCCTCTAAATTTGTTCCTGACCTGCGTCGGCTCATCATTTACGGCACGCGTCGTGAAAACATGTTTGCACAAATTGCCGACGCTGATCTTGTTATTACGACCTATGCTCTGTTGCGCCGCGATCTTGAAGAAATGCAAAACCATGAATTCAATTCGCTTATTCTTGACGAAGCGCAGAACATTAAAAACCCCAATACCATAACAGCAAGGTCCGTGCGCAAGATCAATGCCGGGATACGTCTGTGCCTGTCAGGTACGCCCATTGAAAACAACCTCTTTGAGCTCTGGTCGCTGTTTGAGTTCCTTATGCCCGGTTTTCTGGGGTCACAACACAGCTTTCAGCGCGGCATCATCAAGCCTATCAAAGACGGCGATACTGATACCCTCCAGTACCTGCGTACCCGCGTCAAACCGTTTATTCTCAGGCGTACCAAGGCAGAAGTGGCAAAAGACCTGCCGCCCAAAGTAGAAAACGTGTACTACTGTGCGCTGGCAGATGAGCAGCAAGAGCTTTATGGAGCACTGGCCAAGATGCTCAAAGAGCAGGTCATGGCCGATGTGGACGAAAAAGGTATAGCCAAAAGCCAGATGTCCATTCTGGATGCCCTGTTGAAACTACGCCAGATCTGTTGCCACCCGAGGCTACTCAAGCTTGATATGCCGGGACTGACAACCAACCTGCCTTCAGGAAAATTCGATGCCTTCAAAGACATGATCACTGACATCGTGGAAGAAGGCCACAAGGTGCTGGTGTTTTCCCAGTTTGTGCAGATGCTGCATATTATCCGCTCGTGGCTGCAAATCAGTGATATCCCCTTCTGCTATCTTGATGGTGCCAGCAAAGACCGCTTTGAGCAGGTAGATAAGTTTAACAACTCTCCGGATATCCCCATATTCCTTATTTCGCTCAAGGCGGGTGGGACAGGCTTGAACCTGACCAGTGCTGACTATGTCATCCATTATGATCCATGGTGGAACCCTGCGGTAGAAAGCCAGGCCACGGACCGGGCACACCGCATCGGTCAAAAAAGCCAGGTCTTTTCATATAAGATGATCTGCCAGAATACGGTGGAAGAAAAAATACTGAAGCTCCAGGACAGCAAACGCAGTGTTGCTGACTCCATCATCCCTGGTCAAGAAAGCTGGAAATCACTGACTCGCGATGATCTGGAAATGCTCTTTGAAATGTAAGGCCGGCAAAGGACCGTAGGCTGTAAAGCAAAGGTACGCCCTGCCCGTGGTGGTATAGCCAAGGGAGCCTTGGGTATGCCCCTGCGCCCCCTGACTGTACAGACAGCGTGCACCAAAACTGGCAATACAAAAATCACTCGCCCAGTGGTCGTTGCACAGCAGGCCAGTGGCAGGGATGGAATGCATGCCCAGGCAAACCCCAGGGCAGCACAACGGACTCTGAACATATTGGTACAGGCATGCCCGACTGATGGAAATCTCGTGTTCCCCATGGGCAAACACAACAAGCGCATGCTTCTCGGTTGGCCTCAGAGCTTTTTCCCATGACATCCTTCAAGGCTCTGTTTTTCAAGCTCAAATCAGAGTACATCTGCCTGAGCCGTGCGTTTTCGTGCTCAAGATTGCAGGCGCCTGATGTCCGAGGCTTCCGTGCCGTTGACCTTGCTTTTGCTCTGTCCATGCCGTATCCACTGTATACATCTTTGGCCGTCCGGCCAGCTGCAACTTCTTTCAAACTCATGATGATCTGCTACCCCACAAAACGGAATGTCCCCATACCCTCTCCTACAAATGAGGTAGCATAAATCTCCAGTTGTAAGCCGCAGCATTTTACGAAATGTTCATATGAGTACGTCCTTTTCGGGCATCTGCGGTACCCTGCACCCTCAAAACATACGCCCCATGCGCCTACCGCTGTGCAGCCTGGCACACGCCAGCGCCTTCTAGCCATAGAGCCCTTACACCCGGCATACGTAGTGTGTAAAACCCCATGAGCCTACTATGTTAGAATATGGCGGGTTTTCCCCCGACAAAAGAATGCACAAAAAAATACGGCAGCAAGAAATGCTGCCGTATGTGATAGTACATATTTTTTGTCGGACTACCGACTGTATACCCAGTCTACCCCATCGTACGGGCCGCATGCAATTGGGTGCGTAACCCCGAAACAGCGGCAGCAATATCCGTAGCTCCTACAATCTCGGAAACAAGCGCGCAGCACTGTGCGCCGTGTGCAGCCAGTTCGTCGATATTATGCATTTTTATACCGCCAATGGCCACAAAGGGCACGCGGGCCCGAGCAACAGCGTAGTCAAGGTAAGATATCCCCACAGGAGCACAGACGTCTTTTTTGGTACGTGTGAAAAATATGGGTCCCACCCCAATGTAATCCACGCCTGCGGCCACTGCCTCAAGGTATTCTTCCGGCGAATGTGTGGAGAGCCCGACAATTTTGTCTTGCCCCACAAGACGGCGCACCTCGGCCACCGGCA
Organism: uncultured Desulfovibrionaceae bacterium; assembly: GCA_964593925.1. Taxonomy (GTDB): domain Bacteria; phylum Desulfobacterota; class Desulfovibrionia; order Desulfovibrionales; family Desulfovibrionaceae; genus Oleidesulfovibrio. Next base: position 10,248 of record CAZQKM010000035.1, on the reverse strand, counting down.
GGTCCTCTTGCCCCACATGTACGCCATCGGCGTCACACAGCAAGGCAATATCCACATGATCATTCACAATAAAGCAACAACCTGCCTCGCGAGTCATGGCTCTGATAGTCCGGCATTCCTGCAACATGACACCGGATTTTTTGTCCTTTTCCCGATATTGTATGACCTTGGCCCCGCCTTGCAGCATGGCCTGGACCACCTCTTCAATACCACGCCCCAAAGAAAGCCTGGCGTCAGTGAGGCAGTATATATCCCAATCTGCCATATTCATTTTCATTCAACTATCCTCCTGCCCAGGGGAGCCACACGGTCCCAACACCCGGCATAACACCGCATCTGCCTGCATGGCCGCAGCCATAAGCACACGGGGCGCCATGGGGGGCATACCCTTGTCCACTGCGGTTTGCATGTCACCCACAATCACTCCTGCATCACGCACCGCACGAGTATGCATGGCAGGACCACCCCAGCCAGCCATACCTGATGCGCTGACAAAAAAAATCTTTTTTTGCAAGCAAAACTCTACAATCAGCCCCTTGGTCACGGCATCATCCACTGCTTCGACCACCACATGACAATGGCCAAAAACCCTGCCAAGCTGCGTGGCGTCAAGGCGCAATGCATGTACACTCAGGTCAAGGTCAGGCTCAAGGGCTGACAGGTTGGCAGCAAGGGCGTGTACTTTGGGCATACCCAGTTGGTCAGGGGTGTACCACTGCCGGTTCAGGTTTGACGCCTCAAGGCAATCATAATCAGCAAGCACAAGGGTACGTATGCCACTGCGCACAAGCATGGCCGCACAGTTGGAGCCAAGCCCACCCGCACCGGCAATACCCACAACAGCCCCGCATAGCGCCTTGCGCTGATAGGCAGTCAGATACCGGGCCAAGCCTTGCCGCAACGTGCTCACATCTACACCGCGCAGGCATTGTCCAGCGGATGCCAATCTTTGAACACCGGCTGATACCCCTTTTGCAAAATGGCCTGAACCACCTCGTCCACCGAACGGGAATCAGAAATCTCGAACTGCCCCACGGTTTTTTCATCAGATTCGGCATATCCACCCACTGCCGTGGAAACACCGGCACTCATGCGTGTTACACCAAGAGGCATGAGGTTGTCTCTGAAATCGGGACTTTCACGGGTAGATATGGTCACGCCGCACCTGGGTAAAAAAAGCCGCATGGCAAACAATATCTGCACCAATGACGCATCATCCACCTCGCAAGCCGGCTGAAACTGCCCTGCATAAGGACGCATCCTGGGTAGTGAAAGGGCAATATCCGTACCAGGATAGCTCTGCTGCAACCAATGTGCGTGCATACCTGTCATGAAAGCCTCGCGCTGCCAGGCATCAAGCCCCAGCAAAGCGCCGATATTCACATTACGCATCCCCGCGCGACACGCCCGTTCCGGCGCATTCAGGCGAAAGGCATAATCGCTTTTGGGGCCTGCCGGGTGCAGCTCAGGATACAGCCCCTCGTTATATGTTTCCTGGAACAGAGTCATGCCGTCCACACCTGCGCCATACAGCGTCCGGTATTCCTGCTCTGTCAGTGCATACACCTCTATGCTCAATGAAGGAAAAAGCGGACGCAGTACTCTGACGCAGTCGCTTATATACCCCACGGATGCTTTGACAGGCGCTTCTCCGGTGAGCAAAAGTACATGCTTCAATCCGGTGGCAGCAATGGCCTTTCCCTCCCGCAGCGTATCTTCCAGGGTCAACTGCATACGCGAAATGCCACTGCATGCATTAAAACTGCAATACACGCATCTGTTGGTACACCAGTTGGAAAGATACAATGGCGTAAAAAGCTGAATGGTCTTGCCAAAATGTCGTACAGTCAAATCATGTGCCTTGCGTGCCATGTGCTCAAGATACGGACGCGCAGCAGGTGAAAGCAAAGCCAGAAAATCCTCTGGCCCAATAACATCCTTGGCAAGAGCACGCTGCACCCCGGAAGCATCCGTGGCAAGGCAGGCCCCCTGCACATCCTGCTTCTGCAGGTACGCGGAAACATGGTAAAATCCATCAGCCTCTTCATTGGAACAGTGGTCGGACCTCTGGGCACTATGCGATATAAGGTCTTGCATGTTTTTCATTTATGCACCCAAAAATCCCAATAATGGCGAAGATGCCTCTGCGCCATCTTCTCGTACCACCCCAGTGCCAGCCAGCCACGCACGACGGCCCGCGCGTACTGCCTCACCAAAGGCATATCCCATGCCCACCGGATCAGAGGCAGAAGCAATGGCCGTGTTTACCAGACAGGCTGCGGCACCCATTTCCATGGCCTCACATGCCTGCGATGGTCTGCCGATGCCTGCATCCACTATGATGGGCAGTGTCATTTCCTCAATAAGAATACCAATCATCTCCCGCGTCTGTAGTCCGCGATTGGTACCAATGGGTGCCCCCAACGGCATGATGGCCGCTGCTCCGGCACTCGCCAGATCTCGCGCAACATACAGGTCAGGATTCATATACGGAAGTACCACAAAACCTTCTGCCGCAAGAATTTCTGTTGCCCTGGCCGTTTCATACCCGTCAGGAAGAAGGTACCGGTTATCCGAAATGACTTCGATCTTGATCCAGTCGCCACACCCCGCGGCGCGGGCCAATCGGGCGATGCGCACGGCTTCATCAGCCGTGCGCGCACCGGATGTGTTGGGCAAGAGCTGCATATGTGGTGGAATATGCTGCATGACATTGTCAGTTGCAGTCTGCAAATCCACACGTCGCAATGCTACTGTGATTACCTGCGCGCCGCTGGCGGCCGCCACATCGGGAATAAGACTGTCGGAGCCATACTTTCCAGTACCGATAAATAAGCGGCTCTCAAATGAAATACCGCCAAGTACCAGTGGATCTTGTGTGTGTTGTGTGTGTTCCATTAGCCCCCACCTACAAAGTGTAGAATTTCCAGTTCATCCCCGTCATGCAATACCGTTATTGAAAAGGCTTCTGCAGGTATAACGGTTCTGTTGTGCTCTACAACCACCGCAGTATCCCGCAGGCCTTTCTCTTCAAGCAACTCGCGTATGGTTACTCCGGCAGCAACATCTTCCTCTTTGCCGTTCAACACAATTTTCATGACGTCTTCCTTTGCCAAAAAATTCTTCCCACTACGGCAGCAACACGCAGCCCCTGCCACATACGGGCAATAAAAAAAGTGGCCTGCCCAAGACAAGCCACAAATTTTTCACGACAGAAAAACGGGCTTCCCTGCGACAGCATTACCTGCATCAGGTTCAAGGGGTCAGAAGCCTTACGCTTCACTCTCAGCCGGTACGGCACCCCCAGCACAACGGAACATAGGTTCCTTGTCAGTATAAAAAAAAGCCGGCTATGCCGGCTGTATTTACTATACACCAGCTTCCCTACGGCGGCAGTACCGCATCAGGTTCCAAGGGTCAGAAGCCTTACGCTCCACTCTCAGTCACAGGTCTGTGACTCCCCTAGCTGCAAAGTACGCACAATGTAGCGGACCGCCGACACAGTGTAAAGCTGCTTTTGTGAAAAAAAGCATAAAAAATACACCCATTCTCTCAATTCACAAAGCAGCTCGCATACACACCACCCATGGTGAGCCTAGGGTATTTTATCAAAAAGTTCCTGCCTTTTGCTTTCAGGCTCGTTATCCAGGTACACCCGCGGTACCCGAGCTAAAATACGCGCTACGACCTCATACGTTATGGTCGAGGTCAGTCGCGCATGTTCACCCGCGGTTATACACTCATCCCCTTGACTGCCAATAACCGTAACCTCGTCCCCCTCATGCACATCCTGGATATGCCCCACATCAAGCATGGTCTGGTCCATGCATATGGTACCCGCCACAGGGGCACGCATACCATGCACCAACATACTGCCACGCGATGAAAGCAGGCGGGAATATCCGTCTGCATACCCCACCGGCACCGCAGCGATGACCGTGGGCTTGTCGGTTATATAGGTATGATCATAACTTACAGTAAACCCGGCAGGAACCTGCTTTACGCTGCTCAGCCGCGCTCTAATGGACATGGCCGGATGCAGGACTTGTGCAAGGTCCTTCATGGACTCAGAGGGAGGAAGTCCATACAAGGCAATACCCGGGCGCACCATGTCAAAATGCGCATCTGGCATACGCAGCACCGCAGCGCTGTTAGCGGCGTGTATGCACAACCTGCGACGAATATCGGCAGGTATTCTATCCAGACTTTGCTGAAATGCGTCTAGCTGCTTGCGTGCCGCAGTAAGATCAAGGGCATCACTGGCAGCAAAATGCGTATATACGCCCTGTAGGTCGAGACAGGACCGGCTGGCATACCCTTCGAGAATCGCATCCAGCGGCGCATGGTCAGAGCTCCCTGTGGCAAGATAGCCAAGACGCCCCATGCCGGTATCAATCTTCACATGCACTGCAACACGCTTTTGCCTGGAAACAGCCCACAGGGTATTGTTCAACGCATCCGCATACTCATCGGAATGCACTGTCTGCATTATATTGTACTGGGCCAGCAGTAATGCCTCTTCTGGCGGGGTAGGACTGAACACAAGAATGGGCACACCAATGCCGGAACGCCGCAAAGCAACAGCCTCAGCTACCCTGGCAACGCCAAAAGCCGCAGCACCTTCGCGCAGTAACTCTCGCGCCACAGGAACAGCACCATGCCCGTACGCATTGCCTTTCACAACCGCCATAACTCCCACGCCATGGTTCAGATGTGCAGTCACAAAACGAAAATTATGCCGTAATGCCGCCAGGTCAATCTCCGCCCACAATGGCTCAGAGTGTATTTGGTCATACACGGTGACAATCCTCAAAACTACAGTTGCAATACCGCAATGGCACGATGAAACAACCCTTTTCTATCTTTCGGGCAATGCTGTGCCCGCTACCATTTTCTACCCCACAACTACACCAAATCGAAGGCATATTTCCTTGTCCGATGCTGCTCACACCAGATTCCACGGGCTACCTCCAGCATGCAAGCCTCTCATGACGCAGGCAGGATATACTTTACTTTTCAAAATGCCCATGCCCCTTTTTCACAGGATTTGCAGTATACGCATTACGCCTTGCGCTCTTGCATAAGGACACATGTATTTTTTGCAGCCCCAAAAGCAACATTACACCGCCAACACCCTTGCCTTGAACCAGCCTCTCCCCGCATGTGCCCGGTCTGCTCCACGTTCTCCCAGGGTAAAAGTGCTGAACGCAAAGTACACTTTTACTTCAGGGCACTGCCACAGACGGATGTTGTCAGGCTAGGACTTACGCCGGGTACTTGCCCGGGGCTTTTTTTTACCCCGCGGCCGCTCCTTTTCCGGTGGCTGAAAATCCGCATGCCCCGCACTGCTCTGTCCCTGGAACTGCAAGGCTGCCTCTGCCTTGCGCGCTTCTGCCGCCATGGTGGTTCGCGGCGCTCTGTTGTCTTTTTTACCGATACGCGGCTTCTTTTTTACACCCGGCCTGGCACTGCCCCGCCCTGCCTCATGCCCGGCAGACTCCTGATGCTCGTCGGTCAGCAACTCAAGGTCCACTTCTAGGCGGGGCACGTTAACACCCACGAGGCGCACGTTCACATGCTGGCCAAGGCAAAACCGCCTGCCGGTAAGCTCACCCATAAGCTCTTGTCGTTCCGGCACAAAGGCATAATAATCGTCATGCAGCAAAGACAGACGCACCAGCCCTTCGGCCATGACTTCCGAAAGCTCCACCCAAAATCCAAAATCAGACACCCCCGAAATAACACCACTGAATTCCTCACCAACCCGATCACGTACAAACAACACAGTGATCCGCTTGAGGATTTCTCGCTCTGCCTCCATTCCCGCCCGTTCGCACGTATTCAATTGATCGGCTGTGCGTAGCAGCATACGAGGACGCGGCGAAGCAGCACAACCAGCAATACCCAACGCGCACGCAAGAGCCCGGTGCACGACTAAGTCGGCATAACGCCGGATGGGCGAGGTAAAATGGCAGTAACACTCAGAAGCAAGCCCAAAGTGCCCTTGCAGCTCAGGGGTATAGCGAGCCTGCATCATGGTACGCAAAGCCAAACGACTGACCAGGAACTCCTGCTCAGTACCTTGCGCGGCACGCAACAGCTGTTGCAACTGCTCTGGCCCGGCCGTGGCTGGTACAGCATGTGCCAGCGCCGTACCGCGCATCAGGGTAAAAAAGTTCTCCAGCTTGTCCGCGTCCGGCTCGGGGTGCACGCGATACAGCAGCCCGATGTCCTGCTCTGTCAAAAAGCGAGCCACAGCCTCATTGGCGGCAATCATAAACTCTTCGATGATCTGATGGCCGAAATGACGCTCTCTGCGGCTGATTTCCACAGTTTCACCATACACGTTGAACACAAGCTCCGCTTCTGGCAGATCAAAATTCAATGCCCCCCGTACATCCCGCTGCGCCTTGAGCTTTCTGGCGAGCTGCTCTGCCCGCTCCAGCATGGGCAGTACCGGATCCATGAGGGCACGTTCACGCGCATCCCCCAGCAGCAACGCCCGCTGTACCTGCCCATAGGTCAGACGTGCCTTGCTTTCAATAACAGCAGGATACATTTTGCTTTTGCCCGACGAACCGTCAGCATAAAAATACATTTCTGCCACCATGGCAAGGCGCGGTACACGGGGGTTAAGGCTGCATAGTCCGTTGGAAAGCTCCTCCGGAAACATGGGCTCTACGGATTGCGGAAAATAATAGGAATTTCCACGGCGCAACGCCTCTTCATCCAGGGCAGACCCCGGGCGTACATAGTGGCTGACATCGGCAATGGCCACCCACAGACGCCACCCGTCATGCTGGGTCTCCACATACACGGCATCATCAAAGTCGCGGGCTTTATCGCCGTCAATGGTCACAAAATCCACATGGCGCAAATCCACACGGTGAGCAAGGTCTTCCTGTGAGGGCACTTGGGGCAGTGCGCGAGCTTCTTGCAGCGCCTCGGCAGGAAACTCGGTGGGTACATTGTGATTCAGCTTGACCAACAGCTCCTGCGTGGTCACGGAGTTTTCGACCCCCAGGCTTTCCACGGCAGTACCGGCCCACAGATGTGGCTCCAAACGGTCACCCGGCTCTATAAGCAATAGTTCATTTTTACGCACTCTGTCTTGCAGATTGCCACGGCTGACCAGCACATTGAACCGCATACGCGTATCTGTGGGTTGCGCCAGCGCACCAGCTTTACCCATCAACTTGATTACACGGACGGGCAACAAAGTATGACCACGCTCAAGCACCCGTACTATGCGGCCCTCCGGCCTTTTGCCTGCCACATCAGAAAACAGGGCCACCACAACCTTATCCCCATGCCACGCCTGCCCCATCTGAGCGGGGTTGATAAAAATATCTACTCGCCGCTTGTCTTCGGGCAACACAAATCCCACCCCGGAACGCTGTACCTCAAGGGTACCTGTAACCATCTTCAACTGTTCGGCAAGCCCCCATGAACCGCCACGCAATTGCAGGATGCGTCCCTTGTCGCGCAAGACATCAACAGCCTGCTCAAGGGCCATGCGATGCCGCTTGCTGATACCCAGCAGGCGAAACAGATCGTGCAGCTTGAGCGGACGCTTCTGCTCTTTAAAAACCTGGAGCAGATCCTGCTCATTTACAGACAGCGTGTGCTGCCTTGCTTTCTTTTTTGTCATAGTTTCCTCGCCATACTGGCGGATGTATCACCGCATACCCCGTAGTGCACGGTGACACCACACACGAATATGGGGGTATAAAAAGGCCCGGTTTCTACAGTGGCTAGTCCTTGCCAAGGCACAATGCTGCCCAGCGCTTGTTCCACCATTCATTGAAATCCGTACCTACATCTGTATTTAGTGTAGAATGAAAGACCGTTTGCGGCATAAGGCTCCAGACAGCCACATCCTGCTGCGCCGCCAGTTTCACCGCATCTTTGGGCGTGCATACAAGGTCAACCCCTGCCCGCGCCATGCGACGCATATCATCTGGGCCAAAGGCATGATGATCCGCAAATATATGCTGCTCCACAGGGGGATACCCCAAAAACTGCTGTGCGGATACACACACCTGGGCAGGATCGGCTACCCCACTGACCAAGGCATACGGCCGTCCACCCAGGTCGGCCACCTCTTCTGCCGGTTGCCTGTTTACCGACACAAGCCCCGCAGAGATCAACGAAAACCCGAACACAGGCCTGCCATGTGCCCCCAGACGCCGCATCAGCAGGGGCTTCAGTGCAGCAAACTCCTCTGGTGTAGCCTTGATGCAAAAGGCATGGGCATCTTTCAGTGCACCTGCCCCTTCCCGCCACGAACCGGATGGGAGTACCCGTTCCCACTCTTGGACAAGATCGTCCTGCTTCAAAAGCACAATATCGACATCCCGCGCCACAGCCAGATGCTGAAATCCATCATCCAGCACAAACACGTCAGGATCCAGCATTTTCTGCGCCCAGTCCGCAGCCCGTTTGCGCACCGGGTCCACCACCACAATGGCCCATGGGCACCTGCGGGCAAGCATCAACGGCTCATCCCCTGCCTCGCGCGGGTCACTGTCTGGCGTTACCTCATACGGCAGGCGCGGGGGTACGGCCTTGTACCCCCGCGAGAGCACCACGCCGTGCAGCCCAGCATCCCGCGCCCATTGCAGCAGCCACTCCACTACAGGGGTCTTGCCGCTGCCCCCCCAACCAATATTGCCCACAGACACACACGGTACGCGGCTTTGGTATACGCGCAACCTGCCTGCCCGGTAGGCTGCGCGACGCACGGCCATGAATACCCGATAACCGGCCCCCAACGGACGCAGCAAGGGGTAGCATACTTTCTGCAAAGGGAGTGAAGACATGATAATACCATAAAAAAGGGAGCCGCTCCGGCTCCCTTTTTGTTGTCGCGCTTTGGTCTAGTCTCTTGAAGCGAAAAGCCGTAAAAGCATGAGGAACAGGTTGATAAAATCAAGATACAAGGTCAACGCACCCATGATCACACCACGGCGAATGGCCACAGCATCGTCCATGGGAGCAGACTCGCCCATCTCACGCAGCTTTTGTGTATCATAGGCAGTAAGACCGGTAAATACGACAACGCCAATGGCGCTGATGATCATGCTCGTAAGGCCGCTCTGCATAAAAAGATTGACCAGAGAAGCGATGATAATGCCTATAAGACCCATGAACAAAAAGCTGCCCCACGATGTAAGGTCACGCTTGGTGGTCAGGCCATACACTGTCATGGCACCAAACATACCAGCGGCGGTGATGAACGCCTGAAAAACACTGGCACCGGTATACACCAACAGCACGCTGGACAGCACCACGCCATTCAAGGCGCTGTAGACAAGAAATAGCGTGGTTGCCGTACCTGCGGACATGGTGTGAATGCGGGCAGACAGAAAAAATACCAGCCCCAGAAGCCCCACCATCAAAATTATTGGCAACATGGGAGTGCCAAAAACAAGTTGCAGCAACGCGGGGCTGCTGAGAACGGTGAATGCCGCTGCTGCGGTTACCCCAAGGCCTATGGCCATCCACTGGTATACGCTACGCATGAACGCGTTCAAGGCAAGCGCACGGCTTTCGCTATATTGGGCTGTCTTCAACATTACTGTTTGCTCCTCTTCGAAAAATTTTCGGTATGTTCATCTTTAAAAAATCTATAATACTGCGGCATCCGGATGACAAATATCCATCCGCCCAGAAAGGATGCCCACGGGACACCCCCATTGTATACTGACATCATGAACCATGGAGATAACAATACCAGCATCACTTGGCAAGAGGCGAGGAACACAGTATGAATCTATTTCCATGGCAGGCATACGTCCACCTGGCATGTGGCGCGTACCCCAGTCCGTGTAGGGCAAAAGCCCCTCACACCACGTACAAGGAAACACTCTCATGACCTATTCAACTGTATTTCATGTAGATCTTTTTGACTCTGCCCGCCTGGGGCTGGCCTTGGTCAATGTGGAAAACTATCTTAACGCGTTACCTGACACGGCATTTGAAACGGTTGTGCTGGCCAACGGCCCCGCAGTGCAACTTTTCAAGGCAGAGGCATGTCCCTACACAGAGCAAGTGGCAGCACTGCAAAAACGCGGCACTTCATTTCGTCTGTGCGCCAATGCCCTGGCCGCCTTTGATATTGCCCATACCAGCATTGTACCAGGGTGTTCCGTCGTTCCCGGCGGTATTGTGGAGCTTGTGAACTTGCAGCAAAAAGGCTTTTCGTACATTAAGCCGTAAACATCCGAAAAGCCGTATACCGCCCTG
>CAZQKM010000034.1:3792-23927 GCA_964593925.1 uncultured Desulfovibrionaceae bacterium | reverse complement strand
TCCACGCATACAAGCTGTGGGTGCTGACTCCTAACCGCTGGGCGACTTCTTGGACTGGATAGCCATGTTTAGTGATCTGTTTAACTGTTTCGATTTTGAATTCATCTACGTAGCGTTTGTCGTGCATCGTTTTCTCCTGAGGTCTCGTTTTCATAACCCAGGAGTATCTACGAAACCAGGGGCGATTCAACTAACCTGAAAAACGGAGCCGACTGTCAGATCAAGTCTGACCTACTACAGATTAGCTTAGGCAATTCCTGTTCTCTCTCAGGCATTGAAGCCACCAACTGGTTGTGAACCTACAACAAAGGACGACCGAATATGGAAATCGAGGGCGAGCTCTGGCCAAAAATCAAGATCAAGCAATACAAATGGAATAGTTACCAAAAATCTGATATACTACACAATATCGTAGCAACCATTATGCAGGTCTGGGGTAGCCTCGACCTAGCCTGGCAATTGACGAGTACACGCTGAAAAGCGCCCCCACCCATAATCTACCGAAGTATCAAGCTACATAGCCTTTGAAGTGGCCATCAGGTATACCTCATGAGGATCGAGAATCAGCACAACACTTCCATCTCCCATGATGGTGGCTCCTGATATCCCTTTAAGGTCGCCAAGGTATTCACCCAGAGGCTTGATTACAATCTCCTGACGCTCAAGCAGCCTATCCACAACGACCCCAAGACGTCGATCATTATCATGGATTACTACTACAGAGAGAACCTCTCCCTCTTCCCTGGTACTCTGTACACCCAGCAAGTCAGAAAGAGTTACAATGCCAAGTACTTCTCCACGAAGAGTCACAGCTTTACGATTATTGACATCCGTAAGGCGTTCTGCCTCAATTTTTGTGGTTTCCGAAACAGCATCAAGAGGAATGGCATAGGTATCACCGGCAACCTTTACCATCAACGCATCAATGATCGCCAAGGTAAGTGGTAGCGATAAGGTAAATCTGGTTCCCTTATCCAGTTCAGATTGGATACTAACGCTGCCTTTCAAATTTTTGATATTGGTACGGACAACATCCATTCCCACACCACGCCCGGAAATATCTGTAATAGTCTCAGCAGATGAAAATCCCGGTGCAAAAATCAGCTCCATGGCCTCCCGGTCATCCAGCATTTTGACTTCTTCTGTAGTGATGATACCCTTTTTAACAGCAACTTCACGCATTTTTTCAGGATCAATTCCCTTGCCATCGTCTTCAATTTCAATGGCAACAGAATTTCCCTTATGATAGGCGCGCAGGCATACACGCCCCTTGGGGCGTTTACCCTTGGCAATACGGTCTTCTTCCGATTCAATGCCGTGGTCCATGGCATTACGGATAAGATGCACTAAAGGATCACCAATGACCTCAACAACACTTTTGTCCAGCTCTGTTTCTTCGCCTTCCATAGTAAGCTCGACTTCTTTGCCACTCTTACGAGAAAGATCACGAACCAACCTGGGAAAACGAGAAAAAACGGAAGAAACCGGCACCATACGTACCTTCATGATTGTGTCTTGAAGATCGTCGGAGATACGTGCCATAGCATAGGTTGTTTCCGTCAGGTTCTGCGCCACATCAGCCACATTGACGTTATTTTCCCCTTCCAACCTGCGTGCAAGCATAGTGTAGCGGTTTCTGTTGATGATCAACTCACCAATCAAATTCATCAGGTGATCAAGTTTTTCATGATCCACTCTGATGGTTGAAGAGGCTTTACCTTTTTGTACGCCAGCCTGCTCAGGTGTATTAACAGCAGGTTTAGCAGCAACTTTTTCTGTGGAAGCAGTTGCATTTTTAGCCGCAGGCGCAGAGCCTCTCTTAGGCGCAGCTGCTTTTTCAGGCTTGGCAGCAGGCTTAACAACATTTTCAACAGGAGCAGTTGCACTTTTAGCCGCAGGCGCAGATGCCGTCGTAGGCGTAGCTGCCTGTTCAGGCTTGGCAGCAGGCTCAGCAACATTTTCAACAGGACCAGTTGCATTTTTAGCCGCAGGCGCAGATGCCGTCGTAGGCGTAACTGCCTGTTCAGCCTTGACAGCAGGCTCAGCAACATTTTCAACAGGAGCAGCTACAGTTTTCGACGCAGGCGCAGGTACCTCTTCAAGTATGGCCGTATTTTCGGCAGAAGCAGGTACATCATTGGAAGGATCCGAGACAGCACTGTCAGTGGCAGGCTTCTCATCCTCTGGCATCATACGTGCTACCTGTACATCCACCATATCCTTTAAAATAGCACATTCCTGCTCAAGGATATCTGTCATCAGGGAAAAGTCCAAATCACTACCACGGGCCTGATCTACCAACTTTGCCGTACGTTCCGCGTAGAGTTTAATGTCTTCCAGCTCCATATACCCGGAAGAATTCTGTATTGTAACAAGAGAACGAAACAGGGCATCAATATAGTCTTTTTGAGAGCTATCCTCTTTTAGAGCATCAAGGGTAATATGAATAGTCTCAAATTGCTGTGCCACAGTATCATAAAAAACTTTCACATCCTCAGCATCAACAACTATCACAGACGAAGAATTATCTTTCAAATCAGAATTCTGCTCCTCATCATGCATAGCTGTCTGCTGCACAAGGGGCTCCACAACACCCGCAGCAACTGCACGCTGTAACCGCCCCAGCATCGATGTGATATCCACAGGGGTAACAGTACCCGCTGCAGAATCAATACGGGCTACAAGAGCATCGATATAGTCTACAACAACAAGCAATAAATCAACAAGCGCATGCGAAGAAGGCATCTCTCCTTTACGCACATTATTCAGCAGAGTCTCTGCCTCATGGGTCAGACTGTTAAGTTCGACAAAACCAAGAATGCCGCTATTCCCCTTCAAATTGTGAAAATAACGAAAAAGATCGTTGACCAACTCACCTTCAGCCTGCGGATTTTTTTCAAGCTCCAAAAGGCCATCATTGAGCTTTTCTGTCATCTCTCGGGCTTCTTCTATAAAGTCACGCAAATGGCCTTCACCAAATGCTGTAAGCGCATAGGGAGTACCTTCTTCAAAAACACGTCCCATCTCTTCCTGCCCCCCTCGCAAAAAGCCATCATCTTTTGGCTCGCCTGCCAGTAGTTCCAAATCGGAAACATCCGTCGTTACCTCGGGTACAGGTGCGGGCTCTCCCGCCAAGAGCGTATCAAGAACTTCCATGATGGAATCAATCTCGACATCGCCCTCCTCTCCGCTTACATCCAGGTTGTCAATCATCTGTCGCAAAGCATCAGTGGCGGACAAAATAACGTCCATGACCTCTGAAGAGACAGGCATTTCACCTTTGCGTACTGCATCAAGAAAATTTTCGGACCTATGCGCCAGCATATTTATCTTGTTTAACCCCAAGAAGCCGGATGCGCCTTTGAGCGAATGCATGGGGCGGAAAATTTCATTGAGCAAAGAAAAATTCTCAGGAGAATTTTCAAGCTCAAGTAGATTGGGCTCAATGGTCTCCAGGTGCTCTCTTGCCTCCAAAATAAAGTCAGCAAATATTTCCGGATCCATGAATTCTTGGCTCATGACATACCTCTATCCCAGATCTGTACAAAGTGCGCCTTGTCGTCCGTTGCTACAGACTTGTAATAAAGTCTGATCGGCACGTTCTCGAAAAGTATTTAGCCTAGCAGCATTTTGACATTTTTAACCATGATCTCTGGCTGCGCTGGTTTTACCATATACAGGTTTGCCCCAAGGTGCATACCGGTCTGGATATCCTTCTCCTGCCCCTCGGTAGAAAGCACCACAATGGGCAGATCCCGGTATGCCTCCTGCTCACGAACAGTTCTAATAAAAGTAAAACCATCCATACGAGGCATGTTCACATCAGAAATAATCAGATGCACTTCCTGCTCTGATGAGTAGAGCTTTTCCAGGCCGTCCAACCCATCCTCAGCCATGGTAATCCGAAAACCTTCTTTTTTCATGATAAAGGCTACCAGGTTGCGAACGGTCTTGGAATCATCAACAATCAATATGTGTTTACTCATGATGCCCTCCTTTAACTTTGCAAAACCCGCTCAACAACACGGTCAACGGAAATAATACTGACCAAGCGCTCATTGGAGTTCATCAGACCACAAACGCAATCGACCAAAATGCCAAGCTTGGACTCAATACTCCATTCAATGGTATCCTGAGGTACCCTGTACATGGTATGCACACGATCAATAATAAGCCCCACCTGCAACCCCTTGCACTTACATATAATAATAAATTTTTCAGCATCTTCGTTCTGCCTGGGGACCCCCAACAAGTCTCCAAGAAAAACCAAGGGCGTTACCCTGCCACGCAAATTAACCATACCGGCAATGAATCTCGGAGCGGAAGGAAGCTTTGTTGGAGTCATAAAGCGAATAACTTCCTGTACGACAATAATCGGTACTGTAAACTCTTGTTTATCCAAATAAAAACTGACCATCTGTACTTCTTTAAGATTTTGCAGATGCTCTTCCAGAGACTTGTAGTCTTTTTGTGCATCAACAGAAGACGATGGTTCTGCCTCATCTCGGGATGAAGAGACAGGCAGAAGTGCTTCTGGGTGTTGAGGCTTACCCATCCGTTGCAGTATATCCTGGTCATCCATACCAAGATATTTTTGCATAAAAGCACGCTCGGCATCTGTAAACCGTTCCGTAACATTTTCGGACTCTATGCCAAAAGTTTGCTCTTCAAAATATTCTTCTGGTGTTTTTACCATAATATCATAATCTCTTCGGCCAGCATATTATACGCTTTTGCCCCTCTACAGTTGGGATCGATATCGTAAATCACCTTACCCTGAGCACTTGCTTCTCGAAATTTCGTATCAATTCCGATAACAGATTTAAATCTTGCCTGTTGCAGTTTACTATCAATTAAAGCCAGAACCCTATTACAAGCTCCTGCGCGCTTATCATACATTGTTGCAAGCGCCTTATAGCGTATTGGATCTGGCATTGCCTTATTTAAAATACGTATGGTGTCAAACAAAAGCTTCAAGCCATGCAATGCCAAAAAATCCGTCTGAATAGGAATGATAAGCAAATCTGATGCCACAATGGCATTTACCAACAAAATCCCCACATGCGGCGGACAATCCAACACGATGTAGTCATATTCATCCTGCACGTGCAGTAGCGCCCGCTGCAGAATAGTTCCCTTACCTCGTTTTCCACGCAGATCAATTTCCAATTCGGAAAGGCGAATGTGAGCAGGGACAACGTCAAAAGGCTGCATCTCATGCCTGTATCTGATACTATCCCAAAGCGCTGCCGTGTCTTCTACTTCCCGAAAGAAAAGATCATAGGCTGTCCCCACAACCTCTTCAGGGTAGTACCGCAGGTGTACGGAAGCGCAGGCATGTGGATCAAGGTCCATGATCAACACTTTTTTGCCTTTGTTTGTCAGCGCTGCCGCCAATGTGAGTGTAGTGGTCGTCTTTCCGACGCCCCCTTTCTGATTAGCAACAGCCAAGACCCGTGCTCCCACTATATGCCTCCCGTCGACATATTACTCCCCTGTCAAAATGATATAGTAAAAATTCATAATCAGGGCATTTTCTTGTATATAATAGTACCCTGATGCTGCTCAGGTTGAAATGCTCTTGTAATATTATGCAACGACTCCGAATGTCCGATGAATAAGTAGCCACCAGTATGCAAGGTATCATAAAAAGAACCAATAACCTGCTTCTTCATCTCCTCGTCAAAGTAAATAAGTACATTACGGCAAAATACCACTTGTGCCCGTTCAATCCGCTTTAGCTGAAAACGATCGCTCAGATTAATCTGGCCAAAGGAAACAAGCCGCTTTACTGAAGGAATGACCTTATAGCCACCTTCCTCAGCCGAAAAATATTTGGCGATAATTTCTCGTGGCGTTGTTCGCAAAGAGTACCCCATATACACTCCTCTACGTGCAGTGTGTAATACTCTTTCAGAAAGATCATTGGCAGTAATCTTGATATCCCACCGTGAAATTTCGGCGCCCAACACTTCATGCAGTATAATCGCAAGCGTATAAGGCTCATCGCCAGTGGAACAACCCGCTGACCATATCCGTAGGCGCTTGCTACGCTGACTACGCAAATCTCTTAATATAGCAGGAAGAGTTTTCTTTTTGAACACCATGAGTTGTTGTGGATTACGAAAAAAACTAGTCTCATTGGTGGTCATAGTCTCAAACAGTTTTCCCAATTCCTGCTTTTTTCCCACATCATACCGCAAAAAATAATAGTACTCTCCAAACGTCTTCAGGCCTAGTTCCCGAAGACGTTTTCCAAGACGAACCTCCAATAAGTACTTTCGACTATCAGGAACATACAGTCCACTTTTCTGATAAATAAAATCACGGAGCTGAAAAAAATCCCCATCACTAATAGAAATGCTTCTATCATTATGCAATCCTATAGCCGGGGGAAGCAGTGCTGCCATTATGCCATGCTCTCTTCCTGTACTTGAAGGTGAGCAATGGCCTGTTCAACGGCTTCCTGGATTTCTGGGCTTTCAGAGCCACTCATGCCCAGCAGGGCACCAAAGGCCGCCTTTCCTCCCAGATTACCCAGTGCCTCAATGACCTTAAGAACCACCATCGGACTTTCGTCTTCCAGTGCTTCCACCAAGGCAGAAAGTGCCGGAGCATCCCGACGCTTACCCAACCCTTCTGCCGCCCGCATGCGTACCCAGTCATCAGTATCCTTGAGCGCTTGCATCAGCGGATTGCACACATCAAAGCTCGTGCATGCTCCAAGCAGTTCCACAAGAGCAAGGCGCACTTCGCTACTTTCGTCATACAAGCGCGGCATGACCATCTCCAAATGCAAGGCGGTATCAAGCTCAGTCTCAGCTACAATCTCTAAGGCTACCTTACGGATATCAGGCACTTCATCTTCCAGGGCTTCCTTGATCAGATCAATGCTCCCGTTAAAATCCATCCGACCAAGTGCATAGGTAGCCATTAAACGAGATAGCGGATCTGCGCTGGTAAAAAGCTCCCTGAAGCGCTCCACCATTTGCTCACCAGAAATGGCAATACATGCATCCAAAGCGACTTCTTTCACATCATCATAAGGGTGCTCAAGCATACTGAACAGGGTTTCGCCCACCTCAGCGGCACGTCCTTTTTCGCCCACAAATGCCAACGCACTTTTCAACACGCCGCCATCCATATGCTTGCCAAGCACGTCAATAAAAAAGTGGATATCATCAACCCAGCATACCTTGGCCAAAACATCCATGAAGGCACGCTGCACATCACGATTTTTTTCCCAAAACAATGCAATAAGCACAGGAACCACGGCTGCGGGGTTCTCCATTCCCCCTATGGCCTCAACGGCAATAAGCACACGATAATCGTCATCTGAGTGCAGCTCTCTTTCCAGTGCCGCTGTAGGGCCGATTGCGCTCAGGCTTTCCACAGCACGTGCCAAGCGTTCTTGATCCTGCTCAGGGTCAAGGCGAACTGCAACCTTCATCACAGCCTCTGTAGATTCTTCTCCCCCCATAAAACCAAGACCGACCACTGCGGCATCATTGATATCTTCTTCTTCATCATCAACGGCAAGCAACAGGTATTTGCGAAAACGCTGGTGCTCTTCATCAGGCAACAGATTAAGCAGTTTACCACCAAGCAGTTGCATCACAGCCTTAACGATCTTATTCCGCAAAGGACCAGGAGCAGCATCCATACGCTGGAGCAAAAGATTAACAGCCTTAATATTACCCATCTCTCCCAAGGCATCCACAATCATGGAAGCTACCAAGTCAGAGGAACGGTCAAGCGCTTTGACCAACGCATTAACCGAAGATTCTGCACGAATCTTGGTAAGCGCCTCAATCACCGAAAACTGCACCCATTCTTCATCATTTAAAGCGTTGTTGAGGCAATCCGCTGCTTCGCAAAATTCAAGATTGCCCAAGCTTACAGCCGCTTGATAGCGAACGTTAACCTCCGGATCACGCAATAAGGCTTCACACAGTGGCTGTACCGCTGCGGGCTTTCCGCAAGCTCCCAGAATATCCGAACCAAAAATGCGCATATCTGGATCATCATCGTGAAGCAAAGTCATCAAGGATTCCAGGTCATCGCTACCTATTTTCCGCAGAATATCCATGGAAATATTACGCACAGGCGCATCGTCAGAACGCAGCAAAGGGATGACAGCCTGTACGGCAGAAACACCACCGATTTTACGAATGGCCCGTTCAGCGGCTTCCTGCACCCCTAAGTTGACACTATACAGGTGGTGCGCCAACACGGGAACGGCTTCAACAAGCCCCAGGTCCCCGGCGGCAAATGCGGCCTCTCGTACCTCTTCCGTATTATTGCTGTTAAGTTGCTCAAGAATATGCTGATGCTCAGACATCGCTCGGTCCTTATTCATTAGTAATTTCGGCAACACGGTACACTATGCGAACTTTAACAAAGATACCTGATTAGCATCACTTATAAAGGGCATCCATGATAGCTTTGCCCATATCGTCAATATCAACGATCTCATCCGCAAGGCCTGCATCTACAATGGCCTTGGGCATGCCATATATCACGCAAGAGGAGTCACTCTGCGCAAAAGCACGGCCACCTCTTTCTTTGAGCACTGTCACCCCAGCCATGCCGTCGCTACCCATACCTGTTAGTATTACCCCTAGTGAACGACGCCCCAAGGCCACTGCCATAGACTCCATAAGCTCATTCGCCGAGGGCTTATAAAGGGCATCCACAGGCTCGGCACCTACTTCCAGCTCCAAACGTCCACGCCTATTGTGCAACCGCAAGTGCGTGCCACCTGGGGCAACATATGCAGTTCCAGCCCGAAGAACCTCACGGTCTTCGGCTTCTTTCACAGAAATCGCGCATACTCCGTCAAGGCGCTTTGCAAATGGACCGGTAAAAGCCGCGGGCATATGTTGGGCAATCATGATACTCACAGGAAAATCTGCGGGCAGACTGGTCAAAAGCTTTTGTACGGCGGGGGGGCCCCCTGTGGAAACACCTATGCCAACAGCATCATAGAGCGGTCTACCCGATCTTTGTGGTGGGGCTGAGGAGAGACTTCCGGCAGGCTGTGGGGCTGTAACTCGCGAAAAAGCACGAACCAAGGGGGTACGTACACGAAAACCTGTCATCTTGCGATACGCAAAGGTTCTGACTTTCTCCTGCAACTCGCGCTCTATTCTGATAACGTCCACAGACACCTGAGAAAGCTGCTTGGGGATGAAGTCTACAGCTCCAAGCTCCATGGCCTTCAAAGTAGCCTTAGCTCCCTCCACAGTCAAAGAGCTTACCATCAACACAGGGCGGGGCATTTCTTTCATGATGTGGCGCAATGCTGTAAGACCATCCATGCGAGGCATTTCAATATCAAGAGTCACCACATCTGGGTCGTACTCCCGAATGCGCAATAAGCCTTCTTCCCCATCCCTAGCTGTTGCTACCACCTTTATACCGGGGTCTTTCTCCAGCATACTGCTCAAGGCCTTGCGCATGAAGGCAGAATCATCAACTACGACGACTTTTATCACCAAACGCTCCTACATCCCTGGGTATTTTAAATTTCCATATTTTAACAAAAAACAGCTGGCATGACCAGTGTATAAAACAAGGTACAATAGTTCCCAAAGTATAAATTAATATAAATTTTCAAATATACAAAAATTGCCAAGCAGGAAAATTTGGTATCTCAACACCATGCAAAAAAATCTTTTTATACTAGACAGCAAAAAAAACCGCTTGCTTTTAAAAAGTATCTCCGATAGATAGCACAAGATTGCGGGATGTGGCTCAGTTTGGCTAGAGCGCAGCGTTCGGGACGCTGAGACCGAAGGTTCGAATCCTTTCATCCCGACCAGCCAAAAGCAAGAAAGGCCTGAAGGTGTGCTTCGGGTCTTTTTTACTTTTCAAAAGTACACAACCAGCAGCCTACCTAAAAAACACAAACGTTCAACACCAAGAGACTCTTTTTATCACCACACCATCAACAAAACTTCGAACGCCAATACAAAGGATAGGTGTTAGTTAGTTTTAGCTTTCTAAAACCCTTTCCTTCCATAACCTCTTAGCAAACAAGATTTTATCTGGCAGCCCAGTCCATTTTGATGGTTCCAGTATCCAATTAGGTCAGACTAATTTAGATGATTGTCTAGAAAGTGTAGTCACAAAATTTGGCCCACGAAAAATACAG
The DNA here is from genome assembly GCA_964593925.1 of uncultured Desulfovibrionaceae bacterium. Classification (GTDB taxonomy): domain Bacteria; phylum Desulfobacterota; class Desulfovibrionia; order Desulfovibrionales; family Desulfovibrionaceae; genus Oleidesulfovibrio. Next base: position 13,771 of record CAZQKM010000034.1, on the reverse strand, counting down.
TTGAAAGAGCAGCAGGCAAAAAGAAGATAACTCTTCCATCCAGTAATGCTTCAGGTGAAAAAACGCACTCCCTGCCAAATGCCAAACCTGATAAAGCCCCTTGCTATACTTACTCTACTCTTTAGGATTCCTTTTTTACAGGAATGACCGGAATCACTTTATGGATTATGGCTTGGCCAAGGATCCCTTGTTTGCCAAAAGATTCTCAGCCGCAAATCCGTCAATTCGTTGCGCCCCTTTTGCAGGCGCACACCCTGGTTACGGCTCCCTACTCCAGCCACTAAGGGCTCCGCGTACACAATCCCCCTCAAAAAAAACGTGCTTGTAAATTGCCGGTTATCATAGACAACGCCGCTCCGACGCCCCTCATGCCCGGACAAGCATACCTCAATATTTTTCAATATCAGATCGTGACCCTCTGGCCTGCGGCCCTTGCTTGGGCTCAATGGCATCCAATAGTGTTCAGCTTACCCCTGGCAGGCGGGGGTACTCCAAAAAAAGAAGCCGCTACAAACAAAAGGAAATATCAATATTCCCCTGCTTTTTGACCATGGATCATGCCTATGGAGACTATGAAACCAAGAAACGTGAGCAAGGCATTGGCTGTATCCCTGCTTCTGCCCAAAACAATCGCCTTGAGCCCTAGGATCGAATAAAGGCCAGCATAACGAGACAGTGAGACTTTTCGAGGACCGAAAGGCTTTCAGCGTTTAGCGATCCAATATGACAGTGGAGATAATACTTCTTGCCTTCATTACTCTACATGTGCTTTTCAATTCTTAAAATATCGCTGCCACCCTCCAGGGCGTCTTCTCAAAAACTACATCACTCTCCGGATGAGTACAAAACGATCTGGGCGATTGGATGAAGCATTGAGACAAAATGTGCTGCAACAGGAGGCCCATGCGGACGGCCCCTGATGGAAAACATCTCTGGCAAAAAAATGTCAGACAAGCCAGCTCACCGACAACAAGAACCATTGAAGCAGAGTCAAATATCAGACTAAGCAGAGACTAGCTCACATGAACTACTCGACAGTCTAACTCCTGCCGAATATCTTGAGGCCCATTCTCCCCACAAAATTTCTCCTAATGAATGGAAGTAACCAGGGAAGATTTACACCAAATGCTATGGTGCTATTTTTTCATACCGGTTTTCCCTGTTGCGGTAGACACAATTCCTACCGGCCTGTTTTGCCCGATATAGTGCTTTATCCGCGGCATCAATCATATTTTCTATAAAAGCTTTTTTCCAGTTATCATCAGCATAGGCCACACCTATACTGACGGTAATGCCTATACCTTCTTGTATGACATTTCCATCGTTATTCCGGATAATAAAATTAAACCGCTCCATATTACTGCGAATCTTCTTTGCAACAGAGTCTGCATACTGCACTGCACTACCCCGCAAAATAACCGCAAATTCTTCTCCGCCATACCGAGCCACCAAAATGTCCTCACCAGGATTTTTTAAAAAAAATTTCACAGACCTTTTAATAATGTTTGCGACTGTTTGTATTGCCTGGTCTCCTATTCTGTGACCAAAATCATCATTGAATTTTTTAAAGTAATCAATATCCAGCATCAATAGAGCAAATGGAGTATTGCTATCACGCCACTGCTTTATGGATTTTTGTAAGAATAAATCAAAAGCACGTCTATTATACAAGCCGCTCAGGGCATCTTGCTGCACCAACTCCATCATGGCTGCGGCATCGCGCTCCATCAATTCACGAAGCTCCTGAAACGTCTCTCGCAGTATAGTAACAATCTCTTCCGGACCTTTACCGCTACTGACCGCTCTAACACTCGCCTCTTCGACTCTCCCCACGCTCCCCTTACGGCGCAATATAGTTGCGCGAAACTCTTCTGCAAGCATTTTTGCTTCTTGTGCGGCAGCATTCAAACGCCCTTCATATGGCTCCACCAGCACTTTCCATATCTGCTCAAGAAGAACCTGATAATTTTTTTCAGAATAATCTTTATTTTCCAAAAGAATAGCAAGCATCTCACAAAGCTGTTTCTTTTGGGTATGATTCAGGTAGGAATATTCCTGTAAGCCACGCATATACAAAACGAACGAGCGCCACCGGCCCTCCCTAGGCACCTGAAGAGCATCAAGCGTGGCACATAAGCTGCCCTCAAGGGCAAAATCGCAGCCAGAAGCACATGGTAGGGGCGTCGACACCGTTAGCTCTCTTTCAGAAGTTATATTTTTCATAATTATTTAAAGAATCTGCCGTTTTTTATAAAAACTACTTTCCCTTCACCATAATATTTATGGATACTAAACAGATATATCCAAGAGGCTACTACGGCAGTTCTCCTGAAAAACAATAAAAGCCTTACTCTATCCTTGATGAGTCCCTAGTTTATACAGCTACTACCTCAACTCGGCTAAAAGAGTCCAGCCTCATCAAAAAAAAGACAGGGACCGCATAGCATTCTCCGCTACCCCTTCCTTTTTATCCAAAAATTGAAAATATATATACCGCATATCATATACTATACGCATAGTATTTCTTCAAGGCCAGATTACTGTAATACAACTTTTTTCTAACGTAACACTTACTTTCTATAATACAGAACAAGCGCATACTAATATAATCACCCCAAATATTATACCACCATTTCATAAAAATATGCATACTGCGGCTGCAAATCGGGATTATTTTTGCAGGTTGTTTTCCATTCAATCTTGTTTCATACGGCGGAACTCGCTGGCGCCGAGGGAACCGTATTTTTTTCCCAATGTGAATATATTACCGCACAAATCCCCATTTTGCGACAGCTTTCGTTAACGTTGATGCCTGATTATGCTTACCAAGGCAAAGGCTATCGTGTAATCCATCCTTAAAATGTACAGGCCAAAAAACAACGTCCTAGTAAATCCTGTCAGAATATTTGTACGAAAAAAACTCACGCTTCACGGCGACACAGAACATCGCGGCATTCAAAGAAGGAAACTAGCATCGAAGGTAAATACCTCTAGCGCAGAAATGGTAGTTCATGTGCTATGCATTGCAACTGCAAACACAAATACAACGCGATGCAGGCTTCTAAATTGAAGCGCATGAATTGTATAAAGTACGAGCTTGCGCAGATATAGTCTATGTATGCCGACTTTATCCTTAAAAAAAATGCGTTAAAAGAGCTCATCGAAAAAATTTTCAGGCATCCTGACAAATGAGATGCTATTTTTATCTGATAACTGAATATAAAATTTCAATTCATAGAAAATACCAATACGTCCATATTGTATCGGAGTACATTTGGCATGCTTTTCTACAAGGGTAAAGCGTGATGAAAAATTCATAGGAGCACTTAATACACTGATTGCCAAACACCCGGGATGAGCTTTCTAAATGTGCATTAAAACTATATGACGTAAATGACAGCACTAAAATATGGTCACATTGTCTACTGTGAAGTGCGATTATACCACGAAAGAAGGTAAATAAAGAGTCTGTCCATGTGAATTACGCAGCCGTTAGTATGCACTAAAGTAGCGAGGCAACATATGGCCAGCTGGCTTGATGAGCGATCCCCTTATGTACAGAAAAACGATTTTACAGTTTCACCGGCAAAGACGATTTTGTAATAGACGGGATAGCGCTTAATGCACGCGCTTGAACTTTGGGATAGAGCGAGAATTGCCTGGCGTGAGAGCGACAGTGGCCCAGAATTAATTCCTTTCAGGGTGTGCATAGTTTGGCCTGGTCTATACTAAGTAACCCCAGCCACTATGTCTGGATCACGAACTGCCACCGAACATACCGTATTCTGGAATATATCTACCCCCCGCAAAAACAGGCACTAAAAAAATTGCATATGTGAAAGTAATCTTCACGAATCTCTTGGTAACCTTGTGCCTACTGAATACGTATCCAACATGCCGACAAGTCTATTTTCAACTACCGCCCGGCTATAGGGATTACGACCTGACAGGCCGGCCCTTGGCTGTAAACTTCTTGGGATCAATACCATATTTTTTTACTTTGTAATTGACGATACGATAAGTCACTTGTAATTCACGAGCAGCTTGCAACATATTACCCCCTGCTTTTTTCAAGGCATCCACAAGCAATTCCTGTTCAAATTTTGCCACAGCCTCGCAAAATGAAAAGCCGGAGTCCGTTGCAGAGCTTTCAGCCGTTTGTAAGGAGGGTGGCAGATGATAGGTGCGGATAACCTGCTCCTCGCATATCAACACCGCACGCTCAATACAGTTTTTCAATTCGCGGATATTACCCGGCCAATGATATTGGGCAAGTAAATCAATGGCCGGGGTGGAAATGCGTTTAATACTTTTCTGGTATTCTTCGGCATACCCTTTGAGAAAATGCTCCGCCAAAGGCAAGATATCTTCGCGCCGTTCACGCAAAGGTGGAGTAAACACGGGAAATACATTAATTCTATAATACAGATCTTCACGAAATTTCCCGGCTTCCACGAGCCACTCCAAGTGCTGATGCGTTGCACAGATAAGACGCACATCAATATGGAGTGCCTGCTCACTACCCAATCGCTGGATTTCTTTTTCCTGTATGGCCCGCAAAACCTTGGCTTGTGCTGAGCTACCCAGCTCGCCAATTTCATCCAAAAACAGCGTGCCCTTGTGTGCAAGCTCAAAAAGTCCCTTTTTGTTTTGTACAGCGCCGGTAAATGCACCCTTTAGATAGCCAAACAATTCACTTTCGACTAACTCTGACGGCAAAGCAGCGCAATTCAGCTTAACCAGAGGCATACCGCTTCTGGGACTGGCTTTGTGAATGGCCTCGGCAAGCAATTCTTTACCAGTGCCGGACTCACCGCGGAACAACGCAGTAGCTCGACTCGGAGCCACCTGTGCCACTTGGTTCAACACAAGACGCATAGCCTTTGAAGCAGCAATGATACTACTACCCACATGCCCAGCGCTTTCTGCTCCATCAGTGGTCAGAAAACCCTGCGTCATCATGTGCTTCTGTCGCGCCATTTCTTCTTGCAGGTAGGCAGCCTGGTTGGCAATCATACCGGCCACAACTTGCAAAAAACGGCACTGACTTTCCAGTAAGGGTAAGCTTGTCATGGTCGTATCCACACTCAGTGTGCCGACAACCTCACGAGTTCCCTCCTCTTCAGTCGGCCCCAAGATGGGTACGCAAACAAAACCAAGTACAGCCAACTCATCTTCAGAGCGGCCAAAGGCTTTATTCAAAAAAAGGGGATGATCCTTCATCCGAGGAACAATGACAGGCTGTCCCGAACTAAATACCTGCCCTGTCACCCCGACACCAGGTGAGTATTCAATGGTTTCAGAGCAAACAAGATCAGGGGCAAGACTCAACTTCAACGTCTGAGTTTCAGGATCAAAAATAACAAGATGTGGACGCTTGAACTGATGATTTTCAACCAGAATACGCAACAAGGACTTGAGAGATGAGTGAAATGGCCTCTGGGGACCCATATCAGAAACAATACGTTGCAGTGTATTCAGATATGGCTGTAGCCTGAAATCCTGATTAGTAGGCTGGCTCATAACATACGCACTCAACAAACCAGACTATACTGCCTGTCTCGATATCCCACAGGGCTGATTCACAATACCGGTCATATAAACGCCCCACATATGCCAAGGTACGAACCCCATAGACATGTCCATAGTTACATCAACAACCATGGCGGGATGAAGCATTCCGTCCCGCCGCGGCTAAGCAAATTCACACCCTATTGCTGTACTTCCATCTGTTGCTTCAAGCTTTCAATGCGAAAAGCAAAATATTCTGCCATTCCATCTCCCATATTGGAGCGCTGCAACAATTCATGTAATGATTCATACGCGGCCAATGCCTGGGGGTAATCCTTGGCCTCCAGGGCAGATGCAGCAAGGGTCTGTAGCACCACAGTTTCCAGTTCCGGTGTGCTATCCACAAGCGGCAACAAGGCCTCTACAGCATCAGAGGGCCTCCCCTGCTTCAGGCGAATTTGTGCCAAACCCAGTACGGCAATAACAGCGCTTTTACCACCCTGTGCAGCTAACGCTTCATACCCCTGTGCTGCCCGATCATAATCCTGCAATTCAAAGGCGGCCTTGGCCATTTCATACCATGCAGAATTTACAAGCGAACCAGAAGCAGCCTTGGCAAACGCTTCAAGTTTCTCCACCTTGGCAGCTCCTTGCTCCGTGGCCACAATCATCCCCAAAGCCACACGGTTTTCTTCCAAGGCTTTTGCGCTGAACCATGAATATGTAGCAATGCAAACCACAAGCAACACCAAGCCACCAAAGGCTATACATATGGCCTTGATATGTGTAAGAATAAAGTCCAGTGCGGGCCCGGCCTCCGGCGCAATCTCAGTGCCGATTTGGCCCAGCAGCGTTGCCTGGTCTTCTCTGGGTTGAGACATTGAACGAACTCCTTAAAATAATAAAAATATGCAGCACATGCTCTGCCCTTAAAACATTTTATGTACTCCTAACGCAGATTTTACAGAAATGTCAAAAGAAGAACAACGGCATACTCCTTAAAGACAGGATATTGCGATGTGATTCCAAAAAAGCTATGTTATCAGATTGATACTTGCAAAAAATACAATAGGAGCCATCATGGATCTTCAGATACTTTTAGAACAAATGGGACAAAAAGCCGCTACCGCTGCCCGAACCATGCGTGCCGCCCCACCTGCGGCCAAATCTGAAGCGCTCACCATATTGGCCCGCTTGCTGCGTACAGAAAAGCATACAGTCCTTCATGCCAACCTTAAAGACCTTGAAGCAGCCCGCAACCGAGGCCTTGACGTACCGCGTATGGATAGGTTGCGGCTAACGGATGCCACTCTTCAAGAAATGGCTCAGGCCTGTGAATTTGTTGCTGGACTCCCAGACCCGGTTGGTGCGACTGAAACACAGTGGCAGCAACCCAACGGACTATTGGTTGGCAAAATGCGTGTCCCTCTGGGAGTCATTGCCATAATTTACGAGTCGCGTCCCAACGTAACCATTGATTCAGGTCTTTTATGCTTGAAAGCTGGTAATAGCGTTATCCTTCGCGGTGGATCAGAAGCATTCCACTCCAATATGGCGCTGGCCTCAATCATACACCAGGCACTGACGCATGCCGGCCTTCCTGAAGATGCAGTACAAGTCGTACCCTCCACAGATAGATCTGCCATTACTGCCCTATGCGCACTTGAAGCCTATGTGGATGTAATCATTCCTAGAGGGGGGGAGGCTCTTATCCGTACTGTTGTAGCCCAAGCCCAAATGCCTGTACTCAAACATTATAAAGGCGTATGCCATGCATATGTGGACCGCGGTGCGGATCTGAAGCAAGCACTGGAGATTGTCTTTAACGCCAAGGTACAACGTCCGGGAGTGTGCAACGCGCTTGAAGGGTTGCTCGTGCACCAGGCAGAGGCAGAAGAATTTTTGCCCAAACTCGCACTCAAGCTTGGTGAGGCCGGTGTTTCTTTCCGGGCTTGCCCCCAAGCTCTACCGTTACTTTCGCCTCACGCTTTGCCTATGGGGCAAGAGGACCCCGGAACAGAATTCCACGACTTGATCATGGTCGTACAAATAGTAAACAGCCAAGACGAAGCACAAGAATATATTGCGCAATACGGTTCACAGCATACCGAAATCATCTGTACCCGCAATCATGAAAACGCCATGCGCTTTGTGCGAGAGGTTGACGCCTCCATGGTAGCTGTCAACGCATCCTCCCGCTTTAATGACGGCAGCCAGCTGGGGTTGGGAGCGGAAATAGGCATCAGCACCTCAAAATTGCATGCATATGGCCCCATGGGAGTGAAAGAACTCACTACCACAAAATTTGTTGTACTGGGCAATGGACATATTCGCACATAAAAGCCATGCCCTACTCCAGCCCGGGTACCCCGAACATCTTTAGCCGGTGGATATGCGTATGTATACTCAGGCCTTGCTTGGCGGCACATTTAATCCGCCCCATATGGGGCACCTGAGGCTCAGTATTGAGATTCGTGAAGCCTTGGGTCTAAATAGTGTTGCCCTACTGCCGTGCAACATCCCCCCCCATAAAAATCCACAGGACATCCTGGATTTCTCACTCCGCTGCAAAATGTTGCAGGCCATGACAGAAGCCTTTGATTGGATCACCATCAATACCATTGAAGGAACACGTCAAGGCCCTTCATACACTTTGGAAACACTGCGTGCGCTTGCAACAAAACAAAGAACACGGCTACTGTTTGTAATGGGAGCGGGAGACTTTATCGTACTACCTTCATGGCACAAAGGCGTGGAGATACCAGATGCTGCCGACATTCTGGTTGTAAGCAGAGATAATAACACAGAAAAAAAATTTTTAACCGCCGTACACCAGTGGCCCGGCCCCCCCTTGCAACAAATGCAGCCAAAACATCCAGCAATACAATACGCCTTTCATACCCCGCAAGGCGGCGCAATACTGTTTTTGCCTATCCCCATACTGGAAGTAAGCGCCTCGCTCATTCGGCAACGCTGGCTGCAAAGCCGATTATTAGCCGGCTTGTTGCCCCAAGTTGTGCAGGAGTTGTTAGAATATCATGCACCCGAAGTCCAAATGGCCTGGAGCCCCACAGACTCACGCACCTGAAGTAGCCATCTCCTGGCGCCACAATATGCTACCTCCAGATACATCTTTGGCAAATCTTGCTGCCATGGCCCCTCTGGCAATGGCTACCTCTGCAGTTGGCGCATCAGCCCCCAGCAACACGGCTCCGATATCCAGCTTCAGCCTGTAATTGCCAGGCGCGGACTCTAGGGGCGTACTTAAAAGACCTTCCACGGCTTCGGCCTTTTGCATCAATACCTTTTCAGAAGCCACATGCCGAAACAGTATACAAAACTCATCCCCCCCGACCCTGGCCAGAATGTCTACCCTGTCCAGTGAGCTACGCAGGCGCAAGGCCAGTTCACGCAAGACCTTGTCACCCACGTAGTTACCATAGCGATCATTCAATTTTTTAAAGCAATACACATCAATATAGAGTAAACCGGCAAACGATGAGGTGCTGGCCTCATCGGCCAACACCTTTGCCAACATGTTTTTAAAAACGGCCTGTGTGTATACCCCGGTCAGTCTGTCTCCAAGCATCTCTGAACGGTATACTCCATGTCCGCCCTGCTTTGCTATGCCAACAGCGACATCCTCAATTCGGCGCCCCTGCGCAGGCATACCCAAAGATACAGAGCCTCCTTCGAGTTTACGCTTGTGTGCCTGTATGTCACTGGCTACCAACGTTCCCTCTCTGGGACCTTCGGCAAAACCTGAGGAAAAGACTTGGCGAATAGTATCGGACTGAGGGCCTATCTCTTTGGCTTCACGCAGGGCAGTGGCCGAAGCCGCTAACTCAGAAGCGCGGGTCACAACACAAATAAACTCAGAAGATGCAGGGGCTGCCAGGTCCTCGCGAAATGAAAGCCCGATACGCACCGGCACTGCCGCATCACCTGAAGTCCTCAATGTACCACCAAATGAGGCCGCCCCGCTAAGGCGGGCGTCATCTGCCATACGGGTGAAGCGTTGCGCGCTATCTGGATACAAAAGGCCGGTAAATGACCTTCCTACGTATTGCTTATCTCCGCCTTGAATCATATGAGAAAAACGAGCATTGCAATACCTAACTGTATAGTCATGCCCCAAAATTGCCAGACCATCACTCAGGCCTTCTACAATATTCCGGTACCATTCCTCGCTTGTACGCAGTTGCGACTCTACACGCTGCTTATATGTTGCCATTTCAATGGACTGATGCAAGGTATCTACGGCTACCGGCTTGGTGATATACCCCAGTGGGTTGATCAGCTTTGCCCTATGAAAAGTCGCCATATCATGGCTGCCTGTCATAAAAATAATTGCTGCACCTTGCGAAGCCAACACCGCAGCAGTGTCCACGCCGTCCATCACACCACCGACCATGCTATCGACGAGTGCTATGTCCGGTCGTAGCTCAGGGGCATGGCGTACAGCATC
>CAZQKM010000034.1:0-3782 GCA_964593925.1 uncultured Desulfovibrionaceae bacterium | reverse complement strand
GCCATTATTGTATACACCGACAACAGGATACCCCAACGACTCCAACTGAATCCTCAACGTCGCTGCAGCAAGCCTGCCACCTTCAACAATCAATATATGGGGCAATGTATCTGGGATCGCCATGCGCCCTCCCGGAAGCCCAAACGCTTTCCAGCCTTATCCACAGCTCTGATTAAACACCGTCGTAATGTACCATTGTATCCCCACCAATAGCTTGGGTAATGTACACTGAAAATAGTATAAAAATCAATATATGAATTCCGATAGACAATATGTGGCACAGCGCAATAAGAGCCAAAATTACTACTCAATCCCCTTCAGTTTATAGATATACGGCAATGTCATTCTCAGCGACGGAACACCCCCACACAAAATATTACCTAGCCAAAATTACCAGCCAACTCTCCAGTGAAGCAAGGGCGACGTGCTACAGACATCATATGTTGCTGGACAGCATCATATACCGCATCTACAGTAATACTTTGCATACACACCCGGTTTTTATCACACACATTGCTACCGTGCAGAGAGCATGGACGGCATGGGAAGTCTGCTTGTAACACAACGTCGTGCTGTCCAGTAGGAAAAAACCCCCATGCTTGGTGAGTAGGACCAAAAAGTCCCACCACAGGGGTTCCCACTGCTGAAGCCAGATGCATGGGACCAGAATCTCCCGTAACCAGCACTGTAGCAGCTGCCAACAAGGCACAACTTTGACGCAATGCGGTTTTACCTGTCAAATCCACTAGGTACTCTCCCGATATGCTCTCTTTGGCAAATGGCGTATCCCCCGTGCCAATGACAACACAATGATAGCCAGCCCTTACAAGCCTACGGACAAGATTTCTCCAACTTTCGGCTGCCCATGCCTTATTAACATGTGTGGCATATGGGTGCAGAACAACAAAGGGGTATTGCTTGTCAAACGGCAATAGAGCCTCCCCCCCCACCCTCTCTTCATCCGTCAGATATATCACCGGCGCCAGAGATTCAGGCTGTGGAACGTTGCGCTCCACAGCCAACGCGTAACGTTGCACTACACTATAACGCAACAACCGATCGCCCCCTACACGCCCTCCAGACAACAAAAAAAGCCGACGCGCCAAAGACATTTTAGGATAACGTAACACAGGTCCGCGCCAGAGCCCCCCCAGCAGACGAGATCGAAGTGAGCCGTGCAGATCCAGCAACCCCCAACCCGCATACTCTTTAGCCAGTTGCATAAAGCTGGCCGGCAATCCTACCGAAGTCAACTGACCTACATCTAAAGATACGACTTTTGAGACAACAGGACTTTCTGCAAAAACAGGTGCCCAACAACGCTTTGTAAGTACATGAAAATTCCAGCCACGGCAGCGCGCCCAATGAGAAAGCACACCTGTTGTAAGTACCACATCACCTAGTGCGCTTAAACGCACGACCAGCCAATTTTCAATGTCTTTCATCTATTCATTCCTTGAGGCATTCCTACTCGTAAATCATGATACTACATATGGATATCAAGCAAGCAATAACAAGCTGCTGCAAGAAAGAAAAGCCATGGGGCTCCCCCCTAAAAACATGTACCTTAGAAGGCAGTCCCCATTGGTGACCACTTGGCCTGTCTTTGCATCTTTACCCTTGCCAGCCTACCTTTAAAAATCCTTGTCCATAGCAATAATCCAGGGCAAACAACCCAGACCGATAATAAACATCAGCCCACTTTCGGCTCCCAAGAGTGTACGCCAAACCAGGAAATCAATTCTACTGAAAAACCATCAATGTTTTTATCAAAAAGAACAAGCAGGGCCACGTTAATCTTAAATGCGGGAAATGCTCCTTGTATTTGGACATGGGTATTCTCTTTCGCTCATGTGTAACGAGCACACCTGTCTAAACTTTGGGGTATATTTCCACATCCTGACGATACCACTCCCGGATTGGCCCGTACACGTGAAAAACGCCTAGACCATCAGGAGCGCCACAAAGTCCAAAGGCATATACCCAACAAATAAAACGCCTTCTGCCTTGACGAAAATATGCCGGATCATGTATTATTTTTTAGGTAGTTATAAAAAATAATTACAGTGTTGTATGTCTTCAGCCCCTGCCGGGGCTAGGTTTGTCATTTCAACGTTTTATCACAAAAGATGGTGTGCCGATCATGGAGAACGCACTTTGGCTTATGTGGCTCGGTATAGGTGTGTTCTTCATCATTGCCGAACTGTTTGCAACAGGCTTTATCATTGTTTTTTTTGGTATCGGCGCGCTCATTGCCGGTGTTACGGCCTTCGGGGGCGTATCGCTTCCACTACAGGTCGTAATTTTTGGTATTTCGTCCTTAGCGCTGCTTTTTCTGTTGCGTAAAACTATGGCCACAACTTTTGCCGGTAACTTCCCAGATGATGAGAAGAGAACGGATTTAGCCATTAACACTTTATGTGAGGTTACCATCCCCATTAATCCTCCCAAAACGGGTCGGATTAAATATCAAGGTTCGTTCTGGACAGCACGGTGCAGCGAGCCTGTTGCAACCGGCGTACTGGTACGTATTATTTGTCGTGATGAAAAAAATCCCAATGTTTTTATGGTAGAAAAGGAAAACTGATATGAACTCCGCACTTCTTACAACCCTTGTTTTTGCCTGTATTATCATTGTCCTTGTGGTCAAAACCGCAGCAGTGGTGCCGCAAAAAACCGAATATATCATCGAACGACTCGGTAAATACTCCAAAACTCTCAGCGCAGGTTTGCACATTCTGATCCCGTTCATTGACAAAGTCGCATACAAGCGTAGCCTCAAGGAAGAAGTCATGGATATTCCTGCTCAGAGTTGTATCACTCGTGACAATGTATCCGTGACCATTGATGGCGTACTCTACATCCGAGTCATGGATGCCAAGATGTCAGCTTATGGAATAGAAAACTACTATATCGCGGCCTCTCAACTGGCCCAGACATCACTCCGCTCCGCCATTGGCAAAATTGACCTGGACAAAACATTTGAAGAGCGGGAAACCATCAATGCCTCGGTAGTCCAGGCTGTGGACGAAGCGGCTCAGGAATGGGGCGTCAAAGTTATGCGGTACGAAATTAAAGACATCACCCCTCCAGATTCGGTCATGACAGCCATGGAGCAACAAATGAAGGCCGAACGTGAAAAACGCGCCGAAATTGCCCTCTCTGAAGGTGACCGCCAGTCAAGAATCAACCGTGCTGAAGGTTTACGGCAAGAAGCCATTCAAATTTCTGAAGGTGAAAAGCAGCGGCGTATCAACGAGGCTGAGGGCCGTGCCCGCGAAATCCAACTGATCGCCGAGTCCACAGCCGAAGGCTTGCAAAAAGTGGCAGGGGCAGTGAGAACGCCAGGCGGATTTGAGGCCATGAATCTTAAAGTTGCCGAACAATATATTGATGAGTTCGGCAAACTTGCCAAGACCAACAATACCATGATCATCCCAGCCGACCTTGGCAATATTGGGGGCATGGTCGCCACCGCAGCTGAGATCATCAAAAATACGACAACCACCTCTAATAACAGCCATACCAAATCAGCTTCTCAAACTGCTGCAGACTTCGCCATGGACTAATACCAGTCCTTCCAATCAGACCGACCAACCGTAAAGATAATACCCCCAGCCTAGCTGGGGGTATTTCATATGCGCCTGTAAGGCTCTATTACTCACAGCGCCCTGGCAGGCGCATATCAGTCTGGCATCTGCATCTCTGCTACTTGCGCCCCGTACACGGGTGATCCTGCTACAAAGTTGTGGACACAGAGTTAAGCTACTATCCTGCCCATG
>CAZQKM010000033.1:0-26763 GCA_964593925.1 uncultured Desulfovibrionaceae bacterium | reverse complement strand
AAAATCGGAGCCATCAAAACGGAGCCGACTGTCAGATCAAGTCTGAACTACTACACTTTATCAGCCCATGCTGATCGAATATTTTCTCTCGTTCTTTTTGCTCGTGGATATATGTTACAATTGTTGCTTCATCCACTCCCACCGTGCTCACAAAAGATCCCTTACACCAAAACTGGCGAGTACCATATTTGTAGTTGAGATTTGAGAAACGCTCAATATTCATCAAAAAACGTTCCCTTTCAAGCAACCCATAATATGGGTAATGCTGCACTCAGGCGATTTTTTGTACACATATGGATATGATCCATACAGGCATGCGTTTTATTTGCAAACCTTGCGCAAGATACTGCCTATCTCTGCTCTATATCTACCATAAATTATTGTATGCCTGTACATAGAAACCCATACCGCTGGTATGTGTAGTTCCAGAGTGTATGTTCCAGGCTTTGCATGTCTACCATTGTCGCTCTTTTTGATTGGGGAAAATGTCGGTAAACCTTGCTTAGCACAGAGAGTGACTCTGGCGGAGGTTGATAGGCGATGCTTTTGGGGAGCCACACGCATAGTATGTTGTTTTTGTTCATGAAAAAATACCCCATGCCGCCTATACCTATGGAGTATAGCGGCATGGGCAGCAATAATCCTTTACGCGGTGTGCCTAGTTAAGCAATCGGGGTTCCGCTTTGATCATTTCCAGTTCTGCCGCGGGTACTTCGGGCATGGTCTCGGGACGATTTTTTTCAGTGATTTCAGTTTTTTGTGTAAGTATTGTCATGCCGGCAAATGTATGGGTCATGACATAAAAAAAGCGACGAGGTTCCCACTGAGTGTTTTGCTGTAAAAAGGCTGCTGCCTGTGGGGTCCATTGGAATGACGGAATACCTCCCGCAGCCAAGGTGGGCCCGGAAGTATCGTTGGTTTGGTGGGCCCATCTTTGGAACGCAGGGAAATCTTGCATAAACTGCTTTAGTTCGCTTTTTGTAAACTGCGGCTGTTTATGAAAAGCAGGATCTGCTGCAAAGGCCGTTGCATAGGTCAGGGCCAGTAACAAGAGCAAGGCCGTGGAGGTAAGAATATTACGCATTGGGGGTCTCGGTTATGGATGATGCTGAGGACAGCATGTTATATTTTTAAGACATTTTAAAGAGCCTAGTCATACTTGACGGCACTGATTTTCATCAACTTGTCCCAGTTATTAATGGACTCGATATACCGCAGTGTGCCGGTACGCCCACGTATGACTAGCGAATGTGTTACCGCACCGCTTCCTGTGTATTGAACTCCCTTGAGAAAGGTGCCCCCAGAAATACCTGTGGCAGAGAAAAAGACTTCATCACTACGGACGAGGGTGTCCACGGTATGAATTTCTCGCAGGTCAATACCAGCTTCAAGTATGGCTTCTTTTTCCACATAGGACTGAGGGTCAAGGCGGGCAAATATTTCTCCGCCGATGCCTTTGATGGCGCAAGCGGCTAACACACCTTCAGGCGTGCCGCCGGTCCCCATCATGACGTCTACTTCGGAGCGGGGATCTACAGCCATAAGTGCGCCTGAGACATCGCCATCTGTATGGAGCTGAATACGTGCTCCTGCAGCACGGATTTGTTCGATAAGCTTGGCATGGCGAGGCTTGTCAAGCACAAAGACCACAAGATCATCGACGTCTTTATCCAGCGCTTTTGCTATGTTGTTCAGATTTTCTCCCACAGGAGCGTCGATATCTACAACGTTTTTGGCAGCACCGGGTACCACCAGCTTTTGCATATAAAAGCTTGGACCTGGGTTATACATGCTGCCCGCTGTGGTAACTCCGATAACTGAAATGGCGTTGGGGCGGCCATATGCGAGTAGATTGGTACCTTCTACAGGGTCTACAGCCACGTCAAGGGCCGGACCATTGCCTGCTCCGAGTTTTTCTCCGTTAAACAGCATGGGCGCCTTGTCTTTTTCGCCTTCACCGATGACAACTACGCCAGAAACATTCAAAGAATTAAAGCAAAGCCTCATGGCGTCTACAGCGGCTTGGTCGCCTTTTTCCTTGTTTCCCTTGCCGAGCCAACGGGCAGAGGCCAAGGCTGCGGCTTCGGTAACACGTACAAGATCAAGAGCAAGGTTTTTTTGCGGGGCTTCCATGATTAGTTCCTCCATCAGAAAAAGGCGGCAGACGCCCTGGATAGATTGTCAAAATTACAAAGCAGCGTCTTGCAGGCATCCTTCCCACGCAAGCTAGCTCAGGACAAACAGAGGTTCAAGTGAAAAGAGGCTGTCAGGTGTATTCTACCCCCTCGTCCTCAACAGACATCAAACCAGGTTGGCAAGAGCGAGTGTTTCGCGCAGGTGTTTTTCATGTTGTGGTTGCATGGGCACCAGCGGCAAACGCAGTTCGAGCTTTAATTTACCCATCATGCTCAGAGCAGTTTTTACGGGAATGGGATTGGTTTCACAAAACATATCTCTGGCAAGGGGGGCTAATTCGTAGTGTAGGCTTTGTGCGGTATCCAGGTTGCCGGCAAAGAATTCTGCACAGAGTTTGGCCATTTTTCCGGGGACAAGATTGGATACAACAGAGATGACACCACAACCACCTATGGCAAGCAAAGGCAGACTGGTAAAATCATCACCTGAAAACACCTGAAAATCAGGATCGCAGAATTCTAAAATTTCAGATGCCTGTTTCAAGTCGGCAGACGCTTCCTTGATGCCAATGACTTCTGGTATGTCGCGTTGGATACGGGCAACAGTTTGGGCACAGAGGTTTACGCTGGTACGCCCCGGGACATTATATAGCACAAACGGCAGGGCAACCTCTCGGGCAATGGCTTTAAAGTGTTGGTACAGGCCTTCTTGCGTGGGTTTGTTATAGTAAGGAGTAATCAGGAGCGCGCCGTCTGCCCCGGCATCTTTGGCACACTGTGCAAGGCCTATAGCTTCTTTGGTGCTGTTGGAACCTGCGCCGGCAAGTACGGGAACCCGTTTGTTTACCTGGTCAATACAAATACGTACGACCTCACGGTGTTCTTCATACGAAAGTGTGGCAGATTCGCCAGTGGTGCCGCATGGGACAATGCCGTTTATGCCTTCTTCAATTTGCCATTCAATCAGGCTGCGGTAGGCTTCTTCATCAATGGCACCATTACGAAATGGAGTAACAATGGCGGTCAGCGCTCCAGAAAATTGCATATACATCTCCTGTGACTCTCACAATAGCAGGTCAAAGATTTATGGTCGTGTAATACCTAGTGCAGCGGGATACATTTCACCGGAGTATACCAATACTGCATCAGCTTCAAGGAACACCGCACCATCTTCAAGCGAGATGTTAAGATGTTGCCCCCCAGAGCTGCGGACGCATACTTTGGGGCCGGTTAGCCCCAGTGTGTGCGTAATAAGCACGCTGGCGGCTGCACCGGTACCGCAGGCATATGTTTCGTTTTCAACACCGCGCTCATACGTACGCACGACGATATTTTGTGTATCAACCACAGTGACAAAGTTGGCGTTTGTACCGGCTGGGGCAAAACGGTCATGATAGCGTACAGAGGCTCCTAGCGTATATACATCCAGTGCACTGACATCAGTGTCTAGCCATACGGCGTGGGGAACACCCGTATTGACAAAGTGTATTTCGCGGGAAAAATCTTTAAATCGCAACTCATTATTGAGGCTGAGTTCTTTTGGGGGAGAAAGCTCTACTTTGGCCATATTGTTTAGTACGTCTACACTGGCACGTATAGGTCCTGCATCCGTACCCAGAACATGCTCCGGGCCGGCAAAACCGAGTCGGCAGGCCAGCAAAGCAGCGCACCGAGAGGCGTTACCACACATTTCAGCGCGTGAACCATCCGCATTATAGAAGTGCCAGCGATAGTCAATTTCAGAGGCATCCGGGGCATTTTCCAGCAGGACCAACCCATCTGCGCCTACAGCAAAGGAGCGCATGCAGATTTTTTTTGCCCATTCAGCCATGCAGGCAGCCGGTAGCTGTAGCTTTCTGTTGTCGATAAACACAAAGTCATTTCCGCAGCCTTGCATTTTATAAAAAGATACAGGGTCAAGCGTCTGTGACATGGCGTTTGTTCTCCTTATGTGTATCGTGTCTGATGAACATTTTTTTGAATTATCGGGCACCTTTCAGGATGTGCCACTGCTATGGACTCGTCAACCAGAGGGCATGCGTCAATGCAAATAAAAATGGCCAAAACACACAGGGTAGCTCAGGTGAATGGGGCGCCAGAATTTTTTTAACAGGTATGCAATGCATTTTTGCGACTTTTGTCCGCCCCTAAAAAAGAGAGTATTTGTACTGGCAGGCACGAGGGTATCCATTCAGAAGTGGGGTGATGCCTTTTCTGTTATTTGAAGACATGCTGCTACTTCATGCAATGGATTTTTATGAGGGCAGGTATCTGTAAAAATTCCACCTTGAAGTCAATAGGTTAGAGTGCTAGCCCCGATTTTTGTATTTCGTACGGCTCTTCCCAAAGGGGGCTTGGCCCAAGCGAGTCTAGGCAGGCGGCGCGGTGGCGTTGCATTTTCACAGCAATTGAAAAAATATCTTTTGCAGCCGGTGCGTTATGGTTTAGACGCATGAGTGGAGTCTGTTTGCGTACGGCCTCTGGGAGTGTCTTGTCATAGCATACACTGCCAAGCATCTTGGGCTCAACGCCTAAAAAACGTTCACATACGGTACGAAGGCGTTGGTATGCCTGCGTGCCTTCTGTAACAGACTCTGTCTGGTTAACAACAACGTGAAAGTCGCTGACGCCATGTTGGGTGTGCAACATCTTGATCAGGGCATAGCCGTCTGTCAGCGATGTCGGTTCTGGAGTAATGACGAGTACGCGCATGTCTGCCATGGTTCCAAGAGAGAGCACCGGTGGTGAAATGCCCGCGCCAAGATCCATAAACAGATAGTCGTAATTGGCAAACAGGGGGGTTAGGCGGTGAAAGAGCAGGGCCTGGCTATCACCATCCATTTGGATAAAGCTGGTGAGCCCAGAGGCAGCGGGCAAAAAGTCAAGACCGCCTTGCTCAATGGCAACCACTATGGCTTCAGGAGGAATGTTACTTTCCATCAAGTCATACATGGTATGCTCCGGGGTCAAGCCCAGTAAGACATCCAGGTTGGCCAAGCCCATGTCGCAGTCCATCAACAGAAGCTGGTGCCCACCTTTATACAGGCAAAAAGCGAGGTTTAGAGCTAGGTTTGTTTTTCCCACACCGCCCTTGCCGCTTAATATTGAGACGCTGAATGTTTTTCTCATATTTTATATGCCTACTGATTGTTGCCGGCAAACAGCACTTGTTTTTCTTGAGATTGAACCATTGTTGACTTGTCATACAAAAGCTCTGCCGGAGACGTAGCTATGAGAACGCGGGATTTTCCGGTGCGCTTGGCTTCATATAACGCTTCATCTGCCTGTGCCAACAGTTCTTCCACTTTACAGGTACCGTTATTTTTACAGGCGGCTACCCCTGCTGAGAACGTTACTTTAAAGGGTGGGTGTTCTTTGCAGGAAATGTTGATCTGACGCAAAAAGGTAAGCAGACGCTCCACCATGAGGCGGGCTGTGACATCCGAAGCTCCGGGCAGAATAAGTGCAAATTCTTCTCCACCAATACGTGCTGCGATATCATACGGCCTTTTTCCAGACGTAAGAACATGTGCAATTTGTACCAGAACATTGTCACCACAAGGGTGGCCATAGGTATCATTGATATCCTTGAAGTCGTCCACATCCAGCATTACAACACTCAGCGAGGTGCCACTGCTCGCGGCACGCTGGAATTCAAGTTGCAGAAGTCTGTCAAATGCGCGTCTGTTGGCAAGCCCGGTAAGGGGATCATGCTCAGACTGCCAGCTTAATTGATCCAGAGCTTCCTGCAGGCGTAGCAAATGCGTTCCCGCGGGACTTTCCAGAGGATATGCCAACCATTGAGAAAAACCGCGCTTTTGGGCTTCTCGCATCCACATTTCCAGGCTACAACACGGGATGAGCCGTGTAACGGCCAAGATCGTTGTTGGGGTGCCTTGATCGGCAGGATATACGTCCTCTCGCAAGGCATGCTGCAAAGCTGCCAATTCGTCAGAGGCTGCTTTTAGCAGTTCCTGTCGGGCACTGGCAGACAGTTCGGCAATTTTTTCAAGGCGGGGGGTATGGGGATGAGTAGTATCCATATGCAGTTATGTGAGTTGAGTTAACAAGGAGTTGCGAATCAAGGCATCCAGATTACCATCAAGTACCGCATCCACATCGGTCAGCTCAAATTTTGAACGATGATCTTTCACCAACTTGTAAGGTTGAAGGGTATAGGTTCGTATCTGGCTGCCCCAGGCAATGGTTTCTTTGGCTACATAGTTCGCCTGTTTTTCTGCCTCACGTTTTGCGCGCTCAAGATTGCAAAGCCGTGCCCTTAATATCTGCATAGCCTTATCTTTGTTATGATGCTGTGATTTTTCATTTTGGCATGTAGCCACGATACCTGTGGGGATATGCATGATACGAACTGCGGAGCTGGTAGTATTTACACTTTGTCCGCCAGGCCCGCTGGAGCGAAAGATGTCAATACGCAGGTCGGAAGGATTGATTTCAATTTTGAGCTCTTCGTCTTCTGCGGGGTAGACATCCAGTGCAGCAAAAGAAGTATGGCGGCGGCCGGATGCGTCATAGGGAGATATGCGGATGAGCCGGTGGATACCACGCTCGCCTTTGAGCAGGCCATAGGCATTGTCGCCCTGAACCTTGATTGTTGCGCTTTTGAGGCCAGTTTCATCGCCGGCAATATAGTCCAGGTATTCTGCAGTAAGATTTTTTTGTTTATCGATCCAGCGCATGTACATACGCAGCAACATGGCAGCCCAGTCCTGAGCCTCAGTACCACCAGCACCGGGAGACAGCTCCAGTATGGCGGGGCTGTTATCTTCAGGGGCGGAAAGCAGCAGGGCAAGCTCTGCGTTTTCAATCAATCCTGCAAGCAATTCAAGCTGCTCTGCAAGTTGTTCAAGTACTTCCTGCGTGTTTTCTTCTTCTGCCATTTCTAGCCAACTGTGCGCATCATTTTGGGCTTGGTGCAGGGTGTTTAGCCTGTCTGTGGTAGATGTTAGCTGACTTTGTTCCCGCAGTACGGGCGTCAGTTTTTCAGGGACATCCCATGCACCTGGAGCTGCCAGCTGTTTTTCTATCTCTTGCAAGCGTAAAAGGTGCTTGTCATGGTCAAAGACGCCCCCAGAGAGATTGAAATTTTTCTGTAAGCATAGCGCTTTGAGATCGAAGATCGGAAAGTTGTAACATAAGTATCTCGCTAGCGTCTGTTTTTCAGGGCGGTAGAAGCCAAACATCCTGCCACGGCCAAGACAAGCACAAGCATCAAAACCGGGGTGAGGTAAGGGTATATTTTATGAAAGGTTGTTTGCGTCGTTATATCCCGTATATTGCCGGTAATGACAGCAGCTTTGAAAAGTGGGCCGGATTGCACTATACGACCATAAGGATCAATGAGAGCACTTATCCCGGTATTGGTGGCGCGAACAATAAATCTGCCTTGCTCCACAGCCCGCACAGCTGTCAAGTGAAGGTGCTGGTACGGGGCAGATGTCTGACCAAACCATGCATCGTTGCTGATATTTACCAGCAGGGTAGCTCCATCTGCCACACGCTGTTGAGCAAGTTCAGCAAAAATGGATTCATAGCAAATCAGGACGCCAAGTGCAAGATCTTCAGCACGGAGTGGGGCGTTGTGTGTGCCCGGCGTAAAGTCTCCGGCAGCTTGCATCATGGTTCGCAGAAAAGGCAGGTCCAGTAAAGGGGGGAGGTACTCCCCAAAAGGTACAAGATGTTTTTTGTCGTAGTACCCGGCATCTCTGCCAGCGGCATCAAGCAAGTATGCCCTGTTGTATATGGAGTGGTCGTTGGTGTCGTTGTTTTGTGTATACCCCGGGGTCCCCAAGAGCAGGGGAGTTTTGAGTTGCTGTATTTCCTTGCGGATGATTTTTCCCAGCGAATGCTTTTGGTAATAGAAGGGCATGGCAGTTTCAGGCCAGACGAGTAGTTCTGGGGCGTATCTGTCCACGGCTCCTTGCGACATCTTAATATAGCGGTTCATGGTGCCCTGCTGGTATTCAGGCAGCCACTTTTGTCCTTGATCAATGTTCCCTTGAATTATTGCTACAGTTCGCTCCTGACCGACAAGTGGGGTGGCCAGCTGGGCTGCTCCATAGGTATACAAGATGCTGGGGAGCGCCATGAGCACTATTGCTGCTGCATATCTGCCACGACCGGCATATGCCAAATGCGCCAGTGCACATGCGATGCATGCAACTAAGGCTCCCAGGCCAACACCGCCAATCACTGATGCAATTTGCAGAAACTGTGGCAAAGGTACAAAAGCCGAGGCAAGAGTAGCCCAGGGAAATCCGCTAAAAAGTGTGCCACGCAGTGTTTCCAGCAAGCCCCATAACGCGCCACTTCCGACACAAAGATAAATGGTTTGGGTACAGGAAAATTCAAGCTGTCCGGAAGGAGTACAGATACGCCGCAACACATGGCAACCTGCAGAAAACAGACCTCCAAACACCCCGACCCATATACCGATTAAAAATGCATACACCGTGGCTAAGGGCCATGGCACAAAGCCGTATGTGTGTATAGGGTATGCTAGCCAATACAGTACACTGCCTGCTCCCAAGGCGGCTGCCAACCAGCCCCACCGGAATGCACTTTGTACGGAAAAAGCGTTTACCCCCATGCTATAAAGACCCGCGGGCAGCAGTAAAACAGCAAAGGGGATATGCAGAAAAGGATTTGGCAGCCCTAGGAACATACCCGTGGCTGTCAGCATAATAGCCGGTATGGGGAGTACTTGAAGACGTATGGCCATTGTGGAGAGCATATACACCGATATTAAAAAAAGAGTAGTATTACGCGCGCCTTTCCACTGAAGAACCCCCAAGGCACAGGCCGCTTGGATAGAAAACAATACATATATGCCCTTGCCCCCCTAAAGATATTTTTAGGCGGGCTTTTCCTGCCGACCTTTTTGACACTCGTGGAGTATACTCCGCGATGGGCCAGAGGCCGCCGGGTTATTCGTGGGGGCGTACTTGAATGGTCTTGATCTGTTTGGCATCGGCCTCCAGCACATGGTATAGGTAGTTGCCAATGCGGAATTCTTCGCCTGCCTGCGGAACATGTCCTGCAATTTCGGAAAGATATCCACCAATTGTTTCCACCTGATCCGACGCCAGCGTTTCGTGTAACCGTTCGGAAAGGTCTTCCAGGAATGTACGCCCCGAGACCTCAAGCTGGCCATTATCAAGCGCACGGATATCTTCTATGCGGGGCGCGTCATGCTCGTCTTCAATATCCCCTACGATAATTTCCAACACATCTTCAATGGTGACAATACCGGACGTGCCGCCATATTCGTCAAGTACTATGGCCAGATGGTTTTTACGTGTACGGAATTCTTGCAACAGTTCGCTGACCTTCTTGGTTTCGGGAACAAAGATAGGCTGGCGCATTGTTGCACCCACAGGAGCGAACCGTTTTTCTGGGTCATACAAGTGGTTTAGCAGGTCTTTGGCATAAATAACACCCACGATATTATCTCGGTTGTCATGATAAATGGGAATACGTGAGTGGCCGGAAGAGAGGATCAACTCAACCGCGTCACCTATGCTGGC
The DNA here is from genome assembly GCA_964593925.1 of uncultured Desulfovibrionaceae bacterium. Taxonomy (GTDB): domain Bacteria; phylum Desulfobacterota; class Desulfovibrionia; order Desulfovibrionales; family Desulfovibrionaceae; genus Oleidesulfovibrio. Next base: position 17,081 of record CAZQKM010000033.1, on the reverse strand, counting down.
TTCATCTCCCGCACAATCAATATCCGTACGCGGGGTCATAATTTCATACACCTGCATTTCGTCAAGCCGCAGGATACTGAGCAGCATGGTACTTTCTTCAGAGTCCAGCTCTCCGTCACCTTGGGCTTCTATAATGGCCTGTTCAACGCTATCGCCGCTTTTTGCAGAAAATAGTTTGGAAAAAAGCGACCAGAGCCTACTGTCCGAGCCTTCATCCAATGTTTTTACTCCTGGTTATATTGTTTTTACATTTGCCGGGCAGCCGGATCAATGCTTCACCAACTTTTGCAATAAGCGCAACAGACTTGTAACGCAAGCTCTTTGCAGTATAAAACAGCAGATATTATTCTTCTTTGGCTTCTTGTTTTCGATACATTTCCAGATGGCGCTTCATTGTCCAGTTGCCTATCCCTTCAACGCCTTCATCAGCGAGGGTGGGCAGCCATTCTATTTCATGAATCTGACCTTCTTTGCTTTTGGCAAGGCCAATGAATTGGACGCCCAATTCTACGTCCTGTGTTTCAAAGTTGCTTGCGGTGGCCTGGACGCGGCAGAGCAACCAATACCTCTCTCGTTTGCCAAGCTCCGGCTCCCATAAATCCAGCAGCAGTATGAAGCGTTCTGAAACCCGAAATGCAAGATGCTGCTTTTTGGAGACCGACCGAGATATCCTCAGGCGGATTCCTCCGGCGGAAATATTGAGTATCTCAATGCCGCTCGGTTTGTCTGGCATATGCAGCATATCGGGTTTTCCCCAAGATTTTACATGGGGAGAAAGTGTGCCATCGGACGCAAACGGCTTTGTCCAGAGTGCCAGGCCCAACACATATTGCTCAGGGGGACCGATGCGGAAAAAAGCCCTTTTTTGACGCTGGTCCAGCTTTGTGGGTAGTTGCAAACGAAGGACGTATACACCATTTTTTTGGAGTTGAGTACTAAGAATCTTGCTGGTGAACATGTAGTAGAGAAGGTATTCGTTATCAAGTATGTTAAAAAAACATCTGACCGGTTTGTCTGTCCATTCTGTATACAGTTTGCCAAGTCTCGAGCACTCAAGGACAAGGACGTCCTTTTCTATCGCAATTGCGCTACAGATTGTGGATAGACGGCGTGTATCAGGTGTATGGAATTGCATTTCAAACTTACTGCGGTGCTTGATGGCGGCTAGCAGGAGCTTGCTTACGCCCTGGGGGGTGGCCACATGGCCTACGGGCATATAACGAAGCTTACGTTTTCGGTATGATGTAACCATGATGGCGAATAACAAGGCAACGACCACGCCGCACAGTATCCAGATGGCGAGTATGGCCCCTTGGGAAGAAAAATTGGTGGCGCTGAGGTTTTTGCCTATCAGAGAAAGGTATTCACTAGGGCGGCTTGCTGTGCTGAAAAGATTAACGGATATGGCATTTAGCATGAGATACTACCGCTTTTATAGGGAAGGAATATGCAGCTCTTTGCTGCACAAGGGGCCTATTGCATTTTCAAAGCCTATCGGAGCAAGCAAAGTCAGCTAACTATCCCCATTTTTTTTAAATGAATTTCAACACATGTCAGTGCTGCGGGCGTAACCCCTGAAATACGTGCGGCCTGTCCCAAAGTACGAGGCTGTACGGCATTCAGTTTTTCTCTAACTTCGTGGGTCAGGCCATGTACCTCCGTATAATCGATATCCGCGGGAATGACCGTGGACTCAAGGCGGGCGGTACGAGCCACAAGCTCTTCTTGTCGTTTCAGGTATCCAGAATATTTCACAATTGTCTGCGCTTCTTCACAAACATCATGTGCAATGGCATCTATTTCAAACCCGAGAGGGGCAAGATCTGCCAACTGTAGTGCTGGCCTGCGAAGCACGTCAGCAAAGGAGACTGAATTACTTGGGGGTGATTCGCCCATGGCTGTAAAAATCTCTTTCGTCCTTACATCTGGTTTGAGGCGTCGTGTGCGCAGTTTTTCAAGCAATATTTCAAGGGCTTGCTGTTTGGCATAAAATTGTGCCCATTGTGCATCGTCGACTAAACCCAATTTACGTCCTAGAGGGGTAAGGCGCAAATCCGCGTTATGTTCTCGGAGCAATAGTCGGTGTTCTGCGCGCGAAGTGAACATGCGATATGGTTCAAGCGTGCCCTTTGTGACCAGATCGTCTACCAATACAGCCATATATGCCTGATTTCGTCCCAAGATGAATTCTGGCATGTCATGCAGGTCACAGAAAACGTTGATCGCCGCCCACAGCCCTTGTGCTGCCGCTTCTTCATATCCAGAAGTACCGTTCACCTGGCCGGCCATCCATAGACCAGGCAGAACTTTTGTTTCTAAAGTGGGCTTAAGCTGTACAGGGTTGGCGTAGTCGTACTCAATGGCATACCCCGGACGTACAATTTGTGCGTTTTCAAGGCCCGGTATGGTGGCGATCATGGCTTTCTGGACGTCCAGAGGCAAGCTACTTGAAATACCGCTCGGGTATACCTCTGGACTGTAGGCTCCCTCAGGCTCGATGAAAATTTGATGCCGTTCCTTGTCAGGAAAGCGTGCTACCTTGTCTTCGATGGAGGGACAGTAGCGAGCACCTGTGCCGGCAATGACACCTGTAAACAAAGGGGAACGCTCAAAAGCACTCCGGATGATGTCATGTGTCTGTTGGTTGGTCCAGGTTAGGTGGCAGGGAAGCTGGGGCATATGTGTGCCTGTGGAACGAAAGCTGAACAGGCGAGGCGTATCGTCACCGCGTTGCTCCACCATGTTGTCAAAGTCTATACTGGAGCGGAGCAGGCGGGCTGGGGTACCGGTTTTCAAGCGGCCAAGATGGATGCCCAAGTCCGTTAGATTACGCGACAGCCCTTCTACCGGGGGGTCGCCAAGGCGGCCGCCTGCAAAATGGTCAAGGCCCACATGGATGAGCCCTCGCATAAATGTACCGGCTGTGATGCATACTGCACGAGAACGGAATGACTGGCCGAATTGAGTATATACCCCTGCTACGTGTCCTTGCTCTACCAGTATGCGTTCAACAGTATCCTGCCAGACCCACAAGGCCTCTTGTTTAAAAATATCCCGCTGTACGGCCTTCATGTATGCGTCACGGTCAACTTGTGCCCGTGTGGAATGTACGGCTGGCCCTTTGCTGGTATTTAGAAGCCGAAATTGGATACCTGCCTCATCTGCCCATAATCCCATCATACCGCCGAGCGCATCAATTTCTTTAACCATATGCCCCTTGGCAAGCCCCCCAATGGCAGGGTTGCATGACAGGTGGCCGATTCTATCTATATTGATAGTCAGGAGTAAAGTACGCAGGCCTAGGCGGGCAGCTGCCATGGCTGCTTCGCAACCAGCATGTCCCGCTCCGGCAATGATTAGATCAAACAGGTCAGGAAACGGGGGTTTCAGGGGTGAGGTACTCATTGCAGAAGATATGTCAAACCGTGGTTACGCACCAGGCTTCAGTGCCATATGGAGCATTACTTTGGCATCGTTGATTGTTGAAGCAATGGAAGAGCGTTCATTGGGGGTATGAGCATTGGAAACGATGGTGCTCCAAGCCGCCACTGCGAGACCGAGTTGTCTGAGAGGAGCAGCCACAGTACCACCCCCGATACCCACTGGCTCGGCTTCGACGTTGTAAACGTGGCGTATGGCACGTTGCAGAGTATGAACAACTGGGGCATCAACCCGGGTAGGGGGTGCGGCTTGCACCTGATGCAGAGGATCAATGCTGATGTCGACTCCGTATTCTTTTTCTACTTTATGCGCTATGTCATGTACCGTGCCGAGCACATCGCGCAGGTCATATTCGGGTAACACTCGACAGTCAATATAAAATACGTCACTACCGGGTACGGTATTGATATTGGGCACGTTGGCTTCTTTTTTGGTAGGAGCAAAAGTGGATATAGGCGGTACAAAGAGAGGGTCAGTGGCGGCAAAGTGTTTATGCAGGTGCTGCACCTCAAGGATCATGGCAGCGGCCGCTGTTAGTGAGTTTATGCCTTTATGCGGGACAGAAGCGTGGCACTGCCGACCTGTGACACTGACACGTAACCAGAGAACACTTTTTTCAGCGACTTCCAGCACGGTGGAGTCGGGTCCCCCCCAGTCAGGTACAAGTATAAGATCGTCGGGACCAAAAGTGTCAGGCTGGGTTTTAAGTATGTACTCCAGACCAAAATCATTGCCGGTTTCTTCGTCAGCAACAAAAAGAAAGCCTACGTTGATTGCAGGGATAATTTCGTGTGTCTGTAACGCATGCGCCATGAGTAGGCAGGACACAATGGCTTGTTGATTATCCTCCACACCACGTCCTATAATAGTGTCGTCGTCCACATGCAGGGTGTAGGGGTCTGTATGCCACAAGCTCGGGTCTCCGGGCGGTACCACATCTATATGTGCAATAATCCAAAAGGTTTTTGAAGTGTCATGCCCTGGAATAAGGGCAAGAATGTTGGGGCGGTGGCCACAGGGAACGCGAGTGTCAGGAGCATTGACCATACGGATATGTTGCACGCCGAAAGCGCGCAGTTTGCCAAGGATATATTCTGCTTTGGCCTCTTCGCCGGTGCCACCGGATTGTGGACCAAGGGCGGGTATGGCAGTCAGTTCGCGTTGTAGTGTGATAACGGTGTCCCGTTGCCCGTCAAGGTGAGAAAAAAGCAACTCAAACATAACATGCTCCCAGTATATCCAGCTGGCAACCGCAAAAAGTTTTTGCTTTGCAAGGAGAAGAAAAAGTACCCCATATCTGAGCAGAAGACTGCATTGCGGGGGGGATATGAACCCCCATGGGTACTTTTATCCCGGAAAAACAGACCGCAACTGCGATGGCAAGCCAGACTGCTCCTTTAGGAGTGGCATAGCTCTATGCGTTATACAATGCGTCTCCGGTAAGGATGGTAAACCCTTTTTGTTGCAAAACGTCAATTGCCTGATCTGTTTTGTCAAACCGAAAAATAAGCACGGCATTTTTGCCACCGGGCTGCACATATGCGTACATATATTCTACATTGATGCTACTATCAGCAAGTGTGCGCAAAATACTGTCCAAACCGCCGGGCGAGTCCGGTACTTCCACCGCAAGCACTGTGGTACATCCTACTGTGAAGCCTTTTTCTTTTAGTACCTGTTTTGTTTTTTCGTGGTCAGCCACGATGAGACGCAGAATACCGAAGTCTGAGGTGTCTGCCAGCGACAACGCTCGCAGGTTGATACCCGCATTGGCAAGAGCGCTGGTGACTTCGACCAGGCGGCCTGCCTTATTTTCGAGAAAAACAGAAATCTGTTCGACTTTCATGGCTGATCAGTCCCGTTTATTATAGTGTATGGGGCAGGCAAGCTGCCACTCCATTGATTATACCTTTTTAAATATCATTCCTGTGCAAACATGACAAGCCCGGGCACACTTTTAGCCTGTTCCGCACTGTGCCTTGTGGGGGCATTACGCTACAGGTGTGTTGTGCGGGGGCAATGGGTCATGCATTGCGCAGATCAATAACCCGTTTGGCTTTGCCTTCTGAGCGCTCTATCGTTCGTGGGTCCACAAGGCGGACCTTTGCAGTGACACCCAAAAATTCCTTAATGGTTTTTTGGAGGCGCCCTTCGAGTCGTTGCAGGTTTTTGATTTCATCGGAGAACAGGGTTTCAGACACTTCCACCTGCACTTCCATGACATCAAGATTACCCTGCTTTTTGACCACAATCTGGTAGTGGGGAGAAGCGCCCTCTGTTTCCAGCAATATGGCTTCGACTTGTGAGGGAAAGACATTAACACCACGAATGATGAGCATATCGTCGCTCCTACCCATTATCCGTTGCATGCGGACATGTGTTCTGCCGCAGCAGCAGGGAGTATAGTCCAGGCTACTGATATCACGCGTTCTGTACCGGATAAGCGGAATGCCTTCTTTTGTGAGTGTGGTAAGCACCAGTTCACCCTGTTCACCGGCAGGAAGCTGTTCGCCAGTTATGGGGTCGATAATTTCTGCCAGAAAATGATCTTCCCATATATGCATGCCGTTTTTAGCCTCTGCACATTCCATGGAGACGCCTGGGCCCATTACTTCGGACAGACCATAAATGTTCACTGCGGAGATACCCATTTTTTGTTCGATGTCGCTACGCATCTCGTCTGTCCAGGGCTCTGCGCCGAAAATGCCTGTTTGTAGTGGCAGACTGCGAATGTCTATGCCTACTTCTGCGGCAGCTTCGCAAAGATACAAACTATAGGAAGGAGTACAGCAGATTACTGTGGCACCAAGATCGCGTAACAGCGTGACCTGACGTTTGGTGTTGCCCCCGGAAACAGGGATAACCGTGGCACCAAGTTTTTCTGCGCCATAGTGGGCTCCCAGACCGCCTGTAAACAGTCCGTATCCGTATGCATTGTGGATCAGATCGGTGCGAGAAAGGCCGCCAGCCATGAAGCTGCGGGCCATGAGTTCGGCCCAGTTGTTCAGGTCTCGAGTGGTGTAGCCCACAACCGTGGCTTTACCTGTGGTTCCGCTGGAGGCATGCAGGCGCACAATGGTTTCTTTGGGGGCAGCAAAGAGGCCATATGGATAGTTGTTGCGCAGGTCCTGTTTTTCGGTAAAAGGCAGGTGCACTATGTCGGCTAGGCAGGTGATATCGGCAGGGGTGATTCCTGCTTCGTCAAATTTGCGTCTGTAATGTTCCACATTGGCGTATACGCGTTCGCAAAGGTTTTTCAGGCGTTTGCATTGGAGGATTTCAAGCTCCTCCCGCGGAAGGGTTTCGCGTTCTACATCATAAATCATGCCGTTTTCTCCCATTTGACACAGTTGAAAATATCGTATCCGCCAAAGGCGGGCGCAAGGCTTTGCAGTGCATGGGCACAATAATTTTGTCTGCACTAAACAAGGGGCGGGGTCAAGATGCAAGGCCTGCCTTCAAGGGTGGACAGCAGAAGCGAAAATGATGGAAAAAGCGGAGCAAAGACGAGAAAAATATTTTTCACAGCACATTCCCCTGGCCTTACTGCATGCCACAGGTATCTTGAGGGTTTTGGATGCGCTTTTGAAGTGCGTTGCAGAAAATTGGCTACCGGCGTAACGCGTCACATCGTTTTTCATGCAGTAATCTGCCTGACAGTGCCCCGCGGTCGCGTTCTTCTGGCTTCAGGGTAACCTGCAGGATACGCTGCAGATCATCTTTGGCCTGCAAAGTAAAATCATGGCCGGATACCAAGGCCACAAGCCGAAAGAAGCGAGGTAAGAGGTCGGCCGTGTGCAGAGGTGTCAACAAAGAGATTTTGTCGCTTGGCAGGAGTGTGGGGTAGCGGACTCCCTCGCAGCACCGGACAGCCATTGCTGCCGCCCGGGTATGGCTGTTTGAGGCTTTTATCCTGGCAGAAAGCCCGCGAGCCGCCTGCTCCCGAGCGCTATGGCGCGTGGTCTGCGTATTTTTTTGTACTCCGGCACCAAGGTTGTGGCACAGTGCCATCCAGACAAGCATGGGGTCTCCAGTAGATTTATCCATGATATCAGATGTTTGATGTATGTTTGCGTTGTCATGGGCACAGAAGCATGGGCTGAAAAATTCTGGCAGGCAGTATTCCAGGCACTGGGCTGCATGCAGCGCACGCAAAAAGTTACCTGGCTTTGCGGCCTGTAGCAGTTTGTATATTTCGTTACACAGCCGTTCGGGTGCAAGGTGCAAAAGTGCGCCTGATCTGGCTGTTACATGCATGGCAGTTTGCAGCTCTGGGGTAATGTGCAGCTTGGGGTGGGTAGCTGTCAGGCGTGCGGCTCTAAAAATACGGGCCGGATCTCCTGCGAGGGCGTCAGGTGCTGCCAGAGCAATTCTGGAGGCTGCAAGATCTTTAAGTGCCTGCGGATGGCTAAAGAATCTACCCGTATCATCTATGGCCATGGCGTTGATGGTAAAGTCACGTGCTGCAAGGTCTTCATGTATGGAGTTGCCGCGCATGGGGGCAAATTCGACTCCGTCACAAATGGCAACGTGAAACTGAGTGCCTGCCTTGCGGGCATGTGTGTAGCGCGCCAAAAAGTCATCCAGTGAGCCGGAAAAAACATAGTCGTATTCTCTGGGATGCCTACCTAGCAGCATATCGCGGACAGCACCGCCTACAAGATATATCTGCATTACATACAGCTAGCACAGATCGGCTTGACCTGAAAGAGTCTAACCCCCTACAATCCGGGGTACTGTATGTCGGCTGATCAAGGAGCATGGCACGTGACGCACTCAACCTATCTTTTATATTCATTGCACGGCATGGAGTTGCAACCGCTTGTGCCGGAGGCACTGGCAGCGGCGCATCCTCTGTGGCAAAAGGATGTACAGCATTGGGAGAGTGGGGTGGATGTGGATATTGGAGGAGCCCATGCGTATTGCGTGCCCCCAAAAACAACGTGCGGTCCGGTGTTTGTCAGTGGAGAAACAACCTCTTCTCTGGATATTGCCCATGCTCTGCACTCGGCAAGGCTCTTGCCGGAGTGGGGTAGTGTGCTTGCCGTTTCTCAACGATCCGGCAGAGGGCAGATGCGCCGTTGCTGGGTGTCGCCTGCCGGAAATATTTATGCCGCTTTGCGATTGCCGGCCAAGGCACCTTTTTCTGACTCCTTGTATTCGCTCGTGTGCGGATATATTTTTGTACGCGCCCTTGAATCGCTGGGTTTTTACGCACGCATAAAGTGGCCCAATGATATTCTGTTGGAACAGGGGAAGGTTGCGGGTATTTTGTTGGAGGATAGGGCAGGGGCTTTGTTTGCGGGTATAGGTATCAATGTGGCACAAGCGCCTGCCGACAGCATGTTGCGTGATCAGGCAGCCACGCCAGCCTGTACATTGGCACAGCAGGGGCTTGACATTGGCTTGTTCTCTCTTTGGCAACAGCTTGTCGACCATGCTTTTTTCTGTTATTATGATGAAGTCCTTCGCTTCAATGCAGATGGCTTGATTAGTCGTTTAGAAGGGTATCTTGCCTGGGTAGGCCGTGTTGTGACTGTGCGCGGAAGTGACTTTGGAGGCTGTCCGGGTAGGCTTGTGGGCTTGAGCCATGATGGAGCGTTGCGTGTTCTCTTGTCCGGCCGAGAGCAGGTTTTTCAGTCCTGTAGTCTTTCCTTGATACCATGATACTGCCTTATCCATATATATTGTCTTGTCTGTTATAACCCCGGTGTCTATTGCAGTAGGCTTCGGTTTATTTATGTGAATGCGAGGAGTGAATGGCCGTAAAGACGTTCGATCAGATTGTGGAAGAGGTAAAAGGCAAGGCGATACTCGTAGCCAACCGGGGTATTCCTGCCCGGAGAATATGTCGTTCCATTCGTGAGCGGTTTGATGCTGTTGCTGTTATGACGGCAACGGATATTGACAAGACATCTCCTGCGGCCTCAGCGGCGCAAGAATTGTTGCTGTTGGGGCCAGACCCGCGGGCATATCTTGATATTGACAGAATCATTAGCCTTGCCAAGCAGCGTGGTATCATTGCCATTCATCCCGGATGGGGCTTTGCTTCTGAAGACCCGCGTTTTCCCAAGCGTTGTGCCGAGGCAGGTATTTTGTATATCGGCTCCACAGCGGAGGCCATGAATCTGCTTGGTAACAAAGTGCAGGTGCGTAAGCTTGCAACGCGTCTTGATATCCCCATTGTACCCGGCTCTGAGGGGGCGGTGGACATTCCCACTGGGCGGAAGATTGCTCAGGAAATTGGCTTTCCCGTCATGCTGAAGGCTGAAGGTGGCGGTGGGGGGCGAGGCATTTTTTTGGTGCACTCAGCAGAGGAGCTGGAAGACGCGTTCAGCAAGGCCTCTACCATGGCACAGGCTTCTTTTGGCAACCCACGTTTGTATGTAGAAAAATATCTGCCCTCTGTCCGACATATTGAAATACAGGTACTGGCAGATATGCACGGTAACGTGTTTGCCTTTGATGAGCGCGATTGTACCGTGCAGCGCAACCACCAAAAACTTATTGAAATCACTCCATCGCCTTGGCCGGGTATCACTCCTGAATTGCGGGAGCGCCTCAAGACATACGCGCGTCAGCTTGTGCGCGAGGTGGGGTATTACTCGTTATGTACCGTCGAGTTTCTGGTGACGGACCAAGGTGAGCCGTACCTGATCGAAGTCAACACCCGCTTGCAGGTTGAACACGGCATTACAGAGTGCCGGTATGGTATTGATCTTGTAGAAGAACAAATCGCTGTGGCCTTTGGTGGGGCGCTGAGTCTGTCGGAAGAAGATACTCTGCCTTTGCAGCACGCCATTCAGGTACGGATAAACTGTGAGTCTCCACAAAATGATTTTGCTCCCAATGCGGGGCTGATCACTCGCTATGTGTCTCCTGGCGGGCCTGGTGTTCGTCTTGATTCCAACCTGTCAGCAGGCTACGAGTTTCCGTCCAATTATGATTCGGCTGGGGCCTTACTTATTGCTTATGGCAAGGGTTGGGAAAGGTCTCTTTCCACGTTGAACAGAGCTTTGCGGGAATATGTAGTTGGCGGTATCAAAACAACAGTGCCTTTTTATAAGCAGGTGCTTAAGCATCCCAAGTTTATTGAGGCCGATTTTAATACCAACTTTATTGCCCGTACTCCCGAGCTGATGTGCTATACCGACCTTGAGCCCGAGGCGGAACGGCTTGCACGCCTTGTGGCAGAAATTTCGGCCAAGGGATATAATCCGCATGTCATGCTTGACGAGTATCGAACTCGTGAAACGCCTCGCATGATGGCTTTTGATCCGGTGTTGCCGGAGCTTGCTGTCAAGACAAAAAAGGCGGCTTCACCGTATCCATCGGGGGATAGAGTCGCTTTGCTTGATATGCTGCGTGACTCTGACTATGTGCACTTTTGTGACACCACGGCACGGGATACTACGCAGTCTAACAGTGGTAACAGATTTCGCCTTGCCGAGGACACGCTTATTGGTCCCTATCTTGATAACTGCAACTTTTTTTCGTTGGAGAACGGCGGTGGAGCACATTTCCATGTGGCCATGCTGGCCAACAAGACATACCCGTTTACTGAAGCAGTCCGCTGGAATCAATTTGCACCCAAAACCGCAAAGCAGATTCTTATCCGGTCAACCAACGTGCTTGGGTATAAGCCACAGCCCAAGAATTTGATGCGTATTTCTGGAGAAATGATTTGTGATCACTACCAGGTTATTCGCTGCTTTGACTTTTTGAACCATATTGAAAATATGCTTCCTTTTGCCGAGGTAGCGCTTAATCGCAAGGACGTGGTTTTTGAGCCGGCGATATCGCTTTCATGGGCTCAGGGTTTTGACGTATCGCATTACTTGCAAGTGACCGAAGATATCCTGCGTATGATTGGCAATGTGGCTGGAGTCAGTTCGGCCAAAGCTTCGAGTATGATCATTTTGGGGCTCAAGGATATGGCAGGGGTTTGTCCCCCACGCTTTATGACAGAGCTTGTCACGGTCTTGCGCAAGGCATGGCCGGGGCTTGTCCTACACTATCATCGCCACTATACGGACGGGCTTTTTGTGCCTGCAGTGGGCGCTGCTGCCAAGGCAGGAGCACACATTGTGGATACAGCCATGGGTGCCTCTGTGCGGTGGTACGGACAAGGCGAAGTACTTTCCACAGCAGCCTACATGGAAGGTGAGCTGGGCCTGAAGACAAATCTGAACAAGGACATGATTCGTGCCTGTAACTTTGTGCTCAAGCAGATCATGCCTTATTATGACCGCTATACAACTCCGTATTTTCAGGGTGTTGACTATGACGTGGTAGAGCACGCCATGCCTGGTGGTGCCACATCTTCTTCACAAGAGGGTGCCATGAAGCAGGGCTATATTCGCCTGCTGCCCTATATGCTCAAGTTTCTTGCTGGAACCCGTAAAGTCGTGCGTTATCATGATGTGACTCCCGGATCGCAGATTACCTGGAATACGGCATTTTTGGCTGTCTCCAGCGCATATAAGCGTGGTGGAGAGCAGGAAGTACGCTACCTTCTTGAAGTGCTTGATAATGTTACCCGCTACGGAGAAAATGATCTGTCTGCAGAAATGAAAGAGGCGCGTCTTATCCTGTATCAGGACAGCAATGATGCGTTTCGTGATTTGTTGTCAGGCAAATACGGCAGGTTGCCGCTTGGTTTTCCCGCGGATTGGGTCTACCAAAGTGCATTTGGCAATGAATGGAGACAGGCCATTGCCTGTCGTAGCGAGGCGTCTCCCTTGGAATCTATTGAGGATATGGATCTGGGGGCGGAAGAGCGTGGGTTTGTGGAGATCATTGGGCGTAAGCCGACTACTGAAGAATTTGTCATGTACCTTAACCACCCCGGAGACGCGGTAAAGACAGTGCAGTTTCGGCAGCAGTTTGGAGATCCCAACAATCTACCGCTTCATGTCTGGTTTGAGGGGCTTGAGCCCGGTGTAGAGTTGAATTTTACAGATACCCACGGAAAGCCGCACCAGATGTGTATTATGAGCATTTCTGCACCTGATGAAAGTGGCATGAGTGTTGTGCGGTATGTGCTTGACTCTGAAATTATGAGTACGGATATCCAAGTGGCAGAACCGCATATGGATGAGGCCCAAGGTGTTGAAAAAGCCGACCCGGCCAATGCCTTTCACATTGCGGCTCCGTCCAACGGAGACTTGTGGGTGATGTATGTGCACCCTGGTGATTATGTGAAAAAGGGCGAAGAGCTGTTCAATATTTCCATCATGAAGCAGGAAAAAGCAGTGCTTGCCCCCATGGATGGCATGGTCAGGCGTGTGTTGAAAAGCGCAGATTATAAGGAGAGCAAACAGATGGTGCCTGTCAAGGGTGGAGAGCTCATTGTAGAGCTTGGCCCCGTGCCCACACTTTGCTCAAACGAGTCTTGTAGACGTCCCATTACCCTGGAAGGCATTGAGTTCTGTCCGTATTGTGGTGAGCGTACATCGTGCGGCTGTAAGAGCTAATGCCTTTTATACAGGCTTTTAATTGACGGATATGGTAGAGAGCGTATAAGCGAAAGACTGGGATTTCGCTTGATATTCGGTGCGTGCCAAGTGTGGCCGTATGTACTCAAAAGGTATGCCCGCTGTAGGATTGACCGGGCGTTTTCATCCCCCCACAGGAGGAGAGACAATGGCCAAAGCTCAGGCGGAAAAGCCCAAGGCTGAAGGAAAAAAAGCAAAGGTTCAGACAGAGACTCCTATCTTGCCCACAAGCTTGGTGCTTACCGGCGCTGATATTGTTGCCATAGGTGAGGACGCGGAGTTGCTGGTAGGCGGTAAAAATTACAACACCGCTATTATCAGTCAGGTTGAAGGCGTCAGGAGCCCGCAGTTTCGGGCTATTTCTTCGGTAGCCTTCCACAAGCTGTTGGATGAAACTCGGGTAAATGCCTCTTTGGTCCGCAGTGTGTTGGAAAAGGAATACAACAGCATTGATTGGAAAGATCCTGAAATCAATCGGGATCCTGAGTTTCTGAAAAAATTTGTGCGTAACCTGGCGGACCAGATTCGCAAACAAGCCGAGGAGTCAGGCGCACAGAATTTGTTGAAGACTCGAACCTTTATCAATAATGTTGTGGAAGGTTTTGCCACCTCTCCAGAAGGTATCGACCAACTGCGTAAACGCTCCTTGCTTGTGCAGGCAGCCATTTTGTCTACGGCCTTGCCTGAGGCAGTGGCAGACTGTGTACGTGCTGCGTATAACGCCATTTGCAAAGAGGCCGGTCTGGAAGACGTGGCGGTTGCCGTGCGTTCCTCGGCGGCAGGAGAGGATTCGCGCAAAAAAGCTTTTGCCGGCTTGCAGGATACATATCTGAATATCGTGGGTGAATCCCAGGCAGTGGAAGCATACCACTGGGACTGCGCTTCAGCATATAATCTTCGGAGTATGACCTACCGTCGTGAAGCCATTCTGGATGCCATGGCACGTGCCGAGGCCACTGGGGACGAATCCATTGCCGTGGCAGCCAAAGAAGAGTGGGCTATTGAAAATACCTCATTGTCAGTATGCATTATGCGGATGGTAACCCCCGTTATTTCGGGAACAGCCTTTAGTGCGGATACCGCAACAGGTTGTCGGGGAACCGTACGGCGTGATCTTGTTTCCATTGATGCCAGCTATGGCCTTGGTGAAGCTGTGGTAGGCGGTATGGTGACTCCTGACAAATTTTACGTGTTTCAGCGTGAAGACGGGCAGGAAGTGGTCATCAGGCAGATGGGGTGCAAAGATAAAAAAATTGTCAATGACGACGCGGGCGGTACCAAAATGATCGCCGTGGCTGAAAATGAAGCCTTTCGCTGGTCTCTTTCCCTGGCTCAGGCAGAAACAGTAGCCCGTGGAGTGCGTAATATCAGCAAGGCCTATGGCGGCATGATCATGGACACGGAGTTTTGTATCGATAGCTCTGATCGTCTGTGGTTTGTGCAGGCTCGCCCAGAGACACGCTGGAACGAAGAGTTTGAAGAGCATCCACATACCATTTTTATGCGTCGTCTTGAAGTACGTGAAAAGGCCGCTACTCAGGCAGAGGTAATCCTGGAGGGCAATGGGGCTTCTCGTGGAGCGGGCCAAGGTACTGTTAAGTTTTTGCGCTCGGCGCTTGAGTTGAATAAAATCAATAAAGGTGACTTGCTCGCGGCAGAGCGGACAGATCCGGACATGGTGCCGGGTATGCGTATCGCTTCTGCCATTCTTGCTGATGTGGGCGGTGATACCAGCCATGCGGCCATCACGTCTCGCGAGCTGGGGATCCCTGCTATCATCGGTATTCAGCGCTTGGAAATCCTGCGTTCGTTGGATGGTCAGGAAGTCACGGTTGATGGTACCCGTGGCAAGGTATACCGGGGCCTGCTTCCTCTTGAAGAGGTGGGGGGCGAGATGGATGTCAGTGCCTTGCCGGCAACAAAAACCAAAGTGGGGCTTATTCTTGCTGATGTGGGGCAGGCGATGTTTCTGTCTCGTCTGCGGGATGTTCCTGGTTTTGAAGTAGGTCTGCTGCGTGCAGAGTTTATGCTGGGTAATATTGGCGTACACCCTCGTGCACTGGAAGCATACGATAACGGCGAGTTGAGTATTGTCGTTTCTGCCAAGCTGAAAGAGCTTGAAGCACGTTTGACCAAGGTGTTGCGTGAACAGCTTGGGGCAGGCCTTATCGGCCTTGATGTTAAGTTACGTGACTATGTAGGTGTACTCACTGGACTTTCTGAAGAAATTCAGAAGCTTACAGAGCAGGAAAATGTACGTGGCACCGAAGAGGTGCTGGCTATGCATCGTAAAATGCGTGAGCTTGATCATAAACTTGATGAACATGTGGAGTTGGCCACCCGGCGCTTTGATGTTTTGAAGACTTCTGTGAACCTGGAAGATCATATTCGAGCGGTCATGGGGTACGACGATGAGCTGGCAATGCTGGTGGGTAAAGATGTCGATACGGTAAAACGCCGGGCAGAGATTGAGTCCACGGTGAGTAGCATGGCCGCACGAGCGCTGGAAGCACCGCAAGTGCAGGAATTGATAGAACGTATCAAGGCGTTACGCCATGAAGTTGCGCAACGAAGTGGCATGCTGAAAGAAATGGATGAAGTGCAGACGATTCCTGAAAAAATACGTATGCTTATTCGTTCGCGTGGGTTCCGTACCGGTAAAGAACACTACGTGCAGACCCTGGCGCAGGGCTTGGCACTTTTTTCCATGGCCTTTCATGGAAAAGAAATTATTTATCGCACTACGGATTTTAAATCGAACGAGTATAGAAACTTGCTTGGCGGTTCGCTTTTTGAAACCTTTGAAGATAACCCCATGCTTGGGTATCGCGGTGTCTCGCGTAATCTGCATGATTGGGAGTTGGAGGCGTTCAAGCTTGCGCGTGGAGTATTTGGCGGTACCAATCTGATGATCATGCTGCCGTTTGTCCGTACTCTGGAAGAAGCGCGCTCCATGCGCCGTTATCTTGAGCAGGTGCACAAATTGAAGAGTGGCGTGGATGGCTTGAAGATTATCCTGATGTCTGAAATTCCCAGTAACGCCATTATGGCCAAGCAGTTTATTCAGGAGTTTGACGGCTTTTCCATTGGCTCTAATGACATGACCCAGATGGTGCTGGCCACTGACCGTGATAATGCCAGCCTCGGGCATATTTATGATGAGGAAGACCCTGCGGTGGTATGGGCCATTTTGGTGACCATATTTACCGGGCAAAAATATGGTAAAAAGGTTGGCTTTTGCGGACAGGGAGTTTCCAATAGTCGTATTCTGCGTGGTGTTGTGGCCATTGCGGGTATTACTTCTGCATCTGTTGTGCCAGACACGTATTTTCAGACAAAGCTTGATATGGCTGAAGTAGAGGCTGAAAATATATCAAGCGAGCACCTTGGTGCTTGGCTGCGTGAGCAATATCTGGGAAGTTTACGCCACCTGCTGGAAGAAAATGGCTATGGCCATATTTTGAAAAAGTATGAAACCGCTGATGATCTCATGGAATGGTATGATGGTGAGTTGTGCCGTCTGCATGAACAATTGAGAGAGAGTATTGAAACGCCCAAAGAGACCTTCTACCGGCAGGAGCTTGAAAACTTCCGGACGGTATTCCATAAGCCTGTGATTTATGCCTCATGGGATTGGCAGGCGACCGTGACGGATGCCCTGCACCAAGCTGGTTTTGTCGATTTTGAAGAGCAGGTCAAGGCACTTGAAGTACAACGTAAAAAACAATGGTAACCTTGGGTGAAGACTACTCTTGGTCGTCTGGTAGGTAAAACCTGCTGCGATACATAAAAACGTCCCCAGTGTTTTGCACTTGGGGGCGTTTTTATGTCAGGAGAGAGAAGGATGGAGATTGTATGCTTGTGAGGGCTGTACTCCATGCGAAAAACTTTTCTGATTATTATCGTTAAATTTTTAAGCGTCGAGTTTGACCTGATAGTAGCCCCTTACACGAAAGTGCCAACGAGGCATCATCCGAGCACCATGCCTAGGAATTTTTTCCATGGAAATTTTAATCAGAACCTCATCGAGTAACAAGAGCGGACTTTTTAAGCTCAGAGCAGAGTGTGGCAATATGCTAAGGCCTGTCGTGATCCTGCTACAAAGTTGTGGACACAGAGTTAAGCTACTATCCTGCCCATGAA
>CAZQKM010000032.1:0-30115 GCA_964593925.1 uncultured Desulfovibrionaceae bacterium | reverse complement strand
ACAGCCATCAGAAAGCTTGCTGTGCATGTCGGGTGGATTATGCAGGGGTCTTAAGTATGTGTAGCTGTGCGCTCAGCCTACTCCATAGTACATACATACCCCAAAACTGCTGCTATGTTTTGTTCAAATTAGTTTTTAGGGCAAGAACATCCCCCATACGCCGTACCGTCCTTACAAAGTAGTAACACTACGCCATTCGGCTGCGATGTATTGGCGGGCAATTCCAAGACCACATGCATGGTTTTCGCATGGGGGTAAGGAGAGATCATGGGCACAAAACCATCAGGCGTGGCGCTATTGCCACTCCTTTTCTTTTTGGCACTTTTTATAGGCACCGGTCTTGTGTTGACAAAAGGCGGTGTGGATGGAGCATTTTATCAGCTTTCAGCCGCGGTTGCCATTTTACCAGCCATTGCCCTGAGCATGCTGTTGGGGACAGTATGGAGGAGGACGCAACTGACAGATCAGCTTGCCACATTTATAAAAGGTGTGGGGGACGGCAACATCATAACCATGTGCCTTATATATTTATTGGCCGGGGCGTTTGCTTCGGTAGCCACTGCCATAGGGGGGGTGACGGCCACGGTAAACATGGGCCTTGCATTGATACCAGCTGAGCTTGTACTGCCCGGTTTGTTTTTGATCGGAGCCTTTGTGTCCACAGCCATGGGGACTTCCATGGGGACCATTGCTGCCATTGCCCCCATTGCCGTGGGGGTGGGGGAACAGACGACCATCGGGCTACCTTTGTTGATGGGGGCCGTGCTAGGCGGTGCAATGTTTGGTGATAACCTCTCCATGATTTCCGACACTACCATTGCGGCTACACGGACGCAGGGATGTGAGATGAAAGACAAGTTTAAAATCAATGTCTACATCGCCCTGCCTAGTGCCTTGCTTGCCACGCTCTGTTTTGCTTTTTTGGGAGTAGAAGGGACCGTACAGACCAGCGATACTTATGATACTGTCAAGGCGCTGCCTTATCTACTTATTTTGGGTATGGCCGTGGCAGGGGTAAATGTGTTTGTAGTACTTGCCTCTGGAATTGTTTTTGCCGGTGCCGTGGGTCTAAGCATGGAGGGAGACTACACCTTGCTACGTTTTTCTCAGGATATTTTTGCCGGTTTCAAGGGAATGCAGGAAATCATGGTGCTATCCATGCTCATTGGTGGGCTGGGTGAACTGATCCGTGTCCAAGGGGGAATTGCGTGGTTGTTGCAGGCCATTGATGCCTTGGCATCACGTTTTGGAGGAAAAAACCGGCAACGCGCAGGAGAGCTCAGCATTGCTGGGCTTGTGTCTGTGGCTGATGCATGCACTGCCAATAATACTGTAGCCATTATTTTATCCGGTGGGGTTGCTAAAAGTATAGCACAAAAAAATGGTGTAGATCCACGTCGTAGTGCAAGTATTCTGGATATTTTTTCATGTGTGTTGCAGGGAACTGTTCCGTATGCAGCACAGGTGTTGTTGGCAGGCTCCATCGCGGGTATTTCTCCGCTGCTGGTTGCGGGGGCCAACTATTACTGCTTTATTTTGGCTGCTGTGGGCTTGCTGGCCATCATAACCGGCTGGCCCGGGCGTGCTGTCAGGCAGTAACCATACGGACAAGCTGTGTCTACAAAGGCCGCCTTGCATAAGGCGGCCTTTGACTTAAGGTGCGCCGGCCTTACCTCGCGTGGTGGGGGGCACACCCCCTAAAACTACCTTGCCGGGTTACCGTGCCCGTATGACAAGGATGGGAACCTTTAACGAAAACAGGGCCGGCATCTCAAAATGTTATAGAGAGAGTTGTAAAAAATAAATAAATTAAAACAATATGTTATTGTATTTTTCAGTAAAAAAGAATATTTTTTTTTGCGTTTGCCTCTTTTCAAACCTCAACGGGGGATTATTATCCACCATGCAGCCGACTTTTCGATTATAATGTGCTGCTGATAGCCCCGGGCGACATTTCTTCACGGCGCCCCTGTCGTTTTTTGATGAGCCCGGGTAAGTAATGGGTTTTGTATATCCCCACAATTGACCGCAGTGCCATGTAACTGCTGGTGTGGGGTAAAAGTATCTAAATAACCTGGAGGTTAGGAGAATATGAATCTGAAGCCTTTAAACGACCGTGTGCTGGTGAAGCGCCTTGAGTCTGAAGAAAAGACCGCAGGTGGCCTGTACATTCCTGACACTGCAAAAGAAAAGCCCTCACGTGGTGAAGTGGTAGCAGTAGGCCCAGGCAAGGTTGCTGATGATGGCAAGGCCGTTGCCATGACAGTCAAAGCCGGCGATGTGGTGCTTTTTAATAAGTATGCCGGTACCGAAGTGAAGCTGGATGGTACAGATCATCTGGTTATGCGCGAAGACGACATTCTTGCTATTATCCAATAGCACTTTTGTTCCACCGACTTATCCCATCCGTTGAGGAGGAAAAGAAACATGGCTTCCAAAGAAATTGTTTTTGATACCAAGGCCCGTGAAAGACTGGCTCGCGGCGTGGACAAACTGGCCAACGCCGTTAAAGTGACCCTTGGCCCCAAAGGCCGTAATGTTGTTATTGAAAAATCCTTCGGCTCTCCTGTGATCACCAAGGACGGCGTTTCCGTTGCCAAAGAGATTGAGCTTGAGGACAAGTTTGAGAATATGGGCGCACAGATGGTGAAGGAAGTTGCTTCCAAAACTTCCGATATTGCCGGTGATGGCACTACCACCGCAACCATTCTGGCACAGGCCATTTATAAAGAAGGCGTAAAGCTGGTTGCCGCAGGGCGTAACCCCATGGCCATCAAGCGTGGCGTGGACAAGGCCGTTGAAGCTTTGGTTAAAGAACTGGGCAACCTTGCCAAGCCGACCCGTGACCAAAAAGAAATTGCTCAAGTGGGCACCATTTCTGCCAACTCTGATACCACTATCGGTAATATTATTGCTGAAGCCATGAACAAGGTGGGCAAAGAAGGCGTAATTACGGTTGAAGAGGCCAAGGGTCTTGAAACCACTCTTGAAGTTGTGGAAGGTATGCAGTTTGATCGTGGCTATCTGTCCCCGTATTTTGTGACCGATCCCGAAAAGATGGTTTGCGAAATGGACGAGCCTTTGATTTTGATCAATGAAAAGAAAATTTCCAGTATGAAAGATATGCTGCCCGTCCTGGAGCAGGTTGCCAAGATGAATCGTCCTTTGGTGATCATTGCCGAAGACGTAGACGGCGAAGCTTTGGCCACCTTGGTTGTGAACAAGCTGCGTGGCACCTTGCAGGTTGTGGCTGTGAAGGCTCCCGGCTTTGGTGAGCGTCGTAAAGCCATGCTTGAAGACATCGCTACATTGACCGGTGGTCGTGTGATCTCCGAAGAAATGGGTATCAAGCTTGAAAATGCTACTGCCGCTGATCTTGGCAGCGCAAAGCGTGTTGTGATCGACAAAGAAAACACGACGCTGGTGGACGGTGCCGGTGAAGGTGATGCCATCAAGGCTCGCGTCAAGATGATTCGCGCACAGATTGAAGAAACTTCTTCCGACTATGATCGTGAAAAGCTGCAGGAGCGTCTGGCCAAGATCGTTGGCGGTGTTGCCGTGATCAATGTGGGCGCTGCCACTGAAACTGAAATGAAAGAAAAGAAAGATCGTGTGGAAGACGCTCTGAACGCCACTCGTGCTGCTGTGGAGGAAGGCATTGTTCCTGGAGGCGGTACAGCTCTGGTTCGTTGCTGCAGCCTGCTGGACGATATCAAGCCCGCAGATGATGATGAAGCCGCTGGCGTAACCATCATCCGCCGTGCCATTGAAGAGCCTCTGCGTCAGATCGCTGCGAACGCCGGATTTGAAGGTTCCATCGTATGCGAAAAGGTGAAAGGCGGCAAAGGCGCATTTGGCTTCAACGCTGCAAGTGGCGAGTTTGAAGACCTCATTGCTGCCGGTGTCATTGATCCTAAAAAGGTCAGCCGTATTGCCTTGCAAAACGCTGCTTCCGTGGCATCCTTGTTGCTCACCACAGAGTGCGCCATTGCTGAAAAGCCCAAAGAAGTCGCTGCACCTGCTGCTCCCCCCATGGGCGGCATGGGTGGTATGGGCGGTATGGGTGGTATGTACTAGTCTTTCGACGTACTCCCATCGCTATTTAGGGCCGGAGCATTGCTCCGGCCCTTTTGTATGCAGCACAGGGTGTCGGCTGAAGGGTGTATGCTGTTTGCGGTGGCGTCGTAAACAACGTATGACCAAACAACTTGGGGACGAAAAGAAGCGTTATATCAGAGAGGGGGGCATACAGAATGCATCAAAGAGCTTTGTTGTTTGACTGGGGCGGTACATTAATGGAACGTATGCCGTGCTATATGGGCAAGGGCCAAGGCTGGTCATACGTTGAGGGAACGCTTTATGCTGCTGAAATTGTGCAAAATCTTTCTGGCCAATGGTTGACTGCCCTTGCCTCCAATGCAGGGGAGTCTGATGAGCAGGAGATACGAATCGCTCTGGATGATATGGATCTTGGCCATGTGTTTGACAGGATATATACCTACAGGCTGATAGGCCGCCCCAAGCCCCAGGCTTTTTTTTGGAACTATATACTGCACGACCTGCAATTGCCGGCGGACTCTGTGGTTATGGTGGGGGATGACTATATGGCGGATGTCTGGGGGGCTAACCAAGTGGGTATCCGCGGTATATGGTTTAATCGTTGGTCCACGGAAAATCATAACCATATGATGTGCCGTACCATATATGACTTTCGGGAACTGCCGGGGCAGCTTGCTGCCTTGGGATTTGACACTGTAGTACCGTAGATTTTTAGGGTACAGGATCAGCGGATCTAGATGTGCGCTGTCGTCGTATATCTATCCGCTAGTTTTTGTTTGTCAGGGGTGTATTCTACCAGTGTTTGCATGATTTCGGGCCTGTTTAAAGGGGGGGGACTACCTGACACTCTTTTACGACCCAGACGGCCCTGAGTATGCTTTCGAGTGGATCTGAGCTGTATCTTTTTCTGGCCATGGGTAGAGAGGGACAGTTATTTTTATAAACAAAAAAGGCGTTGTCACGCATGGGTATATTGTCCGGTAAACAACGGATGGGGGCGGCCGCACTACTGATGGCGGCCAGCATTTTTCTTTCACGCTTCATGGGGCTTATCCGCGATAAGGTCATTTCGTACTTTCATGGAGCTACCACCGAGTCAGATATATATTTTGCTGCTTTTGTGGTGCCGGATTTTTTGAATTATCTTTTGGCCGGGGGATATTTTTCCATCACACTTATACCGTTGCTGACAGCTCGTTTTGAGCGTGATGTCCAAGACGGCTGGCGTTTTTTTTCTGCCATTACTTTTTGGGTCACTTGTAGCGCCTTGTTGTTGACCGGTGTGGCATGGCTGGCAGCACCGCAGCTGGCTGCCGTTGCCGCACCGGGACTAGATGCAGCTTCCACGGAGCGCCTAGCCTTTTTTTTGCGGATTATCCTCCCTGCGCAGGTCTTTTTTTTGACCGGAAGCTGCTTTACCGCACTGTTGTATATACGTCGTCAATTTGTGGTCCCAGCATTGACACCTTTGATATATAATCTATGCATTATTACTGGGGGGCTTTTGGGCATCCGCTCCGGTATGGAGGGGTTTTGTTGGGGAGTGCTTGTCGGGGCAGTTTCAGGCAATCTGCTCTTGCCTTTCCTGGCGGTGCGTTTCGGAGAGTTGGAAATGCGCTTTGTCGTGCGTCATGCAGATCTTAAACGTTTTGCCCTGCTCGCCCTTCCTTTGATGATTGGGCAGTCCGTTGTGGTCCTGGATGAGCAGTTTATCCGTATTTTTGGATCGCTGGCAGGTGAGGGGGCAGTAAGTCTGTTAAGTTATGCCCGACGTATCATGCTAGTACCTGTTGGGGTAGTGGCGCAGGCCGCAGGTGTTGCATCATATCCGTTTCTTGCAGCGCTTGCTGCTTCCGGAAATATGCATCATTTCACCCAGACCCTTTCCAGCGCCTTACGTAATACCTTGCTGGTCATTGTGCCAGTAGCATTATGGATGATCGTTGCAGCAGAGCCGATTATGCGGTTGATTTTTCAACAAGGGGGATTCACAGCACAGGATACTTCCGCATCAGGCATGTTGCTTGCCGTAATGCTTGTGGCAGTGCCGCTGTGGGGGATACAGCAAGTCATGGGTAGGGCATTTTATGCCTGTCAGGACACCATAACACCTGCGGTTGTGGGTACGCTGGCCACTGTATGCACCATGCCACTTTATTGGCTGCTGGCGTTATATAAGGGGGGGGCTGGTGGAGCCATTGGTGTGGCTGTGGCGGGGGTATGTGCTGTAACACTGTATACTGTGATGCTTGGTTTGGTGTGGCAGCGTAAACATGGGGCAGGTGTTTTTACCGGATCAGGTTCTATCGTGTTGCGGGTTGTGATTGCCTGTCTGCCTGCCTTAGCGGCACAAGTCTATGCCATGCAAGGTGGTGCATATATTTTGACGCTGTTTACAGAAATGCCCTCGCATCCTTTATTGGACGCTTTTATGCAGCTACTTTGGGGTGGAGTAATATTTTGTGTAGTCTTTTGGTCTACGGCGCGTATTGTGGTGCCGGAAGCTGTGGCTTTATTGGCTCGAGCTGTGTGTCGAAAATAAGGACCTCAGAGTATGGTATGGTGAACCTTTAAGGTATGCCGTGTCTTGGATTGTGGGAATGGCGTCTGGGGGCATGGCGTTATGCTATTATGGGCAGGTATGTGTGTTGATAAGGCAAGGTATTGATGAAACCCGTATTGCTTGAAATAAAAGTTGATCCTGACGTGGTGTATCAAGAGGGTATTGTGCGTCGTTTGGCATTGCGAAAAGCAGCCATGCCGGATACGTCGGATATTGCTGTGCAAGTACGCAGGCGCTCCATTGACGCACGTTCGCGACGACCACACTATGTGTTTCAGGTGTTGGTAGGTCCGCAGGAAGAGGTTTTGCAGCCGGTGACTTTTTGTCCGGCACCGCTGGGCAAAAAACGTGTGATTATTGTGGGGGCGGGTCCTGCGGGCTATTTTGCAGCGCTTACTTTACTGGAGCATGGTATCAGACCCGTGGTACTTGAACGGGGTAAGGACGTAAAAAACCGACGCAAGGATATTAAAAAGCTATATACGCAGGGCACTGTGGACCCGCATTCCAACTATTGTTTTGGAGAAGGGGGTGCGGGTGCTTACTCTGACGGTAAGTTGTTTACGCGGGCTGTCAAGCGGGGCAACATATCACGAATACTGGATATTTTTGTATCCTATGGCGCTCCTGATGACATTCGTATAGACGCGCACCCACACCTTGGCTCTAATGTACTGCCCAGGGTTGTCACTGCCATGCGCACCTCCATTGAGGCGCATGGGGGAGAGGTTCGCTTTGGTACACATGTGGAAGATATAGTTCTGGAGAGGGGTAGAGCGACTGGAGTGCGTTTACAGGGGGGGGAGACAGTGTTGGCGGATGCCGTGATTTTGGCTACGGGGCACTCCGCACGAGATGTGTTTCAGATGTTGAGCGCACGTAATATTGCTTTGGAAGCAAAGCCATTTGCTCTGGGGGTACGCATAGAACACCCCCAGGCATTGATAGACAAGATTTTTTATCATCACTCCCCCAGGCACGCTCATTTGCCCGCGGCCACGTATCGTATCAGCACACAGGTTGGGGGGCGGGGCGTATTTTCTTTTTGTATGTGTCCGGGTGGGTTTGTAGTACCTGCGGCAACCGCTCCTGGCGAGTTGGTGCTCAACGGAATGAGCCTAGCCGCACGGAATGCGCCGTATGCCAATGCTGGCCTGGTGGTGGAATTACGTCTTGAGGATATATGTGACAGCGACAGTCCCTTGGCGGCACTGGAGTTTCAGGCTGCTGTGGAGCAAGCAGTGTTTGCGGCTGGAGGTAGGGGAACGCAGCATGCACCGGCACAACGTGTGGGAGATTTTATTAAGGGGCGGGTTTCAGATAGTCTGCCAAAGACATCCTATATCCCAGGGCTATATCCTGCACCGTTACATACATTGCTACCTTTATTTGTGGCGGAACGATTGCGTATGGCCTTGCCGGCGCTTGGTAAAAAGTATTGGGGCTATGATTCCAATGAGGCCATGGCTCTTGCGGTGGAGTCGCGTACTAGCTCGCCTGTACGGATTATTCGTAATGCGCATACGCTGGAGCATCCTGCCGTGCGAGGGCTTTTTCCATGTGGAGAAGGGGCTGGGTATGCCGGGGGCATTGTATCCGCCGCGATGGATGGAGAGAAAGTGGCCAAGTCTGTGGCCATGCAGCTGCAATAAGCATGGAGGGTTCGCATTTATGGGAGCTGTTGTTGTATGGCCGAAAGAAAAGGTAGCGGAGCCTTGGGGGATATGCGAAATGTTGCTCCATGGCTGCTGGTTTCGGGGTTGAAAGGCTATTGTTCTAGTCCACCCTGATTGCTTCCTTCCGGGGTAAAGGGCATGTTTGTCTCGTCTTCCATTTCAAGGGTAGCAAGTTGTTCATCCAGCCAATCATAAATGGCACGAGCGGTTTCATAGTTGATCAGTATTTTTGAGTGGACATGCCGGGTTATGGTTTTGCTTTCCGCATCAGCAGAGGGCATTTCGTTACCGACACTGCCATCTTGAGCAATGACACGCTCAGACCATTCAGGAAGCTTGTCGCTTTCCGAGTAAAAATTCATTTCAATTTCGCCGTGGGGGTTGATGCCACCCCAGATACCGTGTGCATACCGCAAGCGTGTGCCGCTGTCCTGCTGGTACTCATAACGTATTTTTGCGGGAAATTTTGGTGATGCCATGTATACTCCTTGGGGCGGATGCGTGAGGGAGGCTATGGTACCCTCATGATACTATATCAATCAGTTTTCCGTTGTATGACTCGGGCGGTGTTACGGGGGTGGGCCGGGTAAGTGCCCCTTGGTGCGGGGGCATCTGCCCTTGCTTGAGCCGCTGTGAAAATTCGGCGTTATGCGCAATATGGGTGGCTGCCGTGATATCGCATACGGCGGTCAGCACGTCTTCGAATAAGGACGTATAGGGTGGGGGGTGGTAGGGCGGATCATGAAGCGGCCCGCGAGGTACACGGATGGGCAACGGAGCAAGCACATGCCTTGGTAGATAACTCGGGGGTGCTTTATATGGCAAGAGTGTGGTGACATATTGCTTCATCATCTTGTTCCGGCACGTTTTTACAGACGACAGTCATATATGAATAATAGCGGACTCATAATGGCAAGTAAAGCCCTTGAGAGCGCGCTGCAGGCTTGACTGCTTTGTTCTATTCACGCAAAATCGCATGGTTGTGAATATATGGTAAAATAATTTTGGGAGATTAAATATATGGCTGCACATACGGCTGAATCAGTTGAGGTAGTTCCCTACTTTGATGTAGAAATGTTTATGGGTGTTGCGCAAGAATCCCGTATTGGCGGGACCATGATGGAGCGCTTGGTGGACTGTTGGGAGAAGTGGAGTAGTGAGTTGATGGTGCGTCGTTTTCAGGCTGGCAAAATTGAGTACCTGGCGGCTTGGCTCTCTGAAGCAGTGGAAAATGAAGTGGATGCCATGTGGGATGATTCACCTTCTGAAGCACATTTGTTCAATGCCTTGGCTCAAAGTATTGTCATGGTTGCGGTGCAACAAGTATTGCCCGAGGTGCAGGATGCAGGGTGTGCACCAGCCCCCAAGCCTACGGACTTACTCAAAAATGCTCTTGAGGAAGAAGGTGTTCCATATAACTCTGCAGGAACAGCGTTGATCCGTCGATATGCTGTGGTGACGCATCACCCTTTCAAGGGAGGATGCGAGATTTGTTATCTGTTGCCCAACTGTCCCAAGGGGAGTGGCGAAAATAGCGCCTCATCGCTGCTTTTACCCGGACATGAGCGGCAGGCAGGCCACTAACCATGGCTAGCTTCGGAGTATGAACGCGACATGGAATGGACGAATCTGTCTTGCATTGCGCTCTGGCATGAGAGTCATACGGGGCTTTGTCCTTCGGCTTGTTCCAGTGTCAGAAGTACGGTGGGTAACTGGGTTTGTTTTAATGCTTCCACAGCGTGTGCAAGTTGAGCGGGTGCGCCATCCAGAAAGATGGCTGCAACTTCGGCATGTGATGCCTGTACCAGCATGCGGGTGAGTGCAGGAGTTTTTATCCCCGCCCCTCGGCCGAGTAAGC
Source organism: uncultured Desulfovibrionaceae bacterium (assembly GCA_964593925.1). Taxonomy (GTDB): domain Bacteria; phylum Desulfobacterota; class Desulfovibrionia; order Desulfovibrionales; family Desulfovibrionaceae; genus Oleidesulfovibrio. Next base: position 19,959 of record CAZQKM010000032.1, on the reverse strand, counting down.
GTAGGGTATGGTCGTGCATGATATGTGTAAAAAGTACAAGTTCCACATGGCCTTGCACAGGGGGTGCCTTGGAGGATGTACTATGCGTGATTCCACCGCGCAAGGCAGCATAAGGGCTATTGCGGCGCATGGCAATGCCCGCTGCGCCAGGCAGGGCCGAGGCCAGCGCAATACGCGCATTGTCTGGTACGTGAGTGCTGTCAATGTCATCTACTGGCTGGCCATTAAGAAAAACAGTGTCTACTCTCTTTTCGATGTATTCGAGAGAAAATTCCAGCTCCGTGTGCAGAAGTCTGCGTATCGGGCATTGCACCATGACGGCCATTTGCATTCCGGTTTGCCCCAATTGCCTCCAGTATCTGCCTGTCGATGGCCCAATATGTATTTTAATATCCATAAAGAGGGTTGTTCCTGGTTGGTTAAAGCCTTTATTTAGGGTATTTTTTATAATACCGCCAAAAAATAACTGCAACTGACTTGTGTCGCCTTATGATCTTTTTGACAGGCTATTTTATATACCTGTACATAGAAAAATATCCTACCAGTTTTGTTGGGGCAATGAGAAAGCGGAAAATCGGAACCATGGGTTGTTTCGACCAAATAGTGACCTGATTAACACTACGAACCAAGGGGCTTGAGTATGCCGAAGATTCTGCGCATCAACACAAGGGAGCGGACATACCGTTACGAAGAACCAGGGAAATATGCCGGGCTGGGAGGGCGTAATTTGACCTCTCGCCTCGTGCTTGATGAAGTGTCTGCTGGCGTACATGCCCTGAGTAGCGAGAATAAGATCGTGGCGGCCATTGGGTTGCTGTCCGGCACTGCTGCGGCAAATTCTGGCCGTATCTCCATAGGTGCCAAGTCACCGTTGACAGGTACCATTAAAGAATCCAACTCTGGTGGTACGTTTTGCCAAAAGATGGCACGACTTAATTTGTTGGCTATTGTTTTAGAAGACAAGCCCGAAGATACCGCGGCGTTTTGCAATATCATCATAAAAAAAGATAGCGTTACCTTTGTGGATGCCACTGACATGGTGGGGAAAGGTACGTACGCAAGTATGGGTATGCTTGCCAAAGCACACGGCAAGAAAGTCTCTGGTATGGTTATTGGGCCTGCCGGTGAATCGTGCCTGACAAGTGCTTCCATACAATTTTCTGACCCGTGGGGGCGTACTGCCCGTGCTGCTGGCCGTGGAGGCTTGGGAGCGGTCATGGGTTCGAAAAAAGTAAAGGCCGTGGTGCTGGATGCCACAGATAGCGAGCGTTTTCCCTATGCGGATGCCGACAAGTTCAAGGCAGCTTCCAAGCGGTGGGCTGAAATTTTGCGCGCACATCCTGTGACCGGAGAAGGGTTGCCCGCTTTTGGCACGGCGATTCTTGTCAATATCATTAACGAAGCCGGTGCGCTGCCCGTCAAAAACTTTCGTGAAGGCCGCTGTGAACATGCGGCTGGCATCAGTGGAGAGACCATTGCAGAATATATCACCAAGCGTGGAGGCAAAACCAAAGAGTCCTGTCATGCAGGGTGTATTATCCAATGCTCGCAAAATTATGTGGATGCAAAAGGTGAATATCTGACCTCTGGCTTTGAATATGAAACGGTGTGGGCTTTTGGGGCCAATGCCATGATCAAGGACATTGACGATATTGCCCGACTAGACCGCCTGTGTGACGATCTGGGTGTGGATACCATTGAAACGGGTAATGCCTTGGCGGTGGCCATGGAGGGCGGTGTATTGCCATGGGGTGATGGTAAGGCCGCCTATGCCTTGCTTGAGCGCATCCGTGACCAGAAGGATGGTCTGGGAAAAATTATCGGTAATGGTGTATCTTTTACCGCACAGGCTTTTGGTGTAAGCCGTGTGCCTGTGGTAAAAAATCAGTCTATGCCTGCATATGACCCCCGTGCAGCAAAGGGTATTGGCGTGACATATGCCACTACCACACAGGGTGCGGATCACACCGCCGGTTACGCCATTTGTCAGAATATGCTCAAAGTGGGCGGTGATGTGAATCCTTTGGGTAAGGAGGGGCAGGTAGAAACCTCCAAAGCATTACAGATTGCCACAGCTACGCTAGACTCTATGGGCCTTTGTTTGTTCGTGGCTTTTGCGGTGCTGGATACTCCTGATGCTGTACAGTGCATCTGCGATATGGTTTCTGCGCGCCATGGCATTGCTTTTACACCTGATGACTTTGGTGCATTGGGTACGGCTACGCTTAAAGATGAGATTGCCTTTAATACTGCTGCCGGCTTCACTGCGGCTGACGATCAGTTGCCTGCTTTTATGATGAAGGAAAAACTCCCTCCTCATAATGTGGTGTGGGATTTCTCTGTGGAAGAATTGCAAGCAGCCAAGGTCTAGTTTGCGCGAAATATGACTGATTAGTCCGTGGGGGGAGTTATGCCTCTCACGCTTCAATCCCCCATCATGCGGTATGAGTATAAACCTTTGGGTTTGTGCCTGCCTGCTTGATGGGGGATTTTGTATAGAGAAAGCTGGTGCGGGTTGTGTGCAGTGAAGCTGTTCATTTGTACGCTAGAGAGATGCTGGTACTATGGAATGCGGCCCAGATTGATCCGCCATAGCTTTTCTGGTTTGTCTAGGTGCCAAAAAGTGAAGATGGCATGGAGGCACCAGCACACAGGCTTTACGATATTTTTCATGCTGTTTGGAAAAATTTTTCCAGTGCCTGCCTGGCATAAAGGGGGGTGAGAATGTATTGTCAAATGTAATTGCACTGCATCAATACCGTATTCTGAATCGTACTCACTGCAGTTTATCATCTGATTATGGCGAATTGTGCAATACTCTTCGTGGATGTATAATGTGGGGCGGTAATGGAATCTGGAGAAAAATGGAAATATTGATGGATGGTCCTAGCCATGAATGGTTGGGGAGGGAGGCTACTCACTGCAAACCCCATTTCATACTGCAGATGTGCAGGGTGGAAACCATGGGATTAGCCGTACAAGGGGGCTCAACCCGATGACCTCTGACCATGGTCGCATGGGACACCGCTTAGGGCTCTCGGTTCAAAAGATACAGTAGCAGATTGGTGCTCAGGTGGCTGCATCCATGGTGGGGCGCACGGCATTGCTCGCAGGTCAAGGGCATAATCCAGAGGAGCCTTTGTGCACGTAATAGTTGTAAACATGTAGTTCGTTATCTAGCTCAGAAAACACCGGAAATCCCCACGACTCTATGGCAGTTGCCAAGCAACGTGGGGCATCTCATTGAAGATGTTTTTTATTTGAAGCAATGATGGGACACTGTCATGGGGTGCGTTAAAATGTAGCATCGTTTTTGGCATCGTTCAGATCAGGTGCAGTTTTCATGGGCCATTAGTTCATGATTACATGCCCTAAGGCCCATGGGACATAGGATTACGGGGACATATAAAATAAAGGGCTCCAAGGGGACAGGTATGTGGATTTTTGCCAATAAATAATTTTTAGCAATATTTTTACCTAGCGGTTTTTAGAATAGCGAGAAGCGCAGTTTAAATATATCTCTTATAGAGGTATGGTAATGTGTATATTTTGCGTTATGTCAGGGGGAGTGCTGCAAAAGGCTGACGAGGCATTGCACGAGCCTGTTGTTTCTGTCTGCCTGAGAGGGCCATTGGGGAGGAGAGAAGCTGCTTCTAGTCATGGATTACAACCGAAATGTGCGAGAGTAGCTCATCCGGATGGGGGGGCTGGAGTATGGCAAGAAAACATATCAGAGTATGACGTTTTGGAATGTTCTGTCTCCAAGGTCAAAAAAAAGAACTCCCTTGGCGGGAACTTTACCTGCTACAATTTTTATGGCTTCGGCACATTGCATGGCCGCCGCGCAGGCCACTACCGGAGCTGGAGTACCCAGGATGTCTTCTGCCGCCTTTTGTGAGGCATTGGTATCAAAGAGTTCGGCTGGGCCTGTTTCACCTGGATTGACCACTCCTATATAGCCTGAGAATCCTGCGACAGCAGCGGTTACCAGCGGGATACCGGTCTTTTGTGCACAGCGTTGCAGTACAAGGCGCATGGACAAGCCCCCCAGTGCGTCTATGATTACCTGCACCCCTTGCAGTGTGCCTGGCAAGGAGGATTCATCCAGAAATGTATTGAGCAGTGTGACCTGTACGGCGGGATTGATGTTCAAGGCATGTTCTGCTGCTGCGGCTGTTTTTGTACCCGCGATGCTATTCATGGAGCACAGCAGTTGTCTATTGAGGTTGCTTGGTTCAAAGGAATCCCCATCAGCTGCGGTGATATGTCCGACTCCCATGCGCACAAGCATATCAAACACATGGCCGCCAAGCCCGCCAAGTCCGACAAGCAGGACGTGTGCACAGCATATACGGTATTGCTCCTGTATCGAAAATAGGGTGGCGTTACGCGCATAGCGTTCGGGCAGAATACCGCAAGATAGAGCGGCACGCTCTATAAGTGCAATATGTTTGTCAAAATGCCGTGCAATGTCATGGGCGGCAGATAGTGACAGACGCCCGCTGTGTGCCTTCTGCTGTATCGGAATATGCAGAACCTGCTCTGCGGCTGAGTCTTGGGCATGGGACGGTGTGGTAGAATTCATGATCAACCACCACCTACTGCAGGAAATAAGCCCAAGCGATCACCATCAGAGAGTGGGGTATCAGGTGGTACGTGATGACCGTTGATGAAAATGATTTTTACATCTTCAGGAGCAATGCCCAGCTCTTTGATAACCTGCTCCACCCGGGTTGATGGTGCTGTTTCTAGTACGCCATCCTGGGGGGTATACGTGGCGAGCGTCGCAAAGCATTTTACTATGATTTTCATAAGTTTAAGCCCTTGATGGTTGTAAAGATGCTGGACAGGCGTGGGTCACGCCGTTCGAAAAGTGCAAGGCAGGCATCAATCACATCAGTCCGGAGCAACCTGCCCCTCGCTTTGCGCAGATACTTTTGAGCATATGTAAAGCTGTGTGCAGGTCGCCATGGGCGATGCGAGCATATGGCTTCCATGGTATCCGCTACACCAAGAATTTGGGCTTCTAGCATGATTTCGTCACCACGTAGCCCCTGCGGATAGCCACTACCGTCCAGCCGTTCGTGATGCTGGTAAACCATTAGTGGAATGGGCAATTCAAAGGGAATATTCTGTATTATTTCGTAGCTCAAGCGCGGATGCTCGTGGATGAACTGAATTTCGTTGGCATCAAGGGCAGTGGGTTTTGTCAAAAATTCTGAAGGCAGGCCCATTTTACCTACATCATGTAACAGTGATGCGAGGCGCATCGCCTCTGCGGCAGATTGGCCCATGCCGAGCTCCAGGGCAATGGCAGGAGCTATGAGAGCTACTCGCTGCTGGTGTGTGCCGGTATAGGCGTCTTTCAGATTAATAATGGTGCTTAAAGAGTGTACAGTAGCCAGCAAAATGGCTTCTGTGCGTTTGGTGGCCTCTTGAAGCTCACGGGTACGACGAGCAATTTTTTGCTCAAGGGCTTCTTTGTATTTTTTACTCTCTCGCATGCTGCGAGCTCGATGCAATGCCGAGTGTATGGCTTTTTGCAGATCTTCTGCCTTTTGAAGCGGTTTTTGTAAAAAACTCCAGGCACCGCACTGCATGGCTCCAATGGCTTCTTCAATGGTCTTGGTGCCTGAGATTACAATGATGGGAGTGGATGGCGATTGCGAGGAGAGTTGAGAAATAAACTCAAAACCATTAATACCGGGTACTGTAAAGTCAATGATAACGGCGTCCGGTTTTTTTTGTTCGAATAATGCAAAGGCCGCATGGGTCTCTTCAGCCACGAGGAGTGTGGAGCCAGAGGGCGTAAGGCATGCTTCAAGGCTGGCCAGAAGAGTAGGATCGTTATCGATAACTAAAAATGTAAAGTGTATACTACTCATATTATTGCCATTCTGGAAGGTTGATCGAAGTGTAAAAGGCATGGTAACTTCCTCTGGAATATAAGGCAATATCAAAACAGTAAATGGGTGGTTCTTTTGGGTACATTCTGCATATATGTTCGTTTTTTGTCAGGTGTACGCCATATGTCTCTAACTCATGGTTTTTTGCACTTCCATTGCATAGTATGATATATGCACACATGTTACGTATTGTAAACAGATACTCATTGTGTACTTTTTGTGTTTATTTCTGTAAATATGTTTTTCTGTGGTGTGCTTTGTATTTTTTTGTCTACATTAAGTTTATAATTTATTCGTTTTTATTGTAATTTTTTTACTATGTTTATACTATTTATGTGAGATAAGTTTTTTACTATGAGTATTATTGATTTTGTTTTTGTAATTATAGTTTGTTTTTTTTGTCTTTATGGTGTGTTTCGAGGTCTTATTCGCGAGCTTGCTGGAGTATTAGGTATCATTTCAGGATTTATTTTATTTAAATTCTACTATATTGATATTATGATATATGCGAGTTCATTTTTTACAGGTGTGTGGGTAATACCTGTAGTTTATACTGTTATAGTTGTTTCTATTTTTATTGTGTCAATTGTTATGAGAATACTGTTACAATTTTTGACGAATTTTTTAGGAATGGGGATTGTTGGTCGTTTATGTGGTGGTATATTCGGATGGATGAAAGGATATGCTATGTGTATGCTTGTGAGTATTCTTTTGACAAGTTATGCTTGGCAATATCAGTTTGTAAATGATTCTTTATTAATACCACATTTTTTACTTGCAATTGAATATTTTTTTTCTGTGGTTTCTTTCTCAGAACTATACATGATTGAAGAAGATTCTTATGCACTGGTAAATAGTTTTGTAACAGTATAACATCATTGGTATATATTATGAGTATAAAATCAAACCCACTTGACGAGCTTGCCTTGGTCATCGAAGCGTTGACAGGGCCGGAAGGTTGTCCGTGGGATAAAGAGCAAACCCCGGAATCATTGTGTGATTATGTGTTGGAAGAAGCCTTTGAGCTGGTGGATGCTATTCGTTTTGGTAATACGGTAGATGTACGAGAGGAGTTGGGGGATTTATTATTTTTATTGGTATTTATTGGCGTGCTCTATAAAAAGACAAATGATTTTTCCTTATATGATGCCATGCAGGATGTGACTGCCAAGATGGTACGTCGCCACCCACATGTATTTGATGAAGTGACATATAAGAACAAGGAAGAGCAGCTAAAAGCGTGGGATGCTATCAAGCGTCGGGAAAAGCAGGATTCCGAAGAAACTCCTAAAGGGATGTACGCCAGCCTGCCTGCCCAATTGCCACCGTTACTCAAGGCATATCGTCTGCATTCCAAAGCAGCCCGGGTGGGTTTTACCTGGCCTTCTGAAGAGGGTGTGGTGCAGCAGCTTGAAGTTGAACGTCGCGAATGGGAAAAAGCACTGCAAGGTGAAGATAAGGCCCGTCAAGAAGCAGAATTTGGCGATTATCTGTTTACTCTCGTGGAGCTAGGGCGGCGTAAGGGGATAAAAGCCAATGCGGCTCTTAGTGGTGCCAATGCACGTTTTTTGCGTCGTTTTGGAGCTATGGAGGCTCTCTGCCATGAGCGTGGCCTAGATTTTTCTACGCTTTCTTTTAAGGAGCAGGATGCCTTGTGGGATGAGGTAAAACTGCAAGAAGTATAGCGAGAATGTACCATGCATGTACCATCCCGTGGTCAGTTCCGTGCCCGTAATAGACTCAAGGCCCTTGCCCCTTGTGTTCGCTCCACAAAAAATGCCCTTGCCATCGGTAGGGGCATTTTTTGTGAAGGCGCCAAGTCTGACTATGCGCCTGTACGGATGGCCGAGTGGATAGTTTGCCCGTTTATGCGCTATTCTGTAACAAGAGGGGATACCTGTACATGGGCTATGGGTTATGCGCATGCTGTTGCACATGCGGTGCGGGACTGGCTGGGGCGCCGGGTGGCTGATAGGCGAACCAATGACTTTATTACTTCAACTTTTGGAGAGGAGGGCACGAGGGAACTGCAGGCAGAAGGGAAGATAGGACATGTGTTGCAGAATCTTACATGGTCGTGCCGGTCACTGGATACATCCATAGCACTTTTTCTTGATTTTCTATTGCACCCTGATGATACGTTATGCTTGGCCGTAGAGCAGCAACTTTTGACGTTATGCGGGGATGTCTGCCGAGTGCCAGATGGCTTTGCAGGGACTGTGGCCGATCTATTGACGGATGTAGAGGTCACATTGTGGCCGGAAGATATGTCTTATTTGACGGCTGGTGCGTATATTATAAAATTTACGGTACCGAGCATGGTGCTACGGTCTTTGCTGTGTCGTTTGTACATGGACCGGATACTGCCAGGGTGTGTGGGCATAGGCCATGGCGAGACAGGCATGGAGAGCTTGTGCAGCATGGTCTGCAACGATGGCGCAGGTATGTGCCACATAACCTCTGCAGATTCCGGTACTGACCCGTTACTACTAATGATACGTTTGGTGTTACGTCAAACCGCCATGATATATACGCCTTTTCGATGCCATATGATACAGCGATACCTGCATGCCATACCTGTGGCCGCTCCTATGTTCTTGCAGGGAGTACGTCTGTGGCTGCATGTGCTTGAGATGCTACCTGCACAGCCACTGGGAATGGAAGAGGGGACTGGGAAGCTGTTTGACGCGATTTCTGTACGGCGTGCGCGATTGATCCGTTCTGTTTTGCAGAGCAGAGTCATAAGCCGGTATATGCAGCGATATACCATGGAAAGCCTGATGGTTCAGGGGGGGCAGGGGCCTGTGACAGATGTGGCTGCAACGCGCATGGAAATACAGCTTCTGGACAGGATATCAATGGCATTATTTCAGCGTATGCCGTATGGGGCAGAGTTCACGGGTCAAGGTTTGAATGACATGCTTTGGGAGAACAGGGGCGAGGATACCGATTTGTTTGATCCTGAAGAGGGGGTGCGGATTCTTATGGATTTTTTGAATTAAAAAATATTGATAGCTACGCTGAGTCAATAGAAAAAGTGTAGCTTACCCAGAGTTGCTGCCTGTCTTGAATTGCCATGTAGGAAAGGAGAATATGCCATGGACTATGAATGGGCGAAATTTCTGCTGGGGTATTTTACCTGCCTGCTTGAGTGGGTAAAATAGAAAGAGAGTGTGCAAGCGCTTTTTGTGCTGGAGCAACTTGGAAAGCGTTTTGCGGTGTCGTAGCTTAAATGTAGTAGTTCAGATGAAGTAGTCTCGATTTGACCTGACAACTGGTTCTGTTTTGATGGCCTCTGTTGTCAGCTTAGTTGTTGTTTCCGACCTTTTCCTTCCAGAGCTGTTTTCCCTCAAAGAGTGTCTGTATGGGTGCTTCCGCAGTACATCAGCACATTTTGCCTTATGATAACCGTTTGTCCGAGAGTCTCATTTATTATGGTGTGTTCAGATGCGTTTTTTCGCAGCTGGTTTCATAAGAGCACTCTGATGCCTCTGTTTTTTGTGCTGTTTGGTGGCCCGGTGGAAGGTCTGTCTGGAAAGGCCCAGAATACGGCATACGGCAGTCTCTCAAGGACTTGCCAAGCTCTGCGGCGAGGCTAAGCTGTCCAATCTTGTGTTTGATGACATTTTGATTGAAATTTTTCATGAAGAAATTTCATGGGCATAGTGCTCGACTGATGGTTCATTGGCATTTCCATCAAAACTAATTTTTCTTCCGTGCAAGGGACTGCTACCAGAGCAAGTTACGGTGCGCTCAGGTCTATATTATACCATGGTATCAATATGTTCACCCAACCCTTGAATAGCGACTCCTGTTTCCGTCTGCACATTGTCTTGGTCCTGCTCGTTATTGCGACTCAGGGTGTTTTGCTCTTCCTGACTTATCCGCTGTTGCTCTTGAGGCTGGCGTTGTAGTTCCAATACGCTCAGAATACCCTCCACCCCACCTTTTACTTCTCCCACCTGCATATGTGCCTCCTGTCCGGGTTATGAATATGGACTTGCTATAGTATATATCGGATGCTTCACAGAAATCGTTAATTTTTTGTGAAAATATGTAGATTCACCTTATAATATTTACCAATCGTGGAATGGGCCTATTCACTTGAAAACGCCTTAATTTATCAGGGGGCTGGGCCAATTGAATGCGGATGTATTTTTTGAAGAGTGTACATGGCTGTTTATGGCGGTAATTAGGCATCCTGAAACCAGGGGCTCCTTTACTCTTTTATCATATTGGGGCAACATTTATTTTCATGTTTTGACTTTTTAAGGAGCACCCATGGCGCAGAATCAGGATATAGTGGAGAGCACGGAGGAGCAAACGGGCACCTCGGGTGAGGTGGCTACTGTCGTGGGTGTGGAGTACGGTACTTCCCAGGCTGATGTATTTTCGGCAAGAGGAGGAGCCTTTTCCAACAGAGTGTATGCGTTCTCCTTATTGCTGTTGACGATTTTTTCACTTTTTCTCAGCTACCATTTACTGGAGCCCTTTTTACACACGTTCATTCTGGGTATTGTAGTGGCTGCCAGCAGCTATCCATTGTATTCTTGGCTATTGCGGCATATGGGAAATCGTAATCCGGCTTTAGCTTCGTTTTTTGTGCTGATTTTTTTGTGTTTGTGTATTGTGCTGCCACTATGTGTATTTATTGGTGGTCTGATTCCTCAGGTTGAGCAAAGTGTGTCCATGTTGAATAGCTGGCTGAAAGATGTGGATTTTGACAGATTACTTAAAGAAAATAATCTTGAACCGTATATTGCTTGGTTGCGTGCGCATCTGCCTTTTTTACAGTTGGATATAGCCGGCCTGCGGCAGGAGCTCATAGGCTACTTGCGAACATTGGGGCAGGGAGCTCTGGAAAGCAGTGCGTATGTATTGGCAAACATGTTGGCATTGGGCTTCCAGTTTTTCCTGATGTTGCTCATTGTATTTTTTATGCTCAAGGATGGCAAAACAATGCTGTCTACACTCAAGTTTCTGTGCCCTCTGCATGAAGATCAGGAAGATGCCATTTTGGAAAACTTGCGTTCTGTGAGCAGGTCAGTTCTGGTTGGCGGTCTTCTTGTGGCAGCTTTGCAGGGCGTTGTGGGTGGAATTGGGCTCGCCTTGGTGGGAATTCCTGCACTTTTTTGGGGAACAGTGATGGGCTTTGCCTCACTGGTGCCGGTGGTGGGCACAGGCCTTGTCTGGCTGCCCGCATGCCTGTATCTGGCAATTATGGGAGAGTGGAAGGCCAGCTTGTTTCTTTTTGGTTGGTCTGCTGTACTGGTTGCGAGTATTGATAGCTTTTTGCGCCCGTATTTCATGCGTGGCGGTGCCGGTATGTCCACATTTTTTATCTTTATGTCCATCATTGGAGGCATGAACGTTTTTGGCATGGTCGGAGTACTGTATGGTCCGGTGATTCTCAGCTTTGCCATGGTTATGCTCAGGCTGTACAGTGAAGAGTTCAGTGACGTGCTTTCTCATCAGGCCTCTACGCGTAAGGTAAAGGGGCCGCATCCAGATACGGCTTCGGAGTAGACCGTACGGGGTTGTCGTTGATGTTGTATGGCTGCCAGAGAAGAGGGACTAGCGTATTGTGGCACGGGGCAGATTTTGACTTGGCTGGTATGGGCGAACGCATTCAAAATGGCTTGTCACCTTGGAATGTTTACCACCCAAGGTAGGCTGGCTACCTCGGCTTTTTGATAGTGCGTGGGGTATATATACACAAATAAATCTCCCCGTTGGTAAACCCGACGGGGAGATTTTGTATGCGGAGATGTTAACCCGTGGGGTAATCCCACGTGATGTATTCTGTAGCGTTAAAATGACCATATTAAAGGGATAATAGTAATACTTAGTATAAGGCTTATGATTTGCAGCGGCCACCCTGCTTTTAGATAGTCAAGGAATGAGTATTTGCCTGATCCCAGGATAATGGTATTGGGCGGTGTGGCCACAGGAGTCAGAAAGCACGCCGAGGCAGACATGGCAATCCCCATGGCCAGGGGAAGTGGGCTGATGCCGCTTTCCATGGCAATGGGGATGGATAATGGGGCCATCAGGGCTGCCGTAGCCGTGTTGGACATGAAGTTTGTGATGCAGACAGTAAGCAAGCATGTCACTGCCATAATTCCATAAGGGTTACTGACATGCTGTACCACGCTATGTGCGATCATTGATGCAGCACCGGACTTGTCCATGGCAGAGCTCATGGAAAGCATACCTGCAAAAAGAAAGATAGTTACCCAGTCAATACTGCGGAATGCTTCACGCATGGTCATGCAACCACTGATGACTACCAAGCATGCTCCCAACACAGCTGCGGTGACCAGCGGTAGAAACTTGGTGGCCATGGCAATAACCACAAAGCTGAAAATAGCCAGTGACCAAGGCATTTTTTCAGGACGTTTGGGTATGGCTGACTCTCCGTCTTCCGTATGGCATTCGGCATCGGAATCGGGCAGCAGCTTGTGTCCGATAAGTGCATAAAAAAGAATACCTACCATAAACAAAATAATGCCGAATTTGGCAAACTCAAAGAATTCAAATGTCTTGATGCCTGCAGGTCCTAGTTTTTCAAGGGCGGAGTTTACAACGCCGTTGGGCGGCGTACCTACCAGCGTCATGGTACCCCCCAGGCTGGCTGCGAATGCTACGGGCATGAGGATTTTTCCGGGGCGTATACCTGCGGTGGCACACATTCCCATAATCATGGGGATAGCCACGACAATGGTGCCTGTGTTGCTTAAAAAGGCTGAAAGTACTCCTATGGCAACCATGGAGAAAATGAGCAGGCGGGTTTCACTGCCATGGGCAAGGCGCACGGTCATCTGGCCTATTTTATCGGCAAATCCGGTAACAAAGGTTGCTTCACCCACAATAAACATGGCCATGAAAATAACAACCCAACTATTACCGAAGTTGGCAAAGGCCTCAGCGGCTGGCAAGATATTGAAAATGGACAGGCTCACCGGAACCAGCATGGCCGTAATGGGTAGAGGGATGATTTCGGTGAAAAAGAGTACGGCGGCAACTCCCAGAATAATCAGTGTAAGATACGCATGGGGCATATCCTGTTCACCGCCTGTGGCGGCAAAGGCAACACCTGTGGTAGTAATAAGAATTAAAAGTGTAAGACCAAGCAGGCAGGCAAGACGTTTCATATGCGGTATTCCTCCTGGCAAAACCGGATGGTGTGTTTCCGGAGATCTTTGGCGAGCTGGCAGAGAGAGCCTTCCCGCATTAATTGCGGGAAGGCTGCAATAATGCATGGTTGGTGATAACCACGATAGGGAACCGAGGGACTTTACAGACCGTAACTTTCTACCACGCTTGCAATGCGTGCACGCGATTGTTCAAAGCGGGTAGAGAGTTGCTTTTTATACACCCGCATATCGGTAATGGGATTTTGCGCTACCCCAGTATCCATGGCAGCTTGTGCTACGGCGGGGGTTTCCCATATCAGCATGCGCGGGTCCAGAGGTTTGGGGATAACGTAATCTCGACCGAAGGTGAGATCTTTTACACCGTACATATCGCAGATTTCAGTGGGCACGGGTTCTTTTGCCAAAGCGGCAAGAGAACGAGCAGCAGCAATCTTCATGGCTTCGTTGATTTCTGTTGCCCTCACATCCAGCGCTCCTCGGAAAATATAAGGAAAACCGGAAACATTGTTTACTTGGTTGGGGAAGTCTGAGCGGCCCGTTCCCATGATGCAGTCCGGGCTTGCTTTTTTGGCATCCTGATATGAGATTTCCGGATCAGGATTGGCCATGGCGAATAATATAGGATCTTTTGCCATGGAGCGTACCATATCCTGTGTCACAAGTCCTTTGACGGATAATCCCAGGAACATATCTGCACCTTGCAGCACCTCGGCCAGCGAACCGGCATCATTGGGCTGTGCAAACAGGGACTTGTATGGATTAAGATCGGTCCGGCCTTTATGAATTAGGCCGCGCGAGTCAAACATGTAGATATTGGCAGGATCAACCCCCAAGGCCACGTAGAATTTGGCGCAGGCGATGCCGGCTGCTCCGGCACCCACCATGACCACTTTCAGATTTTCGGCTTTACGGTTAGTGATTTCCAGGGCGTTGAGCAGGCCAGCCCCGGAGATGACAGCTGTACCGTGCTGGTCATCGTGAAAAACAGGAATATTCATTTCCCGCTTTAATGTTTCCTCAATATAAAAACATTCCGGCGCCTTGATATCTTCGAGATTGATGCCCCCAAAGGTTGGCTCAAGGGCTTTGACTATTTCGATAAGCTGGTTGGCACTGGATACATCAAGATTGATGTCAAAAACATCAATATCAGTAAATGTTTTGAACAAAACACCCTTGCCTTCCATAACAGGCTTTCCTGCCAGTGGGCCGATGTTGCCAAGACCCAATACGGCTGTGCCGTCTGAAATAACGGCCACAAGATTGTCTCGACCTGTATATAAGGAGGCTTTGGAAGGGTCTTCCTTAATTGCTTTACAGGCTTCTGCCACACCGGGAGAATAGGCCAAGGATAAATCTTTCTGGTTACGACATGGTTTTATAGGAATAACTTCCACTTTGCCGGGACGAGGTAACTCGTGGTATTTAAGCGCTTCTTCATTGGTAAAAAGTGCCATGCATCTTCCTCCTGAGGTTATTTATCCAGAGCGGGTTTTACATATAACTCACCGCCATGACAGTCATTAATGACCAATAGCGGAAAGTTGCTGACAGTGAGACGGCGGATAGCCTCAGGACCAAGCTCTTCATACGCCACTACTTCAGAGGCGGTGATGCATTGCGAAAGAAGTGCCCCTGCACCGCCTGTCGCGCCCAAGTAAACGGCTTTGTATTCTTGTAGAGCTTTTACTACCTCACTGTTACGTTTCCCTTTGCCGATGCTTGCTTTTACTCCTAGGCTGTGCATGCGAGGGGTGTACACGTCTACACGCCCGCTGGTGGTGGGCCCTGCTGAACCGATGGGACGACCAGGTGGGGCAGGTGTGGGGCCGACATAATAAATGACAGATCCTTCTGCGGAGAAAGGTAGCGCTTGCCCTTTGTCCAGCGTTTCCATCATGCGTTTATGTGCCGCATCGCGCGCGGTGTATATTTCGCCGCTTAAAAAGACCACATCACCCGCTTTGAGTTTGATCATGTCGTCGTCACGCAGGGGCGTCTGTAAATGATAGGTGGCCATTAGAATATCACCTCCTTATGGCGAGATGAGTGACATTGCACATTGACAGCCAGCGGGAGGCTGGCGATATGGCAGGGATGCATAGCTATTTTAACGGCAAGACAGGTAGTTTTGCCGCCAAGACCCATGGGACCGATGCCCAACTTGTTGATTTCATCCAGCAGCTCTTTTTCCATGGCAGCTACTTCCGGCTCGGGGTGTACGTCGTCTACCCGACGAAACAACGCACCTTTTGCCAGGGTGGGAGCGAGGTCAAACGTACCGCCGATGCCCACGCCTACAATGGTGGGTGGACACGGGTTAGGGCCTGCCTCTGCCATGCGACATATGACAAAATCTTTAATACCTTGCCAGCCCTGTGCAGGAGTCAGCATGGTACAGCGTGACATATTTTCACTGCCGCCGCCTTTGGCCATGTAGCGGACTTTCAGCGTATCACCGGGTATCACATCAGTATGGATCACGGCCGGGGTGTTGTCGCCTGTGTTCTGACGTGTTAGCGGATGGCACATGGATTTACGCAAAAAACCTTTGTCATAGGCTTCCACCATGGCGGCATTCAGTACTTCTTGTAGAGAGCTACCTTCAATGCACACATCTTCGCCCATTTCTACAAAAAAGACTGCAACACCCGTATCCTGGCACAAAGCAAGACCGGTTTCTGCGGCAAGGTCGGCATTTTCCAGCAACTGGCGTAGTACTTCCTTCCCGGAGTCCGTGCTTTCTTGCGCCATACAGGTTTGGAAAGCGCTATAAACGTCTTTTCCCAACACGCGGTTGGCCTCCAGAATCATGTCGCGTACTGCGACATGCAGATCAGTGGCCTTAATTTTTTTCATGGCAGCATCTTCCCTTGATGTTTTGCAGTTTTTTCACCACGGATGCGGGCAGAATTCCTTTGACAGAGTGTAGCATCAGCATACGGCGCATGATACCAAGTTGATCTTGCAGAGGAATTTGCTTGGGGCACACATCCTCACAGGCCAACAAACCCATGCATCCGAATACGCCGGCATCGTTGCCGATGAGATCATAGTAGTCGTCTTCAGAACGTTCGTCGCGCGGATCCATATAGAAACGTGCAATACGGTTGATGGAGGTGGCGCCGATGAAGTCTTCGCGCATTCTGGCTGTACCGCAGGCAGCCACGCAACAGCCACATTCGATACAACGGTCTAGCTCAAAGATTTCATTGGCAAGGGAGTTTTCCATACGCGATTCTTCTATATCAGGGTCAAAAGGCTTGGTTGAGTGTATCCATGATTCAATACGCGTGCCGACATCACGGAACCAAACACCTGTATCTACAGAAAGATCACCCACCAGCTTGAAGACAGGTAGCGGGTGCAGCACGATATGGTCGGGTAAGTCTCTTGTCTGGGTATGGCAGGCAAGGGCGGGGCGCCCATTGATGACCATACCGCAAGAACCGCAGATCCCCGCACGACAACAGAAGTCAAATTGTAGCGAGGGATCGTGTTCGTCACGGAGAATGTTTAGCGCGATGAACAGTGTCATGGAGTCAAATTCATTTATGAAGAATGACTGCATATACGGTTTTGTGTCAGGGGCTGCGGGGTTATACCGGAACACCTCGATGTGTAATTTACGACTCATGAAGCATTCCTCCTATGCCTTTTTTTTGGGGGTGGGCTTGGATGTTGCTACTGCTACGGGTTCGACCTTTGCAATATCTGCGGGTTTACGCAGTTTTTCCTCCGGGATGTTAGTCTGAATGATTTTGCCCCCACCGTAGCCGCGCTCGCCAGGAGGTAGCTCAAAGTAAGGAGATGCCTCTTCATACTGCAAAACGGGCAGAGCATCGCTTTCTTTCCAGTAGGCAAGGGTTCTGTTCAGCCAGTCACGGTCATTACGTTCTGGAAAATCCTCTCGGGTGTGGGCGCCGCGGCTTTCAGTACGCATCAAGGCACCATATGCAGTACACAGGGCCAGTTTGAGCATACCTGGCATGCGCAAGGCTAGAGACATTTCAGGGGTAAAGCCCTGACTGTTGGTTTGTAATCCGATGTTTAGCGAGCGCTCATGCAAGGTACAGAGTTTGTCTACAGCGGTTTGCAGGTCTTTTGCATTGCGGAAGATACCCACACCCTCCATCATGACATCCTGCATTTCATTACGTAATGCCGTGGCGCTTTCTTTGCCTTTTCGGCATGAGGCAATATCGTCTATACGTTGTTGCACACACTGTGCTGCATCACGCATGGCAGCAGTGGAGAAGGTTGCGGCATGGCCTTTGAGAAATTCCACAATTTTTTTACCCACATGGCGTCCGGCAACGACGGTCTCTGCCAGAGAGTTGCCGCCAAGACGGTTGAAGCCGTGCATATCCCAACAGGCAGCTTCACCAGCGGCGAACAATCCTTTAAGCCCGTAAGCTGCTCCGTTTTTATCGGTGCGCACACCGCCCATGGAGTAGTGCTGTGTGGGACGAACAGGAATAAATTGGTGAATGGGGTCCACTCCAAGGAAGTTCATGCAGATGTCATACACTTCACGCAGGTTGGTGGTAATGTGTTTTTCTCCTAGGTGACGAATGTCGAGCCACAGATGGTCACCGTAAGGGCTTTTGACGCCAAGGCCTTTGCGTATATGTTCGGTCATGCGGCGTGAGACTACGTCGCGTGAGGCCAGTTCGGCTTTTTCCGGCTCGTAATCGGGCATGAAGCGATATTCATTTACATCAAGCAGGGTACCGCCGTCTCCTCGACACCCTTCTGTGACCAAAATGTCTGTAGGCACAGTGCCGGTGGGGTGGAACTGCACGGCTTCCATGTTGCCCATGGGAACCACGCCTGTGTCCAGTGCGGCGATTTGTCCACCACCGTCACAGATGACGGCGTTGGTCGTCGCACGGTAAATACGGCCGTATCCACCAGTGGCAATAAGTGTAGCAGTGGCGAAATAGGCGATACGCTCGCCGGTACGCAGGCAACGGGCAATACAGCCCATACAATTTTGTCCATCATGGATGAGGGCTTCTGCTTGAACCCGGTCATGGATTTTTACCCCATGCTGCAGGCAGATGTTATCCAGGGTATAAAGCACGGAGTGCCCTGTACCGTCCGCAGTATAGCAGGTGCGCCACTTGGCTGTCCCGCCAAAGGCGCGGGCATGGATAAGTCCATGATTTTCTTTTTTTTCTTCGGCATCAAAGGGCTTACCACCTCTATAATAGGTATGCATGCCTGCCTCAACACGGCTCCAGGGTACGCCCCAGTGGGCCATTTCACGCATGACCAGAGGGGCTGTGTCGGCAAAAAGACGGGCTACTTCCTGGTCACATCCCCAGTCTGATCCTTTGACTGTATCTGTAAAATGTACATCGGGGCAGTCGCCCTCACCCATGATGGCATTACCAAGGGCAGCCTGCATACCGCCTTGTGCTGCAGAAGAGTGTGAACGTCGCGGAGGAACAATAGAAAGGCATATGGTATCAAAGCCTGCCATGGCTGCCTCGACTGCGACACGTTCACCGGCAAGGCCCGCGCCAATAGACAGGACATCGGTATAAATAACTTGCATTGGACACCTCGTGCTGTGGCTGGTGATGTTATGAAAAATCCAGGAACATAAAACGGACAAGCGTAAGCAGACCCACTGCGATGAAACCTATCAGCATACTGTTTTCGGCGCGCTGGTACCAGTTGCGGTTGGCGCGTGTGATAAGGCCGTATTTTACGCCAATACGGTAAAATCCGACCCCTACATGAAGTTCGGCCAAAGGTAGTAGAAAAAGGTAAAATGGGAGCCAGCCGCCGTTTTGGATACGGGCTGCACTTTTTTGTGCTGTAATGGGAAGATCTGAAAGTACTACATACATATGGATGCTTGCCATGACCAAAATGCCCAGTGCTGTGATAACCTGTACAATCCACATCCAGGTATCCTTATGGCGCATCATGCCTGCATGGCGGATAAAAGCACGTTGTTCTCCGGTAGCAAAAGGCATCTTACGGGCAGCAAGGATAAAGTGCAGTAACATCAGTGCGAAAATGGCCGGCCCGCCTATCTGAGCCATGTAGGTGGCTTCAAAAAGCCATGCAATGCCGTTCATCAGGTTGGGGCTTATGATGACACTGGCGACCAAAAGCATATGCGCCCATAAAAAAAGAATCAGCAGGATGCCCGAGAACATTTGGAGAAAGTCAAGTTTGCCTGCCAGCTTGCTTCGTTGGGGGATATGAAGCGTTATGGTACTGGGGTTCATGTACTGCTCCTCGACGAAAAAAGGTTCTGCTTGTTCGGGGCCTTTGGCAAAAGCCCGCCAGGGGGACAGCGCGGCGGTAACGGCAGACCCATTTGAGGGTCTCATCTCGCCGTGTAAACTGGCATCATAGCCAGAAAAAACGCAACGGAACGGTATTGTTGCAGCTACGACAGACGGCTGTCATGTGTGCGGCTATGAAAATGCCTTGAGTATAGCAAGATCTAGTTGTGAGAGTATAACCAGTGTATGGCCGTAATGCCAAGATATAAATATTTACTGTTGTTTGATTGACCAAATTTTTTACTGCTGTAGTATAGAGATGGTGTATTTTGCATGACAATGAGTTTGCCTGAATGAGTAATGTGTATATTTTACAGGTGGATAATGTTTTTAATTTTCAGTTGTATGTAAGTATTTTTTATTATGATTATAAATTATGTGAATTAATATAGCGTATCATTTTTGTTTGACTAACCAGTGTGGAAAGTCTGTGGGGGTGTGGGGCAGTCGTTGGCGTTATGGTCTTGCTCATTAGGTGACGTGGGATGACTGGAGGTGTGAGTATGGGGAGACAAGAGAGATGAGAATAAGCAAAGTGATCCTGCCACATTTTTGTGGAGTACCAGTTAAGCCACTTTTCTGTGTTCT
>CAZQKM010000031.1:0-30723 GCA_964593925.1 uncultured Desulfovibrionaceae bacterium | reverse complement strand
TAGGGGGCTGTATGGCCTTCATTGGCCCTGACAAGAGCATCCATAACCAAGGGGTGTGCTCCTGCTGTATTATCACTGGCAAAATTTTTTATCATAACCGCTCCCTTTATAAAAATATCAATCAAGTTGCTGTATGGTCCGCATACCAGGGCCTTGTATAAAGTCTCAAGCCAGGCTTTCGTATACCTGCAGTGTTGTATCCAGAAAATGACGCGCCTCTAACGTCTTTATACGCCTTGCGCAGATCAGTCCAAGCTCTTCCCGCCATGGGGTATCTGCCACAGCTTTATACAACAACTCGGCAAGAGCAGTTGTATTGTTTTCGGAACATAACGCATCAGAAGGCAACAGATCAGGCATGACCCCAACGCGCGTTGAAACAAGCGGCCTGCCGCAGGCCATAATCTCCAGCGCAGCCCTGGCAATGGCTTCTGACCACAAAGAAGCGATAACTCCCACATCCATGGCACAAATACAGGCCCGTATGTCCGGACGTTTGCCCGTGATGGCCGTAATATCACTGATGCCCGCCTCAGCAATCCATGCCTGAACCTCTGCCAGTCTGGTGGCACTCTCAAAGCCCACAAGTAACAGGCGGATATGTCGCAGGCCTTTGCCATGGTACAATTCTGCCACTGCGGTAATAAGCTCTTTTTGGCCTTTCACCCGATCAAAACGACCAAGCAGTCCGATAACCACATGTTCTGTACTGTATCCAAATTCGTCTCGTACAGCCTGGCGGGCCTGGTTGTCTTCGTAAAATACCTCTGTATTCACACCGCCTAAAATAGTGTGCACCTTGTGTGCAGGAACATGCAGCATACGGGAAAGATGACCGGCCATGACAGAGTTTGTCGCAATCACAGCATCTGCCACAGAACGATGCAGCCACCGGTTGGGCAGATTACTTTTGGGCAGACGCTGGTCTCCGCGGGTACGCACCAAGGCAAAATTACTACCAGCATTGCGCAACAGCCCCCATAAAACAAAAGACTCGCCGCGGTGGCAGTTAACTACATGGGGCCTGAAATCGCGTACCATTTGTCGCATACGCCCATATAACACCGCAATTGTAGTCGGATTAACGCTATTGAGGGTAAGTCCCACCGGATCAAGCCCCCACTCTTGAGCCTTGCGAAATGACTCTGTACCCTCAAGACCCACAACGAGTGTTTCATGTCCGGCATCACGCAGCAAACGACTGAGAAAAAGCCCATACCAAGCCGTGGCATTAAACCAGCGAACGTTAACCACCTGAATTGTTTTCATATCCTCAAGGCTCCGGACAGGTACTCAACAAAAAAGAACATATATGCCCAAAAAAATATAGTACTGAATACCCCCGAGCATACCCATATCACTCCCCCCAAAAAACAAACGCGGTTTTTCCACATGGAAAACCGCGAAGTACCTTGTTTGAGCATGCATGGCAATACATCTACCCACGCAAACGGCGTGCCTGTTATACCCGCATATTCAATCCGGTCATCATGCTTGCTGCACCGTCTGCGTATTCCAAAAGCAAGGATGCCGCGCCCATGCCGCCATTATTGGCAGATACAAAAAATTCATTTAACGATTCCATTTGTATCTGGTGTTTAATATCTCCTGAAGGAATACCGTTGAAACGACGGATTCTGTCCAGATTGGACATTGCCTGAATCTGCGTAAACTGCTCCACCATATGAGGATTATCAGCAAGGTACTGTTCTACCATACCTTTATGCGGGTGTTCACTGATTACCTGTACCTCTCCTGTAACGGGCGCAACAACAAGCCGAAAATCAATGTCTTCTGCTACCCCCAATTCGCGCAGGTCTGCCTTGACAGCTTCAGAAAATGCCACTCCCAGCTCTTCTCTATGCTTTTCCAACATGGCAAAGGTCACCTTGCCGTTGGCATCAGGGGTTATCCCTTTCAAGGCGAGTTCCAGTATGGCCTTAAGCTCATCCATAGAGGCGACATCAGTACCATAGGATGTTTTTTGCACATTTTTTTTACCCTGTACAGTACCGCTCTTCTCCGCGTGAGCTTCACCCCGGGCAGCTTTATCCACCATGTCGGCAGTACGGCTTATGTTGGCTATGGAAGCGCTCAAAGAAGTATACATAAAAATTCCTTGTCTTTTATACAGTGAGCATTTTTTTCCCTTCTGATGTTGTTAGCATAAAGTATACCAAAACAGATACTACAAAATCGTTGACAAATCATTGAAATAGCAAGATATTATTACGCAACAAAGCATGGACTACTCATACAAAAAAAGGTAATTTCAGTATATTCTGGATGATAGACACTCACTATAACTCACCATAATTACATGATTGACACACCCCCTATTTGTAAAACACTTGATTTTGACGACCCACATCTGGCCAGTATACTTTTTGGTTCGCAAAACAATAACCTGAACGTGCTGGCAAAACAATTTGGCACATCACTTTCAAGCCGTGGTTCTACGGTAAGTGTCACCGCCTCAGATGCCAACACCATACACGCTGTAACCAACCTGTTGACTCAGCTATACAGTGTACTAAAAGCCGGCCACCCGCTGTACCCGCGCGATATATTGTATGCCTACTCCATGCTGGAACGAGAGCCAGGCACAGACCTTATGCAGGTTTTTAAAGAGGCGGCCTTTGTGGTGTCTCCCCGCAAAACCATCACCGCCAAAACGCTGAGCCAACGAGATTACATAGCTGCATTACGAGCAAACGACATGGTTTTTGCCGTTGGCCCGGCAGGCACAGGAAAGACATATCTTGCCATGGCCATGGCACTGGCGAGTTTAACGGCCAAAAAAGTCAAGCGTATCATCCTGACCCGCCCTGCTGTAGAAGCTGGTGAAAAACTAGGTTTCCTGCCAGGGGATATGGTTGAAAAGGTCAATCCGTATTTGCGGCCATTGTATGATGCACTCTATGATATGCTGGAGTTTGAAAAAGTTTCCGACATGTTAGAAAAAGAAGTCATCGAAATCGCGCCACTTGCGTTCATGCGGGGGCGCACCCTGAGCGACGCATTTATCATCCTTGACGAAGCACAAAACACCACACCGGAGCAAATGAAGATGTTTTTGACCCGTATGGGGTTTGGTTCACAAGCTGTTATTACAGGTGATATTACGCAAATTGATCTACCCGGTGTCAGTGACCGCTCCCATAGCGGCCGCTCCGGCCTTGTGCAAGCCCGCCGGATACTCTCCAATGTCGACGGCATTCGCTTTCTTCAATTCCATGAAGCCGACGTCGTCCGCCACCCGCTGGTTGGCAAAATCGTCCACGCATACGAACGGTTTGAGCATGAACATAGTGAAAAAGCCTAGCCTCTCGCCTCCCCCCACAGTACGCCGGGGTAAAAAGCCTTTTCCCATCTTTGGCGTGGGCTTTTTATTAGCCTCTCTGCTACTGCTTTCTTTTGTGGCGGCCTTGCAGTTAAAAAATAATGTAACCGTCTATATGGCAGGCGAAGTTGCAGGATATGACATCACTGCAAGTCAGGAACTGCTTATTGAAGACACTGTTGCCACTAAAGCCAAACGCGATGCCATTGCTCGTAACCAACCGCCCATATTTGATTTGAGCTCTGCCGCCGTGGACATGTTGCAGGCCAATGTACAAGGGGTGCTTACATCATTGCAGAATCTTCCTGCAGATGAATTTGAAAAACATCGCCAACAGCTTGCAGAAATGCTCAACAGCGACATTTCCGCACGTACCTTTGCCATATGGATGACTCCGGAGTTCACCAGATTGCTCCCTGAAGAAGTACTGCCGTGGCTCAAAGCACGCTTCATATCGGGGGTTGTAGCAGAAGAGCGCCTCCTGTTGCAGGAACGCAACGGTATCATACTACGCAATCTTGCAAAAAATACCGAAACACTCCGCGAGGATATCAGTTATATCCCAGATATTGCCACACTGGAAAAAGAGCTCGAAAACTACTTACGCCACGACCTTAACATTCCTTTACGCGTCCGCCGCGCCGTGACAGATCTGGTATTTCCATTTTTGGCTCCCACCCTGACGCTCAATCGTGAAGCCACCACAAGGCGTATTAAAAAGGTCCGCAGCGCTGTGCCCCCCATCTATTATCGGGTACAACAGGGTGAAATAATTGTCAGACAAGGCGAACGCGTTACCGAAGACATACAACTCAAGCTGCAAGCCCTACAAAACAAAAGGCAGGAGTTCTTTTCTCCTTCTCTCATGGCAGGCACTTTTTTAACCTCTTTGGTACTGACCTGTGCATTGCTCGTTTCACATCGCACCGGTGGCATTTCACTTAAAATAAACAAAGATATTACATTCCTGTCATTTGTCATACTGGTGTTTGCCGCATTGGCAAAAGGACTATATTGGTTGGGGGTCGCACTGGCCGATGGTGCAACAGGCACCCCATTGGTCCTGTTGCCCTTTTTGCTACCTGTTGCCGGAGCAGGCGGACTTATCGGTCTGATTTTTTCTTTTCGGCGCTGTGTGACGTCTTCACTACTCTTGGCATTCTTGTGCATGAGCATGGTAAAAGGCAGCAGCGGCATTATGCTGTTTTATTTTGCCTCTTCCGTCATGGGGGGATGGCTTATCCGGCGTGCGCAAACCCGTCAGGATGTAGTCTGGAGTCTGCTGCCCCTTACCGGAGGCATCGTCGCGTTATGGTGCGGAGTAGCACTTTTGGAAGGGCCGGATATTATCCGTTTTGGATACGGATTTATTCTTGCTTCCGTTAACGCACTCCTGTCATTATTCCTCATATTTGCCCTCAGCCCCATTGTGGAAATGGCCTTTCGTTATACCACCCGGTTTCGTCTTATGGAGCTTATGAACCTGGAACAGCCGCTGCTGCAGGAACTCATGCTTTCTGTGCCGGGCACATACCACCACTCTCTTATTGTGGCCAATATGGTTGAAGCCGGGGCAAAAGCCATTGGAGCCAACAGCCTGCTGTGTAAAGTCGCGGCTCTTTACCACGACATCGGTAAACTGAGCAGACCGGAATATTTCATTGAAAATCAGACCGGGGGCAAAAACAAGCACAATAAACTTGCCCCCTCCATGAGCGCGCTGATTTTGCTTTCACACGTCAAAAAAGGCGTTGAAATGGCCCACAAACAGCGTCTTGGCAGTCGTATCATTGACATTATCCAGCAGCACCATGGCACATCGCGTATGCGCTTTTTTTACCAAAAAGCTCTTGACCTTGGCGAAGAGCCCGGTCCGAAAGACTACCGATACCCTGGCCCCAAGCCGCAAACCAAAGAAGCCGCCATTGTCATGCTGGCCGATGTGGTAGAGGCATCTGCCAGAACACTAAGTGACCCCACTCCCAGTAGAATCAGAGGGCATATTGATACCATCATGAAAAATATTTTTGCCGAGGGGCAGCTTGATGATTCAGAGTTGACATTCCGTGAACTTTCCATGCTTGCAGACAGCTTTCAACGTATTTTGACTGGCATATTCCATCATCGCATTGAATACCCAGGAACAAAACAAGATAGTAAATCTGCTACGCCAGCCGGACAGGGTAACAAGAGCAAAGGCTCCCAAGACGACAAGAGCACCCCGGCCAGCTCATCCCGTGGCCAGACAGTACCACAGGAGTAAAGTCATAGTGATACGCATCATTACACGCACTGGTGCCCTGCTGTATCTCCCTTTTTCACGATATGAAATTATCTGTGCTCTACAGGCAATGCTTAACACCATGAATATGCCGGACGCGCATGTTGAGCTGCTTTTGACTGACGACGCCGAAAGTGCCCACCTGAATCTCACATTTCTTGGCTGTATAGGCCCCACAAATATTCTGGCCTTTCCCGCAGACCCGGAGATCGAAGCCCCGTTTGCCCCCCCCTGCAAAGAAACAACACCCCAGACCCGGCAAGCCGATAGTACGCCCTCATTGGGTTTGTTGGCGCTCTCTACCCCAGCTGTCCAGCGCGAAAGCTTTTTATACGGCAGAGTTCCTGCGGAACACTCCATACGTCTTCTTGCGCACGGCCTATTACACCTTGCAGGGTATCAACATGGGGTCATGATGGACGATATGACTGATGAGCTGCTTGCCACAGCGCTGCGCACGCAGTCTGTTACTCCTTCTTTTATCCATGCATTGGCATGACAATCAAATCTGTTGGTACTGCATGTCTATACCCCCACTACTACGCGATAAAAACCTTTGGCTTACATTCGGCATTACGCTGACTGTGGTCATGGGGGTTTCCAGCATTATCCCCATACTTCCCCTGCTCATAAAAGCTCTGGACATTCCCGAATCAGCTGTAAGCTTTGTGATCACGGCATTCACAGTGCCCGGCATCATCTTTACGCCCATCGCAGGTATCCTCGCCGACCGTTACGGCCGTAAAAAAGTACTCATCCCCTCGCTGTTGCTTTTTGCGCTTGCAGGCGGCGCCTGCGGGTTTGCCAAGACATTGCATACCTTACTGACGCTACGAGCCTTGCAAGGAGTAGGGGCTGCCTCGCTGGGGGTCTTGTATGTTACCATTGTCAACGATCTATATGATGGGCCCACACGTGTAAAAGCCATGGCCTACAATGCGGGGGCGCTCAGCCTGGGTACGGCCATCTATCCTGCCATAGGTGGAGCATTGGGCGAACTTGGCTGGAATGTACCCTTTTTCATACCATTCGCCAGCCTACCCTTGATATATCTTGTCTGGCGGACGCTCCACTTGCCGAAACCCGACGCTTCGCAAAGCATGCGCGCATACTTCAAGCAAGCGCTACAAGCCATGAAAACCACACAGGCCATTGCACTTTTTTCCATATCATTTTTAACATTTTCTTTGCTTTATGGGCCTGTTATTACATGTATACCCATCCTGGCCGCCAAGCGCTTTGCAGTATCCTCCCTGCATATCGGTGGACTTTTTGCGCTTACATCCCTGGGAACACTACTTGTGACCATGCGCATGGGCTCCTCCACAGAACACATCAAACCCCACAGACTGATGCTGTCAGGGCATATTATGTACATTGTGGCAATGCTCCTTATTCCGCTTATGCCCTCATTCTGGTGGCTCTTGCTGCCTGTTTTGTTTTTTGGTCTTGCACAGGGCCTCAATACTCCCCCCCTGATGACCCTCCTTGGTTCGCTAGCCCCTCTGGAACAACGTGCAGCCATTATGGCGATTAATGGCATGGTATTGCGCACAGCTCAGACCGTTGCTCCGCTTGTCATCATGGGTATTTACAGTTTCTCAGGGTTTACAGGTGTCTATGCTTCAAGCTGCTTGCTGGCACTATGCATGTTTATCATTTCTACCTGTGCCATACGCTAGCCCATGCCACCTTGTACCCATCAGTAGATATACATAGTATTGCCTTACAGCCCCCTGCAGGCATGTGAGTATGGCGTCAATTATCTTGGCCATGGACAAATTGCCCAGATATACAAAAAAGTATAAATCATGTATATTTCATATCTGTTTAATAATACTACGCTCTTTATACTATACAAATCACTACCATAGACTGGTGTACCACTCCTTAAAGAGCAGCAAGGAACAACGGGACTGGCATCT
Organism: uncultured Desulfovibrionaceae bacterium; assembly: GCA_964593925.1. Lineage (GTDB taxonomy): Bacteria > Desulfobacterota > Desulfovibrionia > Desulfovibrionales > Desulfovibrionaceae > Oleidesulfovibrio. The sequence goes on along the minus strand of CAZQKM010000031.1, from coordinate 23,174 downwards.
ATTATACTCCCGAAGTCACCATAATTACTCTGGAGTCATACCCTTTGCCTGCAAGAACAGGTCCGATAGTCCGGCCATCAATAGGCGGGATCATCTTGGTATAGTCTGCTAGATTTACAGGTGGTAATACAAATAACGCCAAACAGCCAAAAACGGCCATGACCGCATGAATATTCGCTGAAAATTCGCCTCCATACTTCTCAAACGGTTACTGCAGGTGCCCTCTTTTTTCCAGCCGCCCCCTGATGAGCTCGTGCACATGCTGCCATTCAGTTTCAACTCTGCCGCAAAAGTGTTTAAAGTCACTTGCCAAACTCCCTTTATTTGAGCAACGGCTGCCTCTCATATGAACTGACGACCTTTTCTCATGGCTTTCCGGCATGTATCGGCAGAGCGCACCTGCCTTACCAATCCTCAAACAGCACCTTTACATAGCCTGTCATGAGTAGCCATCACGATCAGTCATTATGTCTTTTGAAAAGAGTATTCCCGACTTTTCTCACTGATCGTCGGGTAAAGCATGTCTCTTTTGCTTTGCCAACTATCACCCATGGGTTACCTTTTCCCATCTCACCAATATAGAAAACAGCTCGTCTGCCTAAAAGCTCTTTGTACTATCCATATACTGCCGGGCTTTACCACAAAATCTTTCTATTCGTGACACGGCAAAAGGCACCACAAGCATGCATGGCAAGTTTCCTGATCCTTGCCTAACTCTTTATTCTGATTTATATTCATTATCCGGCCATGGAAAAATATTTCCAGCAGGAGACACATGTTGCTTCAGAGAACAAACAAAATCAGCTACCTTGACGGAGTACGCTTCAAGCGTGCCATCCATGCCGCAGCCCAACGATTAATCGAAAAGCGTAATCACCTGAATGCCATTAACGTGTTTCCCGTGCCTGATGGTGACACCGGAAGTAATATGGCCGGCACCATGCATAGCATTATTTCTGATTCCGCAGAAACACAGGAAGGCGATATCCACAACATGAGCAAGGTTATCGCCCAATCTGCCTTGGTGGGAGCGCGTGGTAATTCCGGCGTCATCCTGGCTCAATTTCTTTGTGGTTTTTCCGAAGGTGTCAAAGATCTGAAGCGCATTGCGCCCAAAGACTTTATCCAGGCCGCATCACTGGCTACCAATAAGGCCCTGGAGTCCATTGCCAACCCCAAAGAAGGTACCATTCTGACCGTTATCCGGGACTGGTCAGATCATTTGAGCGATAACGCAGAGTCATATAAGGACTTTCAGCACCTCTTATACGACTCATTGCGTAAAGCGCGTGAATCCGTGCAGCAAACCACGGACAAACTTGCCTCGCTTAAAGCTGCTGATGTCGTGGATGCCGGTGGACTCGGCTTTTTGTATCTGCTTGAAGGTATCGTGGAGTTCACCGAACGAGGTTCGCTAAGCAAAAAACACATCACTCGCGTGCCTGATGCGCCTGCGGCAGCCCCCGCTGTAGACTCTTCTGCGCCCACCTCTTTGGAAACACTGACCTTCCGCTACTGCACAGAATGCATCCTGCATGGCACAGACCTGGACGCCGCATCCCTGCGCAATGCTCTGAAGCCTTTGGGTGACAGCATGGTCATTGGGGGAACAGCCGAAACCCTGCGTGTCCATATCCATACAGACACCCCCGAGGCAGTGTTTGCCCTGGTGGGAAAGTATGGCTCCATAGACCACCGCAAGGTAGACGACATGTTGGCCCAGTACCAATCGCTTAAAACCCCAAAAAAGCAATATGTGGGTATTGCCACGGACTCCACCTGCGACCTGCCCAAGGAACTCATGCAGGAATACGGTATCCGCTTTGCGCCGTTGCGCCTGTTCCTGGAAGAAGAAGAGTTTATTGACAAACACACTATATCCACTGCTGAATTCAACAAGCGTCTTTCTGTCTCGCGTTCGGTCCGCACATCACAGCCGGCCCCTGCTGACATCAAGCATATATATGATGATATGCAGATCATATATGACAACATTATTTCACTGCACGTCATGGGAAAATACAGTGGTACTTTGCAGTCTGCAACAGCCATAAGCAAACAGGCCTTCAGACCAGTACATACGGTGGATAGCCACACTCTGTCCGCCGGTCTTGGCCTGGTGGTGCTTGAAGCGGCCAAGCGTGCCCGAGAAGGCATGGGGGCAGAAAAAATTTTGCAACATGTGCAAACAGATATCCACAACCTGCACGTCTACGTTGTCATGGATACACTGGATTTTGCCGTAAGCGGTGGGCGCATGAGCCGCAGGGCTGGTCTGATTGCCAAACTGTTACATATCAAGCCAGTGCTTGAATTTGATGCCAGAGACCAAGGTACGGTAAAGATACGAGCCAAAGGGCTCGGCAGGCGTATGGCAGAACTCAAAACTCTGCGATATATAGAAAAAATAGTATCCAATCGTCCGAACCCGCGTATCGCCATTGCACATGTTGCAGCAGAAGAAAGCGCAAAGCATCTGGGTCGGTTGCTTACACAAAAGCTGGATATCCCTCCTTTGTACACCATTGAGGCGTCGCCTGTACTAGGTACGCACAGTGGCCCGGGGGCCTGTGCAATAGCTCTGTTGACAGACTAGATAGCGTACCATCAAGCCTTTTGTCCTTCTGTGCGGTAAAGATATGCGGCTTCTTCCCCCTTTTTTTGCTCAAGGGGCCTGGCGATGCGTCCATGGCGGCACGCAAGGAGCAACAGCGCTAGCCTTACCCCTTATATAATACCACAGGCCGTGCACGTATGTGGCCCCTACTCGCGTACTATTTTGATGCATGCAATGCTTGCCCTTGGCTGCCACTTGGTCTTTTTAGCCAGTGCAGGTACCTACCCCTTCCTTATCTGGTTCATAATGTGTATACTTATACAAGAAAGGAGGCTGCCATGACTCATAGCATATCCCCATCCCCTTCCAGCGGACGCGACACGCTCCTGCGCATACTGCAAGCGGAAATGGCCTCCGGCAAAAAGATGACCTCCACAGATGAGCTCATCAGTTTCTATCTGCTTTCATTGCGTAGTCGTGATCAATACCCTACCCAGGCTCCCTCCACTCCTTCCTTGTCGCGAGAAATACTCCGGGGTATGTTTGCCAACCTTGCACTATAGCGGGTTGGATATCACTCAGCTCTTTTGCGGCCTTGCAACGTGCTTATGGAATATTTCTCTGTACCGTGGCCACATATTTTCATGCCCCTTTTAAAAATATACCCCAGCACTTTTTTTCTTGGCACATGGTAAGGCACTCTTACCCCTTCTTGCATTCTACACTCCATGTGTACGCCTCTTTTCTGCCCTCTGCCATCCCAGCATGTGAGCTTTTCAAATAAATTTGCAAATATCCGGCAACTATATTTGCCATCCACATGTAACAGCTAGATCCTCTTTGCTCATGGGCAAGCAGGTATTTTGTTTTAGACCTTGCGTGACAGATCAAGCTGATTTACCACTAAAGGGTATGGCACTGTATTGTAGGCAACACATTTAACTGCCAACCAATCAAACCTACTTTGCGGATCAGTTAATGCCAAAAAAAGAAAAAGGCCAAACTCTGGTATGTGTGTATCCGGACTGGTGCAAAGGCTGCGGTATCTGCGTGGCTTTCTGTCCGGGCAATGTTCTCAAACTCAGCCCATTGGGCAAAGCTGAAGTTGTCCAAATGGACCAGTGCGTCAATTGCGGTTTCTGTGAATTGCACTGTCCCGACTTTGCCATAGTCATCGCACCCAGATCTTCCGACAACGTCTGCCCCACTTACGGGGCTTCGGGTTTTTCTCAAGCCGAAAGTGGAGGTTAATCATGCCCCCCAAAAAAAAGAAAAAAAAGGAACTATTCGCACAAGGTAACGAAGCGGTTGCCGAAGGTGCCCTGCTCGCAGGATGTACATTCTATGCGGGTTACCCCATAACGCCCTCCACAGAAATCATGGAAATAATGAGTTCACGTCTTCCTCTGCTGAAAGAGGGCGTCTTTATCCAGATGGAAGATGAAATCGCCAGCATGGGCGCTGCCATTGGAGCATCCCTGGCAGGCCGCAAGGCCATGACAGCTACCTCCGGACCGGGATTTTCCTTGATGCAGGAACAAATAGGCTACGCCTGTATGGTTGAAGCGCCGGTCGTTGTTGTCAACGTCATGCGTGGCGGGCCCAGTACCGGGCTGCCTACCAGCCCCGCGCAAGGCGATGTACAAATGGCCCGCTGGGGTACGCACGGTGACCATTCCATTATCGTGCTCTCCGCCTCTACTGTGCAAGAGTGCCTGGATATGACCGTGACAGCCTTTAATTTTGCAGAAAAATACCGGACCCCTGTCATCCTGCTTCTTGACGAAATTACAGCTCACACTCGTGAAAAAATTGAACTTCCTACGCCTGATGATGTAGAAATTCTTTCCCGTATTCTGCCTTCTGTGCCTCCTGAATGGTTTCAGCCTTTTGCTGATACAGCACGCGGCATTGCCCCCATGCCTCCCATTGGCTCGGGGTATCGCATCCACTATACGGGACTAACGCACGACAAAATGGGCTTTCCAACCTCACGTCCAGAAGAAGTGGATGCATCCATAAAACGCCTGTTCCGCAAGATTGACCAATTTTACGCTGACATTCAGTTGTTTGACGAATATCTGCTTGAAGATGCAGAGGTCGCCGTTATTGCATATGGCAGTGTTGCCCGTGCCTCTCGCCTAGCTGTGGAAAACGCCCGAGAACGTGGACACAGAGCTGGCCTTCTGACGCTGCAAACCCTTTTTCCCTTTCCACGTCCAGCCGTGGAAAAGTTGACCCGACGCTGTAAGGCCATTGTCGTACCTGAGATGAATATGGGACAGATGTCACGCGAAGTAAAACGTGTGAATAGCGGACCTACTCGAATTAAAACAATAAATCGTGTAGACGGCCAGATCATTTCTCCGGCAGAAATACTAAAAGCCATAGTGTAGGTGATCATGTCTGACGTTACGCAACTCATCCACGAATACTTACGCCATAATAAAAAATTTCCGCATGTTTTCTGTGCTGGATGCGGCCACGGCATTGTACTTGGCTCACTGATACGCAGCATCCATGCCCTTGGGCTCAACAAAGACGATGTGGTTGTTGTGGCCGGCATTGGTTGCTCTGGCCGTATGGCCGTATATGTCGATTTCAACACCGTACACACAACGCATGGCCGGGCACTTACCTTTGCCACCGGTATAAAAATGGCAAATCCCAGACTAAAGGTCATTTGCGTCATGGGCGATGGTGATGCCATGTCCATTGGCGGTAACCACCTGATACATGCCGCACGACGTAACATCGGTATTACCGCACTCATCCTCAACAACTATATCTATGGTATGACAGGGGGCCAATGCTCAGCAGCCACGCCACATGGCCACACTTCCATGACCACGCCATATGGTTCTCTGGAAGCGTCTTTTGATTTTGTCGAAATAGCAAAAGCCTCTGGAGCAAACTATGTTGCGCGTGGCACAGTTTTTCATGTCAAAGCACTTGAGCGCCTGCTCACTGGTGCTCTGACAAGCTCCGGCTTTTCGATGGTAGAAGCCCTATCCCCCTGCCCGACACAATATGGACGCAAAAACAACTTTAAAAATGCCGTTGACATGTACCAATGGCTGAAAAAAAATACAGTAACCGTGGAAGCACTGGAATCTGGCACAACAAAAACAAACGATCAGCGTATTCCCATTGGCTTATTCCGTGACAGAAAAACGGTTCCCGGACTGGAAGAACGATACGCAACACTTAAAGCCAGACTGATGGGTGGTGCATGATGAAAAAACCACAAGAGCATATCCACCGCTTCGAAATCCGCCTGTCAGGATTGGGTGGCCAAGGTATTATCACACTGGGGCGTCTACTTGGTGCCTCACTCGCACTGGGACACGGATACCATGTAACCCAAACGCAAAGCTACGGGCCTGAAGCACGCGGTGGTTCCAGTCGTGCAGATGTCGTGGTCAGCTCAGTCCCCATCAGCTATCCCAAAGCAGAACAGCTTGATCTGCTCTTGGCGCTTAGCCAAGAAGCTTGTAATACTTACTACCCCAATCTAAAACGCTCTGGCATACTTTTTGTGGATACAACACTTGTGCAACATATCCCCACCAACCACTTCCTGGGCTTGCCTTTCACCCAAATGGCTCACGAAAAAATCGGCAATCCCATGACCATCAATACGTTGGCACTCGGGGCTCTTACGCATCTGTTGCCTTTTGCCACACGACGCATCGTACGTAAAAGTCTGGAAGAAAGCATGCCCGCCAAAATCCGGGCCATCAATCTTAAGTCGTTTGCCCTTGGAGCACAGCAAACGGCAAAGCAATTTGGAGAGGCTCCAACCATCTGGCAACTTGCTCACGAACAGGCTGTCACCATGGAAGACCAAGAAATCGAATAGACTCACAAGGCCCGCAAAGCTCTCTGTTTTAGCCACACGGTTGCCATATCGGGCCAGACGAACCAAATACACCATAACAAAAAGGAAAAAGCATGAGTGCAACAGTGGAAGAGCTGACAATAAACTACGAAGAGGGCGGTATTTTGACCGTCCAGGAACTGGACAAGGTTATCTTGTCCAAAGGAGCATGGACAACCATCTTGTTTCGTTACAATCAGTGGGACCAAAGTAAAGAAGCATACGGAGAAGACAAATACAGCATTCGTCGATACCGCAAAATAAACGGCGAGTACCGTGCACAGTCCAAATTCAACATATCCAGCAGTAAACAAGCCAAAATGATTGTAGAAACACTACAAGGTTGGCTGGATATGCCGGAATAGGCAGCACCTGCGCCCCCTCTGCTCCTAGCCTCTGTAAATGCCTGTCCTCTTTTTCGCATACAATAAAAAACCTTGTATGATTTGCAATGGTGCTGTTCGTCATAGTACCCAGGCAGGCCAAATATAAAACCTGTAACTTATGGACATGGAGACAACATTCTCTCGAAATCGTCACAGGCCATACAGCGGCACTATCTCCATGGGATTATCTGCTGGCAAGGGCTATTCGACTCCTCAAAATGACAGCAAAACTACACATTGGGTACAACGATATACACAAACTGTGTTGCCATATCCTCGCTAATGGCTACTTTACTAAATTATACCTGCCAGCAACTGGCCAGTTGTACACCGCAATTTTATAGCTGAGAAACTGCGTATCCCAAAGATAAATACAACTCTTCAACGTGATTGAATTCTTAATATACGTAGGCAAACAAAAAAAATTATGGACAAAATATTGGCAATAAAACGAATACCAATAAGTAGATGAAGCAATAAAAAAATGATACCCATGAGTACATGATGGCATCATATGCAGAGAATCATACAACACTTTCAGCTTATGCAAATTCCTTTACTCTGTCATACAGAATACCATAGTAAAACTTTTTTTAATGCTATCTACATACAGTTTAACTGTCATGCAAATTATGCAGTATTTATAATGAAAAATATTGTACTTGCAAAAATGCTATATGAATAACAATTTCACAACATCATTCCTGCAACGCATCATAAATCATGTTGTATAATGATAATTTTTATGCATGCAAAATATTGAATAAAAAATATATAAACAGAGCAATGGATATCATATACTCGTACAAAACCATGTATTCATACATCAAAAACATTATACCCTCATGCAAGGATACACAGCACATGCATGTTTATTATCCGCACACAATGCTACAAGACGGAAGCACTCTGCATATCTCAATACACCGTCGTTGCATGGAGGGGATATCTTTTTTGCAAACTTTCATACAGTCTGGACGTCTATCATATCTATGGCTTTTGATTTTTCTTCTGGGAGCGATATCAGGGAATACACCCAGTGTTGCCCATGCAGAAAACAATAAAGCCTTGGTCGATGCTATCATACAAACCGGCATTGATCGAGACAATATCCCCGCACTGCTCTCTCCGAAGTATGTCGCAGTTTCCGACGCAGCCTTGAGCCTCGCCCATGACGAACCAGTTTTTGTGCTTGAACTCCCCCAAGAGGTACGCATCTATCCACAGTATCTCATGGTCTGGCACGAAGTGCTTAACGAAAACACGCCGGACGACAAGCCCATCATGCTGACGTATAGCCCCCTTGCCGGATCTGTTGCGGCCTATAGTCGGCAGGCTGGCAGGTTTACTCCCATTTTTGGCGTCAAAGGCACCCTGCTTAATGCAAACACCATACTTTATGACAGAGCAACACACAGCCTATGGCCACAGATTACGGGCAAGGCCATTGAAGGAATGCTGGAAAATACCAGCCTGTCACCCCTGCCCGTACTATGGACCACATGGCAGCGTGCGGCAAAACGCTGGCCCAACGCCTTGGTCCTTTCACGGGCCACCGGGTACAGGCGCACATATGGCAAAGATCCGTATGGTTCATACCGGGATGCAGGCAGTTACTATCACAACAACTCCCTTACCTTTCCGGTCATACATAGAGACACACGCCTTGCAGCCAAAGAACCCATACTCGGCATCAAGATCCACGCGCAGAGCGTAGCTATACACAAGGCCAAGGTCAAAGAGGAGGGAGCCGTCAATTTTGCCATGGGTCCTACCCCCATGGTGGCAGTGTATGATAAAGAGCTGGATGCCATACGCATATTTTCCCGCCTCGTCGAGGGCAACACCCTGTCATTTTTCATGCGCAACGACACGCTGACAGACAGAGAAACACAGTCGGAATGGAATGCAGAGGGTAAAAGCCTGTTTGGCAGTCTGCGTGATCAGCAGTTGACACGCATCCCCAACATCGAAGTTATGTGGTTTGCTTGGGTGGCATTTTACCCTAAAACTGCCATCATTCCTTCTGAAGCCAATATCTTTTAATCCCCTTGCCTACGGTGTGATATCACTCGGCAGATGATGATTTTTTATGCCCACCCAACAATACATCCGAGCTGTGGCTTTTGACTTTGACGGCACACTGGCAAACTCGCAGCTTGACTTTATACACATGCGTCACCAGATCCGCCGCGTTGTGTCACGCTATATGTCTCCCCCTGCAGAAGAGGGACGATATATCTTGGAATGGCTGGAACATGTGCAACACCAGTTGGCGAAAAAAACACCGGAACAAGCCCGCCAATTGCAGGCCGAAGCCATGCAGACCATCGTGGATATCGAGGTAGAAGCCGCACGCCGGGGACACATGTTTCAAGATGCGCCTACGGTGCTTCATGAACTAAAAGCTCGCGGGATACCTACCTGTATTGTCACAAGAAACTGCAAGGAGGGAGTGCTTACACTTTTGCCTGATGCCTATAGCTTGTGTACAACGGTTGTAAGCCGTGACGACATACAAGAGGTCAAGCCCGACCCCCGGCATTTGCTACACGCCCTTACCCTGTGTGGGCATACTCCGACGAATGCCCTCATGGTTGGCGATCACCCCATGGATATTGTTATGGGCATACAAGCTGGTACTAGCACTGCCGGGGTTACCACTGGTGAAGCAGACCGGAGGACCCTGCACAATGCAGGTGCACAGTATGTAGTGGAAAACTTGTCTCAACTCATGCAGCATATACGGCATCGCCTACCCAATGGCTAACCAGCAGCAACGCGTGCCAATGGCCAGATGCTGGCGTGCCCCCCCACCTGCCATATAAAAAGGCTAACCATACTGCCACAGGGCTATAAAAAAGCATGCGCTCTATGACAAACCGCTCTACTTGGCTTTGCAGAGCTTCCCTGGCTTTACTTACAAGCTATATAATGCCACTGCTGCCCCGCCGCCCCAAAGGGAGCGTCGCTCAATCTCACGCAGGTGCAGGCTGTGCGCAAACCCCTGTAGGCCCCCCGCACGCATGAACTGTCGAAAATATGCATAGTGTAGCCTACCCGCCAACCTTTCGGGTATATGCATCAGCCAGGTACCCGGATATGCAAGATTCCGCTCTGGCATAGCATAATCCACAACAAGCATTTTTGTGGCCACCCGCAGGGCCTCATGGACAACGGCACATGCCTCGTCATACGGCTTTTCATGCAAGGCAAACGCGATAATCGCCACATCAAAAGTTCCTGAACCAAAAGGCAGACGTACGCCATCGGCATGTATCAAACTCGTATGCAGCCTCTGTTCTGTCCGAGCCACGTCAGAGTCTGCTGCCAGCGTCTTACCCCCCTGCCGTAACATGGCAAAACAACGGTCCACACCAGTATAACAGCCTGCCGACAAAGGTAAAAATACTGCCTGGCGTGCGGTACCACAGCATACATCCAACACGCTATGTGGCTGCAATAACTCCAACTGACCCGAAACAATCCGACGAACAGTATCGAGTACAGGATTCAACAACATGTCATAGTACGGAGCAACAGCCGTATAGGACTCTTGTGGCGCCCTCATATCGTGATATGATCCATAATTTTGTTACGTACAAGTGCAAGCGTTTTACTTTTTGCGGGCAGAAGCTTCACCAGCGTGCCCATGGCACCCTGCTTTGCAACAAGTACGCGACTTGCAGCAAAACGCAATCCAAGTACCCATGAACAAAGCAAAAGAATGAAGTCATTCAGATAACGCATATCAGTGTAGCAGATGGAATTTCCAAACAGTACGGACCGGGCGACGCTCTCTGTCCACATGGTAGGGCTGTCTTCCAAGTCCAGGGTAACAACATCATTTCTGAGACCACCAGGGCGTAAATAGTCTGCCACCGTGGACATGATATCCAACTTGTCCGACTCCCTCAGCACATGGCTTACAAACCGCAATTCGCCAGAAAGACCACATGGCAGGTACATCCTGTTATGCATGGCAACTGCCGGCAAAACCTGCTTGCGCACTATGTCAGGTTCATTATCCAGCACACATAACATACGCAGTATGCGTGTGCCCCATATGCCGTGGTTTACCGAAATTCTATCATTAAAGGTACCATGCTGCAGGTACTGCTCAAATCGTCCTATATCGTGATACAAGGCCGCAAGTAGCGTACTCCGGTATACTGTCTCCCGCTCGCTACCCATCACACAGGATTTTTCCAACAACTGCCATGATGATACCGACTCAAGAAGATACGTTGCATTGGCAAGCACTCGCAACGAGTGGTCCACCTTGAGCTGTATCGGATTTTTGTCAACGGCACAGTGCTCCAAATATCGGGCTGTGTACTGCTCAAACCACGCCACATGGCCGTCTATATCCGTTACCGACAACGCTTGGGGCAACGGAATAGGACTGCCATTGCCACCTACCTGCCCTTTAGTCGTGGTCACGGTGTAAAGACGCTCCAGTGCGCTTTGTCGGGGGATCGTTTGGGGCTTGCTCATCCCACTCTTTTTCGCGCAAAAATCCCTTGGGACCAAAAAGCAGGCGCAAGTAGCCGATGATTACAAAAAAGAACACAGCAATCAGAATGTACTGTCCTATTTTTGTTTGTAAAAATAGATCCAAGGACCGTTTCCAGCCCCCAGGTACTTCTGTGGGGGCAACGGCTTGCTGGGCCCATGCAGGGATACCCCATACCATTCCCGCAAGCATGGCCACCGCCCATGCAATACAAAACACGCCAGACAACCTGGATAAAAATATTTCAGCCATTGACATCTTGCTCATGAGCCTGCCTCATCCTTGCCGCAGTGCAGCCGGACTGCCTTACCCATGTCCATGTACCGCCCGCTTAAACAGCCGGGCAGCCCCTTTCAGGACAAAAATAATTGTGTACAGCAGCCCAACCCCCGCAACATACTAGGTATTTGGATATTTTACACAATTGAGCTGTTTTCTTTTTTTTGCTATACTAAATAATTCTTCTTCTTAACATTCAAGCCTCATACATAAGCATCATGTCTACTTTTGTCCATCTGCACTGCCATACCGAATACAGCCTACTGGACGGTGCCATACGTCTGGGCGATCTATGCGCAAAAGCCAAAAATTTCAACATGCCCGCTGTGGCCATCACAGACCATGGCAACATGTACGGTGCGATAAATTTTTATCAACAAGCAAAGGCAGCGGGCCTGAAGCCCATCATCGGGTGCGAGGTCTATGTCGCCCATGGGGACCATACAGATAAAACAAGCGCAACAGCAAAAACCCGTTACCACCTTGTGTTGCTGGCACAAAACAAAACAGGTTACCACAACCTTGCCAAGCTGGTTACTCACGGGTTTACAGAAGGATTTCACTACAAACCACGTGTCAGCAAGGAACTGCTGCAAAGATACAGCGAGGGGCTTATAGCTCTTTCTGCCTGCCTTGCGGGCGAAATTCCACGGGCACTCCTGAATCAGGGCATGGAACCCGCTGCGCAGCTGGCACGCGAATATGCAGCCATATATCCTGACCGATTCTATCTTGAAGTGCAGTCCAATGGCCTGAAAGAACAGGATGAGTTGAATACACGACTCATTGAACTTGCCCAATTGACTGACCTACCTCTGGTTGCCACCAACGACTGCCATTACCTTGAAAGTTCTGATGTGGAAGCCCATGATACCCTGCTGTGTATCCAGACCGGAGCCAAGGTAGACGATACCCGGCGCATGCGCTTTGAAACCACAGAGCTATACTACAAGTCCCCGCAAGAGATGGAAGCAGCCTTTGCCCATGTTCCACAGGCCATTGCCAATACGTTGAAAATTGCAGATCAAGTGGATCTTGAGCTTGAACTTGGCAAGCACTTCTTTCCTCACTACGATCTGCCCGAGGGCGTAACCCCGGCTGAAGAGTTTCGAAACCTTGCACGTGCAGGGCTGGAAAAACGCCTCGAAAGCCTACCCTACCGTAGTCAGATTGATGAATCTGTGTACCGTCAACGACTGGAAAATGAACTGGACGTCATATGCGCCATGGACTTTCCCAGCTATTTTCTCATTGTACAGGATTTTATCAACTGGGCAAAAGACAACGCCATACCCGTGGGACCTGGCCGTGGTTCGGCAGCCGGCTCCATTGTGGCCTGGGCACTAAAAATCACCAACCTTGATCCCATTCCCTACAACCTGCTGTTTGAGCGTTTTTTAAACAGTGAACGCGTATCCATGCCTGATATTGATGTGGACTTTTGCGAACGCCGACGCGGTGAGGTCATCCAATATGTAGCGCGCAGATATGGTGATGATTCTGTGGCCCAAATAACCACATTCGGAAAAATGAAAGCCAAAGCCGTAGTGCGCGATGTTGCCCGAGCACGGGGGCTTTCATTTGACGAAGGCGCCAAAATAGCCAAGCTCATCCCTGATGAGCTCAATATGACCATAAAAAAAGCAATGGATATGGAGCCGGATCTGCGCGAACTCTACGTCAATGATCCCCAAACACGAAAATTGCTCGATATTTCCATGCGTCTTGAAGGACTTTCGCGTCATGCGTCCACACATGCCGCAGGGGTTGTAATCTCCGACAAGCCCATGTTTGAATACCTGCCCCTGTACCGAGATAAAAAAGGCGGTATCGTTACCCAGTTTGATATGAAAGTTGTGGAAAAAGTCGGCCTTGTAAAGTTTGACTTTCTGGGGCTACGTACCATGACCCTGGTGCAGGATGCACTGGACCTTATCGCCATGCAGGGTATGACTCCGCTAGACCTGGATACTCTTTCACTGGAAGACCCAGAAACATACGAGCTTTACTCTCGCGGTGAAACAGACGGCGTCTTTCAGGTAGAAAGCTCAGGTATGCGCCAGTACCTGCGCATGTTGCGCCCCTCATGCTTTGACGACATCATTGCCATGCTTGCGCTATATCGGCCAGGTCCGCTTGGCTCGGGTATGGTGCAAGAATTCATCAAACGCAAACATGGTGAGCTAGACGTTGTCTACCCTCTAGAAACGTTAGAATCCTGCCTGCGCGACACCTATGGGGTCATCGTATACCAAGAGCAGGTCATGCAAATTGCTCAGATCGTGGCTAACTATACACTGGGCGGTGCTGACCTTTTACGTCGAGCCATGGGTAAAAAAAATCTTGAGGCCATGGCCGCGGAACGAGCCAAATTTCTGGAAGGCGCTCAAAAAAATGATGTGCCAAAAACAACAGCTAGCGAAATATTTGACCTGATGGAAAAATTTGCGGAATACGGCTTCAACAAGTCGCATTCTGCAGCATATGCACTTATATCCTACTACACAGCCTATCTTAAAGTACACTATCCTGTAGAGTTCATGGCCGCGCTCATGACCTCAGAAATGAATAATCAGGAAAAACTGCTCAAGTATGTGGCATGCTGTAAAGACATGGGGCTCGAAGTATGTTTGCCCGATGTACAGATTGCGCAGCGGGAATTCAGTGTCCTAAAGGGGAAGGTTGTCTTTGGCCTTGGGGCCATTAAAAATGTGGGAGACGAGGCCATACGCGAAATAGTCACCGATCGCAAAAAAAATGGCCCTTTTACCTCGCTGCTTGACTTGTGCGTGCGTGTCAACCTGCGCAAGGTTACCAAACGCGTGTTGGAAAATCTTATAAAAAGTGGTGCCTGTGACTGCCTGGGCTGCTCACGTCAAGGCATGCTTGTCGGGCTTGACACCGTGGTTGCTCGTGCACAAAAAAAAGCAAAAGATAAAGCCTCTAACCAGATTTCCATGTTTTCGGTTATGGCCGAAGAACCTCAAGAATGCCCCGGCATCGGCTTTACCTGCTCTGAACAAGACATGGAGGAGTGGGATAACGAAGAAAAGCTGCGTAAAGAAAAAGAATCACTTGGATTTTATTTAAGTAGTCACCCGTTGCAGCCGTATCGTAAGGAGCTTTTCCGGTTGCGTTTGAGGCCCCTGGAAGAATGCCGGGAAATGAGTGCCGAGCAAACACTCAAATCTGCCGTACTGGTTACCTCCATCAAAGAGATTCTTACCAAAAAAGGCAAAAAAATGGCCTTCTGCCAAATAGAGGATCTTACCGCTTCTGGAGAATGCGTCTTTTTTCCAGAGGCATATGCCGACTACCGTGAATTGCTGCATACAGAACAGCCTCTGCTGCTTGAGGCAAAAATCAGTGACAAGAAAGACGATACAGAAAGCAAGCAAGAAGAGCATGATGACGTGCCCGGAGAGATCAAGCTAATCGCCGAATCTGTTATGCCCCTGGCCAAGGCATGTTACGAAAGTGATGAGCCAGTCACCATTGAGCTGTCTCTCTCCCGACTCAATGCGGCAGACCTTGATACCTTCAAGGCCCTGCTGCGCAAAAACAAAGGCCCCATTCCTGTCAACGTACAGGTCACTATTGATGAAAGCCATTGCCTGCTGCAACTTGGTCCAGAATTTTCCGTCCAGCCCGGCCCGGTTTTTGAGAACGATTTTCAGTATTGGAAACAACAAGGATTACTTGCCCATGACCAGGGATAAATGGCGCCTCACCGTGCGCTCTGAGTTTGCTGCTGCCCATTCGTTGCGCAACTATAACGGCAAGTGCGAAGCCTTGCATGGCCACAACTTTGCTGTGGAAGCCACTGTAGAGGGGCGAAAACTGACTTCAGACACAGAGTTGCTTGTGGATTTTTCAGTGGTAAAGCAGGCCCTTCGGGCTGTGCTCGCACAGCTTGATCATGGTGTGCTTAATGACCTGCCCCCCTTTGATATACGCAACCCGTCTTCAGAAAATCTGGCACAATACATATACATGCGCATGAAACCGCTGATGGCAGAACATAATGTGGCGGTATACAGTGTTACCGTTTCTGAAAAATCTGCCCAATCTGCGACATATATGGAAACAGATGCCTGACCCTCTGGCTGCAAAGGGCTCCCCCCTGCAACATTCTGCCAAAACTATTGCCATGAATGAACTCTCTTTTCGTAACGTATTTGAAATTGCGCTGCCGCTTTTTCTCATTATGGATCCGCTGGGTAATGCTGCCGTGTGTATTGGCATGCTCAAAGGCAGTACTCCCCGTGTCATGCGGAGCATTTTGCTGCGGGAACTTTGCATCGCACTGGGCGTGATCTTTTTGTTTTACTACCTGGGCGATGCCATGCTTGCCCTGCTGGATATCCGCCCCTCCACCCTGCGCCTTGCAGGGGGGATGATTCTGCTTATCATTTCCATAAAAATGATCTTTCCTCGTGATGAAGGTTATGTAGAGCAAGCCCAGGACCCTTTTATTGTCCCCATCGCCATACCTCTCATTGCGGGCCCCTCGCTGCTAGCCGCTGTAATGCTGTATGCCCGCAAAGCCGAAACGCCTTTTCCCGGGTCGTCCTCCGTACTGCTTGGCATTATAAGCGCCTGGTTATTGACCGCGGTGATCATGTTGTTCACTCCAGAGCTTGCCAGGATACTGGGCAAACGGGGTATGCGCGCTGCTGAGCGGCTTATGGGGCTCATTCTTGTACTCCTGGCTGTACAGATGCTCGAAAACGGCCTGATGTTTTTCATACAAAACCTGTCTCACCCCCTGGAATAGAACAAACCTGCCCTTTACCCAGAAAACTGCCCCCCCCCAGATTTGCTCTGCTTTTCATCACTACAGAGTCACTCCATCCGCAGAGCCGGAGCTTGAGTTTATGAGCCGCTCAAAGCCCGCCCAAAGGCTACATCCACTACTCCACCCGCGTATCTTCACGTGAACAGCTCTCAATCTGATCCTGGCTGGTACCCCAAATATGAGTAGTATCCATATGTTGCGAATGCCACGACAAGCTGAAAATAACACACTCATCAGCCATATCTGAGCATACATGGCAGTGGGCATACCATTGCCGAAGTGCGGCACCCACAACAAGCAACGTCTGTTAACACTCCTATAAAACCATTTTACATACGTACTATCAGATTGCCTTCCGGTACCAAAACCGTGCCCCTCTCCAATAGAGGAGCACGATCTATTTAGCGGATTGGATAGAAAGGATAAAGTACTACAGCAGCCCACCCATGCAGGCATTGCTCAAAGGAACATAATTCAGGTAGGAGCAGACCAGACAGCGGAACGACTCAGGCAATCGGGACCAGCAAAATAAAAAAAAACGCAGATAACGCCTGAAACTACGGCATCTTATGCCCTCGGGCGACTTTCAAAGGCAATCTTCATACTTTGCAGTGATTCTGTGCTTATCATATCCAGCACCACGGCCAGCTCTTCCATACTCATATTACTCGCTGTATGCAGTTTATAGCGCTCAATCTTTTTAAGCTGCTCCGAGGTTATCCCCCCGCGATGCACAAGGTATTCCATAAACTGCGTGGATCCGTTTTTTTGCTCTCTTCCTTCAGCCCCTATTGGCACTTGCAACAAGGCCACTTTGAGCTGCCCGTCCAAAGCAGCCACAGAGTTAGTCAAACGCTTTTCCTCTTGGGTGAGCTGGGCAAAATGAGCATTCAGCTGAGCATTTTTACGCCTGAGCCTGTTTATTATTCGATGGAAGTACTGAGATCGCCTTTTAAGTAAAATACAGGTCACAACAACGCCTGTACATAAGGCAAATAGTATAAGTACATAATCCATCGCCAACTGCTGCCTTATTGTTATTCATGCAGAATAAATTCTGTGATATTGTCTTCCGAATCTGTATGTCCGTGGCGGTCAGCAGGCCGAGAAGCCTCTGACAAAGGCATCGCAGGTCTACGCAAATACTGTCCGTTACCCTCTGATTGGTCAGATGACACTCGTCTATTACGAACAACACTAGTCAAGATGTCAATCTTATCTTCTATGGCGCGTACTTGCTCCAACATAACGGAACGCTCAGTACGCAAATTGCGTACAAGCTCATCAAAACCGCGCATTATGAAAAAAAACATTACCATAAGCCCGATGAAACAAAGCACTATAAACACCATAAAAGGCGCAAGCATCTCTTCAAACATGATATGTATTACTCCACTCTGTCGAATACATTACCCAAAGGCCAAATACGCCACAAAACAATTTTAATTTTTCTTGCTCACTGCCTTTGCTTTTCGTATGAGTTGTCGTCTAGCATAAAAATGTATCTTTGTCACAAACTCCCCAGGAGAGAACAACGGTATGGCCTCTTCCAAAATCCAGCCCAAGCTGCTTGTTGCTGATAGCCATGGGCACATTTATGACCACCCTGACCTGCTTATGGTCTGTCGCAGAGGGTATGAATTTGCCCTGCCCCGCCCGGACGAGCTTATGCCACTGCCTGCAGAAAGCGATATCTTTTTACTGCCCGGACGCAAGGCTCTGGGATTTTCTCCTGATACCGGTGAGATTGAAGCACAAGAAGAAACAGCAGTGGCTGCCTTTGCTGCGCCAGCCCATACCCTTACCGCACATGCCGCATATCTCAGCAGCACCGACGCCCCGGTACTCCCGCTTTTTGCCTATGGCGCCGTGGGATACGCCAATGGGCGGTTCTATGTCTGTGCCAAACGGGTGGATCAGGATAAACGGCAGGAATTTCACTCCATTCCGCAAAAACGCATCAAACAGCAGGCCCTTGCCTTGAGCAAGGCATACCCCAAAAACAGGCTCATGCAACACCTCATGCATAAGTGTGCACTGACCTATTGCTGTCCGGCTGCGCGCAACCTTGCCCTTGGACGATTTGAAGCTCCGCTGCCCGTCTCCCGCAGATGTAATGCCCGTTGTGTTGGCTGTATTTCGCTGCAAGAAAAAAGTTCGCGTATTTGCAGTGCTCCGCAAAACAGGCTGGACTTTGTCCCCACAGCAGAAGAAATTGCCCAAATAATGCTCCATCATGGACGGAGCGAAACCCAAAGGCCCTTATTTTCTTTTGGGCAGGGCTGCGAAGGCGAACCTCTTACCGAAGCAGCACTCATAGCCGAAGCTGTAACCATATTCCGTGATCAAGGGGGCAAAGGCACAGTCAATATCAATACAAACGCCTCGCTCCCACAAGCAATCACTCAGCTTGCCAAGGCAGGTGTTGATTCCATTCGTGTCAGCCTTAACAGCGCCCGCGAAGAAGTATACACCCGCTATTATCGCCCCACGGGCTACAGCTTTGCGGATGTTCGACGCTCCATTGCCCAAGCCCACGCCCATGGGGTTTTTGTTTCCCTCAACTTGCTCTATTTTCCCGGTATCTCTGATACCGAACGAGAAATCGACGCGCTCAGCGAGCTTGTAATCACAGAAAAAGTTGATTTTATCCAACTACGCAATCTAAATATTGATCCGGAAATATACCTTGAGTTACTGCAAGGACTCGAGTTCGGCCCTGGAGCAGGTTTCCAAAATCTTCGTAAACGCTTGCGCAAATCGGCTCCTTGGCTACAATTTGGATATTTCAATCCCTTTTTACCCTCAAAAGCCTGATGCCATCAAGCGTACCCGACTGACACTCTACGCACAAGCTGGTGTACTTCAGTCACAAAAAAAGCGTGCAGCTAAAAAAGGGTTCTTTTTACTGACACGCTTTTTGCTTGCATACACAGGTCAAGAGCTAACCAAAGTCCACAATAACGCGCTCCACCGTATCACTCTTGCACTGCTCCAGCACACCAATACGCCAGGCCTTTTGCCCAAGGGCATCAAGCCTGCTCAACACATCTTCAGCGTCATCCGGAGCAACGATAAACATGTATCCAATACCGCAGTTAAATATTTGCAGCATCTCAGGCCAGCTAAGGTTACCTTGTTCACGTAGCCACTGAAATACCGGCAGCACTGTCCACGAGCCAAAATCTATATGTGCGGCCACAGTGGGGGGCAGCACCCGTGGCAGATTGTCATAAAAGCCGCCACCAGTGACATGAACCATACCCTTAACTTGAAAATCACGCATGATATTCTTGACAGATTCCACATAAATTCTGGTGGGTTCCATCAATACATCGCTGACCTTTGCCTCGGTACCAGGCATGATATCCTGCCCATGCAAGCCACTTTTTTCAAGCAGTCTACGCACCAATGTATATCCGTTGGAGTGTATGCCACTGGATGCCAGACCGATGATAACGTCACCCACCCGGATATCAGAACCATCCACAATACGCGAGTTATCGACAAGCCCCACACAGAACCCCGCAAGATCATATTCTCCCGCAGCGTACATGTCAGCCATTTCTGCTGTTTCTCCCCCCAACAAGGCACACTTGGCCTGCCTGCAACCTTCGGCCACGCCAGAGACAACATCCTCTGCAAGATCAACGTCAAGCTTTCCTGTCGCAAAATAGTCAAGAAAAAACAGTGGCTTTGCCCCTTGGACAAGCACATCGTTCACGCTCATGGCCACAAGGTCAATGCCCACAGTGTCATGGCGATTAAATAAAAAGGCAAGCTTGAGCTTGGTGCCCACCCCATCAGTGGAAGAAACAAGCACGGGGTCTTCCATTCCATCAAGATCGGGCTTGAACAGGCCGCCAAAGCCACCTATATCAGAGATGACACCCTTGGTATGGGTTCCCTGAATCATAGACTTGATTCGCGAAACAAGAGCGTTTCCGGCATTGATATCAACCCCCGCCTCGGTGTACGCTTTTGCACGATCCTCTGACATGATAGCTTGCTCCTTGCAGGTTGCTTCAGAATTCGGAAAGTATTCATAGGCTTTTAGTGCGCTAAGCGCAAGGGGGCAATATGCGGACGACACCCTTCTTCCACGGCGGCATCCATATGCTGCTTTGCAGTATGGCAGCCATTTTCTTTTTTGCACTGCCGCATAAAGCATATGCACAACCCCCTGACCATCTTCCTGTGCAGGACAATATCATAAAAACACCAGGTAGTACGGCCATTATTAAGGAAGATGAACAAAATGCCAATATCATGCACACTCAGCCTCCACCCCCAAAAAACACACAAGACACTGAACCCCAGCCAATTATAGTCAAACCCAAGATTATCGTGAGCCCTGCGCAAAGGTTGTAAAAAGTCATGGCCATGCACCCCGCAATTCTCTGGAAGCCACGGGCATCACAACATGTCCAATGTATGCTGTGTAGCCACTACTGCCTGCTGGCAGAAGGTCAGAGCGGTAGGTGTCGTGTGCGCATTAACAAACAAGGTACACTATACACCCTGGTTGCAGATACAGTAGCCGCGCTACATATTGACCCGATAGAAAAAAAACCCTTGTATCATTTCTTACCGGGTACAACCACCCTTTCCCTGGGAACTCCCGGATGCAACCTACGCTGTGTCTTTTGCCAAAACCATCAACTCTCTCAACATACCGCAAAACAGCATGGCACACATGGTACCGTGGTTTCGGCCAGGGCGTTGGTGCAGCATGCCTTGGCCACCAAGTCTCGAAGTATTTCCTACACGTATTCCGAGCCTACCATTTTTTCCGAGCTTGTGTTGGAGACAGCCGCCCTTGGCACAGAGTATGGACTGAAAAACATTCTGGTATCCAACGGCTTTCAAAGCCCCCAATGTCTTGCTGCACATAAAAATGTTATCCATGCCGCAAACTTTGACTTAAAATCCTTTTCAGATGGCTTTTACCACTCAATGTGCGGGGCACGTCTCAAACCTGTACTGCACACCTTGAAAACAGCACGAAAATTTGGCTGGTGGATTGAAATCACGACACTCATCATCCCTGGATATAACGATAGTAAACAAGAACTTGACGCCATCGCCCGGTTTATTGCTTCTGATCTTGGCGTTGAGGTTCCTTGGCATGTATCACGATTTCACCCTCAATACCAACTAAGCCATATTCCTCCCACGCCTGCAAGTACCATTGAGCGGGCACTGGAAAGTGGAAAAGAGGCTGGGCTGCTTTTTGTCTACCCCGGTAACATCCCAGGACATAAAGCAGAAAATACCTATTGCCCTCGGTGCAGCGAGTCGTTCATCCCGCGAACCGGCTTTACATCTACCTATAACGGAAGCGGGTTATGTACTCACTGTGCCGCCCGTATTCCCGGCATTTGGAAATAGAACCATGCTACTGATTCATACAGGAAACGGCAAAGGAAAGACTACTGCCTGTATCGGCATTGCCCTTCGTGCAATGGGGCATGATATGCGCGTAGGCTTTGGGCAGTTTATGAAACGAAATGGACAAGCCGGAGAGCAACGTATGCTCAGCAGTTTGTTGCAGGATAATTTTCATGCCAAGGGAGAAGGCTTTTTTACCAATGAAAAAGAACGAGAGCGACACACACAAGCAGCTCGTCTGTTGCTGGAATGGGCGCAACACCGTATGGCTGACTTTGATATCCTGATCTTGGATGAAGCCCTATATGCCCTTGGCCATGCGTTGATTTCACAACAAGAACTCCAAACCCTTATCAACGCCGCAGCCACGCATGGCACGCACTTAGTGCTCTCTGGCCGCGGACTCCCCAAATGGCTGCGAGAGCAAGCCCATACAATTACCGAAATGTCTGAAATACAACATGCATATGCTTTGGGCATTCCCGCAACAAAAGGCATTGAATACTAAATATACCTCCTGCAGAGGCACGCGATTTATGATAAACTCTCCTGTTTTGGAAACACAACAAACGCTTAAACGGCTTGGTGGCGAGACAGCCCTGCTGCAAATTTTATATGCCGCATATATTGAGGATACACCGCACAGATTGCGTGAGCTGCAAGATGCCCTGACTCAAAAACAGCTTGACACCTGTGGGCAACTTGCCCACCAGATAAAAGGCAGCTCATCCACAATAGGTGCCCATATGGTGGGCGAGCAGGCAGCTGCACTTGAAAAAAACTGCAAGACTGGCAACCTTGACGCCGCCCGCCTGCAATACCAAGCTTTGCAAAAAGCCTTTGACGTTGTCGCACAGTTTCTGGCCACAACCCCAAAATAATATTTTCTGCTTGCGTATATGGTGGCTTTGGTCTATCAAGTTGTGTCAATTACGACGGGGCGTAGCGCAGCTTGGTAGCGCACCTGCCTTGGGAGCAGGGGGTCGCACGTTCAAATCGTGTCGCCCCGACCACAAAAATTAGCAGTTTGCCTTTTGGTAAGCTGCTTTTTTATGTGCACCTGCTTGGTATCCTCTGCTCCGGCAAAAATGCAGACACGTTCGGCTTTGAGGGAGACGGAAAAAATTAAAATGGCGTGGGGTAACGTCTGAACAGGACGAATGTAAGACAAAAATAGGACTGGCAGGTGCTTGCCGTTATTTATCCAGCGAAAATTTCAGAGTTGAGAACAGAGCTTAATTTTTCCCCAAAATTGTCAAACCATCTGAAAACGTAAAAAAGCTCCTATGTGTCAGTCAAACCGGACACAATCAGAGAGCAAGCTCTGCTTCACGCCTGTCTGTAAATTTCCTTTGATAGATCAACTG
>CAZQKM010000030.1:0-30781 GCA_964593925.1 uncultured Desulfovibrionaceae bacterium | reverse complement strand
TTTGCCGTGTGGAAGGCGGGGCTGTGGCCTTGGCGCTGCTTGCACGATACAGCATACAAGTACGGGCTTTTACCGTAGAGTTGGGGGGTGTTTCTGCACCACACACGGATGTACAGGGAGCACAGGACAGATCTTTTTTTGCGCCGGATGACGCTGCGGCAAATGAGTGGGAGCAGTTGTTGCATGCGGTGAAGAAGCAGGGCGATTCAGTGGGCGGAGTGGTGCAGATTGAGGCCCATGGAGTGCCCGCAGGCTTGGGGGAACCGGTTTTTGATAAGCTGGATGCCCGCCTGGCTGGTGCGCTGATGTCTGTGGGCGCTGTCAAGGGGGTTGAGATCGGTGCCGGGTTTGCAGCGGCCCGTATGCGCGGTAGTGCGCATAATGACGCCATGGTGCCGGGTGGATATGCATCCAACAACGCCGGGGGAATATTGGGGGGCATTTCGTCCGGGCAGGGTATTGTGGCACGTGTGGCCATAAAGCCCATTCCTTCCATCGGGCAAGAGCAGCAGACAGTGGATGACGCTGGTCGGGCTGTCTCGCTGCGTGTGGGAGGCCGGCATGATATAAGTGCCATTCCGCGTGTGGTTCCGGTACTTAAGGCCATGACAGCGCTGACCCTTGCAGATATGCTGCTGTTGCAGCATCGCATGGATGCTGGCCGACGTTTGTAACGTGTTTGCCGTGGCAGGCAACTTGGGGCTTGACGGCGGCATGCAGACCAAGCATACCACCGTAAACCGTCCGCGCCAGGCACGCGCGGCTAACGGCACACGGATATATCATTATGCAGCTTCCCCCTTTACCGGTCGAAGACCAACCCCCGCAGGAGTTTGTGGGCACGCTTGAGCGTGTAATTTTTCATAATGAGGAAAACGGTTACACCGTATTCCGGCTCAATGTGCAGAACAAGCGCGACACGATTACTGTTGTGGGGCACATGGTAGACCCCCAGGCAGGTATATCGTTGTCTGTTTCAGGCCAGTGGATTGATAACCCGCGTTTTGGCCGGCAGTTTCAGATGGAGACGTTTGACCAAGTGCTACCTGCCACGCTTGAGGGTATCCGCCATTATCTTTCTTCCGGCCTGATAAAGGGTGTGGGCGAAAAAATGGCAGCCCGCATTGTGAAGCGGTTTGGCACAGATACCTTTGGCATTCTTGATGAAGAGCCGGAGCGCATGCTTGAAGTGGAAGGTGTCGGCCAGAAGCTGATGGAGCGTATCCGCGACAGTTGGAGCGAGCATAGAGGCATTCGCGACCTGATCATGTTTTTGCAGCCCCATGGCGTGAGCACGTCGTATGCGGTGCGCATCTATCGTCATTACGGGCAGCAGGCTTTGGCCGTGGTGCGCGAAAATCCTTACCGCCTGGCCATGGACATACGAGGCATTGGTTTTTTGACCGCGGACGCTGTGGCACAAAAGCTGGGGTTTGCCCGTGATTGTGCCTTGCGAGCAGAAGCCGGCCTTTTGTACATGCTCATGCGTCTGACAGATGAAGGGCATGTATATTATCCGCGTGATGCCCTGGTGAGCCTGACCTCTGATAAGTTGGAAATAGCCCCCCCTTTGCTGGAAGAGGCCATTGACGTTCTCCAGCGTGAGGAGCGTGTGGTGCAGGAAGAGATGGCAGACTGCGTAGGCGTATACCTGGCGCGATTTCACAGCTATGAGTCAGGTATTTCACATTATCTGCAACGTATTTTGCGCACTCCCAAGTCAGTTGTCATATCCGATGCACAGGCGTTGGTGGACGACACCGTGGCATCGCTTGGCATTACGCTTGCCCAAGAGCAGGAAGAAGCCGTGCACACTGCGGCCCGCAGCAAGGTAATGGTGCTCACTGGTGGCCCTGGTACCGGTAAGACCACCATCATCAATGCCATTATCAAAGTGTTTGCAGCCGTCAAGGCGCGTATTTTGCTGGCGGCCCCCACAGGGCGGGCAGCCAAGCGCATGAGCGAAACCGGCGGGCGTGAAGCCAAAACCATTCACCGCCTTTTGGAATACAGCCCCCGGGAAGATGGCTTTTCGCGTAATGAAAACAATCCGCTGGCCTGCGGCTTGCTGGTGATTGACGAAGCCTCCATGATGGACACCATGCTCATGTTTCATCTGCTCAAAGCCGTGCCCCTGGGGGCCACTGTGGTTTTTGTGGGTGATGTCAATCAGCTGCCTTCTGTGGGACCGGGCAATGTGCTGCATGATCTTATTAGGTCCGGTGTGGTGGATGTGGTGGAGTTGATGGAAGTATTTCGTCAGGCGCAAGAAAGTGAAATCATCTGCAATGCCCATATGATCAATCAGGGCGAAATGCCGCCGCTTCAATCACCGCGAGACAGGTTGACGGATTTTTATTTCATCCGACAAGAGGATCCGGACCGTGTGGCGGATATACTTGTGGATCTGGTGCAGCATCGCATCCCCCGGCGTTTTGGGTTTGACCCCATCAATGATATCCAGGTGCTTACGCCCATGCATAAGGGCATGGCAGGGGCTGCCAACCTGAATGTACGTCTGCAGGAGGCCCTTAACCCGCAGGGGCTGGTCCTGCACCGGGGTGAACGGCAGTTTCGGCTTGACGACAAGGTCATGCAATTGCGCAATAATTATGAAAAAGACGTATTTAACGGAGATATGGGCCGCATTTGCCGCCTTGATGTTGATGAACGCGAGCTCACAGTCCGCTTCGACGAAGGGCGCAATGTAATCTATGAGTTTGCAGAATTGGATGAGATCGTGCCCGCATACGCTATTTCCGTCCACAAGTCACAAGGCTCGGAATATCCGGCAGTGGTCATGCCGGTGTTGACACAGCATTATGTGCTGCTGCAGCGGAACTTGCTGTATACCGGCGTTACCCGCGGAAAAAAACTGGTGGTACTCATCGGGTCGGCTCGTGCGCTGGCCATTGCCGTAAAAAATAACAAGATGCAAAAACGTTTTACCCACTTGGCACAGCGTTTGGCGCGGGCGCTGTAGGCGTTGTGCATGCCCTCTGCGAAGGTATGCGCAGCATGGGTGCTGTGGTGTATGATGTTACCGGTCTGTAACAGGAGGTATTCATGATGGTGCGCACCCTTATGCTTGTGTGCCTTGTTGCCATATTGGCAAGCGGCTGCGGTTGGCGTAAAGGACCAGAGCCCCTCATGACGGTGGCTCCCATTGCAGATATTGCACAGTATCCGCAGGATCTGACTGTGCATGCACAGCAATTGCCCTGGCCGCAGAAGCCGCTATTGGCCCCTGATCAGCAAGAGGCGCAATGCCAGTACTTTTTGAATCGTTTTTTTGCCGCCTGGGGTATGCGGGCTGCCAGTATGTCTTCTGAAGCCGCTTTTCGTGATATGCGCGTGCATGTGCAGCAAAAAAAAGGCTGGGGCGCAAATCTGCTGCCTATGGCGGACAAACGCCGTCAGGCTTTGCTTGAGCAGGCTCGTATGGACGAGTATCCCTCCATGGCTCGCCCTGCCATTATTACCACCAACACTGCATTGCGCATGGCTCCGGACAGGCAGCCTTTTTTTCTGAACCCAGGGCAGGCCGGCGAAGGATTTCCCTTTGACTACTTCCAGTACAGCGCCTTGTGGACAGGGCTGCCCGTGCTGGTGGTGCATGCTTCGCAAAATGGTGAATGGCTGATGTGCGAAACGCCAATGGCCTTGGGCTGGGTGCATGCCACTAATGTGGCTTTTGTGGATGATGCGTTTATGCGTGCCTATGGCAGTGGGGAGTATGCAGCGATTCTTGACGATAATGTGCCCTTGCGCACTGAAGATGGCCGCTGGCTTGCCACGGGACATATCGGAACTGTACTACCCCTGGTGCGCCGGGCGGTAACAGGGTACGTGCTGCGCATTCCTGTGCGTGGTGCAGATGGCAATGCGCGTTTGCATGAGGCGACGGCCCGGCATACCCAGGCGACTCAATTTCCCCTGACGCCTTCTGCAGGAGCAGTTGCCCTGCTGGGCAACAAGATGATGGCCCAGCCGTATGGATGGGGGGGGCTTTTTGACAATCGGGACTGCTCTTCCACATTGCGCGACCTGTTTACACCATTTGGTATTTGGCTTCCGCGGAATTCTTCGATGCAGGCGCGTGCCGGTAGGGGGATCAATTTGGAAGATGTGCCCCCGGAGCAGCGTGAAGAGTACATCATGCAACAGGGCGTGCCTTTTTTCAGTATGCTGTGGATGCGTGGGCATATCGGGTTGTATGTGGGCGATATGGCCAATGCGCAGGGGCGCCGCGTACCGCTTATGTTCCATAACATGTGGGGAGTCCGTACCGGAGGGGAGCAGGGCGTTTTCGAGGGCAGGGCCCTCGTGGGGCGGGCTGTGATTTCATCATTGCGCGTGGGTGAAGAGTTGCCCGGGGTACAACGCTCCCGGATGCTGCAACGTATGCGCAGACTGACCATATTGCCGCCCTCCGTACCGTAAACAGGCAGGGCATGCTAGTGAGGATGCACCTGCAAAACGGGGCTGGATGGTATATCGCCGGATGAAACCTATAGTGTGATGACAGACAACGACATGCATTTTTATACGGTCACCCTGGGCTGTAAGATTAATCAGTACGAAACACAGGCCCTGCGCGAGGTGTGGCTGTCGCGTGGTTTTGTGGAAGTAGACAGCCCCCATGCCGCTGAAGTGGTGCTGGTGAACTCGTGTGCAGTTACGGCAAAGGCTGTGGGTGATGTGCGCAGTAGCGTGCGAAAGGTTCACCGGGCCAATCCGGCGGCATCCATAGTGGTCACGGGGTGTGCGGCCCAGATCATGGCCGATGAGCTGGCCACATTGCCGGGCGTGGCCAAGGTGGTTCCGCAGGATGCCAAGGCCGGTCTGCGGGTCTGGCCGCAGACGGTTGCTTCAGATGCGACGGGCGGTTTTCCTGACCTGCACGTGCGTGACTACCGGCGTGCCCGCGCCGTGGTCAAGATGCAGGATGGCTGCTCGCATGGCTGCACATATTGCATTGTACCTTTTACACGGGGGCCTTCGCGCAGCAGGATGCCGCATGATATTATAGATGAAGCCCGTGCATTGCTGCAAAACGGGTTTCGCGAGCTAATCATAAGTGGGGTAAACCTGCGTCATTATGGGGGTGACTTGGCCTTGCCTGTGGACTTCTGGGATGTGGTGGCCCGTCTTGGGACAGAGCTGGAAAGAGACTGGGGCGGTAGGGCACGGCTACGCATCAGCTCTCTTGACCCGGGGCAGTTGGGGCAAAAGGCCCTTGAGACATTGGCTGCCACATCGATGGTGGCGCCGCAGTTGCATCTGTCACTGCAAAGCGGCAGCCCTGCCGTGCTCGCCCGCATGGGACGGGGGCATTATGTGCCTGATGTGATTTTTGATTTTTTGCATGGCCTGCGTGGCATATGGCCTGAGTATGGCCTGGGGGTGGACATTCTTACGGGTTTTCCAGGAGAGACAGCCGAAGAATATGCAGAGACGCTGGAAGTTTGCCGCGCTCTTCCGATAACGTATGCCCATGTCTTTCCGTATTCATCCCGTCCGGGAACAAAAGCGGCAAAGATGAAGGGGCAGGTACCTGCGGGAGAAAAAAAGGCCCGTGCCGCAGCCCTTCGGCGTGTGGCTTCGGATAAAAAATCCGCTTTTCTGCATGGTCTATTGGCCCAGAGCCGTGTGCATGTGGTGCTGCAAGGCCTGAACCCTGCCCGGGGTGTGAGTGAGTTTTATACCGCGTGCTGTTTTGACTCGGTGCCAAAAGATCTGGCGGTACGGGGTTTGTATGCAGTGCGCCCCGTGGCAGTGCGTGACGGTATGCTGGTGGTACTGCCTGAGCAGGGCTGAATGGAAGGACTTGTGCCCATGCGCGGCACTGCGAGGCAGTGTTGTTGACGGCATATGGAATATGGTACGGAATACTCCGTACGTTTGTATCTGGTTTGAGTACGCATGTTGCCGGCATGTTTCGTCGGCTGGTGCATATTGCCCGTCCTGACCTGCAGGGCGGCCTTGTATGGAGCTATTTGTATGGTACGCAGCATGACCGGGTTTGGCCGGTATATCAAGGAAAGCCCGGACTGGACCCAGACGTGGGAAGTCCGCAGTGTGAACAGCCGTCACCTTGACGTTAAATGGCGCCTGCCGGGCTTTTTGCGGGGCCATGAGTCGCGTTTTGAAAAAGTTGTGCGCCGTGCTGCTTTACGGGGGCGGGTAGAGATATCACTGGTACTGGATATGCAACGCCAGGGTGTGAGTGGCGTGCACTTCAATGCCCGCCATGCAGAAGCCATGCTGCAACAGATGCATTCTTTTGCCGCTGAGCGGGGCGATGACTATACCCCTGATTATAATCGCCTGTTGGTGCTTTCGTATTTGTGGGAGGATGCTTCCGAGGGGGTAGAAGAAACCCTTGCAACCGACCTTGAGGTTGGCCTTGCAGCGGCCCTGGCGGATTGGAACATATCGCGGGAAGCAGAAGGCCGGGATTTGCAGGCTGACCTTGAAGCCCGCATGGAGCGGATGGATGACTGGGCAAAGCACATTGCACAGCATGCCCCTGCCATCAAGGAGGGCAGGTTTGCAGCCATGCAGGAACGTATCAAAGAGCTTTTGGAACGAGAGACCCTTGAGCTTGATCCAAACAGGTTTTTGCAGGAAATTGCCATTATGTCGGACAAGCTTGATATCAGTGAAGAGCTCACCCGGCTTAACGCACATCTGGGGCGTTTGCGCGACTTGGTGCGGGCAGGAGGCGATGCGGGCAAGCGCCTTGATTTTACTTTGCAGGAGTGCTTTCGTGAAATAAATACCTGCGGAAACAAAGTGCAGGATCCGGCCATATCACGGGTAGTCGTGGACTATAAAAATGAGCTCGAGAAATGCCGGGAGCAGGTACAAAACATAGAGTAGTCATGCAAAAACAGCGTTTTATCAATATCGGATTTGGTAATTTTGTTGTTGCCGAGCGGGTAGTATCCATTGTGAACCCTGCGTCGTCCCCCATGCGGCGCTTGCGCGAAGATGCGCGCGATGACGGGCGTTTGGTTGATGCTACGCAGGGCCGTAAAACACGTTCCATCATCGTAACGGACTCCAACCATGTGATACTTTCTGCCATTCAGGCAGAAACGCTGGGGCAACGTTTTACCCAGGAGGAGGGTGCCTGATGGAGTGTGATCGCTCCGGCGTGGTGTTGGTGCTTTGTGCTCCTTCAGGTACAGGCAAAAGTACGCTTGCCAAGCGTTTGCTGGCTGAATTTTCTCAATTCGCCTTTTCAGTGTCATACACTACACGCCCGCCGCGTGAGGGCGAAGTAGACGGCCGTGAATATACCTTTGTGGACGAGGCGACCTTTAAGGCGCTTCGGGACGAGCGGTTTTTTGCCGAGTGGGCAGAAGTGCATGGCAATTTTTATGGTACACCGCTGGAAAATACCCGCGCGCTGCTTGCGCAGGGGCGCGATGTGTTGTTTGACATTGATGTGCAGGGTGCGTCGCAACTATACGGCACACTCAAGCAGGGGTGCTATGTGTTTATTCTGCCTCCGTCCATGCGTGAGCTTGAACGCAGGCTGCGTGCGCGTGGTACGGATGCTGAGGAAATTATCAAGCGCCGCATGGCCAATGCCCGGCGTGAGTTGCAACAGGCACACTGGTTTAACGCCTGGGTTGTCAATGATGACCTTAACCAGGCGTATGATCGGTTGCGGGCCACTTATCTTGCAGAGACTCTCTCCCCGGCCTGCCGGCCCGGGTTGCTGGAGACTCTGCTGGCAGAATGGAGTTGATGCATGGCTGAACTTGTGGTCGCACTTGATTATCCTGACAGTGAGCAGGCCCTTGGCATGGCAAAGGTGTTGCAAGGTGTGGTGCCTTGGGTCAAGGTGGGGCTTGAGCTTTATACTGCAGCCGGGCCAGAGGTACTGGCCCGCTTGAAGGACATGGGCTTTCGGGTTTTTCTTGACCTGAAATTTTTTGATATTCCCCATACTGTGCGCGGGGCAGTCTGTTCTGCCGTTGGCGCGGGTGCAGATATGCTGAATATCCATTTGATGGGAGGAGAACGCATGGCCCGGGCTGCTCTGGAAGGGCTGCTCCAGGAAAGAGACCGTGCAACCAGTGCCCCACAGCCCATGCTGCTGGGAGTAACGGTATTGACCAGTATGACGCGTGAAGACTTGCCAGCTATGCTGTGTGAGGATGTATCTGGGCTGGTGGGCGCCCTGGCCCTGTCGGGAAAGGAATGGGGCCTGCACGGGGTGGTCTGTTCCGGCCATGAGGTGGAGCACATCAAGCGTTGCTGCGGTAGCGACTACATCTGCCTTACCCCCGGGATTCGCCCTGCTGCTGCGGATGATGATCAGCGTCGGGTCATGACTCCTGGGCAAGCTGTGCGGGCAGGTTCAGACTATCTGGTTGTCGGCAGACCTGTAACCGCTGCGGTGGCTCCGGTGGAAGCCGCACAACGTATCATGGAGTCCATGCGACAGGCATAGCAGAGTCAGCTGACGCAAAGGAGCAAGGGGTATGGAACAGGACAAGGATAAAGTTGCCGGGCATCACCAGGAAAGAGAGCGCATCAAGGGCGTTTTTTCTACACAGGAAGTCCGCAAGGTGGGAACAGGCACAACCACGCGTAAAACAGTTCAGAAAGCATTCTGGATGGTGGAAGAGGGTGCCGACAGCATGGTTGAGGTGCAGCCGCTCAACAGTAACTATGTGCCCTCTGGGCCCAAGCGGTGCGTACCCGTGGAAGAAGTGCTCAACAATTTTCAGCCTGAACCCGAATTTTATGTGGAAACAGTGTTTCCCAAAATGCAGGAGCTGAGCAAGACTGTGGCCCGGGCAGATATGTATCGCGCGCGTGGTGAGCACTTTACTGCAGAATTTGAGTATGGCAATGCGCTCAAGGTTGATGAAGGAAACATACGAGCCAATTTTGGCCTAGGGCTAACCTATCTTGAACGGGGCGATGTTGCCAAAGCAGATGATATTTTTGAGCGCCTGGTCAAGCTGGATGCGGCGTTTGCGCCAGAGCACAAACATTTGTTCAATGATTTTGGTATAAATCTGCGCAAAAGCAGCATGTTTGAACAAGCTGTGGAATACTACAAGCGGGCCCTGGAACTTTCTGCCGATGACGAAAACCTGCACTATAACATGGCGCGTGTGTATCTTGAACAGCAGGAGTACACAAAGGCCATGGAACACCTTTTCAAGTGTCTTGAAGCCAACCCGGGCCTTGAGGCTGCTACCAGATTTTTGGAGTGGATGAAAAACAAAGGGTTGATTCCAGAAGGAATGCAGGATGCGTATGCAAAGATAGTACGTACCATCAATGCCCACCAGGCACATGCCGGTGCGCCTTCTGATGCGGATGCTCCGGGGGAGTTTGTTGAAGACGTTACCGACAAGGGTGAGTCGCAGCTACTTTCTGATGGCCCCACACAAGAGTGATGCGTATACAGCAAAGGGTACACAGGGGCTGGATATGCCGGTGTCTCCCTGCATTCCGGCGAGCTGTATAACCTGTACTGGAGCAGCCAGCGTTGGCATGTACGCCAAACACCTGAATATATGCCGTATATGAGGCGGCAGCGAGGATGTTGTGTCAAAACACTGGATTATGCGCAGCCATGAGTTACCGTCTGAGGCAGCGCAATGGGCTGATCGGCTGGGTATTTCTCCTTTGCTTTTGGAGCTATTATGGTTGCGCGGGCTGCATACTTCCGAAGAAATGGACATATATTTGAACCCGGGTTTGCGGCATCTTGCGGCGCCTTCATGCTGGCCCGGGTTGGAAGACGCTGTAGATATCCTGGCCCAAGGGTTGACCCGGGGGCTGCCTTTTGCCGTATGGGGTGATTATGATGTGGACGGCGTGACATCCGTAGCGCTGGTAAAGCATTTCATGGCAGAGCACGGTATGGAGGCTTGTCATCACATTCCCAATCGCTTTGAAGAAGGCTACGGCATGAATGTAGCCTGGGTAGAACGTCTTGCCGAGCAGGGAATTCGGCTGCTTCTTACGGTAGACTGTGGTATTTCCGACCATGCTCCCATTGCCCGTGCACGTGAGCTGGGTATGACCGTGGTTGTTTCTGACCATCATCTCCCTGGTGAGAGTTTGCCCCAGGCCCATGCTATATGCAATCCACGCCTTGCCCCATGTCCATGCCCGGCCTTGGCCGGAGTAGGGGTGACGTTTTTTTTAATGGCGGCGCTTAACAGCAAGCTGGCGTTGCAGACAGGTGTAAAGGCAGATGTCCGTTCGTTACTGGATTTGGTGGCGTTGGGTACCATTGCGGATGTGGTGGACCTTTCCGGGCAGAACAGGGTTTTGGTAAAAAACGGGTTGCTTGTCTTGGCCGAAGCAAAGCGGACTGGCATCGCAGCCCTGAAAGAAGTGAGCGGATACAGCGCTACGGCCGCGTTGGGGGCAGGGCAGGTGGCCTTTGGCCTTGCGCCGCGTATAAATGCCGCAGGCAGGTTGGGGCAGGCAGAAACAGCACTCTCTTTGCTACTGGAGCGTGACTATGCCACAGCAAGCGCATTGGCCGTGCAACTGGATGCCATGAACCAAAAGCGCAAAGACGAAGAAGAGCGCATTCTCATTGAAGCCAGAGAGCAGGCCCGGGCACAACAGGACCGCATGGGCCTGGTACTGTATGCAGCAGACTGGCATGCTGGGGTTATCGGTATTGTGGCATCACGCATTGTAGAAGAGTTTTATCGTCCTACGCTTATCTTGTGTGATGAGGGCAGCGTAGTCAAAGGCTCAGGCCGCAGTATCAAAGAATTTCACCTGTACGAGGGGTTGTCGGCTTGCGCGGATATATTGTTGGGATTTGGCGGGCACAGGCAGGCAGCGGGTATGAGCCTTGCCCACCATAACCTGGATGCCCTGCGCGAGCGTTTTGATACCGTTGTCCGAAAAGACTGCGGACCAGAACCCTTGACCCCAACACTGAAGCTTGACGCAGAATTGGGGTTTGCAGCAGCCTCTGATTTTGCCTTGCTTAAGGAACTTGAACTGTTGCAGCCCTTTGGCATGGGCAATGCCGAACCTACATTTGCTTCTCCTGCGTTGGAAGTCTGCGGCTACCGCGTATTTGGCAAAAAACATGTCCAGCTGGATTTAAAGGATCCTGGCTGCGGCATCACCTTGCGTGCCAAGGCGTGGCGTCAGGCGGACAGTATGCCCCGCGATATGCGCGGTAAAAAAATACAGCTCGCCTTTACGCCGCGTATTGATCGGTATAACGGCTTGGCTTCGGTGGATCTACGTATCAAGGACTGGAAGATACACGAAGCCTAGGCCGAATACTGCAAAAAAGAATGGCGATGTTTGTTTTTTTACAGGTGGTAGCCAGGCACACCACAGGCTGACCACAGGGTCGTCATGGCAATTTGTCCCCCTTATTTTGATCAGATTTAATAGGGCAACGGGGCGCAAAGCTGAAACAATGTCAGCGGTCATGGCTGGGCTTCTGGTGGTGGCATCCCGACGCAAGGCCGGGTCGCGCAAGGGAAGAGCTCCATGTGGCGATATCCGGAATGCTTGTGCCCAAAAGACAGTCACTACAACAAAGCATGAAAAATAAATTCTGAGAACAGCATTTTTTTGCCAAAAGAAAATGTGCCCAAGAGCTGGTCTCAAAACACATGGACGTCTTTCAAAATACATTTTCAAGAGGGCTTTTGGCCTATCTGGTTGCCTGCCTGGCCGGGCAGTGTTTTTTGGGGATATGATGCACGCATCATTACCGTGAGTGGCAGGGGCGTTCCCTGCTGCGTGGCCTGCCTCTGGGCATATCCCGCGGGGTAGGGCAAGAAGCAAGCCGGCCGGAGTACCCGGGATGAGGTACACCGGCCGGCATCGTTTTGGCAGACGCGTGTTGCCTGTTTAGTCCAAGAGTGGGCAGCGTTACATGCGGTGGTACAACGTTGCCTTTTCTCCAGGTGTGAAATCATGCCTGGCAGCAGGTCACGCCCGGGCACTCTTGCCCAAATGGGGCTGGGCTAGAGCTTGCGTATTTCCGCATACCAGCCTGTGGCCTGTTCCAGCAGGGTATTCACCCGAGCCACCAGCAAATGCGGGTCCTGCAGGTAGCCCTCAAGCAGCAGCGCGGATTCAAGCAGCTGCTCCGTGGCCTGCCGCAGCAGTGCATCATCGGTATCAGCACGGTACAGGCGCAGCAGGTTACGGGTCAGTGGATGGTCGGGGTTGACCTCTAGCACTTTGCGGGGAATGGATTCATCTTTGCTCATCACGCGCATCAGCTTTTCCATGGAGGCAGTCATGCCACCTGTACCGGCAAGGCATGCGGGTGAATCCGAGAGCCGTTTGGATTCGCGCACATCTTCTACCTTGTCTCCCAGCAACGTTTTCATGTGTGCCAGCAGATCGTGCAGAGCCTTATGGCTTTCTTCATCCAGGGCTTCGGGTGCTTCTTTTTTTTCCACATCGGCAAAGTCTTTCAGGGTATCGGCATCTGCATGTTCCACAGAGCGAAAGGCTGCTTCCTTCCATTTACCCAGAGAGTCCATGATGAACTCGTCTGCCGGGTCATACAGATAGAGCACCTCGATGCCTTTGCGGCGGAATATTTCCACATGCGGGTTGAGGCGAGCGGCTTCGCGGTTTGGTGCAGACACATACCAGACATCTTTTTGGCCTTCGGGGGCGCGCTCAAGGTACGCATCAAGAGAGGTAAGGCTGGCGTCGTCCTCATGAACAGAGCTGTTGAACCGTAGCAGGGGGATGAATTTTTCTCTGTTCAGGTAGTCACTATAGCCCATGCGGAATACGCGGCCATGTGTGCGCCAGAATTCGTCGTACTTTTCCGCCTGGGAAGACGCCAGTTTTTCCAGGTGCGAGAGCACTTGTTTGGTGAGGGTCTGTTTGATTTTGCTGATGAGGATATTTTCTTGAAGCGTTTCGCGCGAGATATTCAGCGGCAGATCCTCGGTGTCAACTACACCTTTCAGGAAGGACAAATACTCGGGGAGCAGAGCTTCATACTCGCGGCTGATGAGCACGCGGCGCACATACAGGTCAAGGCCGTACGCATCCCGGTTGTGCGGGTGCATGTCATTGGCAAAGGTGGGAATAAATGCCAGAGAGGTAAATTGTACCGGCGCATCAATGGAAAGATGAATGGTATCCATTGGCTCCTGGGTATCAAAGGTAAGGAATGTATAAAACTCTTTGTATTGTTCCTTACTGACCTGAAATTTTGGTTCGCGCCACAGGGCAGGTGTGGTGTTTACGTGCTCGCCATCCAGAGAGATGGGAAAGGGAATAAAGTTTGAGTGCCTGCGGATGATCTCACGCAGGCGATCTTTTTGCAAAAATTCTGTGGCATCTTCTTTGAGCTGTATGACAATGGAGGTACCGCGTTCAGGGCCGTCTTGTACTGCCTCTTGCTCAAAACTGCCGAGGCCGTCACTTGTCCAACGCCATGCACCCTCGTTTTCGCGCATACTGCACGTGGTGACGCTGACAGAGTCCGCCACCATGAATACCGAGTAGAAACCCACTCCAAATCGGCCAATGATGTTGTCTGTATCTTCACCTTTTTCTGCAAGCTCTTTGAGAAAGCGCTCGGATCCGGAACCGGCGATTGTGCCCAAGTTATCGATAAGTTCCTGGCGGGTCATGCCGATACCGGTGTCGGTAAGTGTAAGGGTTTTATTTTCTTCGTTCGCTGTGAGGGATATGCGCAGCTCAAGGTCTGGTGATGTCACTTGTTCACCGCGTGCTTGGGCAAAGCGCAGTTTATCCAGTGCGTCGGACGCGTTGGAGATAAGTTCGCGTAGAAAAATTTCGCGGTTGGTATATAGCGAGTGGGTGATGATGTGCAGCAACTTGCGCACTTCTGTGCGGAATTCATGTTTTTCTGTTGTTGTACTCTGCTCGTCACTCATAAAAGGTTCCTCCTTGGCATGATGCACATGCCTGTCACCCCGGTGCGCGGTGTATATGGCAGCACTAGGCGGGGTAAATTCAAGTTTATTACAGGTCAGACGCATGATACGCGTTGCAATGGCATATGCGTTGTTCGCGTGCATTAAGTAAAACCGCATACCTTGGAGGTCAAGCCGGCAAAGAGAAATAGGCAGACACAAAAGGATCAGTCTGGTGACGTTGTGTGTAAAAAGGATTGCCCCTTTGAGGAGAATGAATACACCTGGAAACAGTCCGCTGGCATATGCTCTTGAAATGGATGAGCCTTGGTATGCGGCACATTTTACGGGCTTTCCGCCACAAGGAAAGGTTCGAAAGAAAGAGAGAGGCAGACAGCATTTGCCCGCGGTGTACAAAAGCGGAATGTGACTGGAGCAAGGGCAAAGCGGGCCACGGCAAAAGTGGCATGTTTCCCAAATGCCGTGGGTAAGAGAGCGGGGAACGAGCTGACAAGATGTTTAAACTTTTTTGTGGGTACATCCTGCACCATGTGCGGAATGTGCGGATGTAGCTTAGCTCGGCAACCAGCTTTTTGGGCCAGCGACTCTCTCTTTTAATATTACTTCAGCCGGCGTACCCCGCTGAGATTGAGCCCGCTGCCATTCTTTTGCCAATTGCAAAGCATTGCCCCATAAATGCCATTTCATGACCGGTTTCACTCGTCCTGACATCTGTTTCGGCTTGGCGCAGAGCACAGGCGTTCTGTTTATCGGTGGGTGTCGTGCTCTTCAGGGCAAATTTCTGATGGCAGATGCATGCTTGCCGTATGGGAGGATTTGCCAAAAAGTACGGCTTTGGGATGGTCCAGCTTGTCGGGAGAAGGGCAGGCGCTGCTACAGTATGGCCTTGTCGTATTTGCGGTTACGTTTGCAGCGGTACATGGCATTATCCGCATGTTGTATCAACTGGTCTACGTTGACAGCGTCATCAGGGCATATGGCAATGCCAATGGCTCCGGAAATAATGCGGACACTTCCTTGGATATCAATGGGCATGGTAATGGCTTTTGCCACTCTTTCAGAGGCTTGCGTAAGTTCATCATCGTTTTTAATGTCATGCAGCAGGGCCACAAATTCATCGCCGCCAATACGCGCACATGTATCCACTGCACGCAAGGACTCCTGGAGCCGTTCTGCGATGGTGCACAGGACAAAGTCCCCTGCATCATGCCCCAAGGTGTCATTGATTTGCTTGAAATCGTTAAGGTCAATGAATAGCACCGCAAAGCGTACGCTGTTTCTTTTGTTGAGAGCGACAGAGTGCCGCAGGCGATCCATAAACAAGCGCCTGTTGGCCAGCCCCGTGAGCCCGTCATGCATGGCAAGGTGGCGGATGTGTTCTTCTGTACGCTTTTGCTCGCTGATATCTTCTAGCACCAGTACGATGTTTGTTGTTTGGCCGCAGTTGTTCACCACGGGTGCAATGGATACAGAAAGCCAGTGTTCCGTACCGTCCTTGCGTGCTGTTTTGGTTTCGCTGCGCCAGCGTTTACCTGCTGCCAGGGCATTCCATATGGGGCTGGCACGTTTGGAGCCGGCAAGCAGCGGCAAGGGTTTGCCGGCCAATTCCTCCAGGCTATAGCCTGTCAGCTCTTCATAGCGCGGATTAAGGTGTACAGTCATGCCCTGACTGTCTGTTACTGCCACTGCCACGGAACTTTGCTCTAAAGCTTCAGAGAGCATTCTGATGCGGCTTTCCTGTGCCCGCTGCTGCGAAATGTCTCGCGCAATGCTGACAGTGCCGGTGGCTATGGAAGTTCCTTCCATATTGTATTCGGTAATGGGGCGTTTGATAATTTCGGCCCATAGGGGGGGAGCGTATGTACCCAAGAGCTCTTGGTCGTACCGTAGCTCGGCAAGACTTGAGATGGCTTTGGCATCGTTGATGCGTTCGGCAGTGGCAACATCGGCAAGCCACAGGTCGCTGTCTGTACGCCCTGGAATATCCAGAGGGTCAAGGTTGTGAAACTGTGCAAAAGCCTGATTTGCCGCCAGATAGACACTATCAGCATTTTTGATCCATGCCATGTCTGGCAGGCCATCCAGCAGTGTACGCAACTGTCGTTCATAGGTACGCAGGCTGGTGATATCGGCGGTAATACCCAGCACTCCTTGCGGTGTACCGCTTTGATCCAACAGGGGTACTTTGCTCACAAGGCCGATGATCGTACGCTTATCGTGCAGTATCAGTGTGCGTTCGGCATTGATAATGGGCTGGCCGCTTGCCAGCACTTCGCCATGGTCCCTGGCAGATATCTGGGCATATGGTCCGGATCTGCCAAGTTCACTATCTGTTGCACCTATGACATCTTGTATCGCTGCACCAAACATATTATGGGCGTATGCTTCATTCGCACCCAGGTATTTGCCATCTTTGTCTTTCCAAAAGACAAAATGGGGAATGTGCGAAAGCACATTCTCCAGCAGGGATGCCTTGGTGGCCAGTTCTTCTTGCAGACGATAATGGTCGCTGATATCACGGGCAATGGCTATGGCGCAGGGCTCGCCGTCAAGTTGTACATACCGTGCAGAAACGAGCACATGGTGCATGGAGCCTTCGGCACTGTGCATTGTGGCGGCAAGATTACTGACACTACCCTCGCGCTCCAGTATCGCCATGAAGCCCCTTTGGGCATCTCCACGCCATTGGAGCAGATGGTCCAGAGATTCGCCAACCAGCTCATTTCTTTCACGGGCAAGCAGGCGTTGCAGGCTTTCGTTGACATCAAGTACCGAGCCTTCATGCAGCTTGACGACCATGATGGGATCGGGCGTGGCGTGAAAGGTTGCCTGAAATTTGGCTTCACCCTTGTACCAGTTGTCCACAGAAGAGGCGCCAGAGGAGGCACGCGATTCCAGGGAAAAATTTGACAAACGCCATGCAATCACCAATGCAGTGACGACTCCCCCGGATAAAGGGGGCAGAAGCAGCGCAAGTGCGCTACGTCCAAAGAGTCCGAAAAAGGACAGAAAAAGAGCAACTCCCAGGGAAACAAGTACGGAAGTCAGCAAGACTACGGCATAATCAAGCACGGTACTTTTGTACACACGCTGTTGTCTCTCCGCGGCCATACTCTCCCCGCTGGGCGGCGTGGGGTCTTGCCTTGTGGGTGGCTGCATATGTTACGTCCGACCACGTCGGTTACTGGAAGTTATTTCAAGCTATGCCTAGTATGGAACAATACATTACTCGGCAAAGTGTAGGATAGCATGTCACAGACAACTTCTCAAGCAGGAGATTTGCACGTGCCGTACAGGGGGGGAAGGCGTAGTATAGGGTATACCTAACTATCCAGTTATTCGGGGCAAATTCCTGACTGTCGCACAAGGGTGAGCTTGGAACAATCCCCGGCAGAGCATGCGCTTTTAAAATCAATGCATGCTCCAGGTATATCTTTTTGGGTCAGCTTTGCTGCGGCGCGGATGTTCCATGCCCAGCTATAATCTTTTTGATATTCCAGTGCTCGTGTGGTGTCGCGTACTGCGCCAAGGGCGTTACCCATGCGCAGCATTACCAGCCCTCGCCATGTGTACGTTTCAGCAGAGGGTGCCAGCCGAACCGCGCGCGTAACATCGGCAAAGGCTTTGTCCCATTGACGCTGTTGGCTGTAAGCAAGGCCTCGGCGTATCAAGGCCTGTACATAGTCTGGTTCAATGGCAAGGGACTTGTCCAGATACTCTATGGCCAGTTGCGGGTCGCTACAGGTCTCATCTTTCCATAATACGTGGGCCATAGCGTACCATTTTTCAGCCTGGGGGTCATGTTTGTTGCTCAGGCCCATGGGGTTTGGTGGGCGGGGGGGATCTGCCGGGCCGGCGCAGGCTGCCAAAAAGACACCAAGGCACAGCAAAAGGGCCAAGTTGCGTATGGTCATGACAATATGCTCATTGGGTTTGGAGAAGGGGGAGTGTCTGCCACATCAGTACAGATATATCTTAGACCGCTCGGGGTAGGAACGCAACAGAAGAGAGTGACAAGATGATGCGATGCAGATTTGCAAAAAGCATGCTGTATGCCTCAGGGGCCCGTACATGCCTGTTGTTCGTTTCTGTTAAACGTTTTTTGAGACATACCGCAAGCCCGCCCGCAAGCCTGTTGTCCGGGGGTATGGGATATGGCGGGCATATGGCTGTTGCGAGTCATTGACAGGGTACGTATGTCTTTTGTGTAGGGCGGTGCGCAGGGTTTTGGCAGATGAGGGTACGCTTGCTCCCTGCTTTGGCTGCGTGCTATATGCCCCCTTGGAAGAGTTTTGAAAAACATCTGGTCAACACCGTTTGGCGTGGAATGCTCTGGCCATGCTGGCGAGCTTTGCACAAAACGGAGTGACCAGCGGTTCGTCATGATATCATATACAGCACGGCCGTGGTCTAAAGCGGCTGTAGCAAGGAGGGCCTAATGGCTGGTAAACGGATTCTCATGTTGGCAGGTGACTTTGTAGAAGACTACGAAGTGATGGTGCCTTTTCAGATGTTGCTCATGGTGGGGCACCGCGTTGATGCAGTTTGCCCGGACAAAAAGGCTGGAGATACGATAAAGACCGCTGTGCATGACTTTGAGGGAGACCAGACGTATACTGAAAAGCAGGGGCACAACTTTGTACTGACGTATGATTTTGACAGCATAAAAGTGTCGGATTATGACGGGCTTGTCATCCCTGGGGGGCGTTCGCCAGAATACCTGCGCCTGAATGCCCGGGTACTTGAAATCGTGCGGGAGTTTAATGCCGCTGCAAAGCCCATTGCTTCTGTATGCCATGGGCAGCAGATTTTGGTTACTGCTGGCGTGCTGCAAGGCAAAACATGCACTGCATATCCTGCGGTTAGACCAGATGTGGAAGGCGCAGGGGCCACATGGTGCGAAGTGAATGCCACAGCATCCAATGCCTGCGTGAGTGCAAATATCATTTCTGCCCCGGCATGGCCCGCGCACCCGGAATGGATGCGTAAATTTCTTGATGCCTTGGGTACAACGATCGAGCCGTAAAAAATATTCGGCCCTGGGGTAGCCCAGGGTCATGCAAATGAACAACGGGCAGGCACTTGTGGGTGTCTGCCCGTTTTGTGTATACAACTGTTTTTTTCAACTACAGGGGCCTGGCATGGCGCTTTCCGAGCCCCACAGGGATGCGGCAGGTGGGCGGTATACGCTTGCAAGGGGCCTTATGCAATGCTGGAAGCCGCAGGATACCTTTCGCGAACCGGTACCGTGGCATTTGCAAGCCACAGAATGGTCTGGCCGAGATGCTGCATATTGAGCATGCCTTCAGCGTCGTTTTGCACTTCATCCTTGTGCAGGCCAAAGCCAAGGTTCCAGTACGTTGAACCGGGGATAAGCATCTGTGAAGCCATGTACATGTGATTGATGGTGTCAAAGGCATGCGTGGCACCGCCGCGGCGTACAGCCACGACCGCAGCGCCGATTTTGCCGCGCAGCAGGTGCCCGTTGGCAATGGACACAAGCCCGGCCCTGTCCAGTACGGCTTTGAGTTCGGCTGTGACATCCGTGAAATAGGTGGGAGAACCCATGATGATGGCATCGGCGCGGTAGAGTTTTTCTGCCAGCTCATTAAAGGAATCCGAGGAGATGGCGCAACGCATGTTTTGTTTTTTGAAACATTTGTAGCAGGCTATACAGCCACGTATGTGGGTACCCCCCACACGGATGAGGTCAGTCTGCCATCCTTTTTCTTGCAGTGGGGCAATGGTGGCGCGCAGCAGTGTTTCCGTGTTGCCGCCCTTACGGGGGCTGCCGTTAATGGCAAGAGCATACATGGGGTTCTCCTTGGTTATGGGTGCAGTATGCCGCGTGGGCATTCCGGGGGAGCATGCACAATTCCATGGGTACCAGCGCGATCATGAGAGCGGATGCCTGCCGGTGTTGTTGTACTGCTTGCCATGTACGCATCCTGTAGGCTACATGGGGCCGCGTATATGCGTATTATGACATGGGCCTGCCTGCCGGAACTAAGTACAAATACGCTATCTGGTCTA
Source organism: uncultured Desulfovibrionaceae bacterium (assembly GCA_964593925.1). Lineage (GTDB taxonomy): Bacteria > Desulfobacterota > Desulfovibrionia > Desulfovibrionales > Desulfovibrionaceae > Oleidesulfovibrio. Next base: position 10,844 of record CAZQKM010000030.1, on the reverse strand, counting down.
TGTAGCTTTTTTTTGCATAGCCTTTCGGGTTGCTTTGGTGGGCGTTGCTTTGAGCGGGTCGTCTGGCCATGGGTGCTTAGGGTAGCGGCCTTTCATTTCTGCTTTTACCTGATGGTAGCTGTTTTGCCAGAATCCTGCAATATCCTGCGTGATTTGTAAGGGCCTACCTGCGGGTGACAGCAGCTGTACCAGTATCGGCAGGGTTCCACGGACAATGGCAGGTGTTTGTGTGGCTCCGAACATTTCCTGCAACTTCACGGGCAGCACTGGTACAGGGCCAGAGTAGTCAAGGCGGACAGATGAGCCAGAGGGCACAGTCAGGCATTCCGGGGCATCTTCTTGCAGGCGTTTTGGCAAAGGCCAGGGCAGCAGATGCAGTAAAGCGCTGTAAAGGTCCACATGCTTGAGCTGCGCGCGTCGCCGTACGTCAGACAGAAAAGGTACAAGCCATGTCTCAAGTGTATCTGTGAGCGCCACATCAGAAACATCGGGCCACATATTGGTGTGGTCCTGGTGGGCTTCCAGGCGGTAAAGCAGGGTAATGCGTTGGCGCATGGCTTGCAATTCCGGAGTCCATGGCAAGCTTTGGAGTCCCATGGTCCGTATTCCTTGACACATGGCAGCAATGGCCGGTTCTTGTGAGTCCGGGGCTGGTGCGGGGTGCTCCTCCAGTGTCAGCTTCCACAACGTTCGTCTTTGGGTATGTTCAACGGCCTCTGTTTTTTTATTCCAGGCTGTGGTGTACTGCTGGCCAATATGCTGTGTAAACAGTTCATCAATGACATGGATTGAAAGCGGTGCTGCCAGACGGATTCCGGCTGTTGGGCGTTGGTTATCCAGCTCTGGAACCACGAGAAATGCTTTACCGGCAAGGCTGTCATGTGCAGGCAGGCTTGCCCCTTGTCCGCAGGTGAGTACAAAGCGTCCATGCTCAGTTTGTTGTGCGATGCGGTCAGGATATGCAAGGGCGCATAGTGCACCGCATAATTCGTGTGCAGGGATTTCTGCCAGTTGCTCTGCACATGTTTTCTTGGCTGTGGGCCACTGCTGTCGAGAGAGCATGCCTTGCAGTTGCTTGATATTGCGGAGTATGCCTGCGGCAAGTGTATCATGGCGTTTTGCCATATCGGGGAGAGCCTCCAGCAAGTGGGGCAGGTTGGTCTGCGCACGAGGTAGTGTGGGGTTTTCCGTCAGCCAGGCAGCCAGCGCTGTTGCATGCTTCAGCACATGCCTGCCAGCATGGCTTGCAAGGATGAGCATGTGCGCCAGCCTGGGGTGTACGGGCAGCCTGCCCATGGCTTGACCGTGGGGGGTGCTTTGCCAGAGTCCGGCAGCAGTGCGCTGTAGCGCTCCCAGTTGGGCAAGCAGTGAACGGGCTTGGGTCATGGCGGCCTGGGGCGGTGGTGTCAGCCAGGCCAGCGCCCCAGGGTCTGTGGCTCCCCATCGGGCCAGCTCCAGGGCAAGTGGTGCCAGGTCGGCCTTTTCCATTTCTGGGGTGCTGAAAGGGGGCATGGCAACTTCATGAGCAGGGCTCCACAGCCGATGGCATACCCCTGGCCCCTGTCTGCCTGCCCGGCCGCGGCGTTGGTCCGCCGAGGCCATGGAAGCCTGCCGTGTGACAAGTTCGTTCATGCCGTTACGGGGGGTAAATCGGGGCACACGGGCAAGCCCGCTGTCCACCACAACGCGTATGCCTTCAATGGTCAGGCTGGTCTCTGCAATGGCAGTGGCCAGCACAACCTTGCGTACTCCCCGCGGCGGGGGCATGAGGGCGGCATCCTGTTCCTGGGCAGAAAGCGAACCATGCAACGAGAGGATACGTACCTGGCTGCCGTCAGGAGAGGTGCTTTGCCCCAGCAGGTGTGTGAGCTTTTTGATTTCTCGCATGCCGGGAAGAAACACGAGGATGCTGCCCTGTTCTTCATGCAGGACACGACGGATACAGCCGGCAATGAAGCGCAGTGCGTCCTGTGTGCATGGCAGGAGTGTGCCCATGGGGGGCGAATGGTACACGGTCTGCACAGGGTACTTTGGGGCTGTGGCTGTAAGTATGGGACATGTTCCCATGAGCGAGGCCACCCTGTGGCTGTCCAGGGTGGCAGACATAACCAGCAAGCGCAGATCGGGGCGTAGTACGCTTTGCGACTCAAGGCATAGGGCTAGTCCCAGGTCGGCCTGCAGGCTGCGTTCGTGAAATTCATCAAAGATCACACAGGCAATTCCGCAGAGTGCAGGGTCTTCTTGCAGCATGCGGGTCAGGATGCCTTCTGTAACGACCTCAATGCGGGTGTGGCGGCTTGTGGCCTGTGCATGGCGTATCCGGTAGCCTACTGTACGGCCCACTGGTTCACCAAGCAGGTATGCCATGCGTGTTGCCGCTGCACGTGCAGCAAGACGCCGGGGCTCGAGTACAATGATACGTTCTTCAAAGATGCCTGCGTGCAGCAAAGCCAGAGGCACACAGGTTGTCTTGCCTGAACCGGGTGATGCTTGCACTACACAACAGGTTGTGTGCTGCAGGGTGCGTACCAGAGAGGCAAGTATGTCGACCACGGGTAATGAGCGTATGGCCTTGGGCAGATTGGCAGACATGGCGTGTCGGATATGTGTGATTGGGGGTGTGTAAAAAAAGGCGCAAAGGGGGCGCCTGTTTTGGTACCGGACGTCATATTACGCCGTGCACAGTGGTATCAGCTAACAGCGGGCGGGAAACCACGCATGGCGTTGCTTGCCTTTATACCTGGCATGCGGCACAATTGAAACAGAAGAAAGGGTATTGTAGTCCCGTACCGGGCAATGCGCTCCGTCCCATTGTATTGCATGGTTGTTACGCCCGATTTGTATGGGGTAAATCCGCACCAGATACCTAGGAGAGTATGATGGCAAAACAGAAATGTCATAACATGATGCGTGTTCAGATGGGGTTCGTGCTTGCTGCGATGCTACTGCTTACTGCCTGTGCACAAGGACCAAAAGCCGCTGAACGCGAAACCGAAATGGACAGCCGGACCCTGCTGACATCCGGGGTATGGCATCTTGTAATACTGGAAGGCAGCGTTGTCCCTGATGATGCCGGAATCACACTGAGATTTGACGACAAGGGCAAAATGTATGGCTTTACGGGTTGCAACAACTACTTCGGCACTTGGAATTACGCTGACGGTGTGTTGTCGCTGGGACCCATGGGGACCACCATGCGAGCATGTTTGGATATGGAAAAAGAGACGGCCTACCTTCAGCGTATGAGCAAGATGCAGTATGTCCTGCGCACCGAGGACGACGGATTGATGCTCGCCCCGGGCCTTGAGGCAACAGCAGAAGAGATATTGAAGTTTGTACGTAAGGAGCAGGCCGTAAAGTAGCTTTTTTGCCTACTGCTGTTTTTGGGCTGTGCGACATGCGTGCGCAGTACAAATATTGCTAAAAAACCCGGCTTTGCAAAAGCAAAACCGGGCAACAGATCTCAGCCGCGTGTGGCACGTACACGCGGCTGATGTGTTTTAGTAGCGACGACCGTAGCCACCGCCCTGCTCGTTACGACCACCGTAACCGCCACGGCGGAAACCGCCAGAGCGTTCAGGGCGAGGGCGAGCCTCGTTTACAGTGATGGTACGGCCAGCAAGTTCACGGCCGTTCAGGGCTTCAATAGCGGAGTTGGCTTCAGTGTCTTCAGCCATTTCCACAAAGGCAAAGCCTTTGGAGCGACCAGTGTCATGGTCAGTGATGATGCGAACTTTATCCACTGCTCCGTGTGCTTCAAAGGCAGTGCGTAGTTCTTCTTCGGACATTTGGTAAGAAAGGTTGCCAACATAAATATTCATCAGGGTCTATCCTCACACTTCGCCATTCGTTATTCAAAAAGTCCAAAGGCAGCCCATGGCGAAGCCGGACAGCCTGGGGGCATGCGCGTACTAGCGATGGACACGCGCGCTGTAATTCTTCTAAACTGATTGCTGCCTACTTCATCAGAGACTACCGAGAAGACCGCTAGTAAGGAAGCATGTGCTTACGCAGAATCATGTAGTGGAAAATTATGCAAGCGTTTTTTTGCACATGCCCCATAAAAAAAATGGTGCGAGACGGTAAAAATGTATGATAAGAGATGATGTTATTTTTTTATATACTTTCATATCAGCGTGTTAGAGCGCCTGTATGCCAGGTGGTCACAAAAAAGATATTTTTGGGGTTCATCCACCCAAAAATTCGTATCGACCAGTTTGTGACTGACGCAAAAGGTGCAGTCGAAGGATGCTAATTTTTAGTAGTTATCTGAATAAAAGAAGTGTTTGTCTATTAAAAGAGGGCAGTGCTGAGCTGTCTGGGCACTCTACAGTAATGTACAGGAATACGTTACGAGCTTGAAGCCATATCGGCGTGGCGGTGATGTGGGTGGTTATTTGTCTGGTGCAACAGGAGCAAGGGGCGGCTCTTTCTGGCGGCAACGATTCCATGCATATTTGCAGCGGGTGTGGGGACATCTTTACCGTTGTCGTGGCGTGCGGGCTGCATTCGCCTGGTATGGCTCGTTACGGGGCATCCTGATGCAGCCAGCAGCGTACACAGCGTTTTTGGGTGGCCGGTGCAACAGGAGCAAGGGGCGGCTCTTCTTGGCGGCAACGATTGCATGCATATGTGCAGCGGGTATGAAATCGGCAGCCCTGTGGGAGGTTGTGCAGTGAGGGCACCGTACCAGGGATGGTTACCAGGGGATTTTTGTCAACATGGGCCTTGGCACTGGGGATGGAACGCATGAGACCCTGCGTATACGGGTGTAGCGGTTCGGCAAACAGTTCCCGCACCTGGGCCTGTTCCACCACCTGACCGGCATACATGACAATGACGTTTTGTGCCGTATGTGCAATGACCCCGAGATCGTGCGTGATAAGTTGCATGGCGGTTCCCGTGGTTTTGCGTAGCTTGTCCATCAGGGCGAGGATTTGTGCCTGGATGGTAACATCCAATGCGGTTGTGGGTTCGTCTGCAATGATCAGCTTGGGATTGCACGCCAAGGCCATGGCGATCATGACGCGCTGGCGCATGCCGCCGCTCATTTGGTGAGGGTAGTCTTTGGCCCGTGATGCGGGTGAGGGAATGCCCACCTGATGCAGCAGTTCAATGGCTTTGGCTCTGGCAGATTGCCTGCCAAGGTCGTTATGCAGCAGCAGGGGTTCCATAATTTGTTCCCCCACACGAAAGACAGGGTTTAGTGAGGTCATGGGTTCCTGAAAGATCATGGAGATGCTGTTGCCGCGCACAGCGCGCATCTGTTTTTCTGAAAGTCGCAACAGGTCCGTGCCGTTAAACATGATTTTACCCGCAATAATACGCCCAGGTGGCTCGGGGATCAGCCGTAGAACAGAGAGCGCGGTCACACTTTTTCCGCAGCCTGACTCGCCCACTACGCCCAGCGTTTCTCCAGGAGCTATGGTATAGCTGACGTCGCAGACAGCTTTGGATACGCTGGTCTCTGCATAAAAATATGTTGAAAGACCTTCGACGGATAACAAGGGTGCGGACATGTGTTTCTCCGGACTTGGTATGCGCAGATACCCCGGCGCGCCGGGCTGGGGTACCGCTGAAAGGCTGAGGCTGCATCCCGTACAGCGGCAGTAACCCGTTATGACAGGGCCGTGCCCCACCTGCAAGGGGGCGGAGCAAAAAACAAACCGGTTCATAACAAGGCCATGGTGCCTTGAGAAAGCCGGAATAAAGGCAGATAACTGCCGTTGCCTGTACAATGGCATGCCATGGTGCGTCAAAGCATGTTCCTGGCGGAGAGCATATGTGGCACCATGATCACCTGCTGGCATGTGTATGCCTTCCGGCTGGTAAGAATGATTGGTGAAGATGGGCAAAAGCGCGCAGTGCACCTGGCTCTGGCAGGAGGATAGAGGTGTTTTGGGGGATATTCCTTGCAGGAAGTCTACCTGCGCTTGTTGCAGGGCATACTGCGGTGCCTTCTGAATGGTATGGGGGGCCGGCTTTTGCTGTGGCGGAGCATATTCTCCGTTATGTTGACAGGGTGGTGGGGCGCGTATAGGGTGTTACAAAAAATAGAAATGTGCTACCAGGGTGCTATGTTACTGGCGCTCAGTGTATAAGTACAGTGGTCCCGCCCACGGAGGACAGGAGGAACGGTATGGCATATGCATCATGGCGACGTGGCATGGAGCGTCTATGCGCTTGTATAACCGGCATAGTCCTGACCGTATGCCTTTGGACTGCTATGGGGGTAATTTCGGCTCAGGGGCATTTTGGCATAGTGCTTCCTTCGCGGTCCATGGTGGTGGAAAAAGAGCAACGCCTACTGAACATCACGGTTGCATTTTCTCACCCCATGGAGGCAGTGGGCATGGACATGGCCCTGCCCCGTCAGTTTGGCGCGTTGGTCGATGGTAAGAAGCACGACCTGCGAGAGACACTTTTGCAGACCAAGATCATGCAGGGTATGGCCTGGCGTACTGAGTACACGGTTACACGTCCGGGTATCATACAGCTGTATATGGAGCCCGAACCATACTGGGAGCCTGCCGAAGATGCCTATATTCAGCACATGGTCAAAACATGCGTGGCGGCTTTTGGCATTGGAGATGGGTGGCATGAACCCGTGGGGCTGCGTGCCGAAATTGTGCCCCTGACCCGTCCTTTTGGAAACTATGTCGGCAACGTATTCCAGGGGCGTGTGCTGTTTGAGGGCAAGCCCATGAGGGGCGCAGTGGTCGAGGTGGAGTATTATAATCAAAAAAAGGACTATGCCGCACCCAACGAATATTTTGTTACTCAGTCTGTTATAACCGATGACAACGGCGTATTCACGTACGCGGTGCCATGGGGTGGCTGGTGGGGGTTTGCCGCACTGCATACCGCCCCGGAAACAATTGCCCGCGAGGGTGAGCAGAAAAGTCTGGAGATTGGGGCGGTTTTGTGGGCCGAGTTTGTCGATCCGGCCAAGCGGCCATAATCATCCGCGGATAAACTATAGCCTGCCTTATAGTTGCCGGTACAGAGCCGTGTAACCGGGGGCCTGCCAGGTGCCGCACATGACGAGGTGAAATGGATGCATATTTCTGAAGGGATACTGGCTCCTCCGGTTCTTGTGGGGGGAGGCATGCTGGCTGTTACCTGCCTGGCCATAGGCTTGCGCGGGATAGATCATGCCCGCCTCATGACGGTGGCCCTGCTTGCGGCTGCATTTTTTGTAGGCTCGCTTATTCATGTCCCCGTGGGGCCGGCAAGTGCGCATCTTGTGCTCAACGGCTTGCTTGGTGCCATACTGGGATGGGCGGCGTTCCCTGCCATTTTTACCGCACTGCTTTTGCAGGTGTTGCTTTTTCAATACGGGGGACTTAGCACCTTGGGTATAAACACGCTGACAATGGGCGGGCCCGCTGTGCTGTGTTTTTATCTTTTTGTGCCGCTTATGCGGCGGTCCGGAGGTTTGCAGTATGTGGGCGGATTTTGCTGTGGTGCGTTAGGGGTGATGCTGGCCGCAGTGCTTACGGCAGCGGCTTTGAGTGTGTCGGATGCAGGATTTGCAGGAACGGCAACCGCGATCATACTGGGCCACCTGCCTGTGATGCTGGTCGAAGGTATTGTTACGGCCTGCACGGTGTCTTTTTTAGCCCGTGTGCGCCCCGAGGTGTTCCACAACTTTTTACAGAGCGGCAAGGCAACTCCATGCCGCTGAGTGGAGGCGACCCATGGCTATCCGAAGCGTACTCCGGTATGTATGCTGTGCCGTGATGAGTATACTGGTACTTTGGACTACGGTTGCCCATGCCCACCGGGCTAACGTTTTTGCCTATGCCGAGGGGGGAAACATCATTGTAGAGGCTGGCTATGGCAAAGACAGGCCCGTAATAGGGGGAAGTGTCGTTGTGTCTGACAAGGCCGACGGCAAAGAATTCTTGCGCGGGGTCACCGATAAAAGCGGCCGATTTATATTTTCTGTGCCGGGTGCCGCCAAGGCCGACAGGGCAGACTTGCGCGTGACACTCATGGCTGGTGAAGGACACCTGGACAGCTGGGTGGTAGGAGCATCCGAGTATGCTTCTGGGGTAGATACCGCAGGTACCCTGCAGGACGCCACGGAGTCAAAAGCGTTTGAAGGAAGGTTGCAGCGTATTGTGGAAGAGGCTGTCGAGCGCAAGATTGCCCCCATGCGCGACATGTTGGTGCAAGAGCTGCAAGGCGGTCCGGGTATGATAGAGATTGTAGGTGGGCTTGGGTACTTTGTCGGCCTTTTGGGGGTGGCCGCGTATCTCAAAAGCCGCAAGAGCGGGAGCCGTGGTGCTTGAAGAGCCGTTCAGCAACGGTTTCAGCATGCTGCATCGTCTAGACCCGCGCGTTAAAAGTCTGGTCGCCTGTGTGTTTGTATGGGGTGTGGCCATGTGCCGCCAGCCGCAGGTCATGTCCGGGCTATTAGCCATGGGTATGTTACTGACTATACAGGCCGGATTGCCATGGAGAGCAGTGCTGCGGCGGTTGCTAGCGGTAAATGGTTTTATCTTTTTTTTATGGCTGATGCTGCCCTTGACATACCCGGGAGAGGTCTGGGCGGATTTTGGCCCATTTGCCTTGTCAAAAGAGGGGATCGCCGTTGCGTTGCGCGCTACAGTAAAGTCAAATGCCATACTGTTCTTGTTTTTGGCACTTGTCAGTACATCTGATGCGGCAACCTTGGGGCATGCCCTGTACAGGCTCAAAGTACCCGTCAAGCTCGTGTTTCTTTTTTTGTATACCTATCGGTATGTGCATGTACTGGCGCAGGAGTATGACCGGCTGCATACAGCGGCACGGCTGCGCTGTTTTGTGCCGCGTACAGACATGCATACATACCGGACTGCCGCCAATATGTTGGGAATGATCATCCTGCGTAGTCTCGATAGATCCCGACGTGTATACGATGCCATGGTACTACGCGGGTTTGAGGGCAGCTTTCATTCTTTGCGTGAGTTGCATGTAAGTCCGCGTGATAAGGTGTTTGCACTACTGGCAGCGCTGGCCGCATGCCTTATGGGGTATGTGGAGTGGATAGGGGGGATATCCATTGGCTGAGATACCAGTTTTGGAATTGCGTGATATATACTTCAGATATCCGCTGGCCCAAGAGGATATACTGCGCGGGGTAGGTATGCCCCTGTACGCCGGTAGCCGGTGGGGGCTCTATGGGCCCAATGGGGCAGGCAAAACAACGCTTCTGCATGTGGCCATGGGGCTGCTGACACCTCAAAAAGGCTGTGTGCTGTTTCGTGGTGCTCCGGTACGTAAAGAAAAAGAATTTCGCCTGCTTCGTCGGCATGTTGGGCTTTTGCTGCAACATGCCGATGATCAGCTTTTTAGCGCTACAGTACTCGAAGACGTGGCTTTTGGGCCATTGAATCTGGGTATGGCACCGGCACAGGCCCGGGAATGCGCTTACGAAACCTTGGCGCTGGTGGGGCTTGAAGGCTTTGAACATCGTGTCACCCATAAATTGTCAGGAGGCGAAAAAAAGCTGGTTTCGCTGGCCGCGGTGCTAAGCATGCGCCCGGAGGTGTTGCTGCTGGATGAGCCCACCAACGCCCTTGACCCAGAGACACGCCTGCGTATCATTTCCATCTTGAATGCCTTGAATGTGGGGCTGATTGCCATTTCCCATGATTGGGACTTTTTAACCCAGATTGCATCGCAGCATGTGACACTGCGTGATGGAATGCTGGTCTGCGAATCGGATACAGCTGTGCATCACCATGCCCATGCACACCCTCGGAGAGAAGAACCCCATACGCATACATAACCCTTGCCCTTAGCCCCAACAGCACACCCCGCCACACAAACCACAAACAGACCTATTTTTGCCTTTGATGGGCGTAGTCTCTGGCTGTTTTGTCTCCGACGGCCGGGGGAAATGATTTCCCCCGAACCCCCACAGCAGGGGGCATGGGTACATTTGGTGACTACCCCGCCACAAGCCTGGCCAGAGCCTGAGTTTTTCCTCTCCAGTTCTGAATATCGATAGCAAAGTAGAAGTTCTCTACCATGGCATGCCGATGTGAAAAAGCGTACACAATGGCCATACCCACAAGCCCCCAGGAGTATATATGCAGATGAGAATGTATTATAATGGTATAAATATTAAAGATGCCACCTGGCATGACGTGGAAGCCGTACTTCCAAAGCTCAAGGTCGATGAAGATGCGTGGTTCTCTCTCGACATCGTTCCTTGTCCCCAAAAAGGCCCGAGGAGCCTGACCGTGGAAGCAAATGAAGGTAACTACATGCCCCTCATGGGGACAGAAGTAACAGAAGTTGATTCCTATGTTAGAGGGCTGAGAAATTATGAAAATGAACCCCAAGGCATGGTGAGCATCGGTGGATACCAGTATACAGCCATGTCAGTAACCCGCGATTTTGACCTCATCACACGCATCATCACAGAGTTTTACCACACCGGTGATGTATCAAGAGACCTGCTCCCCTAGATTCCGTCCTGTCTTCCCCATATCCCAGATCACAGCCGCCCAGGCATAGCCGGGCGGCTGTATGTGTTTTATGGCCAGGGCATCCACGATCAAGTTCACCCGCCATCGGCCATTGCAAAAACATCTGTCCTGCAGGAGCCCTTACCAGCCGCTTTTTTTAGTGTACAGCCAAGGCTGCAAGGAGGCATGGCATTCTGGGATTTTATACGTGATTGTCAGCCGAGCCAGCCCTTTGGGCACACGGCTGGCAGCGGGTGTGTTGGATAGCGGCTTCTCATCCTACAGGCTTTCATACGCAAAAGCAGTGTATTCTCCGGGGGAATGACAGCTAGATAGTGTCGTCAAATTTAAAAAATTGTGTTAGCTTCCTCCAAACAGAGC
>CAZQKM010000029.1:0-31754 GCA_964593925.1 uncultured Desulfovibrionaceae bacterium | reverse complement strand
AAGAACACAGAAAAGTGGCTTAACTGGTACTCCACAAAAATGTGGCAGGATCAATATTTTCAGTTCTATTTTGTGTGGACTAAACTCTCAGGTCACCCATTGTGGCCTCCTTTTGATTTGCCACCGGCAGTTGCCAAACCGCAGGGATCAGCTAGAAAATTGAAGTAAGCTTTACTGATATATCTATACAGTTACGATTTGCTACCTCCCACATATGGCGGAGGATTTTCGTCCATAAAAAAACGCCGCCCCATAAAAGGGCGGCGTACAGTACATATATATATTAAAGGCTATTCCAGAATTTTTGCATTCTGTATGCTTATCTTTACATCGGCCCTCAGCTGTTGCAGGTACCCTTGAATCAATTCCTGGCGCTTGCGAGCCAAAAGAGCCTCTTCCACACGGGGCTTTGCTTCTACCCATTGCTCCGCAGTGGGAGGAAGCACCTCTGCCCTACGGACGACAACCGCACCACTAGGAGTCGGAAAAGCCTTGGCAATCCACTTGTCATCTTGGGCCGCAAATATCGCAGTTACCACATCAGCAACCTGGCCAACATTTGGGATCTCCCCCCCTCGCCCAAAAGGCTCACTAGTTTGCAACTTTTGCCCCACAACAGTCGGCAACGCACCGTCTGCCTCCAAAGCCTCCGCCACAGTATGGGCTTCTTCAAGAGCACGGGCAAGGGCTTCTTTCTGGCGCAATCCTTCTATAATATCCGAACGCACATCTTCGAGGGCACGATACGCCTCGTCCTTGGAAGAGACAACCTTGGCGAACATATAGCCACCTTCTACATTCAGGGGTGTATCTACGATCGCCCCTACCGGTGTGGCAAAAATCAATTCCACAGCCTCTGGAGTAATTCCCAGGGCATCAGCAACCCGATCACGGGCAAGCTCTTCGCTATCACGCAATTCCAGCTTCCAACGCTCTGCCACAGCGGACAAATCTTCTCCAGCCAGCAAAGCTTCTAATGCTTCATCAAGGATGGATGCCACATTTCCTTGTACTTCTTCTTCGGCAATCTTGCGGGCAATGTCTTCACGTACCTCATCCAATGCTTTGATACGAGCCTCCTCTCTGGCTTCTACCTTAATAATATGAAAGCCATAACGACTGCGTATTGGCTTGCTTACAGCACCTTGAGCAGTGGCAAAAGCCGCTTCTTCAAAGCTGGGCACCATGTCTCCACGGCCAAACCATCCAAGGTCTCCCCCAAGTGGTGCGCTGGGTCCTTCAGAAGCACTACGAGCCACAAGGGCAAAGTCCTCACCGCCTACAACCCGATCATACAAGGTATTGATCTTTTTTTCTGCGGCGGTCACAACATCCGCAGCGGCATCCTCATCCGCCAACACCAGAATATGATGAGCCCGTATACGCTCCTTCTGCACATAGGCATTGGCATTAGCCTCATAATAATCCACTACTCGCTCTTCGGGTACAACATATGACTTGGCAAGCGAGGCAGCAGTGACCAAGGCATACTGCACTTTGGCGCGAGGTGGCATTTTATAGCGCTCCAGATTTTCATCATAAAAAGATTTAATCTGTTCTTCATCAGGGGTACTATCTGCCATATACTGCAATGCCTCAAACAACACATAGTCCATAGACCTGCGTTCAACAGAATAATCAAAAACGGCTTTTACCTCTGCCTCTGTTACAGAAGCCGACATTGTAATATATTCTTGCATTTTTTCAACAAGCAGGCTTCGGCGCACTCTCTCTTCGTACATACTGGGGGTCAAGCCCTGTGCAGCCAGAATCTTTTTGTACTGCTCTATATCCAATTTTCCGTCAGTTCCCTGAAAAAGAGGAATACGACTCAAAAAGATTTTCAGCTCCACGGGTGAAACATCAAGCCCCAAGGATTCTGCCTGTTCCACCAACAAAGCCTCTGTAACCATCTGTTGCAAAACCTGTTGCTTGAGCCCAAGATTATTCATATCTTCTATGGAAATTTCAGGAAACTGGGCACGCAGGCGTTCCGCGGCTTCTCTGTACTGCTCCTCATACGCACTAAGGGTAAGAGGGGTCTCGCCCACCATGGCCAAGACATGGGAAGACTGGTTTCCCATGGAACCCACCCCCCAAAACACAAATACAATAATGATAAGCCCAAAGGCGATCTTAACGCCCCATGACTGAGCATTCTGTCTTATTACATCCAACATGAGCACTCCATTTTTCAACCCGGATTGGTCAAGCCGTTTTAGGCTGCCGTTTTTTCAAGGCGCACATAATTAAGCAGTCCGCCAGCCCGAATAATGTCCAATTCTTTTATAGTCAAATCATTCTTGACAGCCACTTGGTGCTCTCCATCCACTTTGAGCACAACACAACCGCCCGCTACAAGCTGCCCGGTATCCAATTCCAATAGACAACCTTGGCATAATATCTCGTAATCTGCCTTTTGTTCCAAAATTAGTGGCAAAATACCAAAATTTACTAAATTTGCCCGATGGATACGAGCCAAAGACTTGGCGACAACGGCCCGCACTCCCAAATGTCGCGGGGCAAGGGCGGCATGCTCCCGACTGGAACCTTGGCCGTAATTTTCTCCTGCGACAATAACACCACAACCGACAGCTTGGGCACGCTGGGCAAAACCCTCATCCACCCGGCCAAATACATGGCGGGCAATGGCAGGAACGTTAGAACGCAAAGCCGTAATTTCCGCTCCTGCGGGCATAATATGGTCTGTGGTAATATCATCACCGAGCCGAATCAGCACAGGGGCACGCAACAACGCGGGTAGTGAGTCAAAGGTCTCCAGAGCCACAATATTAGGACCATACGCCACAGTCACCTCTTTACCATCTTCTTGCGGATACACAAAAAGCTCGCTGATGGAAGGCACATTTTCTGGAAAATCAACACCCCGCGGTGCCTCCCCCCATGTCGCAGGATCGCTAAATATGCCACGTAGCGCAACCATTGCCGCAGTGAGAGGGCTGACCAAGTACACCTGCCCGTCTCTGGTACCGCTGCGACCTTCAAAATTTCTGTTAAACGTACGTACCGACACTCCGCCAGATACGGGTGAGCCCCCCATCCCGATGCACGGACCGCACGAACACTCCAGCAGTCGAGCCCCGGAATCAAGCAGCTTCTCCACCAAACCCTCTCGGGAAAGCATCTTGAGCACCTGCTTAGAGCCCGGAGAAAGCATTGTATCCGTCTCAGGGTTGACCTTATTACCTGCAAGCAGATGCAGCACGCTTTTCAAATCAGCATAGGAAGAATTCGTACATGAACCAATGGCGACCTGATCAACCTTCAAACCATCCAGTTGTGCCACAGGCACCACTTTGTCCGGCATATGCGGCTGAGCTGCCAAAGGTTCCAGGGCCGAAAGGTCCACAACAAGTTCTTCGTCATAGCGAGCCTGAGGGTCTGCAACAAGCTCTTGCCATGCTGCTTCGCGACCCATAGCAGCTAAAAAGGCACGGGTGCATACGTCACTGGGAAACACAGACGTGGTCGCGCCAAGCTCGGCCCCCATATTGGCAATAGTTGCCCGCTCGGGTACGCTCAAGCTTGCCACTCCGGGACCAGTGTATTCAAAAATCTTGCCCACTCCTCCCTTGACGGTCAGCAAGCCGAGCAAATGCAGGATTACATCCTTGGCAGTGGCCCATCCACGTAGCGAACCTTCCAAACGCACGCTCACAACCTTTGGCATGGCAAGAGTATAAGGTTCGCCGGCCATGGCCAACGCAACGGACAAACCTCCCGCTCCCATGGCCAAAGACCCCATACCGCCCGCTGTGGGAGTATGGCTGTCAGACCCCACAAGGGTCGCCCCGGGAAGTGCAAAATTTTCAAGATGCAACTGGTGACAGATTCCCGTACCAGGAGGAGAAAATACCATACCGTATTTTTGCGCTACCGTGCGCAAAAAACGGTGGTCATCGGCATTGCGAAAACCCATTTGCAGCGTATTATGGTCCACATAACTTACCGAAAGATCGGTTCGCACATGGTCCATCCCCATGGCTTCAAACTGCAGGCAAGCCATGGTTCCCGTAGCGTCCTGCGTCAGAGTTTGATCAATCCGCAACCCGATTTCGCGCCCTTGCTCCATCTCGCCACTCACAAGGTGCGCCGCAATAATCTTTTGTGTTACATTCATATGCATCACGTGGTCTATCCTTGCAACTCCGTTCACAGGTAATAAAAAAAGCCGCATCCAACATGCCGCCACACAAAAAATGTGTTACAACGCAAGAACACGCCCACTGCCCAACGCTACAAACAACAGAGCGATATTCTTCATCCGCTCTTAGCTCCCCGGGTTCTACCGACAAAAAAGCAGGGCATGTTTATGGAATTTCCAGCCCCACACTGCGATATTCGTTAAGTTTATTGCGCAGTGTACGCACTGAAATACCCAGTAAATCCGCAGCCATAGTACGATTTCCCGATGTTTGCTCCAAGCCCTTTAAAATCATAATACGTTCCATCTCATGCAGCGGAATCACACTACCGCTGAACGGGCTTGCAACAGGGTTACTCTCAGACTGTCCGTGCCCTTCGACAGCTGCTTGGTCATCCAACTCTTCAACCTGTGCAAACACAGGCCAGCTATCAGGATCAAGCAAAAAGTGCGCAACCTGTATCGGCCCTTTGCCGGCAAGTAGCGTGGCACGCTCCATCAAATTTTGCAATTCGCGAACATTACCCGGCCACTCATAATTTTTAAGCCAGTCCAAGGCCTCTGGCGCAAGCTCAAGCGAATGTAGCCCATAGTCACGCACATACATATCCACAAAAAAACAGGCTAGATGCAGTATGTCATCTCCGCGTTCACGCAATGCTGGTAACCGCAAAGGTATTACATTCAATCGAAAATATAAATCCTGTCGGAATCTACCTTCGCTGACCCAAGCTTCCAAGGCCCGGTTAGTGGTGGCCAAAACCCTAACATCAACCTTGACGGTTTCCGTTCCGCCCACCCTGTCAATTTCGCCTTCCTGCAAAACGCGCAGCAATTTGGCTTGGAGCCCTAGGTCCATTTCAGAAATTTCATCTAGCAACAACGTACCGCCGTTAGCGAGTTCAAACTTGCCCAGCTTACGCGCAATAGCTCCGGTAAAGGCACCCTTTTCGTGTCCGAACAGTTCGCTTTCAAGCAGGTGTTCTGGTAGTGCAGCGCAATTCACCGCCACAAAGGGCTTGTCCTTCCGGTCACTGCTGTGGTGCAAGAAGCGGGCGAACATTTCTTTGCCTGTACCAGACTCACCCGAAATCAATACTGTAGCCCGTGAAGGTGCAACCTGCTTGGCAAGAGCCATCACCCGGGCTACGGCTGGGTGCGAACCTATGATGCGCGCCGAGCTCCCCCTTGCGGGACCAATACGCCCCCCAAGAGTAGAAGAAGGTGGAGCAGGAGACGCAGGCCGTGGATCCAGCGGCACAGCGGCTCGAACTTTTTCAAAAATCAACGGTTCAAGCCAGTAGTCCTGGGCACCAAGCCCGAGAAAACGTTCTGCCTCGTCTGCAGACCCCTTGTCGGTAAAAATGATTACAGGAGGAAATGAAACATCATCTGCACTGACAGATAATAGATCTTCAACCTTGTACCCAGGCAACTGGGGACGCGAAAAAATAACAGCAGGACCAGATTTGCGGATAAACGCCGATGCGCCCTTAAGCGTTTCGGCAATACCCACTTCGTATCCCGCGTCTTTAAGCTGAGGAAAAATGCCTGTGACGGACTGCGCCGGGGCAAGAAACAAAATTCGCCTTGGTGCCATGGTTCTTTTAATACCCGTAAGACCAACTAGTTGCAATGCTTTGATACCATGTTATGCCATAAGGTATACCCATACGCAAAGCCATATTTCACCCCCAAAAAATAGAATTTTCGTCTTGTGTTGCACGATAGCTCACACCTTTCCACCGGTAATTATAATACGATACCAGGTCAAAGCGTGGCCAGACAGCTTAGATTCGGGACAAAACCTGAGACAGATCGCCCTTCTTTAGTAGTTATCCATTGCACAGCAAGGCAAGGTTGTTTATTTTGATTTTGGTTTATCATGGGTAGGTATCGGTCTTTTCAGCAGCCCCCCCTGGAGGCTCCATATCCGGAGGGTGGGCAGCATCTTGGCCTCGACGCCACCCCGGTACAACCGATATACAAATAGACATTCAACACATTGGTGACATCATACTTTATTATACCTTGAATGCAAAATTCTGTGCATAGCCCAAGTTTTGCCTGCCCCATAGCCCTTATGCAGTGGCCCATAAAAAACGTATCCCTCTATTGTTGATGCAAAGATGGAATATGTAACTAGCCCAGGCTTTGATGGAATGTATACCAGCACAGTTGGTGACCATCTCCATCTGCGAGACGGACTCAAAATTGCTGGGCTCATTGTGGGGCTGCACAGTGAACAGCCGTGTTAACGAGGGCTTACAATGACTATGGCACCACCGTATTTGCCATAAAAATGCTGCGACAGACAGCACCGGATATAGCGCCAGTATGCGACTAGCTTTTTTTAACAGCGCCAAAAGTTGGGGCGGAGTAAAAACTTGGACCTTGGAGTTTGCTGCCGCACTGCAAGCTTTGGGACATCATGTACATATTTTCGGGCGTCCTGGGCCTTTTGTGGAACGCGCATCAACGCTGGGCCTGCCCACGCACACGGTTTCCTTCGGGCCGGACTTCAACCCCGTGACCATTGGGCGCTTTGTCAGTTTTTTCAAAACCCAACACATTGACGCCGTCTTGGTTAATGTGGGGCGTGATATCCGCACCGCAGGCGTCGCTGCGGCACTATGCAGCATACCCACAGTACATCGCATCGGTTTGCCACGCGATATGCGCAGACACTGGAAAGTACGTGCAGTCCATCATCTGGTACGCCCCCACTACCTGTGCCCGTGCGCGTATATCCGTACCGGGCTGCTGCAAGCGCTCCCCTTCATACACCCCAAGGACAGCACGGTACTTCTTTCTGCAAAAAATCCCATGCCCACGCCTCCTGTCCGGCCTGCTGACAACACACATAAACCGCTCATCTTTGCAACAACAAGTCAGCTCAACCATGATAAGGGGCACGATTCACTTATTCATGCGCTGGCAGCCATGCGGGACAAAGGCTATCTTTTTCATTGGCATGTTGCCGGTACGGGCCATAAAGAGTTAGAACTCAAAGCCTTGGCAGCCTCATTGGGACTTGAGTCACATATCACGTGGCATGGCTTTACCCAAAACGTGGCTGCTGTCCTTGCACAAGCCCAAGTGTTCGTGTTGCCCTCACTCAGTGAGGGACTCCCTAATACCTTGTTAGAGGCCATGGCTCACGGGCTTGTTCCGGTCGCACGCAATATAGGAGGCATCAACGAAGTCTGGCCACAGGAAGCACCTAACCTGCTATTGCCTGACACCGGCTTCGCCCCTGCCCTTGAGGCTGCTCTTGATTTTCTGCTCACCGCTGATCCATTTCATATTCATCAACTAAGGTTTGCCGCATGGCAAAAATGCCACGACAGCTTTTCCATGCAAATTCAGGCTCCCAAGCTTGAAGCCTTCTTCCAAAAACTTATTCATAAGCATCATACCCCATGCGCATAATTTTTATCACATCATCTACCAATAAAAGTGGTGGTTCCCGCCAAGCCCTCTACCTTGCCCAACAGTTGCATGCCCGAGGGCACACACTGACTTTTTTTACAAAAACACACGCAGCCCTACGTGAACTTGATCCAACCATGTCCTGGGGAGACCTCCCCGCAGACAAGCGGCAATGGCGAGCTGCTGTAGAAGCACTACTCCCACCGGCAAAAGGTCAGAGCACGCCCCCCACCATTGTCCATGCTTTTCATAATAAAGCTGTAAAAAAAATCGCTTGGTGGGGATTAATATGGCATAGACGCAATGTTGTCTGTGTCGGGCATAGGGGAGTTATCTACCGTCCCGGCAATCCGCTCCCTTATATTTCGCCAGGTATCAGCACGTTTGTTGTAAACTCCAGAGCATGCGCCAAGGTGTTACGGCCCTACGGGGTGAGTCCTTCTCGCGTACATGTGGTGTATAACGGTATCCCCCCCGGACGTATCCTTCCCACTCAGACAGCGGATCAGGCTGTCCGCGACCTGCCGATGCTGCTACATCAGGACGAGGTGGTTTACAGCACCATAGCCGGCGATAATCCCATCAAGGGAGTTGAGATCTTATTACGTAGCTACGCCGAGGCAAATCTCTCTCATGCTAAATTGCTGATTATGGGAGTAACACCTGAAAAATGGCGTCCGTTGTGCATTGAACTGGGTATTGAAAGATCTGTAGCACTCATGGGAAAAACAGAGAATGTAGCCGATTACCTACAGTTGGCACACGCATTTGTTTTGCCATCTCTCACGGAGTCCATGCCCAACACCTTGCTGGAAGCAATCTGCATGGGGCTGCCAGTTATTGCCAGTACTGTCGGTGGTGTTCCCGAGCTAGTAGACGGCAACGGCATTTTGGTTCCTCCCAATGATGTACACGCCTTGGCTCAAGCCTTGAACAAAATGCATCATACCCCGCAGCAACGGGCCCATTGGGCGCAGGTCAGTGAAAAAATAGCACCTCATTATTCCCTCGAACACCGAGGGCAGATCATTGAAGCCATTTATCGCGATCAGCTACATGCACGCGGCCTCCCCACTGGCTAAAAAGGATATACGCCATGATACAAAGTATAGTGTACAGCCCCCACGGTGTACATGGTGGAGATATTTTGCGCCTTGCACGAGAGCAAGGCATAGCACCTGAAAAAATCACAGACTTCAGCAGCAACGCCAACTCGTTATGCGCGGATATAACTCAAGATATTATGACCCGCGTTACATTAGGGCACGAGCGTTATCCCGATACAGCCTGTACGGTGCTGCGTGCTCATACTGCACGCCATGAGCATACCAATCCAGAACATATCCTCATGGGCAATGGCTCATCAGAACTCATCTACCTTGCCTTACATGCCCTTAAGCCACGCACCGTACTAATAATTGCGCCTATTTTTTCAGAATATGTCCGAGCCTGCGAAGCGCACAACCTTGACTATCATCTTTTTACCCTTCCCCCGGAACAACAATTTGACTTTACTGAAGCAGATATGGAGCTGCTGTACCGGGTAGTTGACATCCATGCTCCTGATATGGCCATTCTCTGTACACCCAATAACCCGGCCTGTACTACGTACCGCCATGTAGACCGCCTGCTTGCCGCCTTGCGATGCCGATATATTCTTATTGATAACAGCTATCGGGAATTTTTATGGGGTACACAGGAATACGCTTGGCATAGCTGGGACACCTATACCCAAAGTGCTCCGCCGCAGACCACTGTTATAACCTTGCACAGCATGACAAAATTTTTCTATTGTACCGGAATCCGGCTTGGATACTGCCATGCCGATGCTGCAGCCATTGCCATCATGAAAAGATACCAGGCACCATGGTCAGTATGGGAAATTGCGCAACAAGCAGGTATCACATTTCTTGATGCCATTGACGCATACAGAGAGCGCCTACCAGCCATGCGTCAACAGCGTACTGCCTTTGCCCAAGCTCTGAAAACATGCGGAGCTTTTCGCCCCTATGCAATATTTGAAGGAACCAATTTCGTTACAGGACAGCTGGCCCCCCACTTGGAAGGCAGCCAAGTATACAAAACCCTGCTGCAACAACACCTAGTAGTACGCCTGTGCGACAATATCCCGGGTATGCCCGCAGGATTTATCCGCATGCAAGTCCGAGAAGAGTCCGCTTGGCGTAGGCTTGTAGACGCCTTTACCGCCATGTGCCCATAGTTTATGCGTCCTCACAAAAAGTATATCAATGTTCGGTATATGATCAGAACCCCTCACAGACGCTTATTTTTTTTACACCCCACTCTCCTGCAGGTCACGCAAATATCGAAAAAGCGCCCGGTAGCTCTTCAACGGTTTTTCCTGTTCTCTTTCCCGATTGGCATTACGTACAAGCTGTCGTACATGTTGTACATCTAGATCCGGATACCGAGCCATAAGCTCATCCAGGGCTTTGGCATCATTGGCAAGCAGCCGCTCGCGCAGGCGTTCAAGGCCATGCAGAGCCTCTGTGGCGGCTTGTCCATCAGCCTGCAAATCGGCCAAGCGCTCTGCAACACCTTCGATGTCCTTTATTTCACGCATCATTCGCCCTATAAATTGCATCTGCCGCCTACGCGCCTCATGGGTGGACATACCCTTATAGTCGCACACGGCCTGCATAAGCGATTTCGGCAAGCCCAAGCCATCCAATACCGGACGGGGCAACCGTGTCAGCAACTCCCCCTGACGTTGCAGGGCCGTACTCTCACGTTTACGCTGTGAGCGACTTTTTTCATGCTGTTCCTCTAAAATTTCAGGCATGATCCCCTTCCAAAATCAAACAATACACCAGCATATGGCCAGCTAACGTTACTCTGCACCCACAAGCTACACATAAAGGCCAAGTAATACTCCCATGAATACCACGACAGAAACAACTCCATTCAGAGTAAAAAAGGCCATGTTTACCTTACTCATGTCTTCTGGAGAAATAATGACGTGCTCCACGAATAACACCACACTCATAAATGCCCATACTACATAAAAGGCCCATGAAAGATCCGCAGCCCATCCAGCCATTAAAAAAAATATGGCGGTATTCACATGGCAAAATGAAGAAACCAACAAGGCCGAACGTAATCCCACCAAAACGGGAACAGAATAAAGCCCCTGCTCTTTATCAAAGGCCTCATCCTGGCATGAATACAAAATATCAAATCCGGCAACCCAAAAAAGTACACCCCAAAAGAACAACGCCACAGGAACAGCCAATACTGGCGTCACTGCAAGAGATCCAGCCAGAGGTGCAAGCCCCAGCACCGCACCCAAGAAAAAATGGCAACACCACGTAAAACGTTTAAGCACGCTGTATACAGCAGACATACCCAACGCCACAGGGGACAGGGCAAAACAAAGCGGATTCATGGCACTGCACGCCAACACAAATGCAATACCACTCACAGCGATAAATCCCCAAGTCTGTGCTGGGGTAACCTCACCCGTCACCAAAGGCCGTCCTTGGGTACGGGGGTTGGCGCGATCTATAGGCAAATCCACAAGCCTGTTTACCGCCATGGCAAATGAACGCACCGCCACCATGGCTATGGTAAGCACTATCATTGTCTCCCAGCCCGGCCAGCCTCTTGCAGCCAGAAATGCCCCCATATAGGCAAAAGGCAGAGCAAAGATAGAGTGCTTAATTTTAACCATACGACATAACACGGCCATGTTACTCAATAGGCTCATGATACGTCTCCTTCAAAATTACATTTTCGGGGCATATCCATAAATTCATCACAAGAAGGGATGGCAGAAACTTGCATACCCTTGCCCGTCACAAGCGATAATCCAAGACAATCGGTAAAAAACCCCTTGCAGTTCCATTACCTGCAACAGGCAGGAGCATATAGCTTATCTTCCCCTTACAGATGCAATTCAGACCATGTATGTCCAAACCTCTGCCTGCATCATATATTCACACGACTTCGTAGGTCAGGAAAACAGTTTTAGCTCTACGGTAATGTCTCAAGAGAGGCGCAGTCAGCCATACTACCGTGTAGCTTGTCTATAGCATGGGCCATTGCGGGCAGAAGTGCCTCGAGATTCTCCATGGCAGCCTTACGGCTACCGGGCACATTGACAATGATAGTCCTGCCAAGTATTCCAGCCACAGCCCGAGAAATCATACCGTACGGTGTCTTGCCAAGGCTCGCCGCCATCATGGCGTGCTCAAACCCGTGCAAACGTTTCTCCAAAACGGCAAGAGTCGCCTCAGGGGTTACATCCCGCTGCCCAATACCCGTCCCTCCAGTGGTCACAATGACGTCATACCCTTGCACCAGAGCAAGATCAGTTAACAAAGCCTTGAGCAACATACCGTCATCAGGTAACAGGTACCCCTGTATATAGCTTCCAGGAAACATCCCGAGCAACAACGTTTCCATGGCAGGACCACTGGTATCCATACGCTGCCCCACTGCACCCTTGTCAGACAGCGTCACCCATGCAGCTCTCAGAGGGCAGTCACGCGTAGTACCACTCCACTGTCCAGGGATGAAATCAGTAAGAACTTCAAACGTATGAGCATGCAAAGCGTGCTTCATACCAGGACAAATCAATGGAATACGTCCGGTAACCCGCATACGCGCACCATGGGCCGCGTCATGCAATGTTGTACCCACTCTAAATATAGGAGCAGGCGCATCTTTGCCCTTATCCAAAGTAAGTGTGCCCACACACAAAGGGCTGGATACCCTTTGGACAGCTTCTTGATCCGGGGTTCCCCTGCCAACAGAAGCAAGCGCCACAACGCTACCTCCCTTGCATGCACCGGCCATGTTTATACAAAAAGAAATTCTGTCCTGCATACACGCTCCACACACATGCCATGGTACAGCAACAGTAACACACGACCTTTTTTATCAAAAAAAATATGAAACATGCCCTACCCCCGCACCGCTCTCAAAATCACCACACACCTCCCAAAAGGTACAAGGGCTATACTTCCTGACCTCACTAAAGTTTGTTCAGACAGACAGGCAAGGCCACCTAAGCCAATCACCGGCTAAAGAATTTGGCTCAAAAACAATTTGGCTCGCTCATGCTGGGGAGCACTAAAAAAATGTTCTGGCGTTCCTTCTTCAATGGTTTTCCCCATATCCATAAAGACTACCCTGTCTGCCACCTCACGGGCAAAGCCCATTTCATGGGTGACAACGATCATGGTCATCCCTTCACGGGCCAGAGTTTTCATGACCTCCAGAACCTCCCCCACCATTTCGGGATCAAGGGCGGATGTCGGTTCATCAAAAAGCATGATCTTTGGGTCCATGGCAAGGGCACGGGCAATGGCCACACGCTGCTGCTGCCCACCGGAAAGTTGTTCCGGGTACACGCTGTGTTTGTCAGAGATACCAACCTTGTTGAGCAGCTCCATGGCCTTGGCTTCAGCATCCACACGGGTACGACCACGTACAGTCATCTGAGCCATGGTTAGATTATCAAGTACGCTCATGTGGGGAAACAGGTTAAACGACTGAAACACCATACCTACTTCAGCACGAATTTTGTTGATGTCACAGACCGGATCAAGGATATTGACCCCTTCTACCCAGACTTCACCCCGGTCCGCATACTCCAATCGGTTCAGACAACGCAAAAAAGTAGATTTTCCCGAGCCAGAAGGGCCAATAATTACGACAACTTCACCGGAAGACACGGTAAGCGAAACATTATCCAGTGCCTGCAGCGGTTCAGGGGTATAAAACACTTTGTGAAGATTTTTTGCGTCAATCATCGTACAGCCCTGCTCTCCAGATATGAAACAAACAACGAAAGTGTGAAGGTCAGCAACAGGTACAACAGCGCGCATAGTATCCAGAGTTCAAAAGGCTGCAGCGACGAACTGACAACTTCACGAGTTGCCTTGGTCAATTCGCGTATGGCAATAACCCCCAGCAATGAAGAATCTTTGACAAGGCTGATAAACTGGCCGGCAAGGGGGGGCATGATGCGCCTGAAAGCTTGTGGCAAAATTACTTTGCGCATGGCCTGACCATAGGTCAACCCCAATGAACGCGCTGCTTCCATCTGCCCACGGTGCACCGACTGAATACCGGCACGCACAATCTCTCCCACATATGCACCGGTAAACACAGAAAGCGCCAACACCCCAAACCACAGGGGTGGCACAACGCCAAGTCCGACCTGCTGTAACAGACTGTTGACCAAGGTTCCCGCCACAAAATACCATAGGAATATCTGTACCAACAATGGAGAGCCGCGGATACACTCAATGTAGCCTATGGCCCCCCACTTGAGGGCAGGATTTTCAGAAATACGGGCAAGCCCCGTCAATACCCCAAAAATAATACCAAAAATTATGGAGACTAGACTGACTTTCAGCGTTATCCATAAACCCTGTAATAAGACACCAGGGGCACTGTGGTCATAAACGCCAAGTACATCCCCCACATAGACATAGTCGCCCTGCACAGGAATAACCGTACTATCAGAACGCAGAACCTGCCGTACCTTTGTGCCGTCGTCCTCTTGCAGTACCACCACAGATATACCGTTTGTTACAAGCACATCTTGCAAGGTTCCTTCCTGCTCCGCACGAATCTCTACCCGCTCATCCATCCAAAAATATTGCGGAATCCGACTCCATTGCCAAACATATTCCACAGAGCTGGACGCTGCCCATACAAAAGCGGCCATGCCCAAGAGCAATACCACGAAAACAGCTTTCCAGAACAGATAATAGCCCGGCCCTTTGGGAGCATCCAGCCCTCTATACACACTCATGACGCGCATACCTCTCAAGTCCGCGTTGCCGCCAATGGCAGCATCATAATTTCTGACCAGGTCTTCCCTCCGGCACAACAGGCACCGCAAAAAAACAGCAGGGCGGCAAGCAGGGCCTAGGACCCATGCCCCAGCCCTACCAATATACGTGGATTACTTGAGCATTGTCTGCCATGCATTGGAGCGCAGCCACTTGTTGTAAATACGCTCATAGCGGCCATCATTTTTTAACTGACGCAAGAAATTGTTGATAAAATTTGCAAAATCCGGATCTCCCTGCCTGTAGCCTATGGCCATAGGCTCAAAAGTAAAAGGAGAATCCAGCAAAAATGTTTTGTCTCTACCTTGCCGAGCCTGAAGCAGTTCATTTACAGGGAGATCATAGACAAAGGCGTCAGCGCGGCCATTAATGACCTCCATGGCGCAGTCAACTTCTTTATCAAAAGACTTGTAGTTGGCTTTAGGCAGATATTTTTTAGTCGCCTCTTCACCTGTGGTACCCATACGCGAAACAACTGTATACTTAGGATCATTCAAATCTTTATATGATTCGACGGCACCTTTGTGTTTGGCTGCAACCATGACTGTCTGCCCCATAACCAGATAGGGATCGGAAAAGGCAATCTTCAGGTTACGCTCTTGGGTCAAAGTCATACCCGAGATGATGACATCAAACTTACCGGAGAGCAAAGAGGGAATGATACCATCAAAATCTGTATTCACAGGCACAAACGTAACTTTCATGGCTTTGGCGAGCTCTTTGGCAAGGTCAATGTCAAAGCCCATAAAATTTCCAAACTTGTCTGTCATTTCAAAAGGTGCATAGCCGGCATCAAACCCCACACGCAACTCTCCACGCTGCAACACTTCATTAAGAAGAGATTTTTTTGCCAACTCGATGTCATCTCCCAAAGCAGGTACCGCCGTGGTAACAACAAACAGCAGGGTACACAGCATCTTCACAACTCGCATTCAAGCACCTCCGGCTATCTTTCCGTGCCCCTCACAAAGGAGCACGCATTATTAGTATTTTCCCTCTGTCAGCACTTCTTTAATCACCATATCCTTACGGCAGATCTCACAACGAGGCATGCTCTCTTCGGGCAGGGCAATAATCTGTGTTTTTCGACATTTTGGGCAGATTACTTCTACAAATTCCCGCTTATAGCGGTTTTGCAACAATTTTGTATCCTTGTTCACAAATATACCTCATGTGCCTACGACTGGTATACAGCTTTACGATCCCTTTATCGGCTGGCTGAATATTCTTTGCGAATTTTACCAGCAAATCAAGAAAAAACATCAACCGTACGCCATCATGCCCAAAAAGTTACGACCGGCCAACATCATACGCCTGCCTCTCTATAACCCCCAGAATCGTGGCACGATACCCACCCAGACCCGAGCCACCCACAAGCTGCCTGCTGACTCCAGAACTCAAAAGTTCCAACGCATTCCCCCGTCTGTGCTGCACTAGCAGCCCCCAACATGCAGCTCTCATCGCAGACAAGAAGTACCACCTGTTACCCGTCATATTTATCCATCGACTATTGCCCACCAACTCACGCATTCGTAGTGCCTAATGCATGAACATACCGTACACGCTGACAAAAGCATACGGGAGACGCAATGACACACTGATCCGGTCACGAACCCGCTCGACACACACGACAGGACAGCAACACAGCACATGCCTCCCGCTCCATGTCAGGTTACGTGGCCATAAATCCCGTTGGAGTGGACCCACAGCCTGGTTCATCGCTCAGGAAGGCTCCCAAATACTTCATGTAACACACTCATGTTTTTATAGTCTTTTAAACAAACATAGCAAAAGTCTGACTTTGTATCTGGAATGATGCTACAGTATGTCAAAAATACTACTAACTCATTGTATCTTGTTATCCATACACTCGTTTCCCATCCCCAAAAAACAGAAAATGTACCCATATAGTAAGCATAGTATACGGATTCCATTTCCAGGTTTGTCCGCTACGACAAGCAAGTTATGTTTCGCAAACTAGAACGTACTTCAGTGAAAGTGAACAAATTGCCATCTTCTAACACCACACAGGGCGAAGAGGTGCCATATACAGTAAAAAATCAACCTGTTTCCACGTATAATAGCGTCAGCTCCTGAGGGAGTAAAAATATTGCGTCTACTTTCGAGCATGTCTACCCACACGCCCCCTTGTCAGCCAGTCGCGACTGGCTGACAAGGCTGGGCCCAAAGCAAACGTAACGCTCATCCCATGCAAAGCATTTAAGGCCGTACCCCACGTCATATCCATCTATATTATCGCCATAACACGGGTATACGCGCCATAATCCCAATATAAAGCTTTCGCACACTATCTACAACATCACCTATGTAGCCGCTAGTAACCTTGCAAGTAAGCCTATCTTTTCTTAGTGTTTCCCTCATGCTACACAACACATAAATAACAAATATCATTCCTCCAGGGCTGTTCACGCCGAACGCTTTCTGGGCACTGTCCACACTACCCCTTTGGCAAATGCTGTAGCCCACTTGTGACCATGCTCATAGACATGCCGCGCAAGCCAAGTATAAGCCTAGGGGTACTATATCCATCTAGCCCACAGTAGATAAATTTCTCCCTGCCCAGGTAAGCCCACAACGTGAAAATATGCACTGTCACTGGCCACCCCATCGGTGCTTTTTCCTACCTCACTCAAATATGTCTGCGTATGGCTATGCCTTGGGCAATATCAGACAACTGCATAGTATACAGCGCATCCAAAAAACAACTCTGAAAACTCCCCGGCCCCTCTGCTTTATCTGAAGCCATACTTCCGGCAGTAGCCATGGCAGCCATGCCAGTTACCGCCCCCTCAAAAGGGCAACTCGCCATGACCATATGTGCACCAACAATGGCAGAAGCCACGCAGCCCATACCGGTTACGCGCGGCATCATCTCATGCCCTCCTGCCAACAAGACGGTGTCCACTCCATCAGTAATCATGTCTTCCGGACCGCTGGTTACCACAACACAACCATATCGCGCGGCAAGCTCGCGAGAAGCCCCCCAAGCATCAGCTACCCGATGGGCACTGTCCACACCCTTTCCGCCGTTACCTGCACCGGCCAGCGCCAATATTTCAGAAGCATTCCCCCGTAGCACAGAGGGGCCAACTTCCAACAACAGCTGTAGGCTGGTTCTGGTGCGCAGTACTGATGCACCTGCCCCCACAGGATCCAAAACAATAGGCACGCCTCGTTTTGTGGCCGCACGCCCAGCCACAAACATAGACTCTACCCACGGGCTGCTGAGCGTACCTATATTAAGCACCAAGGCGGAAGAGATGCCCACAATCTCTTCCATCTCTTCACGTGCGTGTGCCATGACAGGAGAAGCTCCCACGGCAAGAAGAGCATTGGCAACGCTGTTCATCACCACAAAATTTGTTATGTTATGCACCAACGGTGAACCTCTACGAACCCTCTGTACAGCTTCCCATACAACAACTTGATCAGTCATATACATATCACCTTTCTACATATTTTGTACAATAGCATGCGACGCAAAAATACAAATAATGGCTAAATCGATACCCCATAATTTAACAGAGTACCATACTGACTACACACTATAGAATTAGTAGTAATCATCACATTTGACAATACACATCAACCTCATATACAAGATAGTGTAGTCATAATTTTTTTGACCATAAACAAAAATACCTGCCTGAATTAAATGACAGCGTAAAAATGATGCAACATCTTGAGTGCACATTGTTGCAATATCTCGCCACTACTTCAGATATAAAAATATTTTCAGCAAGATGCCTCGCTTTATATAGTGGCTTATCATAGAGGTGCGGGGATTTCTGTTTATTGGCGAGATAACGGATTATATGCCTATAGCATTGGTTATGGTAAAAATGCTCTCTATGTCACACCCTTGAGCCACGAGCAGCGTTTGAACGCTGGATCCCTACATGAGCGCGACTGGTTGAGAGCACTCTGCCGCTGTATCTTTTATGGCAAAACCCCGAAACGGCACACCATACGCATTAACGGCCAGATATATTTGAGTTGAGACCCCTTTTGTTCAACGCATCCCCTCGTTTCCGCCGTGCACGACTGCACATGAGAAAAAACTTTACAATGGCTGGCATCAATCATCAGCCATTCATAACCAAGCGTATCTATCAAAATTTCTAAGGATTTTTCCAGATTCCAGTATCATGCCAGCGGATGAATCTACAATGAAATATTAATCCACCCGCCATAGTCAGGAAAGAGATCGCATAATGAGATACTAGCAGCATGAGCTAAAAGACCCCCCAGTATACAGCGACTGTTTTGGGCAACACCTCTCCTGCTCCCATTTTTGCCAAGTAAATGCGGGGCGAGCATCTCTCAATGTGTGTCAGCTTCAAAAAGACCATGATGTCTGCGTATTGGTATCACCATGACATCCTCACAACATCTTTTCAGCCTTCGATGCATGACAAATAGCATTAACGGCTTCTCTTGGTCAATTTTGAGACTATACAGTCCAGGAAGAATACCAGTATTCCACAGCTGAAAAATCCCCTATAAAACAATAAAGGTAAGAAATACAAGAAGCCAGGAAATCATACCGCATTGCCAAGCACCAGTGACTTTTCACACACCTGAAAACACGTTCAAGACCATTGCGGCGTCTCATGAAGGTTTCGATCATGACGTCATGCGCACCTACATCTCTTTCGTGGCACCTGCTCAGAGATTTACCAAGGGACCGTCCGCACCAACGCCAACAAGGGCAATACCACTTCTATCTGCCAGAGAAATACTTTGCTCTCTATCAAAAAAAAGGGTGTCACCGGCCTCATAGCATAGGCAAGCATATCTGTTACGTTCCAAAATCCGAATGGTCGCAAGCCCCAATGCAGGCAGATCAATACGCCGGTCCTGTCCCGGCTTGACTATCTTAAGTGCCACACATCCCGGGCCAGCCAGCTCACCAGCTCGCTGAAGCATGGCATCCGTACCCTCCAGCCCTTCCACAGCCACGACCATGCCTTGCTTGACAACCATGCATTGCCCTATGTCCAAGGATCCTATCTGCCTAGCAATGGGCCAACCGTAGGTAATATCACGCCATACAGCATCAGACGGGGCCTTACGGGTCAATACGCCTTGGGGGGCACGCAACGCAGGAACAAGTTCAGCAGCCTGCATAATGTTCAGTCCTTCCATCTCTAATTCAGCGAGCACAGCACGCAGCAAGGCATCATCACCTGTGGCACGCAGCTTAAAGAGCACTTTGGCCGCGCGCATGTCAGGGCGCATATCCAAAGCGCGGGGTTTACTAATCGCGCCAGCAAAACAAATCTGCGAAACTCCGTGGGTCGTAAAATATGCTATCAGCTTGCTTAGCTGGCCTAGGTGTAGCAGAGCCCATGTATCTGCTTTGTGCTCCAAGGCCGTATCCGTGTGCCCGTAAAAACCACATATGGCCACAAAACAGCCTGCCTGCCGCGCTGCATCTGCCACCAACGCCGGAAACTGGCCAGCACCTGCTATAATACCGATTCGCTCTTGGTTCATAAAAAACTCCTGCCCTCAGTCCGGCAGCGACGCCACACATATACTGGAAACTGCGCCCAGCAAGCATATCCATACTGTACGCAAAGCACAGCCACACCGGCCTGAAAAAAGGGAAAGAAGGCCCCCGCCCGCTTTCCCCTGTAGCCAGTATTTACTTAAGGACCATATGTTATTCAGGAGGTAGAATTCCTCGCTCACTTTCTCTGATAAATTCAACAAAATTCATAACTTCACAGTGCGTATCATACTCGTGTTCCAGCTGTTCCAAGGCTTCTTTACGAGGAATATCCGAATGCCAGACAAGTCGATAAGCACTTTTCAAAGCTGCAATGATCTCATGCGAGGCTTTCAAACGGCGTAACCCCACAAGATTGGGGCCATGCACTCCAGCACGATTTCCCACTGCCAACATAAAAGGCGGCAAATCCTGTGATATTCCGCTCATTCCCCCCACGAAGGCATAACGGCCGATGCGCACAAACTGGTGGACCGCAGAAAGACCAGCCAGAATAGCGCCTTCTCCCACAGTAACATGGCCAGCTAAAGTCGCACCGTTGGACATGACAATGCCGTTTTGCACATGGCAATCGTGCGCAACGTGAGTATATGCCATGAGCAGGTTGTCATCACCCACAGTAGTCTTGCCTCCGCCGCCTTCTGTCCCGCGGTGTAGAGTGGCAAATTCACGGATTCGGTTCCGGTGCCCCAGCTCAAGCCAAGACTCTTCACCGTGAAACTTTAAATCCTGTGGTTCTCCTCCCACAGCAGCGTAGGAATATATATGGTTATCTTCCCCCAACTTAGTATATTCCTTTACCGAAGCAAAAGCGTCAATACGACAGCGATCACCAATAACAGTTTGCCCCTCAATAACAACACAGGGCCCTACTGTCACATCCACGCCAAGTTGCGCACCGGGATCAATGAAGGCAGAAGGATGAATTTTTACAGCCACGCTACATCTCCTCTTTACCCATTATCGCGGCCGTCATCTCAGCCTCTGCTGCAAGCTGGCCGTCAACATAAGCTTTACCTGCCATTTTCCATAACTTGAGCTTATGCCGCAGCAAACGACAGTGCATTTCCAGCCTGTCTCCCGGGTATACTGGTTTTCTAAAGCGCACTCTTTCCATCCCGGTAAATAAAAAAAGATTGTTTTGCACATCAGAAGCAAGACTCTTTACCACCAAAATACCACCAGCTTGGGCGAGCGCCTCCATGATCAACACTCCAGGCATCACCGGCACACCAGGAAAATGTCCTTGAAAAAACGGCTCATTCATGGAGACATTTTTTATAGCAGTAATACACTCACCGGCCGTATAGTCCAACACCCTGTCCACCAACAAAAACGGATACCTGTGCGGCAAAAGATCCAGAATCTGCCGAATGTCCAAAACACTTTTTGCGCTATCGTTCATTGACAATCCTTACCTGATTCACGTTTAAAAGCTTCGAATTCTTTTTCAAGTTTTCTCAACTTTTTATACATATCCGGCAACTTGGGCATGACACTCAGAGTACGAATATAGGTATTGCGTTCTACCACAGGTAGCCCCCCCATAACCTTTCCGGCCTCTATGCTTCTGGCAATACCTGATTTGGGACCAACAGTGACGTCATCACCAATAGAAATGTGCCCGGCAACGCCTACCTGCCCCGCCATGGTCACCCTGTCTCCCACCTGTGTACTGCCTGAAATTCCCACTTGCGAGACAATGAGACAATCATTACCAATGGAGACATTGTGGCCAATCTGCACAAGATTATCCAGCTTGGTGCCGTCTCCAACGGTCGTCACACCCAATACAGCACGGTCAACAGTTGTGTTGGCGCCTATCTCCACATCATTACCAACAGAGACAGTGCCCACCTGCGGAATCTTCTGAATACTGTACTCTGTCCGGGCAAAACCAAATCCATCAGCCCCCAGAACCACGCCAGGATGCAGCACACAGTCATCCCCTAGTCGCGTGCCGGCCATAAGCGTAACATTTGGGTATAGCAGGCAACTCTCACCCAGCACACAGTCCTCTCCCAGATAACAGCCAGGGAACAGAGTCGTTCCTTCCCCTATGCGGACCCGCGGGCCAATGTACACATGAGGGTAGACCGTACAACCTTCGCCAAGCTCTGCATCGGAGTGAATGTAGGCCATACTGCTGATACCGGTAAACGACCCTTGCGGCTTGGCAAACATGTGCAGAGTCCTGCCAAAATCCAAGTATGGATTGGCACTGACAAGGGCAGTTGTCACCCTGTCGGCGAACTCCTCACTTACGATCACCGCAGACGCACGAGTTTCGGCAAGCAGGGGAATATATTTGGGGTTGGCCAAAAAACTTATCTCGCCTGGGCCCGCAGATTCAAGTGTATTTACACCAGAAACTTCGCAATCAGGACCATTGAGGATAAGCCCCAGAGAGTGAGCGATATCAGAAACCTTCATGGTGATGTTCTGCATCTAGTCTATTGCCTAGCTTTACCGGCACGCCAGATACGGTTAAGTTCCACCATAATTTTATCTGTGATATCCAGTGCAGGATTGGCAAAAACAACACTGGCATGCGCTGCATCAAGAATAACGTCAAACTTCTTCTTTTTTCCGTATTCAGAGCAAGCCTTGGCAATCATCATCAAAATCTCTTGACGCGCCTGTGCATCAGCCGCTTGAACCTTGCGTGTAAAAGCACGTGCTCGGTCTTCGAATTCACGCTTTACACGCATGAATTCAAGTTTTTTATCCTCACGAGCTTCAGGAGTCAGCGCAGCAGCCTGCAAACGTATTTGCTCCGACATCTTTTTCAACTGCTCTGACTTGCCATCAAGTTCTTTTTTCTCCGCTGCAAACTGCTCTTCCATTTTCTGCTTTACAACAGCAGCGGGCTCACTTTCAAGCAGCAGTTTCTGCAAATTGATCAACCCAATAGTCTGAGAAGCGGCAACTGCCTGTACCGGGCTGGCGAATAAAAGAAAAAGGGCTGTTATCCCAAATAAAATCTTACGCATTGAATGCCTCCTGCAAATCAACGTTTAGGGGAACTGTCCACTAAATAGCACCACAACGGTGCCCACGAACTCTCTCCATAATATCAGATAGTTTACAAGGCCGCATATCTACCTATTTTTTTCTTATACGCCACGATACCTTCCACAATACCGTCGGCCATTCGGCGTAAATATTTTTCTGACTTAAGCCGACGTGCTTCAGATGCATTGGTACAATAGCCAAGCTCCACCAGTACAGAGGGCATTTTAGCGCCCATCAGCACGTAAAAGGGAGCAGAACGTACCCCGTTATCCCGAGTGGAATACCCGTACTTCTTTTTAAGCCTGTCTGTGACATTACCTTGTATCAACTCTGCAAGGTCTTTTGACTCCTGCATTTTAGAGCTGAGCATAAGATCAGTAAGAATAAACTGCAGGTCACTAATACGTTTTTCGCTTACAGCATTCTCACGCGCGGCTACCCGCACTGCGCTGGCAGAACGTGCAAGGTTAAGGTAGTAGGTTTCAAAACCATGGACCTTGCTACTTTTATTTGCATTTATATGCACAGAAAGAAACAGATCTGCCTTTTTCACATTGGCCATGGCCGTACGCTCTTCAAGAGGGACAAAAACATTTGTAGCCCGGGTATAAAGCACACTAAAACCTTTAGCCTTCAACTTCTCCCCAATAATCTTAGCCATTCGCAAGGTATAATCACGCTCACGGATACCATTATGCTGTGTTCCCGGGTCCTTGCCGCCATGGCCGGCATCAATCATGACGGTGTCAAGAGTAAGCCCCAATTGTTCCACCAGATCTTTTACCTGCTCCTTGCTGCCACTTGGAACCGTATAGGGCTTTGCAGGCTTCTGGGGAGCCTGCGGCTTGCTTTTGGCTATTACCCGAGGCGGAGTCTTTTCAGGTGAAGAAACATCAATGACAACACGAAACGGATTATCAAGCGTAAAAACATTATACTTGCTGACAGAAGAAAAATCGAGAACTACCCTGCTCACACCAGAACGGGGAGTGCCCGTACGCACCAGCTGCAGGATTCCGTCAGCAACAGGCTCTTTACTCCGGATCAGTTTACCCAGTGTGGAATTCTCCAAGTCCACATACAGACGAAATGGCTTATTCGCTTTTTTATTTTCAGGCAAAAACTGGTAAAGATAGGCCACCTCCTTGCTACATTCAAGAACGACACGGGTGTAGTCATCACTAGACTGATAGCGTACGTCCACCAGTGTTGCTCGCCCTCCTCCACTTGTCGTCCCTCCTTTTATTACCGGGGACGCTTTGAGGGGCTTTGCTGCAGGTGCTTTTGGCCTATATGTAGCGGCCTTGGGTGGAGAATTCTTGGGAAAAGACTTCCCGGACTTCTGTGGAGTAGACGCGCTATCAGTAGCACGACCAGTAGTCAATGAACGATGCAAGGCAACGGCCTTGTAGTACATGTCTCCTTGTTGATGATGCCGGAGGATCGTATTCAGTACCTTGCGGGCACTCTGCGGATCGGCAAGGTGATCCTTATATATCGTTGCAGCTCGAAACAGCGCATCATCCGTCCATGTATGCGAAGGAAAACGGTCCGCAACTCGCTGATAATACTCTACCGACTTGCGAAAATCAGAAGAAAGATAAGAACGCTCCCCAACAGCCTGCCGCACACGACCAGCGTAGTACAACGACTTTGGTGCAAAACTACCTTTTGGGCTACGTTTGTATATATCCAAAAAACTCTGCTCAATACGCAGCCAGTTATCACGGTATTCACCCTTGCGTTTGTCTTTGGCCAAGGCATGAAACTGTCGCCATGCGTTGTTAAATGCGGACTCAAGCGAAGCAGCCTGCGCCAAAGAAACAGAAGCGCTCGGCATAAAAAATGCCATAAGCACAAGTGCCCAAAGCAGACAACGTAATTTTTTCACCCATACGACCATATACATATTCCACGAATAGCCCACACAAAAAAATACTGAACCGATCAATAAACTACAGAAACATACGGCATACGCCTAGGTATAGCAACCCGTGGCTGGCAGAGCTCCGCCGTCTGCCGGCCAATACCTGAAAAAAGGGGATGCCATGGGGCATCCCCTTCCCTTACTACAAAAACACAGCGCTAAAATGTTTGTCCCATGGTGAACTCGAATCTACCGCTCCGATACTTGCCGTTTACTTTGTTCAATGGGTAGCCGTAAGCAAAACGCAGGTTCCCCAAAGGAGACTGCCAACGAACCTCCAGCCCTGTACTATGTTTGACCTCATCCCACCAATCCTGATCTTGATCTGGATCGACAACAAAGCCACTGTCAAAAAAGGGAATCAGGTAGATACCCATTTCGTCGTCAAAGTACCAGATATACTCCAAGTTACTATACATGGCGCGCGTGCCACCAATGCTGTCATCGCTCTCAGGATCTCTGGGCGAAATATCCCGCCTATCGTATCCACGGACGGAATTCATGCCACCAATATAGATACGCTCGTGCACAGGGACCTCATCGTCATCATCATTTTCGTACACAACCGCTCCACGCAGTCGTGCATGCAGTACATGATTTGCATTCAACTTATGAAAATAGCGAGCATCGCCAAAAAGTCTAATAAAGTGGTCGGTACCTTGTAGCAGCCCCCCACCATAGTCAACAGCGACCTTGGCATATGTTCCACCTGTAGGACGCAGACGATTGTCAATGGTATCACGCGAAATGGCAACTCCCGTCACGCTCGCCAGGTTTGTTCCCTCGTAGTCGCGAATGGCTTTTGCGGCATCATCATCCACATCAGAATATTTGTACTGGTCAAGCCGGTAGTACCAGCTCGCACGTGTGTATTCGCCCAGCGGATAAGCCATACTGAATACACCACCAATAGTATCTTTGTTGAAATCTTCCATATCGTTACGGCGCAAATAAGCACTCGTACCGAGCTGCAACAATGTGTCCCTGTATCGCGGATTGATAAAGGTAAATTCAAACTCATTGTCTCTACCGCTGAATGTAGCACTCAACGAAGCACGGTATCCCTTACCAAACAGGTTGCCTTCGCTTATCGAACCGCCAATACCAAAACTTGAATATGTAGAGTAGCCGATACCGGCAGCAATCTGCCCCGTATTTCTCTCTTGCACTCGAACCTTCAGATCCACTTCTTCTGGTTCTACTGTAGGGATAATCTCTATATCAGTTTGCGCAAAATACCCCAGGTTGTTCAGGCGCTGATTGCTGCGGCGCAGTTTTGAGCCACTGAACGGCTCACCATCTGTCAGGCGCATCTCGCGACGGATAACATTATCTCTGGTATGCTTGTTACCCTCTATATTCACTCGGCGCACAGCCACCTTTTGCTTTTTTTCTATTACATAGGTGACGTCTACTATCGCATCATCCCGCTTTTCAGTACGGAACCTGCTTTCAGCAAAAGCATACCCATAATCATTATAATATTGTGTCAGGCGCCTTGTATCTCCTTGCAAAATATCATAGCTGAAAAACTTATACTCTTCAGCATGATCATCCATGACAATTACCCCACGCAATATGCCATCAGCATCAATGAGGTCGCCTGCAAAAGCCACCTCGCCGACCTTGTAGCGCGGGCCTTCCTTGACGGCAAAAATGATAGCAATACCGTCCTCTTCGTACTTTACTTCAGGGTCGGAAACACGGACATCCATAAAACCGTGATTTAAGTAGTACGAACCAATGGCAGCGCTGTCGCGCTCCAGATATTCCTCTCGCAGTACACCGCTACCCGTGATCCATGAGAACATATTACGCGGCACCAGTGCCAGCTCGCTAAGCACATCGTCTTCGTCAAGCTGTTCAGCGCCCTCAATACGCACGGTCTTGATATACAGCTTCCGGCCTTCCTCCACAGAAAGTATCAAGCTGGCACCACCACTTGCCGCAGACACATTATGCGTTACCTGCGCAAGATAATAGCCTTTTTTGCGATATAAATCTGTGACCTTCAAAATATCCTGAGCTAGCACCTTTTCGTTCATAACAGAGCCAGTCTTGGTGCTCATGACGCCTAAAATATCGGTAGTATCAACCGCATCAGAACCCTCTACCACAATGGCTTCAATGCGGGGTTTTTCCACCACAGTATATACAAGCCGCAACCCAGCCGCATCCTGCTCGGTGGTAACGCGAACATCGCTGAAATAACCGAGATCATAAATTCGTTTAATTTCTCTATTGATCTGCTTGGGATCAAGCGTGTCTCCCTTACGTGAACTCAAGCGCATAAGCACTACATCAGCATCAAGGGTCTTTGTGCCGCGCACTTCAACATCAGCAATGGTCTCCAGCTTCAACATGCCTGAACCCGCGATCTGTGCAAGTTCGTCCACAGCAGGCAACACATTGATAAGACCAGTTTTTTCAACATACAAAGGCTTGGCCAACTGCGTACCCAATGCATCCACCAGGCGGGCATCTAGGCTGATCCCCTCACCCACTTGCGTAAAGGTCCCGTACACTGCGTATTCCGCATGCACCAACAAGGCAAGCTCCCGCACGGTTGCCAAGTTGAGCATATCAACTCCCTGCTTCTTCAACAGAGTCCGTACTTCATCTTGAGAAACAACGGAAAAGCCTCTTGCCGTAAGACGCTCAGAAAGCAACTCCGGCAAAGCGTCAGCCAGATATTCAAGATCAGGACCAGCATAGACTTCAAAGGGGAGGACCAACACGCGTACATTTTCAGACGCAGCCATGCTGGATTGTGCATTGCCTAGCCCCCACAACAAACAAGCGGCTGCGCAACACAAAATCTTACCAATTTTTGCCATACAGTTCTCCGGCTCTTAACTCCAGACACTTCTTCATAAGGGCGGCCAACGCCACATTATGAGTAACCACAACAAGTGTCATGCCCAGATCTTTATTCAACTGCAACAACAAGTGACCTACGCTGTCCCCTGTGCGTTCATCCAAATTACCCGTGGGCTCATCAGCCAACAGAACACGTGGCCGCATAAGTATGGCCCGTGCAATGGCGGCTCGCTGGCGCTCGCCTCCTGACAATGTCCCCACCCTATGCCGACGCCTGTCCGCAATGCCCACAAGGTCCAGCATCTCCACAGCCTTGCGCAACGCTTCACGGCGAGGTACCCCCGCAATCATGGCCTGCATGGCTACATTTTCTTGTGTACTAAATTCTGGCAGCAGATGATGAAACTGAAACACAAAGCCTATATCTCTATTACGTACAGCGGCTTTTTGCCCTGCGCTCATCCCATCCATGCTCCGGCCCTGAAACATCACAGTACCACTGCTAGGAGAATCAAGAGCCCCCAAAAGATGCAGCAGAGTTGACTTACCCGAGCCGGAGGCTCCCACCACAGCGATGGAATCTCCTGCGGTAATTTCAAGGTTTAACGACTCAAAAATAACGACCTTTTCCACGGGACCCTGAAATTCCTTACCCACGGCATCCAGTCTATATAGTGTGGTATCTTTTGTCATTATTCGTATCGAAGCGCCTCGGCAGGTTCAAGCTGTGCAGCCTGACGAGCCGGATAAATCGTTGCCGAAAAACACAAAAACATGGCTCCGGCAGCAATACCTGCCAAATCCTGCCACTGCAACAACACCGGTAAATGGTCCAAGGAGTACACGCCGGGCGGTAATTTGATAAACTGGTAGCGTTTAAGCAACCAGCACACACCAAGCCCCAAGCCAAAGCCCAGCACTGTGCCCACAGCCCCTATGATAGTGCCCTGCAACATAAATATTCGCCGAATGGTATTTTTTGTGGCCCCCATGGAGGTCATAATGGCAATATCGTGTTTTTTTTCCATCACCAGCATTACCAGTGTGGTCACAATGGAAAACGACCCAACCACAATCACAAGGGCCAGCATGATGGACATGGCCACTTTTTCCAGCTTGAGCGCAGCAAACAGGTTGGCATTCATCTCCATCCAGTTGCGGCTATAAAATGGATATCCGCCCAGGGCCTTGGTCACCTCTGCGGCCACGATATCAGCGCGATAGATATCTTCCACCACTATTTCAAGACCAGAGACCGTGCCAGGGGGCAATCCAAGCAGGTCTCGGGATGCATCAAGCGAAACAAACCCCAATGAGGAGTCATATTCGAACATCCCCGTGGAAAAAATCCCCACGACTTTAAAAGAAAGGATACGCGGGCTAAAACCGGCACCTGTTTTTTCACCAGACGGAGAAAGCAGGTTCACGCGACTACCCACCACAAGGCCCAAACGATTGGCCAATTCTTTGCCAATCACCACCCCAGGAGTACCTGGACGCCCAAGGTCGGCAAACGAGCCCGAATTGAGTTGTGTGGCTATAGTCAGTACAGAGCCAGCGGTCTGCGGATCAAGCCCACGGAGCACAACCCCTTTGACGCCATGCTTTGTGGCAAGCATAACCTCGGAATAAATGAAAGGAGTCACCCCCTTGACCGCAGGCAATTGCGTAGCCTTCTTTACCAGGTCAGCATAGTCAGAAACAATCCCCCCTGCCCCAAGAGTTATCACATGGGCATTTACTCCCAAAATCTTATCACGCATATCCACGATAAAGCCGTTCACAACGCCAAGCACGACAATAAGTGCCGCGACCCCCAAAGCCACACCCAGTACAGAAAAAATGGATATGATGGAGATAAAGGCATGCTTACGGCGGGCAAGCAGGTAACGAAGCGCGACAAACAGCTCAAAACGCATGCTGCTAGACAATCCTTACACCAAATAACACCCTAAATGATTCATAATAAAAAAACGCTACTACCGCATCACAATTCTGGCAAAACCATTAACTGGATAACTTGAGCAACGGGAAAAGAATTACTTCCCGAATGGAAGCAGAGTCCGTAAGCAGCATCACAAGCCTGTCAATGCCCACCCCCTGCCCTGCAGCGGGCGGCATCCCATACTCAAGAGCACGCAAGTAATCTTCGTCCATGAAATGCGCCTCATCATCACCGGCTTCTTTTTCAGCAACCTGATCTTCAAAACGTCGACGCTGGTCCGCGGGGTCATTAAGCTCGGAAAAGGCATTAGCCATTTCACGACCAGTTATGAACAACTCAAACCGGTCAGTTACATCAGGGTTATTATCATTACGCCGAGAAAGGGGCGAAATATCGGTGGGGTAGTGATAAATAAAATGAGGTTGCACCAGCTTGTGCTCTACATCAAGGTCAAAAAGCCTGGCCTGTAACTTACCCAGCTTTTCGTCTGGGAGCACTTTTTCGCCACGCTCACGGACATAGGCAGATAGCTTCTCATAGTCTGTATACAGTGCGGCAGAGTGTCCCCCTATTTTTTCCAGTGACTCATGGAAAGAAAGACGATGCCACTTACCGGGCGTCAGGTCTACCTCCTGCCCTTGATAGGTCATAACGGTATCACCGCAGACTTGGCGCGCAAGATATGCAAAAAGCTGCTCGGTAAGATCCATCAAGTCTTCAAAGTTTGCATAAGCCCAATAAAACTCACACATGGTGAACTCGGGATTATGCTGGGTAGAAATACCCTCATTGCGAAAATTTCGGTTAATTTCAAAAACCTTTTCAAACCCACCCACAAGCAAGCGCTTGAGGTACAACTCAGGCGCGATGCGCATGTACAATTGCATATCCAAGGCATTATGATGCGTAATAAACGGCTTTGCTGTGGCTCCCCCAGGGATCGGCTGCATCATGGGCGTTTCCACTTCCGTAAAACCGTTGTTTTCCATAAAGGCCCTGAACTCGCGCACTATCTTGCCACGCTTCTGGAATATCTCGCGCGTACGCGGTGTGACTATCAAATCTACATAGCGTTGCCTGTAGCGAGTCTCCACATCTTTCAGGCCGTGGTACTTTTCTGGCAACGGACGGATGGACTTTGTCAACAGGCGTACCTCACGGCACTGTATGGTCAGTTCTCCTGTCTGAGTACGAAAAAGCCCCCCCGTAACCCCTACAATATCGCCGATGTCAAACTTCTTGAAAATACTGTATCGCTCCGGAGACAGGGTGTCTCTCGAAGCGTAGCACTGCATCTTGCCGCTTGCATCCAAAAGATGAAAAAAGGTCACCTTGCCAAAAGAGCGATACGAAACAATACGCCCCGCACAACAAAACTCATGCTCAAGGGGTGCAAGCTCTTCAGCATCTAGCCCTTCGTACTTTGCCAAAATATCGGCAACATCCGCATCTTTGCTGAAACTGTTGGGAAACAGGGGTACTCCGGCATCCAACATGTCACAAGACTTAACTACACGGCTTTTGATGACCTCATTCAATTCATCACGTCCGTCAAGCCGCTCAAGCATGGGCATAAAGTATGCAGAGTGCTCAGATTTGGTCGCAAGCTTAATCTTCTTGCGCCTTACAGATTCTTGACTACCCAAAGAAATATCTCCGTACACTGTAATGGACCGCAAACATCAAGTTGGATATGGGTATGCCAATTGCGGCTAGTCGTCAAGGAATGGCCCTCCTCAGCCCGCGAATATTTTTTTTCATGGCATACATTTTTTTGCTTGACGAACTCTGCGGACGTCTATATTACGGTTTCTTCACGAAGCCGAGTATGGCTTTGTGCATACTCCCTGGTAGCTCAATCGGCAGAGCGGGTGACTGTTAATCACTAGGTTGGCGGTTCAAGTCCGTCCCGGGGAGCCAATAAAATCAGAGGTTTACGACAACTCGTAAACCTCTTTTTTTTATTTCAGAATACTTTCGCCTCACCTGTCCCTGTGCGTGATCTCGTAAACTAAGAATACTTCGCATCGTTTTTTGATCCTGCTACAAAGTTGTGGACACAGAGTTAAGCTACTATCCTGCCCATG
>CAZQKM010000028.1:0-32441 GCA_964593925.1 uncultured Desulfovibrionaceae bacterium | reverse complement strand
CCACTGTAACGATTTGGCGTAGCATTTCCCCTGAGCTATGGGCAAGGCGTGTGCTGGAGTCCACGGATTCCGTGGCATTGCCCGTTGCAGTAATACTGGCCTCGGCTCCCTGCTGAATGCTGATGATGGCTTGGGCAACTTCCCGTGTTGCGCTCATGGTTTTTTCTGCCAGTTTGCGTACTTCATCGGCCACCACTGCAAAACCGCGCCCGGCATCGCCAGCACGAGCGGCTTCAATGGCGGCATTGAGGGCCAGCAGGTTGGTTTGATCGGCAATGTCTTCTATCACATTAATAACATTCCCGATGCCTTGCGCTTGTTTGCCCAGTTTGTCCATGTTGTTCCGCAAGGAATCCATCTGACTGTGGACTTCGCGTATGGCGTTAATGGTTTGCTCCACGATCTGTTCGCCATCCGAGGCACTGTCGTGGGCTGCAGATGCATTGCGTGAGGCTTCTGAAGCATTTCGGGCAACATCCCCCACGGTCATGCTCATTTCTTCCATGGCAGTTGCGGTCTCGGCGGTGCGACTACTCTGACGTTGAGCCCTTTCTGTGGTTTCTGTGATTTGAGTCGCTAGTTTTTCTGCACCAGAAGAAACTTGATCTGCAATATCGTTTGCCTGTTGGGCAATTTCAGCCATCAAGGTATTTTGTTTCTCGATGGCACGTTGTTGATTTTTAATGGGCGTGAGGTCGTAGTAAACACTAAATACACCTATAAGCGTGTTATCCAGATCCTTGACGGGGTTGGTTGTGACCTCAAGAATGAATTCTTTACCGTTGGTGGAGGTGGTGATTTCAGATTGCACCATGTCGCGTTTTATCAGCGCCTCGCTAACGGGGCTATCTGTGCCGTCTTTGATGATAGTGCCAAGTTGCTTGCCCTGATAGGTTTCAGGCTTTCCGCTTAGACCGTATATCTGCAGTAGCATCTGATTTATGAAGGTGATACTGCCTTCCGCGTCCAGGGTTACGACGGGGAAGCGGCTGGAGATGCCATTCATGATACCTTGGGCGTACCCCAGGCGTTCTTTTAGATTGGCTACCATGCGCTCAATGGCCTGGCGCAAGGAGTCAAGTTCACCGGGGTATGTGCCGCGCAAAGATGCGTTTAAATCTCCAAGTGCGACTTTACCGGCAAAGTCGCGCAATGCGTGTAACTGGCTGTTGAGGCGTGCAGTCATCCACCAAGTGATGCAGGCACCCAGGATGAGTGATGCAATGGTAATTGCGGCGGCGACAAAGTTTACTGTGCTCATGGAAGAAATGAGTTTGCGCAGGGCTTGTGAGGCTGAATTAACCTCATTAAGTGCTGCGATATCAATAAGGTTCGCAAGTTTTGTGATGATGCCGGATTTCATATCGCGGATAGAGCTTGTCGCACGTAACCGCGCTGTAGAGTCAAACTGTGTAAAAATGGTCGAACCTTCTGCCTGTAACGCTTGAAACAGTTTTTT
The DNA here is from genome assembly GCA_964593925.1 of uncultured Desulfovibrionaceae bacterium. Classification (GTDB taxonomy): domain Bacteria; phylum Desulfobacterota; class Desulfovibrionia; order Desulfovibrionales; family Desulfovibrionaceae; genus Oleidesulfovibrio. The sequence continues at coordinate 30,982 of CAZQKM010000028.1, read as the reverse complement.
TACAGCGTTGAGATCTTCTTGTGTTTTGGGAGTATTTACCGTGGAAACTTGGGCATCCAGGACTTGTGAAAATCTTTTAGCAGAGGTTGCAAAGTGTTTCTGCTGGGTGGCGTCGCCGGAGAGGTAGGCAGTAATGGCTTGCTGCATCTCGCTGGAGAGGAAGTTGAGCTCAACGATATTCCGGGTTTCAGCCAAGTGAGTGGCAATGGGGATGTCTTGGCGCAACGCCTGTTGTGTCGCGGTGAACTGCCTATACAGTAGTTTTTGTAGCAGTACTCCCAGGGGCCTTGTGATTTCGTTCTTGAGCCGTATACTCTGCTCCACTGCCTTTCGCTCTTGCTCTGGCTGGTACAGGTTCAGCACTTGGTTGTCTGCCATTGTGGCAAATTGATCCACAAGCGTTTTTATTGTCGCAATTCGGTTTTTGCCTGCGGGGTCGTGTATCCGCTGGAGTATAGTTTGATATTGATCCTGAAATTGTTTGTAGCTGCTCTGGAAAGAGGCAATGGCGGCTTGATCCCCCATCTGATGGTTCAAAAGAGAAAGGTACATGGCATCAAGCTCGTTTATGAGCTTTAGGTAAGCCACGGCGCTGGGCAGCTCATCGTTTGAGACTACTGTTGCCGAGACAATGCTTTGCCTATTCATGACAAAGGTTGTTGAGCCCAAGATTGTTAGAAAGGATAGAATGATACCGAACCCCAGTACAAGTTGCATGCGGATAGTAAGGTTCATATGGGTCAACTCTTTTTTTAGGGTGAGTCAAAAATAAACAGGCTTGAGTGCATTTAAAAGACTAAATTACCGAAGTTACGAATCCTGTAAAGGGTAATTTATTTTGCACTGTGGCACATTGCTTTGAGCCATTTACAATATTGCTCCTCCCCTCGGGAGGGGCTCTCTGTGCTCCAAGCTTTACACGCGTACTATGAATAGAGTAGCGAGACACTCTTCAATGGAATAGTATATTTTTTACGACGCGGAGGTTCCATGCGTCATAGTTCAGATCTGCACCTGTCTGTAGGGGTTGATGAGTCTGTTTCCTGGCCCAAGGCCTTTGTTCTTGGCTTGCAGCATGTGTTTGCCATGGACGTGTATATTGCCCCCTTTGTAATGGCGGGGATGCTGTCTCTTTCCGTGCTGGAAACAGCGACGTTCATTCAGATGACCTTTGTGGCGGCGGGGGTTGCCACGCTGATCCAGGCCGGTTTCGGCATGCGTTTGCCCGTCATGCAGGGGCCTTCGTATGTGCCTATAGGCGCTCTTACAGCTGTGGGGAGCAGCCTGGGCCTTGCCACCATGTTTGGTTCATTATTACCGGGGGCTTTGTTCATGACCTTGTTGGGAAAGCCCTTGTGTGTGTTCAGCAGGATTGTGCGTTATGCCATTCCGCCGCTGGTGGGCGGAACGGTGATTGTCATAGTGGGTATTGCCCTGATGCCTGTGGCTCTCAAGGGATGTTATGGCTATACCGGTGATCAGGCTCATAACGCTTTGGCTGCATTGGTTTCTGCAGCTACGTTGGTTATATTGACCGTGGCGGGGACCAGGCCCGGCAAGATTGCCCAGATGCTACGCATGGGATCTGTTATGTTCAGTCTGGTGGCGGGTATAGTGGTGGCGTCATTTTTTGATATGGTACGTTTTGATGGGGTGTCAGAGGCACCGTGGGTGGCGCTACCGGGTTTGTTGCCTTTTGGTGCGCTGCAATTCGATATGGCTGCTGCGTTCACTTTTTTATTTATATATTTTGTGGTGCTTGTGGAAACCACGGGTACCTGGTTTGCCGTGGAAGCGGTCACCGGCGTGGATTTAGATGACGATCGTATCAATGGTGGGGCCTTTGGTGAAGGCGCGGGCTGCTTTTTGGGAGCCATGCTGGGGGGTACCCCTGTGACGGGGTATTCTACCAATGCAGGGATTATTGCTGTCACAGGAGTTGCCAGCCGTCGGGTGATCATGGTGGGAGGAGCCCTTCTTGTCCTGCTTGGTACGATGCCCAAGCTCATGTATGTCATTGCTGCTATTCCCGGCCCTGTGATTAGTGGTGTTTTTGCCGTTATCTGCGTAATTATCGCCATGAATGGTTTTCGTGTAGTACGCACTGTCAATTTGACGGAACGCAATATGCTGGTGATAGGGCTACCCATTTTATTGACCCTGGCTGCTGTGTTTATGCCTGAGGCTCTGCGTGGGCGCCTGCCGAATCTGGCAGGTTATCTGGTGGAGTCGGGCATTGCTGTTGGAGCTGTTTCTGCTGTACTGCTCAACCTTATACTACCGCGTGACGCGGCATGATACGTTTTGAGGGCCTAGGATGAGTACTATTTTATTGCGCAACGCCACTGTTGTTTCCTTAGATGCCGAGCGCCATGTTTTTGAGAATGGTGATGTGTTGATTCATGGCGACCGCATTGTGGCTGTGGGTGTAGTTGATCTTCAACGCGTTGGTCAGGTGGACGAGGAACTGGATATGACCGGGCGTATAGTGTTGCCCGGGTTGATCAATACCCATGTACACACTGCACAGCAGCTTGAGCGGGGGCTTGCTGATGATGTGGATCTGTTGACATGGCTCCATGACCGGACATGGCCTTTTGAAAGTGCCCTTGATGAGGAGGACCAGTACCTTTCTGCCCTTGCCTGCGGTTGTGAATTGATTCGTTCGGGAGTGACCACATTTGCCGAGGCAGGGTGTCGGCATGTGGATGCCACAGCTCGTGCTGTGGAAAAACTGGGGCTACGCGCACGGTTATGTCAGTCTGCCATGGACTGCGGTCAGGGGTTGCCCAAAGGCTGGGTACGCCCCACGGAGCAAGTGTTAGAAGAGCAGAAAATGTTGTATCAGGCATGGCACGGCAGAGCGGATGGACGCATTGGTATGTGGTTTGGCCTGCGGACGATTTTCAACTGTTCCGACGAGCTGATCACGGGCACCAAGGACTTGGCTGACAGCCTGAACACCGGTATGCATATGCATGTGGCTGAAATTCGTGAAGAAGTGGAATTTGCGCAGCAGAATCGTGGTGCAACCACAGTGGAGCATCTGCATGCGCTGGGTGCCCTTGGGCCCAATCTGCTGGCCGTACATCATGTGTGGCTGACCCCTCATGAGGTGGACCTGCTGGCACGTTATGATGTGAAGGCTTCGCATAATCCCGCAGCGGCCATGCGGTATCTTGGTTTTGCTCCTGTACCGGAAATGCTGCGCAAGGGCATTGCAGTGTCTCTGGGTACGGACGGCGCGCCCAGCAATAACCGCATGGACATGTTCAGTGAGATGTACCTCGCGTCGCTCATCCATAAAGGGCGTCATCTTGATCCGCGTGCGGTGACCGCAGACCGTGTGTTGGAAATGGCAACAGTGCTGGGTGCCCGTTGTCTGCTGGCCGAAGATACCATAGGCGCACTTGCACCGGGTATGAAAGCGGATATTGCAGTGGTCAATCCGCGTGATTTTTCAAGCCTGCCTGTGCATGATCCGGTGTCTGCACTGGTAGGGGCCATGCACGGAAGTAACGTGGAGTCATCCATGTGTGATGGCCACTGGATCATGCGAGACAGAAAGGTACTTGGAGTGGACATGGAAGCTCTGCTGGACGAGGTTCAGGCGAGGGCAAAGGCCGTACGCAAAAAAGCAGGCATCCGGACTGTACCGAGTTTTCCCACGATACAGTGCCATTAGCCGCCCGGGGCGGGGGTAGTCTGCCTCTTTGCAGATGGAAGGGTGTTGAGTGTGCTCCGCTTTTTTTAGATGGGGCTGCGGAGCCGCTGTTTTTTCGTATAGTGTGGGGCAGGCGACTGTGATACAGTATGGGGAATAACGAACCATATTCCGTGGCAAAAGGCTATGGCATACGGCTGCCATGCTTTTCGGGACTTCTGCCTGCCCCAGATAGTGTGAGCGATATTTTTCAGCGTCGGGGTTTGTTTTTTCATCCCCTTTTATTTTTTCAGAGAGGGGACAAAAGCATGCAAAAGCGCTCCAGTAAAGCCTGTTGGATGCATCGCATGTGTGGCCTGTTGCGTTTTGTGTGCTTTGCGTAGCGTTGGCCATGTGTGCCGTAACAGTGGAAACGCATCAGGGCAGTTGTGTTTTTATACCTTCCTTGCCCGGTGTAGTTGCCTAGATAGAAGGTAAGGAAGAGTCATGACATTTGATTTGGAAAAGAGTCGCCAACAGTTGACACGCAAGCTCGAAGCATTGCGTAAAAAGGAATTTATCCCCGACACATTGCTTGCAGTGGTCTCCAGGACAGCAGAGTTACAGCTTGAGGCTCGCCACGAGACACGAGTGGTGCTGCCTGAGATTCTTGCCTCTGCGGATGCCCACGCCCAAGGCGCACCGTTGTTGCCGCGAGCACATTTTCCTTACGACAGATCCGTTACGGCCAAGACCTTTGGTCAGTTGTTGGCATTATTGTCCGGCGGCGGTGGGGCTATGGCGGATGGAGCCGCAACGCTGCATGCCGCTTTGGAGTCTCAAGAATTTGAGTTGGAGCAGGCATGCCGTGCGCTATTGGAAGATGACCAGCTATTTTTTGCTGACTGGAGTGCTCGTATACCCAAAGCACCTAGCACTGTCCGTTTTCTTGCGTTGGGTAGTTTGGCTCCCTCGTTAATGGCGGCAAGCCATCTTTTGGTTGTGCGGCACAGTACCCAGGATACGTGGGCGCATGGGCACTGCCCCCACTGTGGCTCCATGCCTCTGATCGCTGCACTGCGAGGTAAAGAGGGCATGCGCTATCTGACTTGTTCGTTGTGTCGCCACGAGTATAGGGCTGTGCGTATGCAGTGTCCTTTTTGTGGAGAGGAAGACCATAACAAATTAGAATATTTCAAGGCTGACGGCGAACCCGGATTTGCGGTGCATGTCTGCCGTGGTTGCCATTGTTATCTGAAGAGCGCTGATTTTCGTGAGTTGGATCGGGTTTCCATACCTGTCTTGGATGATCTTGAATCGCTTGCCCTTGACATTCTTGCCCGTGAGCAGGGGTTTGTCAGGCCGACCCAATCTGCATGGGGATTTTAGGTATATGGAGCAGCAAGGTCAGGTAAAGCCTACTGAGCCAGGGCGCGTTACGGTACGTCGGTATCAGGATGGTATATGGTACGACGGATACGACGTGATTAGTTGTGAAGTGCCGGTGCTAGTGCACGTCGCCGGTGGCGGTACGCGTCGGTTGTGGGCGTGGCCAGAGGGGCTTGATGACCTTGTGGCTGGCCATGCATTATTAGACATGGGGCTTGGGGGGCGTAAGCTGGATGTGACCAAGACCGGGGAATATGCCTTTGAAATTACCGACAACGGGCCTTTGAGCCTGCTTCATGAGCCTGCTTCTGGCAGCATTGCTGCGGAGGCGCTGGTGCAATGTATGGCACAGTTTATGGAGGATAAAGGATTGTGGGACAATACGGGTTGCTTTCATAGGGCAGGTGTGCTTGATGTTGTTACGCAAGCTGTGTTGCATCGTACTGAAGATATCGGCAGGCATAACTGTATTGACAGACTTGCCGGGTGGGCTGCACGCAACGATGTGCACTTGGCGGGATTCGCCTTGGTGGTGTCAGCTCGCATCACAGCCAGCCTGTGTGCCAAGGCCATGCGGGCGGGATTTCGCTTTCTTGTGACCCGCTCTGCTGTAACCGAGGCCTCTCTGGAGATGGCGACCAGAGAGGGTATTACCTTGGTGGGCTTTGCTCGTCATGCTGATCACCGTTTGACCGTATTCATTGATACGGACAAAAGAGTATTGACTTGACTTGTGATGTGGGCAGGTCAGAGCCTTTGCCGGTGGGGATTGTACTGGCAGGGGGACTGAGCGCCCGCATGGGCCGGGATAAGCGCGGCCTACGCCTGTTTGGTGACAATGAGCAGGATCTTTTGACCCGAAGTGCTGTGTTATTGAGTGCTGTCACCAGCGAAGTCTGGATAAGCGTGCGGGGCCCTTCGTCCTATGATAAAGAGTATGCTACGCTATGTGACCAGGTTGAGGGTATGGGGCCGCTAGGTGGTATCATGACGGCGCTGCGCGTTGCCCAAGGGCCGGTGATGGTGTTGTCCTGTGATATGCCTTTTATGGAACGAGGCATATTGGAGCGTTTGCTTGTAGCGCATCAAGGGAGGCCGTCAGATGCGCTCATGACTACCTATGTGCAGCAGGAAACAGGATATATTGAGGCATTGGTGGCAGTATACGAGTTTGGTGCGCTGAAGTGGTTTGAAAAGGCGTCAGGTCACGGGATATACAAACTCAGCCGGGTTGTGCCGCATCAGTGGCAGCACAGGGTTGCTTATAGGCGGGAAGAAGCTCTGCCCTTTTTCAATATGAACTATCCTGCGGACCTGGAAATGGCTCGCCGCCTCATACAAACTCTAGGAGCATAAGCATGCTGCCTCAGGTGTCCGATGCCCCCCCCCGGCGACTTGTGGACCGGTTTGGCAGGCAGGTGAGCTATCTGCGACTTTCAGTCACTGACAGGTGTAATCTACGTTGTCTGTACTGCCGGACATGTGAGCACCTTGCCTACATCCCGCATGCCGCCATACTGACGTATGAAGAGATGTCGGATATTGTGGATGTAGCCGTACTCATGAACGTGGAAAAGGTTCGCTTTACAGGAGGAGAGCCTTTTGTACGTAAGGATTTTTTGTACTTTGTGGAGTCTGTGGCGTCCAAGTATCCGACGCTGGATCTGCGTATTACCACCAATGGCACGTTATTGCCGGGCAAGGCATCAGCTTTGCGTGATTTGGGCATACGGTGCGTGAATGTCTCATTGGACAGTTTTGATCGGGAGCGCTTCCGTCAAGTGACGGGACGCGATATGTTGAGGCAGGTGCGCCGAGGGGTAGATGAATTGCTGGAGCAGGGCCTGCGGATAAAGCTGAATGTGGTGGCGCTGCGGGGGTTCAATCATGATGAGTTACCGGTATTTTTGAACTTTGCCAAACGTAATACCGTGGACGTACGTTTTATTGAATTTATGCCCATGGGGGATAACACACGTTGGACGTGTGAAAATTTTTGGCCAGCCCATGAAATACTTGAGGCTGCCGGGAGCTATGTAGGGCTAAGGCCTTTGGAGGCGGATAGCCATCGTAGCGGTCCGGCAACGCTATATGATATTGAGGGGGGTAAAGGACGTTTTGGCCTTATTACTCCAATGTCCAGCCATTTTTGTAAATCTTGCAACAGACTGCGTGTAACGCCAGACGGACGTCTGCGGACATGCCTTTTTTCTGACAGAGAATATGCCCTGCGGCCTGTTATTCGTCATGCCGCACTGGGAAAGGCGTACGTGAGCAGAATTATGCGGCTGGCTGCCTTGGGTAAGCCTTTGGGGTACAGGATGCTAGAGCATCTGCACCCTGACGGTTCTGTCGCACATAAGCGTATGTCTGCCATTGGCGGGTAGCGCGGCCTCTTGGAAGAGGGGCAGTACTTGGTGGAAGGCCAAAGAGTACATCCACATACTTGTGGCGTATTTTTTATGCCCTGCTAAAATCATTGCTATGATATCAGCCTAAAATGCTGTACATAAAGATTGCGCGTAGTGGTGCCGGAAACGGTCCGGCATACAGTATACCTTAATAGAAGGTGACCACATGGACGTCTCCTGCATCAGACAATCCGCAACGTTTCTTGCCCCGCCTTTTCCTTTTGAGGGGCTCGGACACGACCTTACTTCGGTACGGTTGCGTGCTTATTGGCTCGTGCCGGTGCCTGCCTCTGTAGAGTGCCACAGCACAGCGGCTATGTATGGAACAGAGCCCCAACGTCTTGCGGGTTTTGATCTGCTGCTGTGCCTGGGATGCGAGATCAGGGGTCGATGACATGTAGTGTCACAAAAAGGAGGCACGATGACTGTATCACGTAGAACCTTCTTAAAGGCGGCCGCCGGGGCTGCTACGGCTTCTGCTTTTGCAGGGCTTGGCTTGAATCTTGCGCCAAGTGTTGCCAAGGCACAGCTGTTGAAGCTGGATTGGGCACGTCAGTCCACGTCAGTCTGTTGTTATTGTGCGGTGGGATGTGGCCTTATCGTGCATACGGCCAAAGATGGAGCAGAGCGTACGCTTAATGTAGAAGGAGACCCCGACCATCCCATCAATGAAGGCGCGCTGTGTGCTAAGGGCGCGTCCATCTGGCAACTCGCCGAAAATGCCAGACGCCCCGCACGGCCCATGTATCGGGCGCCGCACAGCGATCACTGGCAGGAAGTTTCGTGGGAATGGGCGCTGGAGAATATTGCTGCCCGTGTCAAAAAAACTCGCGATGCCACATTTACCGGAAAAAATGAAAAAGGCGAAACCGTCAATAGAACGGAAAAAATAGCTTCCGTGGGTTCTGCGGCGCTTGATAACGAGGAGTGCTGGACATACCAGGCATTTCTCAGAGCCCTTGGCCTGGTGTACATTGAGCACCAGGCACGTATCTGACACAGCGCAACAGTAGCGGCTCTGGCAGAGTCGTTTGGGCGCGGTGCGATGACCAATCACTGGATTGACCTTAAAAACAGTGATTGCATTTTGATAATGGGTAGCAACGCTGCCGAAAACCATCCTATATCCTTCAAATGGGTGCTCAAGGCCAAAGATGCAGGCGCCACGCTTATCCACGTGGATCCGCGCTATACGCGTACGTCGGCCCGATGCGACATGTACACCTCCATCCGCCCGGGTTCGGATATTCCTTTCCTTGGAGGTCTCATCAAGTTCATTCTTGATAACAATCTGTATTTTAAGAATTATGTTACGGAGTATACCAATGCTTCGTACATAGTAAACGAAAAATATGGTTTTGAGGAGGGCTTGTTTAGCGGATTTGATCCTGAAAAGCGTAGCTATGACAAGTCCACATGGGCCTTTGAAACTGACGCAAAGGGTGTGCCCGTGCGGGACAAAACCTTGCAACATCCCCGCTGTGTATTGAATCTGCTCAAATCGCATTACCAGCGCTACACTGTAGATGCTGTGGTGGATATTACCGGTACACCCAAGGATGATCTGTTGGCCGTGTATAAAGCCTTTGCCGCGACGGGAAGCCCGGATAAGGCAGGTACCATCATGTATGCCATGGGATGGACGCAGCATACCGTGGGTGTGCAGAACATTCGTGCCATGGCCATGGTACAGTTGCTGTTGGGCAATATTGGTGTGGCAGGCGGTGGAGTCAACGCACTGCGTGGCGAGTCCAATGTTCAAGGCTCCACAGACCACGCGCTGCTGGCTCATATCTTGCCAGGCTACCTTGATGTGCCCAAGTCAAACCTGGAAACGCTGGGCGCATACCGTAAGGCCACTACGCCCGTAAGCGGTGATCCCATGTCCGCAAACTGGTGGCAGCACAAACCCAAGTATGTCGCAAGCCTGCTCAAGGCCCTGTACCCCGAGGCTACGCTGGATACGGCGTATGCGTGGCTGCCCAAGGTTGATGCGCACAAGCCCATGACGGACTATTATTGGCTGTCCATGTTTGAAAAAATGCACAAGGGACAATTTGACGGATTTTTTGCATGGGGCATGAATCCTGCCTGTGGTGGAGCCAATGCCAATAAGAACCGTGAAGCCATGGGCAAACTGGACTGGCTGGTCAACGTGAACATTGTAGAGAATGAAACCAGTTCTTTTTGGAAGGGGCCTGGCATGGACCCTGCCACTATCAAGACGGAAGTGTTCTTTTTGCCGTGTGCAGTGGCCATTGAAAAAGAAGGCTCGGTAAGTAACTCCGGCAGATGGATGCAGTGGCGCTATGCCGGGCCGGCGCCTTATGCCGGTAACAAGCCTGATGGTGATATCGTTTATGAACTGATGGAAAAATTGCGCCACTTGTATGCTGAGAAAGGAGGCGCATATCCTGACCCCATTATGCATTTGAATCTAGATGACTGGCATACTGGTGGTGTGTTTGATCCACATAAGGTGGCAAAGCTGATCAACGGATACTTTTTGCGTACTGTGACCATCAAGGGCAAGACCTATAAAAAAGGCCAGCAGGTGCCCAGTTTTGCCATGTTGCAGGACGACGGGGCCACTTGTTCGGGCAACTGGGTCTACTGCAATTCGTATACGGACCAGGGGAACATGGCTGCCCGGCGCGACAAGACGCAGACACCCCAGCAGGAGGCACTGGGCTTGTATCCCAATTGGTCATGGTGCTGGCCGGTAAACCGCAGGATTCTGTACAACAGGGCTTCTGTGGACCTGCAAGGCAAGCCATGGAATCCCAAACTGCCGGTTATCACGTGGAACGGCAATGATTGGGAGGGTGATGTACCTGACGGTGGTGGGGCTCCCGGAACCAGACATCCGTTTATCATGCGCAAGCACGGTGCGGGACAGATTTTTGGTCCTGGCCGGGTAGAGGGACCCTTCCCCGAGCATTACGAGCCGTTGGAGTGTCCTGTAAAAGAGCATTCCTTCTCGTCTCAACTGCATAACCCCACGGCGTATGTCATCCAGGGAGAAGCCACTGCGGTGGCGGACTCTCGCTATCCCTTTGTGGGTACTACATACCGGGTGACTGAGCATTGGCAGACAGGCGTAATGACGCGTAACCAGCCGTGGCTGCTTGAAACAGAGCCGCAGTTGTTTGTGGAGATAAGTGAGGAGCTGGCACGCTTGCGTGGTCTCAAGGGTGGGGAAACCGTACGTGTCTCCAGTCTGCGTGGCGAGTTGCTTTGCGTAGCCATTGTCACCAAGCGTATCACGCCGTTTATGGTGCAGGGTAAGACCGTGCACCTTGTGGGCCTGCCCTGGCACTACGGCTGGATGACACCTAAAAACGGAGGGGATGCGGCCAACCTGCTTACGCCTTCTGTGGGCGACGCCAACACGGGCATCCCGGAAACCAAGGCGTTCATGGTGGACGTTCGCAAGCAGTAAGGAGGCTGAAAAATGGGAAAAGCGTTTTTTGTAGATCTTACCCGCTGTACAGCCTGCCGCGGATGTCAGATCGCCTGTAAACAGTGGCACAAATTGCCTGCGGAAGAGACTGTAAACTGGGGGTCTCACCAGAACCCTCGTGATTTGAGTTTTAGTTCATACCGCTTGGTGCGGTTTACCGAAGTGCTCAAGGACGGTAAAGTCGACTGGCTGTTTTTTCCTGAACAGTGTCGGCATTGTGTGGAACCGCCCTGTATGTATCAGGCCATGATTGACGATGAACAAGCTGTGTTACGCGACGAGGCGACCGGGGCGGTTATTTTTACCCGCCATACACAAAAGGTGGATGCTGCAGGGGTGCGGGATGCATGCCCATATGATATTCCCCGAGTGGACGAAAAAAGTCGGATTATGGCCAAATGTGACATGTGTCTAGACAGGGTTCACAACGGGCTCAAGCCGGCATGCGTTACCTCGTGTCCCACCGGCACTATGAACTTTGGTGATGAGGATGAAATGCGTGAGTTGGCGGAAAGTCGGCTTGCCGAGGTCCAGGGGCAATACCCGGACGCTGTGTTGGGCGATCCGGATGATGTTCGGGTTATTTATTTGTTCCAGCAAGACCCGGTGGCCTATTTTGATAAGGCCATTGCGGACCTTGGGCCCCGCTTGATGAATAGAAAGCAGATGTTCGCGCGCCTTATGGGTCGACGCATACGTGCCTAGAGCGAGAAGCCCTTGCAACGCCGCCTGCATACGGGGGCGTTGCAAGGGTATATTGCACGTGTCAGGAGGGTGCTGATGAAAGCCATGGGTATTGTGGGGTATAAGGACTCCGGCAAGACGACTCTGACAGGCATGCTGGCGGATGCCTTGGAAGCGGTGGGACATAGGGTGGCCATTGCCAAATTTACCCATCAGCAGCTTGACAGGGCAGACACAGATACAATGCGTCTGATGAAGCCCGGACGAGCTATTGTCGGGCTGGGCGAGGACGAGGCCGCTCTGTTCTGGGGACGTAAATGCTGGTTGCCCGATCTGCTGCCACTGATTTCTGCGGACATTCTGTTGGTAGAAGGTGGGAAAAATTTGGGCTGGCTACCTCGCATTGTGTGTCTACGCGTACCAGAGGATGAATCGCAATTGCATGCGGGTTTGGGCGTGGCTGCCTGGGAGTATGCTCCTGTACTATCTGGAGAGGCAGGGGGGCTGCCCAGGTTTACACCGGGTACTGTGCCAGAACTGGCCAACATGTGTATGGAGCAAGGTTTCATACTGCCTGCATTGGATTGCGGGGCATGTGGTGAGAAGTCTTGCGCCGGGCTTGCCCGACGCATTGTGGCCGGAACGGCCACGCAGGTCGGGTGCAAGAGTCTGGGCGAGAGCTGTTCCATATCGGTCAATGGTGTGCCCGTGGGTATGAACCCCTTTGTTGCTGGTATCATTTCCGGGGCGATCAAAGGTATGTTACAGGAACTCAAAGGAGTTACGCCCGGCACTGTGGAAATACGGCTGAATACATGAAAGTGCGGCTTGCCTGTAACATTGCATGTTGATGGGGATGGTTTGCGGGTCCTTTGCAAAGGTCTGTAAAATGGATATTGTTTGGGTGGGCAAACACTGGTGGGGTATCCCACGTCATTTATACAGGGCGTAAGGTGGCGAACAGATTATGTATTTCAGGACATACGATAACACCATCAATTTTGAGATAATGGTACGCATAGCTAAGGCGTTCCATGGCGATTCTTTTGAAGAGGACGTACGGCGCATTCCCATAGTGATGCGCCCCAGAAAAGCGCGAAAGACAAGGTGTTGTATTTATCGTGACAGGGCCATTATCCGGTATCGGTGCATGGCTGTGCTGGGGTATGCAATTGAGGATGAGCACGACGAGCTTGTCTCACTTGGTACATACGCACGCGGCGCACTGGAGCGTCGCGAGGTCAACGGGAACATGCTGACTTTCATTGATGAGGCATGTAATGGATGTGTACGCACGCATTACGAGGCTACCAATGCCTGTCGTGGCTGCCTGGCCGAAGCATGCGTGCAACACTGCCCCAAGGATGCTGTGAGCATCGTCGCAGGCAAGTCGACCATTGATCCTGCCAAATGTATCCAGTGCGGAAAGTGTATGAAGGCTTGCCCCTATCATGCCATAGTGCAGATTCCCATTCCCTGCGAAGAGTCATGCCCCACGGGGGCCATTAGTAAAGACAGCTACGGCAAGCAGGTGATTGACTATGAGCGGTGCATTTTTTGCGGCAAATGTATGGCCGCGTGTCCTTTTGCCGCTGTGCTTGAAAAGTCACAAATAATTGACGTCTTGCGTCGTCTGCGTGAGGACAGACCAGTGGTAGCGCTTGTAGCTCCGGCCATTGCCGGCCAGATGAAAGGGCGGATAGGGCAGGTTGCTGCGGCATTGCATCGGCTTGGTTTTAGCAGTGTGGCAGAGGTTGCTTCAGGCGCGGACACCACTGCAGCGTTGGAAGCGGATGAGTTTGTAGAGCGTATGAGCCACGGGGCACGTTTTATGACCTCGTCCTGTTGTCCCGCGTATACTCATCTTGTGGCCAAACATCTACCCGAACTTGAGTCGTATGTGTCTGACACGCATACTCCCATGCATTATACGGCTGCCATGGTGAAAGAGCACTTGCCTGAGGCTTTGACTGTTTTTATCGGCCCTTGTGTGGCCAAGCGCAATGAGGGACAGCGGGACGAGCTGGTGAATTATGTACTGACCTTTCAAGAGGTGTTTGCCATGCTTGCCGCGGCGGATGTCGATCCGGCAGCCTGCGACGATGAAGAATTTTTATTCCCTGCCTTGCGTGAGGGGCGGTCTTTTCCTGTCAGTGGTGGTGTGACCGCGGGGGTCAAGGCTCATATCCGCGACCGTGTAGAGGTGCGTCCTGTTTGCGTGGACGGTTTGAATAAAAAGTCTTTCAAGCAGTTGCGGGCCTGGGCTCAGCATGGATGTGATGGCAATTTTGTGGAGGTCATGGGCTGCGAGGGCGGTTGTGTGGCAGGTCCTGCCGTGGTCGTGCAGCCGCAAAAGGCGACTCGCCGTTGCGTGGAGTTCGCCGCAAGCAGCAACGGAGTTGTAGACTGATCTCCGTGCCGGGGCGCTCTGGGTGCGGCCTTTATAGAGACGTAAATTTTGCCTAGACTTTTTTTGCAAGTGCCGTGCTGGTAAGGCGCGGTACTTTTGTTTTACGTCCGCTGTTGTTTGCCGCTGTGAACCGTGCGTGTCGGTTTCCGTGTGCTTTATGTCCCGCGGCTTTTATGCTACCAATTGGTTTCTTATCCTCCTGGAGGCATGCTACATGGCACTGTTGGGTAATCTTGTCTTGGTCCTTGCGTTTTCCGTTGCAGTGGTGTTACTGGCTCAACGTCTTCGTATTCCTGCTATGGTGGGTTTTTTGCTGGCTGGTGTGGTCGCGGGTCCGCATGCGCTTGGCATGGTGTCTGATGTGGAAGCAGTGGACGTGTTGGCCGAAATTGGCGTGGTGCTGTTACTGTTTACGTTGGGTATGGAGTTTTCCGTTGCCCGGTTGCGCGCTTTGCTGCGCGTGGCCCTGCTGGGAGGTGGTGCCCAAGTGGCTGTCACCACCCTTGGGGCATCCCTGGTGGCGCGTTTGTTGGGCTTTGCATGGCCCGAGGCAGTATTTGTGGGCTTTCTTGTGGCACTGTCAAGCACAGCCATTGGTATACGGTTGTTGCGTGATAAAGGCGAAGTTGAGACGCCACACGGTACGGCCTCATTGGGTATTCTTATTTTTCAGGATATGGCCGTGGTGCCCATGATGCTTCTTGTTCCGGTGTTGTCCGGGCAGGAGGGCAATGTGCTGTGGGCTGTGTTAACGCTGGCGTTTAAAACCATTTTTGTGGTGGCGGGGGTGCTTTTTCTTGCTGTACGCGGTGTACCGCTTTTGCTGCACCATGTTGCCCGTTGGCGCAATCGTGAGTTGTTTCTTCTGACGTTGCTATCCATTTGTTTTGGGGTGGCTTGGGCGACCCATGCCGCAGGGCTTTCGTTGGCATTGGGCGCTTTTTTGGCCGGGCTTGTTATTTCCGGTTCGGAGTACGAGCACTATGCGGCGGCACAGGTTCTGCCGTTACATGATTTGTTCATTTGTTTCTTTTTTGTGTCTGTAGGTATGGGGCTTGATATCGGTCTGGCTTTGAGTAACCCGCTGGTAGTATTGGGTCTTGCTGCGTTGTTGATGGCAGGTAAGGCGCTGCTTGTAGCGGGTGCGGCCCTTTTGCCCGGCCTTGGTGTCGCCAGTGCACTTATGGCCGGAGGCATGTTGTGTCAGGTTGGTGAATTTTCTTTTATCCTTGCGCGGTTGGGTGATGAGGCGGGTCTGTTTACCGGCAAAGACATGCAGTTGTTTCTTGCTGCGGCTGTGGTGACCATGTTTGCGACGCCGGGAGTTGCATCAGTCATGAGTATGGTGGGGAACAAGATGCGCCGACATGGTTCTGCGGCTCTGCGTGATCACTCCGAAGCTGCGGCATCAGACAAAAAAGACCACCTTGTGATTATCGGGTATGGCCCGGGCGGAAGGCATCTGGCCCAGGCCGCACGGTTATGGGATATTGACTATGTAATTATAGACAGCAACCCTGATACGGTGCGTGATGAACGTGCACGTGGTATACCCATCATGTTTGGCGATGCCGTCAGCGGAAGCATGTTGCGGCACGCGGGTGTGGCCCAGGCACGAGCTGTAGCTGTGGTTGTATCTGACCCTGTGGCAGCCCGTGCGGTGACTGCACTGGTGCGGGAAATTGCGCCCGATGTGCAAATTATCACACGGGCACGCTATCTTGGTGAGTATGAAGAAATACGCAAGGCTGGAGCCAATGAGGTTATTCCGGCAGAGATGGAAGCTTCCGTGGCCATGGTGGGGCGTGTGTTGGAACGCTTTATGGTGGGTAGCGACGAGTTGAAGGCTTTTTTAGAGCGTATCCGAGCAGAAGGCTACCATATGGATGCAGAAGAGCTTGCATCGCGTGGGAAATATTCTTTTCTGCCCTTCATGCAGCTGCGTCAGGTTGTGGTGGAGCCGCATTCTGCCGTAGCGGGCAGGACACTGGGGGACTTGCATATCCGGCGTCAGTATAAAGTGGCGGTAATGGCTGTGCGGCACAATGGCTCAGTATTGCCTGTGCCTGGAGCAGGCACCTTGCTCACTGTGGGCAGTGAAGTGCTTTTGTCCGGGTGTCCTAGTGATCTTGGTGCTGTGGCGGCTATGTTTCGCCAAGAGGGGGCGTCATCCGAAACAAATGTGCCCCCCAAAGCTTCTGAAACAGCCTGCTGAAACAGGACAGGTGCTGCAACGGGCCTGAGTGTGGCTTTTAGTGGGAGTCTCTTTCCTTGGAGGTCTGTGTTTGCCTGGTACCGAGGATGAAGTGCATGGGGTATCACCCAGTAGTTTTGCCGTCTGTATAGGCGGAAATATAGGACATAGACGTGCGCCGTATGGTGTGAACAGGATAAAGTTATGGGGATTACGTTACTTTTTGAGCTGAAAGCATTTTACACCGTATGCAGACATACGCCGGGCAAGCTTATGTTACGCGTTGACCCGGCTGTTGCAAACCACCCACGGGCTGCCTTGCTCAAGCAGGTGGGGCAGAGGACCATCCCCGGCATTTTGCGGGCGCGTATGAACGTATTCACCAATACTTTGACCATTTGGTATGATACTGCGGTTTTGTCATACGACAGCATGTGTGCTCTGTTGCATGAGAGCACACCAGCCTGCGTCGAGCAGGCCGTTGTGTAAGGTTCGCCCGACTATCATGAATATCTATCCTCTTTTGTTGTGTTGCGGAGCCTGTCATGAATGGAACACAGAGCGATATGGCACAAGCCCCTGCATGGGCCCAGGAACGTATTGCCGAACTGTTGGAACTATGCCGCAAGCAGAAGCAACGCATTGCTGATCTTGAGGCACTTCTTGTTTGTCGTCCGGATGAGATAAGGGGGTGTACGGATCCCTCGAACAATCTTGATATGGTTATACCGGAACGGGACTATGTGGCAACAAAAGGCCCGTTGCATAATCGATGCCTCTTTCGATTACTTATGCAGGCAACTCCCTGCTCGATCGGCATTTTAAACTCGCAGGGGCGCATGGTGTACGCCAATAAGTCATGGAGTCAGTTTTTTGGCTTGCCTGAAGATACATGTGGTAGTGCGATACAAGATCAGAGCTATGTGTATAGTAAGGTGCTCTTTGATAGGGAGCTGTTACAGAAAGACAATGCCCATATTACCGAGGAAATGCGTTTGGTAGGCAAATGCGGCCATCGTGAATGGTTTGATGTTACGCGTGCGCCTTTTACATTGCATAATGGTGACAGGATGCTGCTGTGCGTTGCCATAAATATTACATGCAGGGTGGAGGCGGTGCAGGCTTTGGAGACTGTGCGCCGAACACTGGAAGAGCGGGTTGCAGACCGTACCGCCGCGCTGGGCAGAGTCAATGAACGCCTTGAACGGGAGGTGGCTGAGCGTAAGATGCACGAGCGCCTGATTGCCCGACACCGTAAACATCTTGAGGCCCTTATGAACGCCCTTGCAGACGGTGCTTTGCTGATGGACACCTCTGGGAAGATGATCACACTGAATACTACTGCCGCCCATCGTTTGGGAGTACCGGAAGATGGTATGGAGCACCGAGTCTTGTTTGATTTTTTGGAAGAGACTCCAACCCCTGGTGTGTGGCGGGATGCACTGTATGAAGTGCTGGAAACCATGGCGCCGACGCATTTTGAGGCCCGGGCATTTGGGCTTGAGCTGGACGTTACGTATTACCCTGTGCTGGATAGTGGCGAGATGGTGACGGAAGTTGCGGTATATATGATGGATATGACTGCCTCTAAACAGTTTGCCCGACGTTTGCGGCGACTTTCCGCACAAGTACTTTCTGCCCAAGAGGAAGAGCGCCGCCGTATTGGCCGTGAGCTGCATGACTCCACAGCGCAGACTTTGTCGGGTATTAAGTTTATGATGGAGGGCGAGCGCAACCGTATGGAGCAATCGGGCATTGGCTGGCCTACGGACCAGCTTGCCAAAATTATCGGGCACTTACAAAGTGTAATAGTGGAAATCCGGCGTATTATTATGGCGTTGCGTCCTACAGTGTTGGATGATATCGGGTTGCTTGCCGCTTTGCGTTGGCTGCAGCAGGAAATAGGCGAGATGCACTCGCTGGCCATTACCAGCCACTTGTCCATTGCAGAAGAGTTGCTTTCGGAAGAGCAGAAGCCTGTGCTATTTCGTGTGGCCCAAGAAGCGCTTTACAATGTCGTACGTCATAGTAGTTCTAGGTCGGCCCGTCTGAGTCTTGAGCAGGTGGGAGATCAGTGCGAAATGACCATTACAGATAACGGTACCGGATTTGATATACTGGACAGACGGGGCGGCATCGGGCTTGATAGCATGCGCGAGCGTCTGGAGCAGGTAAGCGGTAGGCTGGAAGTTGTCTCAGAGCCAGGAATTGGTACGGTGGTACGTGCAGTGGTACCCCTTGATGCGGCCAGCTGGGAATCTGATATATTGATTTGACTTGTACGCTGTGTGCGCTGGCGTGTATATTTTTTAGCACGACGCTGTATTATCGCCATGTGGGCCTAATTTTCAGGAGGCTAGCTTGCGGGAAGATCTACCTGCCTGTCACGAATATTGCGAGCATGCTCAGAGTATAGCATACGTTCGTGGGGCCATGGCTTCTGAAAAAGACCTAGGCCTGCTTGCTAAGCTATTCAAGGTGTTGGGTGATAGAACCCGGGCGCGTATTTTGGATGCCTTGGCTGTGAGTGAGCTATGTGTATGCGACCTGACGGCCGTTCTTGGCGTAAGTCAGTCTGCGGTTTCTCATCAGTTGCGTCTGTTACGTGCTTCCAGGCTTGTGGCCTACCGTAAAGAGGGAAAAAATGTGTTCTATTCGCTTGCGGATGAACATGTACGGCAGCTATTCCAGCAGGCGCTTGAGCATGTGCGTGAATAATGGCGGTGTCTTGCCCGGGCTGGTTATTTCATGTTGTGGTGTGACATGACTGTAGAGGGAGCCTTATGACCAAACGTCTTGTAATCATCCCGGCGGTAATGATGTTATTGGGGATATGCGGGATTGTAGTGGCCGTTGCCCAAGACTGGAAGGCACCGCGCTGGACAGCGCAGTCCATACATGTCCCTGTTTATTCCCATGTCTATTATGGTAATAAAGAACATCCTTTTGCTTTGGCCGTAACGTTGAGTGTACGTAATAGTTCAGCCCATGAGCCCATCATGCTGGATGAAGTTCGGTATGTGGGAACCCAGGGGGAAACCCTGCGTGCTTTTGCGTCGAATGGTATTGTAGTGCCTCCATTATCAGGGGTACGTTTTGTTGTGGCAGAAAATGATTTAAGCGGTGGTTCCGGAGCACGCTTTGTAGTGCGTTGGCACAGCGAGCAGCCGGTATTTTCCCCCATAATTGAAGGGGTTATGATAGGTACGGCTTCTTCGCAGGGTATTTCATTTGTAACACAACCTGTGGTTCTTGAAGGCCGTAGAGAGCCCTGAAGGCTCTAGGTGTACCTGACGCTCACGTGTTTTCGGGCCGCAAGGCAGATATATGGCGTCTGCATAAAGGTGTGTACTACGAGTCGCAAGGATCTGGCCCACGAGGGGACCTATTGACACAGCGTGCATGAGTGTTCCTCTGGCTGGTGTCGGGACAACCATGATTTTCCATGGACAGCCGACAGTCCGGCGAGCATCTCTCTTTACAAATACATAGCATGACATAGTTGACGCCACCCTTGGTAAGGGCAGATGCAGTCTCTGCGGCTGTCTTTCTGGTATGATTTTGTTGCATAGTACTCTTTGTCATTTTGAAATGTGCTATCCCGGACTCAGGCTTGGGGTATCGTGGGCATGATGTATGTGATCTTTTTTTACCCTCGTGTGTCTGGCACGGTAAAAAATATGCCTCAGAGTGGAGTAACATATTGGATGTATGCACGCTTTGCCAGCAGCCGGTAGTATTTTCATGGCCTTAAGAGAGGTAGGTCCAGATGAAAGATATCCGTGACAACGCAAGAGAGTTGATGAAAGGCTTTTGTCGTGTTTGTTCTGTTTGTAACGGTAAAGCTTGCGTGGGTGAAGTACCGGGGATGGGGGGGGTGAATACTGCATCTTCATTTCACAATAACGTGTCAGCATTGTCAGGCATACGTTTGAACATGCGCCTTGTTCATGATGTTGTCGAGCCGGAGACCAGCATAAGTCTGCTGGGTATGCCGCTTGCCATGCCTGTGCTTGCGGCACCCATTGGAGGTGTATCCTTCAATATGGGTGGGGGGATCAGCGAAGAAGAATATGTGGACGCCGTACTCGGTGGATGCCGCGAACACAATATCATGGGGTGTACTGGCGACGGTGTGCCCTCTTTTATCATGGATGCAGGCATGGGTGGTATTGCTACAGTCGGCGGAAATGGCATTCCATTCATCAAGCCTTGGGATGGCGAAGAATTTGACTGTAAGCTGGAGCGTGTGTTGGCCTCGGAGTGTCCGGCAGTAGGTATGGATATTGACGCGGCGGGGCTTGTAACATTGCGTAAAATGGGGCGTCCGGTCTCACCTAAAAATGTTGTGGCGTTGGCCAAGGTGGCGGAACGTGTGCATCTGGCCGGACGCGCATTCATCCTCAAGGGAGTCATGACAGTGGAAGACGC
Source organism: uncultured Desulfovibrionaceae bacterium (assembly GCA_964593925.1). Taxonomy (GTDB): domain Bacteria; phylum Desulfobacterota; class Desulfovibrionia; order Desulfovibrionales; family Desulfovibrionaceae; genus Oleidesulfovibrio. The sequence continues at coordinate 10,357 of CAZQKM010000028.1, read as the reverse complement.
ACTATGTGCGGTGCAGGCGGGTGTGGATGCCATTGTCGTGTCCAATCACGGAGGCCGTGTGCTTGACCATACCCCCGGCGGGGCCGAGGTACTACCCGAAATTGCGGATGCAGTGCGGAGAAAGGTAACCATATTGGCTGATGGTGGCGTGCGTGATGGTTTTGACGTCATCAAAATGCTTGCCCTGGGGGCAGATGCTGTACTCATTGGCAGGCCGTTTGCCATTGCTGCAGTGGGCGGCAAGGCCGCAGGCGTTGGTACATATGTCGAAACGATACGCACTCAGCTGGTACAAGCCATGGTGCTCACGGGATGCGCTTCTTTACAAGATGTAGGCAGACATATTCTGCGTAGTATCTAAAAGCGTGAGCACAGTATTCTTTATCTATTAGCATCAGGAGATTTGCATGGTTCTATCGTTGCTTTTGTATCTGGCGCTAGGAGCCATGGCGGGCGTACTGGCCGGTTTGCTGGGTATCGGCGGCGGGCTGGTCATTGTGCCCATGCTGACCTTTTCACTCACATGGCAGGGGGTAGCCCACGAGCATGTTCTCCATTTGGCCTTGGGGACTTCGCTGGCAACCATTATTTTTACCTCTATTTCCAGCTTTCGGGCTCATGACAGGCGTGGCGCAGTGGTATGGGATGCTGTCAAGGCTGCGACTCCTGGCATTTTGGTAGGTACTTTTGGGGGGGCGTTTGTGGCTTCGGCTTTGTCAACCAATGTGCTCAAGGTTTTTTTTGGTCTGTTCTTATACTATGTGGCTGTTCAGATGCTGCTGGATATCAAACCCAAGCCCTCGCGAGGGCTACCGGGAACCATAGGCATGGCTGGAGTGGGGGGCGGCATAGGGGTGGTTTCAAGCCTGGTGGGTATCGGCGGGGGGACATTGTCTGTGCCTTTTTTGACATGGTGCAATATGTCCATTCACAAAGCCATTGGCACGGCATCAGCCATTGGCTTGCCCATTGCTGTGGCCGGAACGCTTGGATACCTGATCAGTGGCTGGGGCCAGTCTGGAGTTCCCGCCTATTCTGTGGGTTATATTTATTTGCCCGCACTGGTAGGGATTGTGTGCGCAAGTATGTTGACTGCTCCCATGGGCGTACGCCTTGCCCACAGTCTGCCAGTGCCTCTTTTGAAGCGTTTTTTTGCGGTACTGTTGCTGGCGGTTGGCACAAAAATGCTTATTAGCCTTTTTTAGGTGATATGTAACATTTATATATATGATTGGCCAAAGGAACGTGAAGTTTTTTGAGGCTGGAGATAAGTATGGCTCAATGTAATGATCAGGCTGCCCATAGCAGTATCAAATTCAGGCATGCCATTACATGGTGTTTGTTATGCTTGTACTTTTTAAGCTTTGCGGGATGTACGAGAGATGCAAAGCAGGAGCAGAAAGGTTCTGATTCTACAATGGAGAAGGCTTTTGAAGAGCTTGTGGCAGAGGCTCGGGGCACTACGGTACGTTTTTATATGTGGGGAGGCTCAAGTCATATCAACGCATGGGTAGACGGTTACGTGATGGATGAGATGAAACGCCGCTATGATATCGTAGTGGAGCGTGTACCCATGGACGCTACCATCATGATAAATAAGCTGCTTACCGAAAAAGCAGTGGGCAAGAGATCTGGCACCATGGATCTTTTGTGGATCAATGGAGAAAATTTTTGCAATGGGCGTAAGGGGGATGTGTTATACGGTCCTTTTGCAGACAAATTGCCCAATATGCGCTATGTGGATAAGGCTTCCGTGGCCACTGACTTTGGATATCCTGTGGAAGGTTATGAGGTGCCATATGGGCGTGCACAGTTTGTGTTTGAGTACGATAGTGCCCGCGTTGCTGTGCCACCCAGAACCTTTGTAGAGCTGCGTGACTGGATAGAGAGGTACCCGGGGCGTTTTACCTATCCCCAGCCCCCGGACTTTACGGGATCTGCATTTGTGCGGCAGGTGTTTTATGCGGTTACCGGCGGGCACCAGCAATATATGGGTGGTTATGATGCTGCATTATGGAGAGAAAAAGCTCCTGTGCTGTGGGCCTGGTGCAGGGGTATAAAACCTTTTTTGTGGCGGCAGGGAGTCATCCAACCAAGAGACACTGCCACCCTGGATGTGTTGTTTGCTCGTGGCGAGGTGGATTTCAACATGGCTTACCACCCTTATCATGCCCAGAGTAAGATACAGAAAGGGGTGTATCCAAAAACAATTAGGACCTTTGTCATGAAAGAAGGTGCACTGTTTAATACCCACTTTATAAGTATTGCCTTTAATGCACCGAACAAGCCTGGTGCCATGGTTCTGGCAAATTTTTTACTTTCCCCTGAAGCCCAGGCGCACAAATTGAATCCCGTTCACTGGGGTGACTCCACTGTGCTGGAGGTTGAAAAATTACCCAAGGGCAAACAGGCCCTGTTTAGGCCTCAGGAGGCGGATGTAGTGACGCTGCCACCGGAAATTTTGGCCGCCCATGCTGTACCTGAGATTCCCTCTGCCTGGCTGGAAGCTATTGAGGAGGGGTGGGACACCCATGTCCTATATGATCCCTAGGTTTTTAGGCCTATCTTAACGTGGGCTGGACGAGCGTAAATATTTTTTGTTTCATCGCCCCTACAGCTTTAATGACGCCATAGGATGACCGGCGTGTGCAACTCTGGTGTTTTTGCTTATTCAGGTCAATATGCCAAGGTTTGGTATACAGCCACCCATTCCTGCCAGGAATGGGTGGCTGTACTTTCTTGATGAAGTATCCTGTCCTTTGCTCTATATATCCCACGCTGAAAATCCGGAGCCAAAAGCAAAACAAAAGGCGGGTCGAATGCTGGGCTGGGTAATTTTGTGCCCCTTCCAGATATCCATGAGCAGAGGGCTGCTATTGTTTTTCTCCCCATGCTTTGGCGCTACGGGCCACCTTCTTGCGTACGCTTTCCCAGGTAGTATTATGGTTGAACATAGATTCTGACAGTGCCGCCAGCATTTTTTCATAGAGGCCCAATGGAACCGTGAAGGTCAGTTCGTCGGTTTTCATGAATTTTCTGGCTGAGGGGTCAAATCCCCCGATAACGCCTTTTTCCACTCCCTGCTCCTTGTAGTAGAGTGGCCAGCCAAGTATGTTGGTGCAGCCCGCGCCGAAAGGAGAAACCACGCATTCCATATCGCCAGTGGTGAATGTTGTCTGGATGAAGAGGCCTGTCAATATTTCCGGCCGGGCGAAAAATATGATGAATTCCGGCGGCTCACTATCACTGAACAACTGTAGAGGCTTGAAGACACAATACTTGCGTGGAGCCGTGCGTGGGTTCAGTTTAAGCATAAATGTGCGCATGGCGTCTGCATTGGGCATGTATCGCTCTCCATGCACGGGGGTTCCTTCAAGCCCTGCGGACACGTAGTGTTCGATGAATTTGAGATGGGGCTTCATCATCGCACAATAGTATGCCCCCCCTGGACACCCGTATTCTTCTGTAGAGATAAACGCCGCGCGGTGCTTTTTTCTGGCCAGCCAAATGTTGCCCATGACGCAGGAAAACGATCCCATGACCTCTTGCATATCCAACTCTCCCCGGTCTTCTTGCTCGCGTGAGATGGGTATACCCGGGGTGGGGCCATACGCGTTTTCGGGTTTTGACTCAGAGTAGTAAACACCGAAAGGTGCTTCAGTCAGTCCCAGATGATCCATGAATGTGGTTGTAGCGGTGAGTATGGCGTGCATCGGCGTTCCTCCTTGAGCTTTTACGAAATCGTGTTGCTAGGCAGGTGTGTGTTATGCACTCTTACCATAACCACGTGCAGGTAGCCACAACGCATGGGAATACATATTTTATAGAGCTGAAAATATTGTCTCAAGAAATTTTTCGGCTGATAGACTTGGTAGTAAGGAAACATATAGTTTTTTACTACTGTATTTTTTATGGTATGCAGTGAAGTATAGTAAGGCTGTCTACTCCCATATTCGACGTGTTTCATATGCACACTGTTATATATTTTTATAGTCTATGTATATTTTTAAGTATTTAATATAAATATTCTATATAATTATATAATTTTTAAATTTAATTCGTACTATGTAATAGTTTTGTAGTGATAAATTGTTGTAATGATATGTGTCGTTTGTATCTGAAAATTAGAAAAAGTGAAGGTGCGTAACGTAATAAAAAATATATTTTTTTGTCCATACATCGCATTATGTAATTTTTACATGCAGTTTTTTTATTTGCCAAAGATTTGAGCTGTAGCAGGCGTACACGAAAGAGTTAGGGGCATTGTACTGTACTCAGGGGCCCTGTGGCGCAAGGAGTATTGCTAGAAGTGTACGCCTCTGTAAGTGATGTGGTGCGTCAATGGCCCTACGGGATGTATGATTATGCGGGAAGTACGCGCTGCTCAGAGTGGCAAGCCAGATCATTTATGGAAAAAGAAAGGGCGTACCCGGACGATTTTTTTGTAGATCAACATTATTTGACCGACAGCAGCTTTTTTACACATGGATAGTGTATATCACGACACTTTCTGAGCACGCGAATAATCTTGGTGTATGTGGGCTAGGGAGAGCGGGGTGCTTTCCATGCGGGCCTCGGTCCAATTCCCCGTTGGGTATGGGGCTGGAGGTCTTCCCAATATGGCTTGACTGTATACTCATGATCCTGCTGCATACATGTAGCGCGTCTAGGCTGATCATGGCCAAATGCGGGAAGGAACCTTCAGGATGTATTGAGCGTAGTCGGGATAATGGCTCGCGGTTGGGCTGATTACTGCCCTATACTGGCTTTACTTCAGGCATACTCATTTTTTTTTGTCCTTTGTGCTTACCGAAGTGGTCAATGGAAAAGGTTATGCGTTCCTGTACAGAGCGGGGGGGGGGGGCAACAGAGTCGATAAGGTTTAGCCTGGGCTGCAGCCCATGGCCGGTGGCTATCAGAATGGCAAGGCCTGGGCGGGCATTCAGTTCCAGAATCAGTGGGCCTTTGTTGGCATCCAGAACAATATCGGCACCAAGGTAGCCCAAGCCTGTGACTTCAAAACACTTGGCTGCTTGGGTGAGACATTCTTTCCAGTGCTGGATGGTCAGATCGTGCAGATACCTGCCAGTATCGGGATGTTTTTTTATTGGCAGGCCGTGTTGGATTGCATGTAAGGTCTTGCCGGATCCGATATCGATACCGGCCCCCACGGCCCCTTGATGCAGGTTCGCCTTGCCGCCTGAATTAGATGTAGAAAGGCGTGCCATACCCATGGCTGGATAGCCTTTGTAGACAATGATACGCAGATCCGGAACTCCTTGGTAGGTGAAGCCATCGAATGTTTTTGAAAATTCGATTTTTTCTTCGATCATGGCAACATCCGGATTGCCGCCGAGGCTGTAAAGGCCACTCAAAATATTGGAGGTATGGCGATGTAGATCTGCCTCTGTGGCTATTTTACCATCGGGCATGAGAAATCCTTTGCCTTCTCTACCCATGACAACCATGATACCCTTGCCGCCACTGCCTTTGGCAGGCTTAATCACAAAGCTGTCGTGTCCTTCCATGAGTGGAATCAACTGCTTCACATGTTTTTGTACTTCTATGACACCAATGAGCTTGGGTACGGCCAGTCCTGCTCGCTCGGCAAGCAGTTTGGTTTTCAGTTTGTCGTCAACTAGAGGGTACAGATGTCGGGGGTTATTACCTGCCACGTAGCGGACATTGCGCATATTCATGCCGATAATGCCCATCTGTGCGAGCTTGCTAGGCCGAATCAGGCGTAGCATTACATTCTTTCCAGGGGTTCAAAGCGACGCAGTTCGCTTAACCTGTAGCCGGTGTAACTGCCTATACATAAAATGACAGCCAGAACGACCAGGAGAAGTTCAGGGAAGGCATAGCTGATATGTTCAACATAACTGTTGGTAATAAGCAGGTATACAAGGCTTGCCGTGAGCAGTGAGCCTCCCCCCTGAATGAAGACTTCCTTGGGGCCTTCTTCTTCCCATAAAATAGACATCCTTTCGATTGTCCATGCAATGATGATCATGGGGAAGAAAGACACCAGTAGGCCGAATTCACTACCCAGCTTGTAGCTGATGACAGCCAAAGCAAGGTAAATAACGATGACAAAGACCAGCACCGCCGAAATACGGGGTACCAGCAGCAGATTAAGCTTGCTCAAGTAAGAACGTAGCACCAGTCCGAGGCTGACAACCATGACAAACAGGATCAGTCCGGAAAGTAGAGATGTCTGGATGAAAGTCATGGCAATAAGAATAGGCAGGAAGGTGCCTGACGTCCTGATACCCACAAGGTTGCGCATGATAACCACAACCAAGGCGCCAAAGGGAATTAGAAGCAGTAGTTTGAACGAGTTCTGAAACTGTAACGGCAGGCTGTAGATGGAAAAATCTACAAACATGGATTTGGATTCTCCCAGCCCTGCACGTATGGCTGCTTCGCTTGCTATGATGGTTGTCGTGAGAGAGGAAAATTTTACACCGGACTCAGAACCGCCTGTTACTTCAAGTACAGACTCGTCTCCTGTCTGCCACAGCAGAAATGAGCCTGATTTGAGAGGGGCTGTTTTTACCGGATCTACCAGTATCCACTCGTCACCCATTTTGATTTCCAGGTATCCGGAGATGGTTCTGCCGGAAGTGTTTTCATCCAGAAAAAATCCCTTAACCCTTCTGGCAGTCACACCGGCTTCATGTAGTACTGCCCGGGCAAGACCAAGCGGACCGCCGAATTCATCTTTGGCGGTTAACATCAGCCGAGCACTGGGGTTTGCTTCTGGCACATTCAGCAGTTGCAACACGCTGATAGCAATATCCAACGGTTTATCACTTTTACTTTTTGCTTGCCGGATAAGCTCGGCTACCAATTCTTTTTGTGCGGGCCTGAAAGGGGGCAACGGGGCTGGTTTGTAGTCTTTTTCCAGTGGGCGTGTATGTTGTGGATCTTTACGGTATATCTGGCTCTGGAAATATATCTTTTGGGGGCCGGAGGCCGCGTCTATGCTCCATACGCCACGGTCATGGTCACCGATTTTTTTGACTTCGTATGCGTAATCGCCTTGTTTGGTTACGGTGTTTACAGCCACAAAGCCTTTGCGGTTGTCTGGCAGGTTCAGCGAAACTTCAACAGGGCCGCCTTTTGCGTTAAACATAATTTCAGCTTCTACGGTCCAGACTGATACGCTTTGCTGCGGGGACAGAGAGAAACCAAGTCCCCACACCTTATACATGGTAGTCCCTATCCCCAGGAGGGTCAGGATTGCGATAAGGATAATGAAATGCAGCTTTTTTTCCATTATTGGCTCATGGGAGAGGTTGTGTATTTTCGTGAAACATCAACCGCAGCTTTACCTGCCAGCACGTTACGGCCGATGAGGACGGGAAATTCAAATTTTGACCTGTCGGTGAGTGAAAATTCGCAGACTGTAGAAATGGGGCCGATACGGACTCTAAGCATGATAATGGGACGTCGTATACTTTCAGCGCCATGTCGTTTGATCAATGCATCACGCTTCAATGGCTTTTCAATTGTTTCAGACGTTTTGCCATCAGGGTAGGGAATGACAAACCTGACCCATTTTTTGCCATCACGCTCAAAACGCTGAATATCTGTAGCATTAATGGATGACGTTGTGGCTCCCGTGTCTATACGTGCTGATAACCGTTTTTTTATATCGGCAAGATAGACGTATTCGGCTCTGCCAAACAAAATTAAGTTGTCTATTTTGACATGGGAGGGCTTTTTGGGCGGCCTGGGTACCGGCTTTGGGGTAGGCTTTGCAGGCACTGGTGGTGGCGGTTTTGGGGCTACTGGCTTTTCAGGCTCAGGCTCCTCAAGGAGGGGTTTTTCAGGAGTGGGCTCTTCTTCTGGTACGGGAAGCTCCATTTTTGGGTCTGTGGGCTGGCCGGATGCAGGGTGCTCCGGAACAGGTTTGGGGGTACATGCTGTCAATGACAAGATCAGAAAAATAAAAAGTAATCGAAACAAGTGTTTCATGGTTCAATCCTCAAAGACGGCATGACATTTTTTGCTTTGCAAAGAAAAAATTATACCAAACCAAAAATGATAGAATATATATTTTCCATGGGCAAGGAAGACGGTAAAGTCCACAAAATTCTTGCGTTCAGTCAAAGCAATATTTTTTATTCCAGACCTAATACTTATGCAAGCCCAAATGGCTAACTAGTTATGCATGTTATCAGGAAACGTATTAATATACCAGTGGGGCGCCAGTGTAGTGCATGGCTTGGAGCTCTATGTATATCAGGCGCTCGATAACGCCTTGCTCTGCCCCTCCCTGGAGCATACTTTGCCTTTTGGGGCTCCGCGCGTTTACGGAAAGCAGATATTCTAACGTGCCATGTGTCTGCTGGCAATATCTAGAAGCTACAATGTGTTTGTAAAAAAAATTGCAAGGCTTCGGGTCGTGGAATCGCTGATAGCCGAGAGGGTGCACCTGATTGCACGTATCGGATTTGTGACAAGAGCAGCATGCGCATTGGGCTAAGCCAACGAACCGGAGCATGGTAGACATGCTACATATGGTATTACGCCCCACGTGAGCCTGCTTGATTCGGTATTTTTTGGCTAAAGCACTAGTGCCGAATGGTGTAGGGGGCTCGCCAAAGCTATATATCTGCATTATTGAACTTATCCGCGATACCGGAAAAAGAAGGCTCTCCCCAATCTGAAACGTCGACACTGACTGTCTATGCCATTGAAAAATTGCTGTTGTTATTTGTTCTGAGATGGGCTGTATACCATGAGCACAACAAGGGGTGATGCGTCGTCCCTGTTCGCTCTCAGCGATGTGTTTTTGGGAACTGATCAGCTGTATGGCTCGAAAAATTTGCGGGACGCTGTGTCTGTCTTGGTCATTTCTGTGCCTCGCGAAAATATGAGTCTTTTTTTGTTACCTGGGATGTGTCGATATGCCTATAACGTAACTTGCAATGTCTTGAACTTTATAGCGGTACAGCATAGTAAAATCACGTGTATTAGAGATAGGCAAAGAAGGCGTATTATGCCTGGTTGGTAAAAATATTTTGGAACAACTCTGGAGGAAGCAATGCATGGGATGCAGTTACTTATAGACCTTCACAGGCACGGAATGCATCAGGGGCCTGGGGGATATATGGAGACACGGCAAGCAATGATGCTTGCGGGTCTTGACAGACGCAGTGGATTAAAGATTGCAGATATTGGTTGTGGAACAGGTGCATCAGCAATTCAGCTTGCACAAGAACTAGACGTACATATTACTGCTGTTGATTTTCTTCCTGAGTTTTTAGAAGAACTTGTAGTAAGAGCAGCTGCCCATGGTGTGTCAGAAAAGATTACAACGCTTTGCTGCCCCATGGAGGCGCTGCCTTTTTCTGAGGAAGAATATGATGTTATATGGTCTGAAGGGGCCATATACAACATGGGATTTCAGGCAGGTATTACTGCGTGGAAGAAATTTTTGAAACCGGGTGGTTCACTTGTTCTTTCTGAAATTACCTGGTTAGGTGATTCACGTCCTTTAGAGGTACAATCCCATTGGAATGCGGCCTATCCAGAAATTGATGTTGCCTCTGAAAAGATTAGGCTACTTGAAAAAAATGGATTTTCTCCAGAAGCATATTTTGTACTACCCTGCCATTGCTGGACCCAGAACTATTATGGTCCGTTGGAGCAACGTTTTGATGCTTTGCTTGAGGCCCATGGATACAGCGACGAGGCAAAACATATTGTTGAGCTTGAAAAAAATGAAATAGCTTTGTACGAAAAATATGGTGCCTACTATGGCTATGGAATGTATGTGGCAAAGAAGCGCTAGGTTGGCAGACACCATGCCTTGGGGGCGGAACGTGGAAACGCTGTGTTGTTGGCTGCTGGATGTCTCTTTTTGCAGTATTTCGGTTGCTCTTATTACACATTGCGGCGAGTTGTTGATTGTTCTGCAAAAGAATGTTGAAAGTTGGGACAATCTTTTCCGGGTTGTCTTTGCTGCCGCATCGTATTTCATATTCCATGGCTTAGGCGGTTATTCTGTTGAGGCTTTTTTCGAAAAATAGAGCTGCTCAAGCCAGCACGTGGTGTTGCGTAATGCCATTCTGCCAGTAAACAAATTTTTTAGCACATCCGTCAGAATGTTCCATGAGGGCCCTTGATAAGGCACATCCGGCCAACTCGATTTGGCTTATCGCTTTTTTATATTCCAAGAGGGCCAGAACATCCGGCTTGGGCTGATTTTAACGAGTTTTATTCTTCAGCCACGCACGGCAATGGGGCGGTGGTATATTACCGGGTACACTGTACGGCGCATACATAAGATGAGATCTCTGCACGGGCAAATCCGATATTCTCTTTTAACTAACTGTAATTTATG
>CAZQKM010000027.1:0-33060 GCA_964593925.1 uncultured Desulfovibrionaceae bacterium | reverse complement strand
CATGGGCAGGATAGTAGCTTAACTCTGTGTCCACAACTTTGTAGCAGGATCATACCGCGATGTTGCGTAACTAGGGGCATGCTACAGCAGGCTATGCAGGGGGATGGTATCGTGGAAAACTGTATCCCCGTTGGCGCTGATGGTAATGGCCAGCGCATAGATGTCTTCAACGGACATGGGTGGGGGAATTTGCAGATTAGCGGTAACTTTTTTGTATCGGCTGATGGAATAACTCATTTCTTCTGGATTAGAAACCGTTGCAGGTTGTGTCTGGCCTTGTTTACTTATCAGCGCAACAGTTATGGAGCCTTGGAGCATGCGGTCTGCGGTCTGGCTGTTCAGGTCGAACTGAAGCTGTATTTCCTGCTTGCCCTGGAGGCTGGCGGAGACATTATTTACTTTGACCATCTGCATATCCACTACATGCAGCAGGGTGCTCAGATCAATGGGAGGGCTAAGCCGCGGAGCATCTTTACCAGCTGTGGTATCCAGCAAAGCCTGTAGCTCTTCAGGGTCGTTGGCATTGAGAATTTTTTCAACATTTTCCAGGCGCTTTAAATCAATAGTCAAATCGCGGATGTTTTTTTGCAGCGTTGTGTTTTCTGCGATAAGCTTGCCATTGTGCTGCCAAAAGATGTACCCCGCATAGCCCCCGCATGCTGCAACTGCAAACAAAGCCCCCAGAAGCACTGCGACGCAGAGCAACAAGCTGGAGTGCACCCTGAATCGGCGTACACCCGCGTTATCTTTTAAAAGCAGGATACTGTATTTTATGCCCATAGCTGATTACCGCTGCCATGTTTCCTGCATGATGCGCCATGAATCCCCTTCGGGGCGCAAAATGAGTGTTTTTTGCCCTTCATCGGCATATCCGGAAGAGTCAGCATACCTTTGGCGCATGGTTAGCTGCAAGCCTGTGGGATGCAGCTCAACCCGGAGGCGGTCCAAGGTTATATGCTGCGGCGCCTTGTCTTGTTGCCAGAGCTGCTCTTTGTGTTCACGAATATCTTTATGCCCCTGGCGCGTACCTTGCGTGGCTTCTTGTGCATACATACGCATGTATGCAGCAACATCTGCTTCAAGCCAAGCCTTGCGCCAAGCCTCAAGGAAATCTTTTGCCTCTTGCTGCACACGGGCCATGTAGATTGTTTGCATATCCAGAGATCTGGAGCGCCATTCCATTCCGGCTATCTGCCATTGTCCTTTTGGGTTTTGTATCCAGTACAGACGGCGGATACCTTCTGTAGTCAGGTTGGGAGCACGATAGTACTGCTTGAACCAAGTAACCCAGTAGCCAGGGCCCTTGAGGGCGCGTACATCATGGGCAAGGCTCTGGATCCAGGGCAAGGTGCGAAAGAGGCGCTTTTTTTGCGCCTTGAAGGCTTCAAATTCTCCTGAACCGGAACGTGTATATGACATGGGGGCATAAAACGAAAAAAAGTCGTTTGACCGCGCTTGCCAAGAGCTGACCCACTTTTCTGACCGCTGAACCAGCAGACGGGCTATGGCGATATCTTCCTTGGCTACATCTTGGGATCCCGGGCTGCTAATCGCCCGGGCGACCATGACAGGCAGGCCCGATGTCAGCTCAGGGCCGAGTTTTGTGATATCGGGCATATCCAAGGCAATACACCCTTGCGTCTCGCGTGGTGTGATTTCATGGCCTCGGCCATGGATCCAAATACCAAAGCCTGTTTTTCTACGGAGTTTGTCCATGGGGTTGGGGTAATTCAATGTATATGCAATTCCACCGTAGAGATCCCAGTCAAGACCCTTGTTAATATGTTTTTCCACAAAGTAGATACCCTCGGGCGTGCGCAGGTCGCCCTCGACTTGCTTATCTCCGCGCTCCTGTCCGGTCGTGCAGGTGTAAGAGGTCGCATCATAGCGGGAAACGTCACGCTGGAACATGAAGAGAGTCTGAAGCTTTTTGTCCACAGCCACAAAGTTTTCAGGCAACTGCGAGTAACCATTAATGGCAGCATCCCAGCCTTGGGCACAAAGCGGCACTACTGGAAACAGCCAGAGCATTACTGCATGTAGCAGAAACAAAGCAGGGGTACGTAAGCTAATCATATGCGTATCAAATGGTTAAAGGAAAGCCTGTGGCAGGGGCTTTCTGTTACATGAGGTCAGGACCGGGCTGCTTCCAGCAATTGTTTGCGAGTAAAGATGGAGTGCAGTGCGTAGCCTGCCTGTTCCAGTGCCTCGCGGCCGCCTTCTTCTCTGTCAAGGACACAACACACGGCCGCCACGCGAAGACCGGCAGCTTCAATACGCTTGCAGGCGGTAAGTACCGAGCCACCCGTGGTTACAACATCTTCAAGCATGATGACTGCATCGCCCTGCTGAAAGTTGGCCAGCCCTTCAACGTATTGTCCGGTACCGTGGCCTTTGGCCTGCTTGCGGACAATCAGCCCGGGCAGCGGAGCCCCTTTTTCATACGAGATAATGGTAACGGCACTGACCAATGGGTCAGCGCCTAACGTCATGCCGCCCACCCCTGCACAGTCCATGTCTTGTATCATGCTAAAAAAAAGATTGCCTATGAGCCAGGCACCTTCGGCATGCAAGGCCGTTTGCCGACAGTCAAAATAGTACTCACTTTTTTTACCGGAGGCGAGAGTGAAATCCCCTTCTTTATATGACTTTTTTGTCAGTATCCGGGCTAATCTACATCTGAGGTCGTTCATATGTTCTCCTGGGGCATTATGCGGCAAAAACGCGGGCAAAGATCATGTCTTCATACCGTAGATAGTAGGTGGTATCAAACAAGCCATCAAGAATGGAGGGCGGCAGATGCATGGTGATATCCGCGTCGGCGCGTATATTGTCAGGGAAGCTGGTTTTGGAGTCCCAACTGTGCATGGCAACTTTTTGCACCATGCCATAGGCATCCTGCCTTGGCAGGCCGGATTCGATGAGTGCTGTGAGCACACGTTGCGAAAAGAACAGGCCATATGAACCCATGAGGTTGCGTTCCATATTTTCCGGGATAACGCGGAGTTTTTGCAACAGGTTGCATAGGCGGTGCAGGACATAGTCCATCATGATGGTGGAGTCGGGCATGATTACCCGCTCTACAGATGAGTGCGAAATATCGCGCTCATGCCACAGGGCCTGGTTTTCCATGGCGGCTACGGCATTACTACGGATGAGACGGGCAAGGCCGGTCATGTTTTCTGCAGATATGGGATTCTTTTTATGCGGCATGGCAGAGGAGCCCTTTTGTCCTTTGCCAAATCCTTCTTCTGCCTCAAGCACTTCAGTACGCTGAAGGTGGCGCAACTCAACGCACAGACGTTCAATGCCGCCGGCACACACGGCCAGTGCAGTGAAAAAGTGTGCATGCCTGTCACGTTGAATAATTTGTGTGGATATGGGGTCAACGTGCAGCCCGAGGATATCGCAGGCAAGCTGTTCCACTTCGGGGTTGAGCATGGCATAGGTACCCACTGCTCCAGAAATTTTTCCTACGCGTACAGATTCCACCGCACTTTTGAGGCGCTCATGGTGCCGTGCAAACTCGGCATAAAAACCGGCTATCTTTAAGCCGAAGCTGGTCGGTTCGGCATGGATGCCGTGCGTTCTGCCCATGCACAGACGGCCTTTGTTATCATGGGCGAGGGCCTTCAGGGTGTCCAGCAAACGCTGCACCCCTGCGAGTATCAGATCACCGGAGCGGCCCAGCAACACGCCGTTGGCTGTGTCCACGATGTCTGATGAGGTGCAGCCTAGGTGAATGAAGCGGGCAGCAGGGCCTACTTTTTCTTCCACAGCTGTCAAAAAGGCAATGACATCATGGCGGGTGTGCTCTTCAATCTCAAGGATACGGTATATATCAAAGCCCGCATTGCGTCGAATGGTGCTCATGGTGTCGTCATTGATGACACCGAGGCGGTTCCAGGCTTCGCAAACAGCAAGTTCCACTTCAAGCCAGACACGAAATTTGTTTTCCAGTGTCCAGAGTTGTCCCATTTCAGGTCTGGTGTACCGTTCAATCATCAGTGAGGTCTCTGTTGTTTGTGTGGGGTTGCGGGGCTACGTGGATATAAAAAAGGCAGCCGAAGGTGACTGCCAACACTACCGAACGAGGTTACGTCGCGGTAGTCCCGGAAGTCGAGGCGTCCGGAGCAGGCGCCGTGGGTGAGGCAGAGGGCTCCGGGGTGGATGTTTCCGGAGCTTGTTTATCCGGAGAAACACGGTTGCCATATTCAGTGGAGTACCAGCCGCTGCCCTTCAGCATAAAAGATGTATTGGAAATAATGTGTTCGGCGTTACCCCCACAGACAGGGCAACATTTTCCACTGGTATCGTATGTACGCTGCCATTCTTCAAAAATCTGTTGGCAGTCGTTACATTTATATTCATAGATGGGCATGGGACATTCCTTAATGACAATCAATAACAATAAAGAATAAAAATAAAGTAAGCAGCGATTTGTGCATTATCAAGCACGGAACCGCTGCCGAAATATGGGACTGTACAACGAATGCGCATACCAACAATATGTCAGAACGCAAAAACGTATCGTGTTTTTCTGCATTAGGCTTTTGCTGCGGCCTTTGCTTCCTTGATGCGTTGCTTCACGCGTTTTTCACGACGATGACGTTTACGATCCAACTCTTTTTTTCTTTCTATTTTCTTATGAGCCATGGGCTACTCTCCTTCATGAGAAATAAACAGGCAAAATATATATCGGATGTTCAGGGGGCTGTCTAGTATCCAGGGGGCGGAATCTATATTTTCTTCATACAGGCTATGACTACCTCCCCCAGTATGGTGTGTATACACTGTTTGCTGCTGTATCTGCCCACCCCATGCCATACTGCTCATGACAACCTTCCACCCCCTGGCAACAAAGCTGCAAGGGGATGAAAGGCTTGTGAACATCGTCCAGAAGAGGACGCATCAGTTGGATTCAATGGGTGCAACAGGAGTTGTCAGCTCAAATGTCCCTTTTTGAATGCGTGCCTTTAGTTCGTTGGCTATCTCAAGTGATATGGGATAACTCGTCATGGGGACTGTATCCGCCTTTTTTCCCTGTATCTCTACAGAGCCTGACTTTAGTTCTTCATACGTGACATGCTGCAGGATACGCGGCAGACAATTGGGATAGTCGTGTCCGTAATCTTTGACAGGCAGCTGGATGTCACAATCATCCACCCCGGTGTACCATGCGATTTCTTCATTCAATACGGGAATGGGAATGGCTATGCCCACGCTGAGTGAACAGCCGTAACCGATAATACTCACGCCACGCAGGTAGCGAGGGTTCATGCCCTTTAGCGGCGCTTTTACTTGGATAGTACCGGAAGGCGTCAGGGGGATGCCTCGCTCGTTACGCTGGGGGTTGGGGTTATGCTGCGTCCCAGCACCGATCACGTAGCCAGTGCTGCCGGCCAGCAGTATGCGTGTGCCAAAGCCTATGGTTTTGAAGTAAGGATCATTAAACAGAGGAGACAGCCTGCCGGCAGTGGCAAAATTCATATTGCGCATATGGGGTTTGAGCGGCCCCATATAAGTGTAGATGAGGCGATCCCCCATGTTAACGGCTGCATTATAGTTTTGGTAACAGTTGCGCGGGTTGTGCAACTCTGCATGGGGCAGGTCGTCAAGGGTGATGACTCTGGCCATTTCACGACGCGGGTAACAGTCTGTGCCGTATGCCGTAGCCCTGAAGTGCACAGGTTTGCCACGTACCAGGTCTTCGATGACATGGCCGCCGCCGTAATTGAATAGACCGGGGTATACCTTGTTCAGGGGATCGTCTTCGCGTGGTTCTGTGGCCCCAAGGTATCCGTCCACAGCTGCGATACCAGCATAGCATGGCACGTCATTTAACCAGGCGTGTGATGTTTTGATGGCCGGGGCTTCGGGCTGGCCGGTGTTAAAAAGCATGCCAGAGGAGCACATGGGAGAGAAGGTGCCCGTGGTGACGACATCAACTTCCTGGGCAGCTTTTTCTTTGCCCAGGCGCCGCACGGCCTCGGTCATTTCTTCGGCGTTGAGCACCACTGCCTTGCCCGTGCGGATGCGTTCGTTGATTTGATCAATGGTTTTAGTAACTGTAAAACGGGACATACACCCTCCCCATAAGATGCTCCGGCGCAAAACCGGTACGGAATACTGCCGTCATGCGGCACATGGATTTTGTACGCGCACGCAACTTCATGGCTCTGCGCAATTTGTATAAACAGCTAGTATATGGAAAAGTATGGCAGGAGACAATCCCGGAAGTGATCAATCCTCTAGGTCATCCAACGCGGTACGCGCCTTTTTGAAGTCAGGATCAAGTTTAAGTGCCCGGGTAAAGAGCAGTCTGGCTCTTGCAGAGTCGTTACTGCGGGCAAAAATAACCCCCATATTATACGACAGGGTTTTGTCATTGGAGCCGAACTCGGGATCTTGCTGAAGAGTTTGTTCCACGGTATTGACTGCTTGCGAAAATTTTAGGCCCTCTGCATATGCCATGGCCATATTATACAGCAGGTTGACATTATCGGGGGCAATCTCCAGCGCTTTTTTGTACTCCTTGGTTGCCTTTTCCCATTCTCCCTGGCGGCGTAACGCAAGGCCCAGCTTGTTGAAGGTCGCAATGTCAGTGTGATCAAGGTTGCCGCTTTTGGATTCCAGAGCCTGGCGATAATATTTTTCTGCCTTATACGGGTCTCGCGTGCTGTAAACGCCTGCAATTTTTTGGGCTACGTCACCAATATGGCACATGGCTTCCTTGGTGGCCTGCTGTATGGCCACCTCAAAGAGTTCGTGGGCGCGTTCTTCATTGCCAAGCTCCATGTGGATTTCACCCATGCTGATTTTGCGTTCAACATGGAGCGGTGACATTTTGTCCAGGCGCTCCAGACAAAGCAGTTGCTCTGTGAGGTTGCCTGACTTTTTATGCAGCTCTGCGAGTTTTTTCAACGGGTCCATGTACAAGCTGCTCGGGCCACATGCCTGCTCAAAGCTGAGCCGCGCTTTTTCCAGATTTCCCAGCCCTTGCCATGCCTCACCCATAATGAGGAGCCCCGGAGCGCTATCTGGCTTTAAGGTCAGAATTTGGCGTGCGGTCTGGAGAGCTGCTTCATATTGGCCCTGGTCAGCAAGTAGTTTGCCTTGGTCAATGAGCCTGCCAAGCTTGCCGTGGGATCTGATGGTAAAAGCAATTTTTTCGATGAGGGTGTTCATTGAAATGGGTTTGCTGATAAAGTTGTCCGCCCCCACTTCGTGCAGCAGTACCAAGCGTTGGCGCTCAGTTTCGCCGGTCAAAACAATAATTTTTATGTTATTAAAGGTGTTTTTAATCTGGCGGATGAGCAGGCTGCTTTCTTTGCCCTGCATGGTGCGCTCAATGAGGAGTACGACGTTTTTTCGACGCACAAAGGCGCCATGAATACTTTTGAGGGTGTAGTTGAAATTGTGCACCGTGGTCAGAGCATCACTTTGGATGCTCAGATGTTTGGACAGTAAGGTACGTAACACGCCTATGAGGATTTGATCCTCACTGGCGACCACAATGTGACCACCCTGTGACACAATGTAGTCCACTATCGTTTGTTCGTATTGCCTGATTTTTAGTGGCGGAGCAGGTTGACTGGGCAAGTGTGTTCTCCGGGGATGAAAAAAACTATGGGAAGGAACGCCCCTGCAGAACAGAATATGGGGGACCCGTGTGGCATGTCAATATATCTGAGTGGGAAAGGCCGTGGGATACAGGATTTTTTTGTGTGAGAGCACCGGGTCTGGCCGTGCAGATGTCTGGTGGCATCGTCTAGCCAATGGTTTATGCTGTTCCATACTGTAAAAGGGAGCCGCAATATTTACAGTGCCGCGCGTCAACATCGTGCCCGTCACGTCCACATGCCGGGCAGGCCTGTGTGCTCACCGGGGCTGGTCTGACAAATGCTGATGTGACAATGCCTGTAGGTACTGCAATAATTCCGTAGCCCATGAGCATGATACAGGAGGCAAGGGTCTGACCAAGTGGTGTCTGGGGTGAGATGTCCCCATAACCTACTGTTGTCAAGGTGACCACAGCCCAATAGATGCTGCGCGGGATTGATGTGAATCCATTGGACTCTCCTTCTACAACATACATAAGCGCGCCAAATATTGTCACGATGGAAAGAACGCTGAGTAGAAAGACCATTATTTTGCGTTTACTTTTGTGTAGTGCGTACAATATTACCTTTGACTCGGAAACGTATTGCGTAAGCTTGAGTACTCGGAATATGCGCAAGACACGTAAAAGCCGTATTACAGTAAGGTAGTGGGCTCCTGGAAAAAATAGTGTGGCCCATGTTGGGAGTATTGCAAGTATGTCAACTATTCCAAAAAAGCTGCATGCATATGATAACGGATGCTTTACGCTGATAATACGCAGGATGTATTCCATGGTAAATAACAGCGTAAATGCCCACTCCAGAACAAAAAAAATAGTGCTGAACTGTGTGCGAAGCATTGCAATACTGTCAAAGAGTACAACAAGTACACTTAACAGGATTGCAAAAATAAGCATAATGTCAAAGAAACGTCCGGCGCGTGTGTCTGCTTCAAAAATGATTTCGTGCAGCGTACAGCGCCAGCCTGATTCCGGTTTATCAGATACACGTGGCATGGTTATTTCATGGAGCTGTCGAGACTTGCCTGCTCGGCAACAGCCTTGGCTTTGGCAGCTGCGGTGTCAGGGGCACCCAGGTAGTATCGATGTAATGGAACAAGGTTATTATCAAGCTCGTATATTAGTGGCAGACCTGTGGGTATATTCAAATCGGTGATTTCTTCTCGCGACATATTGTCCAGGTGCATGACAAGGGCACGCAGGCTATTGCCGTGTGCGGCTATGAGCACTCGTTGACCGCTGCGAATGGCAGGGACAAGCACTTCATGCCAGTAGGGCAATACCCTGGCAATGGTATCTTGCAGGCTTTCTGCAAGGGGCAGCTCATGGGGTTGCAATGCGGCATAGCGGCGTTGCAGTGATGGGTGGCGTTCGTCATTGCTGTCTAGTGGTGGGGGGGGAGTATCAAAACTCCGTCGCCAGGTGAATACTTGCTCTTCACCATATTTTTGTGACGTTTCAGCCTTGTCCAGCCCTTGCAGGGCACCGTAGTGCCGTTCGTTCAAACGCCAGTGCCGGTAGACCGGTAACCAGAGCAGGTCCAGCTCTTCCTGTATGATGTGTAGTGTACGTATGGCACGTTTGAGTACAGAAGTATGGCAGGCGTCAAAAGTGAGCCCTGCTTCGCGAATGAGCTTTGCCCCTTCGCGGGCTTCTGCTTCTCCTTGCTTGGTAAGATCGACGTCAGTCCAGCCGGTGAAGCGGTTTTCTTGATTCCATAGGCTTTGACCATGTCGGATGCAAACAAGTGTATACATGAAATGCTCCTGCTAGTTACATAAATATATGCTGGTACGCGGTCATTCCGGTGTCTGAATATTATATGATTTGAGCTTGCGGGACAAATGGCTGCGTTCAAGGCCGATGGCTTCGGCCAAGCGGGTGATATTGCCTCCGAATTCTTGCATTTTTGACTCCAGAAAACACGTCTCAAAGGCAGCTCGAGCTGTTTTGAAATCCATGTGACCATTGGAGATCAGGCCAGAACCCTGAATCCCGGCAGAGTCTTTTTGCGAAAGGGGGCTAAAGCTGCCATGGTATTCTGGCGGCAACATGTCTGCTTGTATGGTCAGGCCGGAATGCATGATGAGCATACGTTCCACAAAGTTTTTCAGCTCGCGGACGTTACCGGGCCAAGGATAGCGCAATAGCGCCGTTTTGGCATCCGGGGTGAAGGTCAGGGGTTTAAAGCCGTGTTCCGCTGTCATTGCATGCAGAAATTCTTCAATCAGCAGCAGTATATCATCACCGCGCTCTCGTAGCGGCGGAACTTCCAGGGGGATAACGCGCAGGCGATAATACAGATCTTCGCGAAAGCGCCCTGCGGCAATTTCTCCTTCCAGGCTTTTGTTGGTGGCAGCAATGACGCGTACATCCACCCGTACGGTTTTGTGCCCGCCCACACGCTCAAAACTTTGTTCCTGCAAGATACGCAGTATTTTTGCCTGTGTTTTCAGGCTCATGTCTGCTATTTCATCTAAAAAAAGGGTGCCCTGGTGAGCCATTTCAAACTTGCCTGCCTTGGCAGAATCAGCACCGGTAAAGGCTCCTTTTACATGGCCGAACAACTCACTTTCAATGAGCTCTTCGGGAATGGCAGCACAGTTGACAGCAACGAGAGGCTTTTCACTACGGCGTGACTTGGCATGGATTGAACGGGCGGCTATCTCTTTGCCGGTACCGTTTTCGCCGGTGATCAGTATCCATGCGTCAGTGGGGGCCACGCGGGTGATCTGTTCACGTAGTGCAACGATTGCCGGCGAAAGGCCGGTGATCACAACGGTAGAGCTTTGATCCAGTCGTGAACGTAATGCCTGGTTTTCGCGGCGTAGTTGGTAATACTCCAGGGCCTTGTTGGCGGTGATGACCACTTTTTCCAAAGAGAGCGGCTTTTCGATAAAGTCATAAGCGCCCTTCTTGATTGCGGAAACAGCAGTTTCAATGTTCCCGTGTCCCGAGATCATGATCACCGGGGGAGAGGTGTCCAATGCCCGTAATGCGTCCAGAACTTCAAGACCGTCCATGCCGGGTAGCCAGATGTCCAGAAACATGAGGTCAGGGGAAGCCTCTGCCGCGAGTTTCAGCCCCTCTTCACCTGTGGCGGCTTCCATGACGGTGTAGCCTTCGTCTTCAAGAATGCCGCGTAATGAAAACAGGATGCCGGCTTCATCATCTACTATGAGTACTCGTGGGTTCATGGTTTATTTCTCCAGTATGGCTGCCGATGCCTGGATGAGCCGCAGGAAATTTGAAATTTTTTACAAAAACAGTAAGGCATGCATCCACGGCAGCGTCCCAATAGAGGGTATTTTTGCCTGATTTTATTTCTTCCAAAGCAGTATCCAGTCCTAGAGCAGGGCGGTACGGACGGTGCGAGGCCATTGCTTCGACCACATCTGACACGGCAAGAATACGTGCGCCAAGTAATATCTGGGACCCGCACAGGCCCTGGGGGTATCCGCTTCCGTCCATACGCTCATGGTGCTGGATAACCATTTGTGCCACTGGCCACGGAAATTCTACGCCTTTCAGGATGTCATAGCCCACCTGCGGATGTGTGTGCATGATGGTCTGTTCAATTTTGGAAAGTGCGACAGGCTTGCTGAGCATTTCTGAAGGCACATAGATTTTGCCTATGTCGTGGAGCAGACCGGCCATGCGTAAGCCCTGACAAAAATGTTCGTCCATGCCCAACTGCTTGGCAATGGCCACTGCAAGAGCGGAAACCCGTTGCTGGTGCCCCGCAGTGTAAGGATCACGTTTTTCAAAGGTAACGGCAATGGCCATGACCGTTTGTTCAAGCACGCGTTGCAAGTCGTCAAGTACTTTGGCCAAGTGTGCTTCATGAGCCCGCCGCCTTGTGAGATCACGCAGAACAAGTACAATACCCATGGTAGCGGTTTCATTAAGGATGGCCGATGCAGATATTTCCACCGGGCACTGGATATCGCCACAGCACATGGAGCCTGTCAGGGCCAGGCGGGCTGTCTGGGCATGACGCTCTACAAGTTCTTCAGGAGACAGCGGCCGGTCTTCGCCCTCTACATGCAGGGCAAGGATTTTTTCCACCGGAGCATCTTCCAGGCTATATGCTGATTTTTTGAGCAGCTCTTCTGCTGCCGGATTGCAAAAAGTAATCTGCTGCTGCTTGTCGATGGTAATGACTGCTTCACGGATAGAACACAACGTGGTGGAAAAAAGACGTTCGCGTTCTATCTGTTTACGTTCTGTTGCGTGTTTATACAGGGCCATTTCGATGCAAATATGCAGCTCGCGGTCTTTGAAAGGCTTGAGTACGTATCCAAAAGGACCGGTAAGTTGAGCCCGTTGCAATAAAGAGGGATCAGTAAAGGAAGTCAGGTAAATGATGGGAATATCGTGCATGGCGCGCAGCTTGGTGGCAGTATCAATACCATCCAGCTCGCCTGCCAGCATTATATCCATGAGAACAATGTCCGGAGTGATCTCTTGCGCTACCTCCAGGGCCTTTTCACCGGAGGGCACAACATGGGGGGCAGGGTAGCCCAGCATCTTCAACCGCTGGGTCACATCAAAAGCCACAACCGCTTCGTCTTCAACGAGCAGAATGGTCAAATCTTTTATGTGAGTATCTGTATCCATATTTTTAAAAAATATCGGCAAGAGCCTTTTGCAGTGAGGGAAAAAGAAATGTGTAGCCCGCCGCCTGTAAGCGGCTGGGGGGAACACGTCTGCCGTTGAGAATCAACTCTTCACTCATTTCACCCAGCAGGGCAGAGAGTACAGGGCTAGGGGTTCGCAACCAACAGGGGCGGTTCATGGCATGGCCCAGCAGCACACAAAACTCTTTCATGGTCACAGACTCTGGTGCAGTGATATTGAATGCCCCGTGAAGCGTGTGGTTTTTTATGAGGTAAGCTATGGCATTCACCTCGTCTTTTATGTGAACCCATGAAATTTCCTGTTTGCCGCTACCCAGTGGGCCGCCGAGGAAGAAACGAAACGGAGTGACAAATTTGGATAATGCCCCGCCTGCACCCAACACCATACCGGTACGAATGACAACACGTCGAACTCCCAAGGTGTCCACGGCCTGCGTGGAGGCTTCCCACCGGACAGTGGTATCTGCTAGAAATCCTTTTCCAGGAGGAGCGTCCTCCTGCGCATGCCCGGGGTCTGTGGGGGGCAGTGCCGTGCCGTAGTACCCGATGGCAGAGGCCTGCACCAACACCTGTGGAGGTTTACGCATCAGGCCAAGAGCCTCGGTTACAGCACTTCCAGCACGAATCCTACTTTGCAAGATGCGTTCTTTTTGGTGTTGTGTCCAGCGACTTGCGCCAATATTTTCGCCCAGCAGGTTCACAAGCACATCGCATTGAGCTTTTTCAAGCACTTGGGCCAAGGCATGGCCGTGGACTCCGTCCCATGGCTGCAAGTGTATTGAGCCTGTTGGAGAGGCAAGATCAGGTCTGTGCTTTTCCGGCCTACGAGAGGGGATGGTCACGGTAAAGCCGTCTGCGGTAAGCCGTTGAGCCAGGGCAGAGCCTATGAAGCCTGTTCCACCAAGTATAACCGTATTCATGGCGCGTGTCCTCCCAAAAATTTTACAGTGTCTGGTGTCTATTATGTGACAGGTAGCTCCAGGGTGATAACAGCCCCTCCTGCAGGGGGGACACCGGCTCGGATATAGCCCCGGTGATCCTGTACGATGGATTTTACAATGGTCAAGCCCAGCCCGGTACCACCACGTTTACGCGAAAAGTAGGGTTCAAAAAGGCGAGAGCGTTCTTCTGCGCTGAGCCCTGGCCCGTTATCCATAACATCCAGCCTTACCAATCCCAAGGTTTTGATGTGTTGTATGGTGATATCCACATGGGCCGCTTCTTTACCCTCCAATACCTCAGCGGCGTTGGACATGATGTTGAGCAGAGCGCGATGCATGGCTTTGTTATCCAGATTCATGCGAGGTATGGAGCCCATGATTTGCAGCTCCCATGTTATGCCACTATGGCTGGTACGAAACATGGCAACCAACTCTTCTACAATGGGAAGAATGGTGCCGGGCCGTGGGGTAACTTCGGGCAGCTTTGCAAAAACAGAAAATTCCTGCACCATTTGCTGGATCTGCTCCACCTGCCCTACAATCAGCTCGGTGCATTGAGAAAAAATAGGGTCAGTAATGCCAGCCCCGAATTTGTGTTGTAGCCTCTGTGCAGAGAGTTTGATGGGGGTCAACGGATTTTTGATTTCATGGGCTATACGTCGGGCGACTTCACGCCATGCCGCCACACGTTGCATTTTTTCCAGCTCGGTAATGTCTTCAAATACGGCTACCAGCCCATTGAATTCCCCCTGTGGCGTGGGTAGGCATACCGCGTTGACCAGCAGCTTCCATTCATGTTCACCAGCTTTTAATATGGTTTGGCGTTGCCATTGGGACTCTGGCGAAGCTTTGAATTGCCGTACCATTCCACGAAACATACGCGCATGCTCTCCAGAGAGCAAATCCCCCGGGCGGGAGCCCAGCAGAGAGCGGGGTTCAACGGAAAGCATGGTACCAGCGGCTTTGTTCAGTGTGCTGATGCGCCCTTCGGCGTCAAGAGAGACAACCCCGGCGGCAATATTGTCGAGCACTGCTTCAATATAACGCGTACGTTGTTCTTTTTCTTCATTTTGTGCGGCCAGCATGAGGTTGGCGTCTGTCAGGTGCCTGCGGCTTGTTTCAAGGTCTTGCGTCATGCGATTGAATGATTGCACCAAAACCCCCAGCTCATCACTGGAGGTATCTTCCAGGCGCACGCTGAGGTCTCCCCGGGCAATGTGCTCGGTTCCTTCTGCAAGTGCCATGATGGGGGCTGCCAACTCTTTTGAGAGCCGAAAGCCGAACCACATGGCTCCAAGGATGATCAGCAGCGTGAGGACACCAAGAATGAAGTATAGTGTGATCTTGAGGGGGTGCTTAAGCACCTTGAGTTTTTTGTATTCTTCCATTCCGCGTACCACGCGGTCAAGTTTGAACATGACGCCTTGGCCGATATCTTCTACCAGGACAAGATATCCTGTTTTACCGTCATCCACAGGTAATACGCCTACGGCATAGTCGGACATTTGCCCCGGCCACAATAGTGACCAAAATCTGGGTTGTGCTTCCAGGCTGCCCCAGTTGATGCGGGCTTTGGTTTCTGCCCAGACCGTGGCGGCGCTGGCGGCGCCATGCCAGTTCTGCTCATTCCTGTCGGTACGTAGCACCCCGACCAGCAATAGATTGTATTCCTGTTGTTTTTTTTGAAGGTAGGCATCCATACTTTTGCCACCCCATGCAAAACGTCGCTGGACAATTTCCGCCACGATATTCTCGCCTTGTTGATGCAGCCTGTCCCGGGTTGTGTTGTACAGTGTCTGGCCGACATCCAGTGCCATTTCCATGGATGTTTCGACCTGGCTTTTAAACCAGTAATCCATGGATGCCTGTACAAAACGCGCGCTGACCACAAACATGAGCACAGTGGGAAACAGGGATAACGACATGAAGGCCAGCACAAATCGTGTCCGCAGGCGCGACCCCAGTACGCGCCGTCGGCGTTCCAAAATCAATTTTACGCCGTTGCGCACCACAATGGACAGTACCACCAGCAGCAGAATGAAATTGAGATTGAATAATGCTAAAAAAAAGTAAGAATCTACACCAAGGTAGGTAAGCTCGACCCATGTGAGCACAACAATGACCATAAAAGCCAGGGCGGCGAACAGCAGCTCTCTTTGGCGGCGCTTTCGTTCGCGAGTGCCTGCTACGCCCACACGTATGGTATTGTGTTCATCAGCCATGGTTATGCCTGTCAAAAGGTAAAGGTCATGGAATAGGTAAGCGGCGGGGCCATGTTCCATGGTAGAAAGAACAGTGTTTTGGCGAGCCAGGGGGATATGTCGGCATAGCGGAGAGAGACATCCAGCGTCAGGATATAGTCTTTGCCATAGGCAAGGGCGTCAAGGGCACAAAGGGGAACAACCATATCGGACAAGGCAGAGGCCAAAAGCTGTTTGAGCGACTTGTTTTTGTTGGGCACGGTGCGGTCGTCGGTAAGGATAAACTCACGCGTGAGCGGGTCCATGCGCAACGTGATTTGGCGCTGGGGGTCTGCCAATGTCTTTTGTGAAAAGAATGCGTCAGGGCGGAGGGTCACCTTGCTTTCCAGTGTAACTACAGCCCCTTCGCGCAGTTCGTATTCCAGCAACTTGAAGTCACTGACGCCAAGGTCCAACCGCAGGATGAGCGTATTGCCTTTGGTATCAAGCAAGAATCCGTTCAGCTGTAGTTCCTGGGTACGGTGTTCCTGGGACTGGGCCATGCAAATGGAAGAAGTACACAGATAGAGATAGACAAAGCACAGGGCCACAATAAAAGGGCGATGATATTGCATAAAGTGTGTCAGGCGCATGGGTTGTGTGGACATGGCGATACGGGTGGTAACAAGTTTACCAATATTTTTTGACATAGAGACAACACCTTTGACAAGCCGGGGAGGCCTGCTTTTTTACTGTATCTCAAGGTGCGCGATATGCAATGAAAAAGGCTCCCGCAAGCGGGAGCCTCGGCTGGCGCTTATTGTTCCGCAACTTGCTGCGGTGTGTCCACAAGCTCATCAAGGAATTTATCAGGGCGCTCTTTTTGTTCCGGCACAACGATTTCCGAATGAACATATTCGCGGTAGCCTGTACCTGCGGGCACAAGACGTCCAACGATGACGTTTTCCTTGAGGCCGCGTAGATGGTCATTTTTGCCACGCAGGGCCGCTTCGGTCAGTACCTTGGTTGTTTCCTGGAATGACGCCGCAGAGATAAAGGAAGAAGTGGTCAACGACGCTTGCGTGATGCCGAGAACCAGAGGTTCGGCAGTAGCAGGAGTACGCCCTTCTTCTTCAGCCTTTTGGTTTTCTACCCGGAACTCAGCCTTGTCTACCTGTTCACCGGCCAGGAAGCCGGTTTGTCCAGGGTCGAGCACGGTCAGTTTTTTCAGCATCTGGCGTACGATGACTTCAATATGCTTGTCATCAATACCCACGCCCTGGAAGCGATAGACATCCTGAATTTCATCCACGAGGTAGTTGGCAAGATGCTTTTCGCCTTTGACTCCCAGGATATCGTGCAGCTCGGGGTGCCCTTCGGTCAGCAGTTCGCCTGCTTCCACAAAGTCGCCTTCTGTCACGGTAATGTGCTTGCCTTTGGGTACGAGGTATTCTCTGGCCTCGCCTGCCTCAGGGGTAACCAGAAGCTTGCGTTTGCCTTTGCTCTCTCCCTCAAAGGTGACAATACCGTCAATTTGCGACACCACGGCCATGTCTTTGGGTTTGCGGACTTCAAAGAGCTCTGCAACCCGGGGAAGACCACCGACGATGTCTTTCGTTTTTGAACTTTCCCGAGGTTTACGGGCAATGATGTCGCCCGCGGTGATCTGCTGTCCGTCACGGACCATTAAAATGGCGCCCACGGGCAAGGGGTAGCTGGCCGGGATATTGGAATCGGGGCGAGTCTTGGTGACCAGATTTTCATCACAGATGGCAACCGCAGGCCGGAAGTTGGTCGTACGGTATTCGATGATCGTTTGCGTAGACATCTGGGTCGCTTCGTCAGCCCGTTCCTGAAAGGTTTTGCCTTCGATGATATCGGTAAATTTGACGACACCATCCATTTCAGAGACAAAGGGCTCGTTAAATGGATCCCATTCTGCCAGCATCTGGCCTTTCTTTATTTCCTGGCCTTCTTCCACATGCAGTTTTGCACCGGAAGGCAAGATGTATTTTTCGCGTTCACGCCCTTGCTCATCCACAATGCCCAGCTGGCCGGATTTACCCATGACCATGTGCTGCCCCTCGCGGTTGCGCACTGCTTTGACACGATACATGACAACACGGCCATTGTGCTGGGCCTGAATACTTGAGCGCTCGATTTCACGTGAAGCCGTGCCACCGATGTGGAAGGTTCGCATGGTCAACTGCGTGCCGGGCTCACCGATGGACTGGGCAGCGATGATACCCACCGTTTCTCCAATATTTACCAGGTGGCCACGGGCAAGGTCACGTCCGTAACACATGGTACATACACCCCTGTCAGAGCGACAGGTCAGCGCGGACCGGATATGGATGGAACTGATGCCAGCTTCATCCAGCTTTTGTGCTGCGACTTCGTCGATGAGAGTACTGGCAGGCAGCAGGATTTCGTTGGTTTCAGGGTCAACGACGTTATAGAGCGTCACACGCCCAAGCACCCGTTCGGCAAGACGTATCTTTATATCGCCGCCTTTGATCAGGTGCCCAACCTCAAGACCGTCCACTGTTCCGCAGTCTATCTCGCTGATAATGACATCTTGCACAACGTCGACCAAGCGGCGAGTGAGGTACCCCGAGTTTGCGGTTTTTAATGCCGTATCCGCAAGACCCTTACGCGCACCGTGGGTTGACGTGAAATACTGTAACACAGACAGCCCTTCGCGGAAGCAGGAGGTAATGGGCGTCTCGATGATTTCACCCGAAGGCTTGGCCATGAGACCACGCATACCTGCAAGCTGACGCATCTGGTCCTGGTTACCCCGCGCGCCCGAGTTGGACATCATGAATATGGGGTTAAAGCTCTGGTTGCGTTCTTCTTTGCCGGTTTTAGGGTCATGCAGCGTGTCGTAGGAAATGTCTTTGATCATTTCCTGTGAAATATCCTGCGTGGCCTTTGTCCAGACGTCCACAACCTTGTTATATTTTTCCGTGCGGGTGATAATACCGTCACGGTACTGACGTTCAATATTGTCCACTTCGCCCTGTGAGGTGGCAAGAATGGTTTTTTTACTTTCGGGAATGGTCATGTCTTTGACACCGATGGTCACACCGGCGCGGGTGGCAAACTCATACCCGATATCCTTGAGACGGTCGCAGAGAATGACCGTGGCCTTGGTGCCCGCGCTACGGTAAGCACTGCCGACCAGACGCGCGATGTTCTTTTTGGTAAGCACCGTATTGACCAGCTCAAAGGGTACACCCTTGGGCAAGGCTTCTCCCACGAGAATACGGCCAGGAGTGGTGTGCAGCAGTTGCCCATCCGCCATGCGGACTTTGATACGGGCATGCAGAGAAATGCTATCCGCATCATATGCGGCAATAACTTCCCAGGGGGCGCAAAATGCCATTCCCTCACCTTTTTCAAAGGAACGCTCCACCGTCATATAATAAAGCCCAAGCACAATATCCTGGGAGGGAACAATGACAGGTGCGCCGTTGGCCGGAGACAAGATGTTGTTGGTAGACATCATGAGCACCCGGCACTCGATTTGCGCTTCCACCGAAAGAGGCACGTGCACGGCCATCTGGTCACCGTCAAAGTCTGCGTTATACGCAGCGCAGACCAGTGGGTGGAGCTGAATGGCCTTGCCTTCTACCAGCAGAGGCTCAAAAGCCTGGATACCAAGGCGGTGCAGCGTGGGGGCACGGTTTAGCAAAATCGGATATTCGCGTACCACTTCTTCCAGGATATCCCACACAACCAGTTCTTCGCGTTCCACCATTTTTTTTGCGGATTTAATAGTGGAAGCAAGCCCTCTCTCTTCCAGCTTGGAGTAGATGAACGGCTTGAACAGCTCAAGAGCCATTTTTTTAGGTAGTCCACATTGGTGCAGCTTGAGCTTGGGGCCGACAACAATGACCGAGCGGCCGGAGTAGTCCACGCGTTTGCCCAGCAGGTTTTGACGGAAACGTCCCTGCTTGCCTTTGATCATGTCAGAAAGCGACTTGAGCGGACGCCCATTGGTGCCGGCAATGGCCCGGCCACGGCGACCGTTGTCAAAAAGCGCGTCCACAGATTCCTGCAACATGCGTTTTTCGTTGCGGATGATGATATCAGGCGCACCCAATTCCATGAGTCTTTTGAGGCGGTTGTTACGATTGATGACGCGTCGATACAAATCGTTCAGGTCAGAGGTGGCAAAGCGTCCGCCATCCAGGGGCACCAGGGGGCGCAACTCCGGGGGAATGACCGGAATGACTTCCAGTACCATCCACTCGGGTTTGTTGTTTGATTCAAGTAGCGCTTCGACAATTTTAAGCCGTTTTGTCAGCTTTTTCTTTTTTGTCTGCGAGCGGGTACTTTGCGACTCTTCGCGCAATTCGGTGCGCAAGGTATCAAGGTTGAGTTCTTCCAATAAAGCACGTACGGCCTCGGCCCCCATGCTTACTTCCAGGGCTTCCTCGCCATAGTGGTCGATGACCTGGAGGTACTGGTCTTCAGAGATGACCTGAAGCTTGGCAAGATTGGTCGAACCTGGGTCAAGTACAATATATGAGTCAAAGTACAGTACCTTTTCAAGATCAGCCATGGTCATGTCCAGCAAGGTACCAATCTTGGAAGGCAATGTTTTTAGGAACCAGATGTGTGCGACAGGAGCGGCCAGCTCAATATGCCCCATGCGCTCGCGGCGGACCTTTGAGGCAATGACCTCGACTCCGCACTTTTCACATACAATACCGCGGTGCTTCATGCGTTTGTATTTACCGCAGTTACATTCGTAATCTTTTACCGGGCCAAAGATTTTTGCACAAAAAAGACCGTCTCTTTCAGGCTTGAATGTGCGATAGTTAATGGTTTCCGGCTTTTTTACTTCGCCATAGGACCATTCGCGGATACTTTCCGGCGCGGCAATGGAAATTTGCATTGCCTTCAGATTGCGGATATTTGTCTGGCCTGCAGCAGTGCCGCGCATGGTGAACAGATCGTCTAAAGTCATGGTACTACCCCACCAAAGTTGAATTGCAGCGGGTTTCTAGTCGCGCTGCGCGCGATGCAAGTTCTATTTCAGAAGGGACGGCCTAAAGAGCCGCCCCATACCGTTATCTTAGTAGGCACTTCCGTCGCCGAATGTCATGTATCCTGAACGCTTGGTGCGTTTTTTGTCCTCTTCCTGATGCAAGGTTACATCAAGTCCAAGAGACATGAGTTCTTTGACAAGTACGTTGAAGGATTCGGGCAGACCCGCTTCAAGGAAGTTTTCTCCTTTGACAACCTTTTCGTACATTTTTACACGGCCAGTCACGTCATCCGACTTGACCGTGAGGAATTCCTGCAACAGATAGGCTGCACCATATGCCTCAAGCGCCCAGACTTCCATCTCACCCAGTCTCTGGCCGCCGAACTGCGCCTTACCGCCCAAAGGCTGCTGGGTGACAAGTGAGTAGGGACCAGTGGAGCGGGCATGGATTTTTTCATCCACCAAGTGGTGCAGCTTGAGGATATACATGACACCTGTGGTGACACGGTTATGGAAGCGCTCGCCGGTACGACCGTCAAACAGTTCTGTTTTACCGTCATTGGCAAGACCGGCCTGTCCCATCCAGTCCCATATTTCCTCTTCACTGGCGCCGTCAAAGACCGGGGTCTTGGTGACAATGCCCCCGCGCAGTTTGCGTACGGCGCGACTGAAAGTGTCATCGTCCATGTTGTCCACCTGTGTGGCAACAGTCTCAGAGGCAAAAACGCTTTTTACCTGCTCGCGGACGGCTTGCAGCGGAGTGCGGCTTTCAAGCAGCATGGCAAGGCTACGGCCCATTTCTTTGGCTGCCCAGCCAAGATGCGTTTCCATGATCTGACCAATATTCATACGAGAAGGCACGCCAAGCGGGTTGAGCACAATGTCAACGGGACGCCCGTCAGCAAAAAATGGCATGTCTTCTTCTGGCAGAATACAAGAGACAACACCCTTGTTTCCGTGGCGACCAGCCATTTTGTCTCCCACGTTGAGCTTACGCTTCACCGCGATATACACTTTGGCCATTTTGATCACGCCTGGAGGCAGATCATCGCCCTCGGTCACTTTTTCGCGCTTGGACTCGTACATGGCATGGAGGAATTCGATTTGGTGGTCGTATGCTTCCAGAGCCTGCTGTACAGCCGCATTGGTATCTTTACTCTTGAACAGCCCTGCAAGCTTCTTCAGGGGCAGCTTTTCGAGCATGGCTGCGGTAACGGTCTGCCCGGGTTCGGCAATGACGTCACCTTTTTTCTGCCCGGTGAGTCCGTAAGCAAGCTGTTTGCCAACGACAACGTTGAGCAGCTGTTCGCGCGTGCTTTCCGTCAGGGCACGGACATGATCTTTTTCTTTTTGGTCCATGCGTGCCAGTTCGTAGTCTTCGATGTTACGCGTACGTTCATCTTTTTCGCCGGACCGGCGATTAAAGAGCTTAACGTCGATGACGGTACCTTCAATTCCCGGGGGAACCTTCAATGAAGTGTTTTTAACATCTCGGGCTTTTTCACCAAAGATGGCCCTTAGCAGCTTTTCTTCCGGTGTCAGCTGGGTTTCACCCTTGGGGGTGATTTTGCCGACGAGGATATCATCAGGCTTTACATTGGCACCGATGCGGATGATACCGCTACCATCAAGGTTACGCAGCATATCTTCGCCCACGTTGGGAATATCGCGGGTG
This sequence comes from uncultured Desulfovibrionaceae bacterium, assembly GCA_964593925.1. Classification (GTDB taxonomy): domain Bacteria; phylum Desulfobacterota; class Desulfovibrionia; order Desulfovibrionales; family Desulfovibrionaceae; genus Oleidesulfovibrio. The sequence goes on along the minus strand of CAZQKM010000027.1, from coordinate 11,004 downwards.
ATTTCTTCGGGGCCAAGCTTGGTATCGCGGGCAACAATTTCAAACTCTTCAATGTGGACAGAGGTGAAGACGTCTTCCTTGACACACCGCTCGGAGATCAGGATGGAGTCCTCAAAGTTATATCCACACCAAGGCATGAAGGCTACCACAAGGTTTTTGCCCAAAGCCAGCTCGCCATCTTCAATGCCTGGGCCATCTGCGATGATGTCGCCTTTTTTCAGTATCTGGCCCCGAGTTACCCGTGGCTTTTGGCCAAAACACGAGTTTTGGTTGGATTTATGGTATTTTTGCAAGTTATAGGAACAAACACCGCCGGTATTTGGGTAGATGGCGCCTTCATATGAGACCACGATCCGATCAGCATCTGCATAACGGACTATGCCATCTGCCTCGGCAATGATGCATGCCCCAGAATCTCGTGCCACATCTGCTTCCATTCCGGTGCCCACGATGGGCATGGTGCTTCGCAAAAGTGGCACGGCTTGCCGCTGCATGTTTGAACCCATAAGTGCACGGTTTGCGTCATCATGCTCAAGAAAAGGAATCAACGCAGCGGAGATGGAAACCATCTGGCTGGGCGAAATATCCATGAGCGTGACGTCTTCACGCGGGGACATGAGCACATCGCCCCGCATCCGGGTTGTAACAAATTCGTCGATGAAACGGTGCTCACCGTCCAGACGGGCATTGGCCTGCGCGACAATTTCAGCATGTTCACTAGAGGCGTCAAGGTATTTGATGTCGTCTGTCACCTGCCCATCACGCACCATGCGATAAGGAGTCTCGATAAAGCCGAAACTGTTGACCTTGGCATAGGTTGTCAGCGAAACGATCAGGCCGATGTTTGGGCCTTCCGGCGTTTCAATGGGGCAGATGCGGCCATAGTGCGAGGTATGCACGTCACGCACTTCAAAACCGGCCCTCTCGCGGGTAAGGCCACCGGGGCCAAGGGCAGAGAGACGGCGCTTGTGAGTGACCTCGGAAAGGGCGTTGGTTTGGTCCATGAACTGCGAAAGCTGCGAGGTGCCAAAGAATTCTTTAAGGACAGCCTGCACGGGTTTGGGGTTGATCAGGTCATGGGGCATCAGGGTGGACACTTCTTGCAGACTCATGCGCTCTTTTATGGCGCGTTCCATGCGTACAAGGCCTATGCGGTACTGATTTTCCACCAGTTCGCCCACAGGGCGCACCCGGCGATTGCCGAGATGGTCAATATCATCCGCAGGGCCATGGGAGTCTTTGAGGTGGTTCAGCACCTTGATGGCAATGAGGATATCTTCATCTGTGAGGGTACGCAGCTCTTGGGTAGGATCAAGCTCCAGGCGCTGATTCAGCTTGTAACGACCCACCGGAGACAGGTCATAATAGTCGGCATTGCGGAACAAATTTTCAAAAAATGTGCTGGCAATTTCCGGGGTGGGCGGCGAGCTGGGACGTAGTCTGCGGTATATCTCCACACGAGCCTGTTCCTGGTCCGTGGTCTTGTCAAGCAACAGGGTGTCGCGAATGGATGACGAGGTATCTGAACCTTTGGTATGCAATACTACAAAACGCTTGATATTGCACTGACGCAACTGTTCAAGAAGATCAGTGGTGATTTCGTCCGCAGCCTCTGCCAGGATTTCTCCGGTGGCCTCGTCCACGATGTCGCTGGCAAGAAACATGCCCACAACACTGTCAGACGCAACCTCTAAAGCAGTAAGGCCAGCCTCGAGCATGAGGCGCCATGCCCGCTTGGTATAGGGCTTGCCTGCCTTGACAATGACTTTGCCCTGGGCATCTGTGATGTCGGTGAGCGCAACATCCTTACGGTACAGGTCCTTATCCAGGTCCCATAAGAGCCGGCCGTCTGCCTCAAGCGTATAGTGCTCTTTCTTGTAAAAATATTCCAGAATTTCCACATTGCTCATGCCCATGGCTCTGAAGAGAATGGTCGCTGGCATCTTGCGACGACGATCAATACGCACATAGAGAATATCTTTGTGGTCATAATCAAAATCAAGCCAGGAGCCCCGCATGGGAATTATGCGGCAACTATACAACACTTTACGGCTGGAGTGGGTCTTGCCGGAATCGTGCTCAAAGATAATACCAGGCGAACGTTGCAGCTGGTTGACAATGACACGTTCAGTACCGTTGATGATAAAGGTGCCTTTTTCCGTCATCAGAGGCAGCGTGCCAAAATAGATATCCTGCTCTTTGATGTCGCGGATGGTACGATTTTCAGAGTCTTCGTCCACGTCGTACACCACAAGGCGAACCTTGATGCGAATGGGCGCTTCATACGTCAGGCCCTTTGAAATACATTCGGCCTGATCATATTTGGGATCACCTATTTCATAGTTGACGTATTCAAGGCTCGCGGTTTTGTTAAAATCCTCTATGGGAAATACAGAGCGGAATACACCTTCAAGCCCCCTGTCAGGATAAAAGGTCGCTGCATCTTCCTGCATGAACTGTTTATACGAATCCACTTGCAGGTTGAGCAGGTGCGGAATTGGGAGCGAGACCTCGATCTTGCCAAATTTTTTTGTAAGCTGGCCCATTGTTTCACCTCAGAAATGAGACATTTTTCCGGAAGCGGCAATCTGCGCGGCGTGTAAACGGGACACCAGGCAGGTCCGGAGAGTTCGGTGCGCGAATGGAAAATGGCTCGCGACATATCTGTTCGTCAATCAGATGGCCTAAAGTCCAAACAGGGTGCAAAAGCACCCTCGTCTGCACGTCATAGCAGGAAGAACGATCAGAAAAATCGCCGAGCGCAAAAGAAGAGTTGACGACTCCCATAGAGGAGTTGTCACCAAAAACATCATGAATTCGGGGAATTGTATATACCTGTCTGGAAAGCAACGTACCGCCCGATACAAAGGTGCTTGTACAGAATATTGGAATCAAAACGCCAATTTTATACCATAGCCTGATTTCTACAAGAACGCAACCTTGTGCTCCAAGTTCGTTCCATAGCTGAAATGCAGAAGAGGCGCGGACGCCAATACGCCCGCGCCTGTAACCGCCTCAGGGGCGATAGTTCTCTTGTTACTTCACTTCTACTTCAGCGCCAGCTTCTTTAAGCTGCTTTGCTGCTTCTTCTGCTTCGTCTTTGGCTACGGCTTCTTTCAGGGCAGAAGGAGTGGAGTCAACCTTTTCTTTGGCTTCTTTCAAGCCAAGGCCAGTCAACGCGCGCACAACCTTGATGACAGCAATTTTGTTGGCACCGGGGCTTTTGAGGATGACGTCAAACTCGGTCTTTTCTTCTTCTGCAGCAGCGCCAGCTCCGCCGTCAGCGGGGGCAACAGCCATTGCAGCCACAGGGGCGGCTGCGGACACACCGAACTTTTCTTCCAGTTCCTTGATGAACTTGGAAAGTTCGAGAACGGTCATATTGGATATAAATTCAACAACTTGCTCTTTAGTAATGGCGGACATAGATTTCTCCTGAAATTATGAAAAAATGTCTTTAAGCTACGCTGCTTCTTTTTGATCTTGAATGGCCTTGAGCGCATATAGAAAGTTGCGCAAAAGGTTTGCAAAAAGGCAAACAAAGTTTGTGGGAACAGCGTTCATTGTGCCCAGGGTCTTGGCAAGCAGCTCTTGCTTGCCGGGCAGTTTCGCAAGTGCTTCAAGCTGTGCATCGCTCAGGAATTGCCCCTCAAGGCTACCAAAACGAATGGCAAACAACTTGCTGCCCTTGCGAAATTCAACGAGCGCCTTAGCCACGGCCACGGGATCTTCCGACCCAAAGGCCACGCCGCAGTTCTCTGTAAAATGGTTTTTGAGAACGTCGTGTGCGCCGTCGGAAAGGGCGATCCGCGCCAGAGTATTTTTGACTACTGTGTAGTCGGCGCCGCTTTCGCGCAGCTTAACTCTGAGACGGGTCAGCTCTTCCACCGGCATTCCTTTGAAGTCAGTCACAACCGCGATGGGGGCAGCTTCAGCCTTTGCCTTGAGCTGTTCAATAATCGCGGCTTTTTCCGACCGATTCATGGAATCTCCTTAGTGCTAAGGGTACCTGGTGGAAATGCCGAGTGAAGGAGATGTCTCGGCAGGATTTATGGAAGACTCTTCCACCTGCTTTCTTCGACTCGAATTTCCTGTCCAATTGCCAATACTGTTCAGTCAACCCTTTGGGTGAAAAAACAGGATATATGTTTTTTCTTGAGGGGTTACCCCTCAAGGAAGCGTCTGATATCTGCGGGTTCGACCTTGAAACCCGGGCCCATGGTGGTTGACACCGACATGGTTCTCATATAGGCGCCTTTTGCAGATGAAGGCTTGAGGCGCTGTACAATATCAAGCAGTGCCTTGAGATTGCCCAGAATTTTTTCAGAGCCAAAGGATTTTTTACCCAAGGGGGCATGGAGCACGCCGGCCTTATCCACTTTGAATTCCACGCGGCCTGCTTTTACCTCAGAGACAGCTTTACCTACTTCAAAGGTAACAGTGCCGGTCTTTGCATTGGGCATCAGACCACGGGGGCCAAGCACACGTCCGATCTGCCCCACAAGGGCCATGACGTCAGGAGTGGCAATGGCACTGTCAAAATCCAGCATGCCGCCTTTGACCTGCTCCACAAGCTCTTCGGCGCCTACGATGTCAGCACCAGCCTCGCGGGCTTCTGCCTGCTTTTCGCCTTTGCAGAAAACCGCAACCCGGACTGTTTTTCCCAGCCCGTGGGGCAGTGTAACTGCACCGCGGACCATCTGATCGGAATACTTGGGGTCAACGCCAAGACAGATAGCCACATCAACGGTTTCGTCAAATTTGGCAAATGAGGCATCGAGGGACTTGTTCACCGCGTCCTCTACGGAGTGGCGGACAGTGATGTCCTGATTCTCCATTGCCTTGCGGTATTTTTTTCCATGTTTGGGCATGGTAAACCCACCTCTTGTTATAATCTCCTGCCGCCTGAACACTGGAAAGTAGAGCCGGAAGTCACCGGCAGGCGGCAGTAATGTTGATTATGGATGCTACTTAATATCAATACCCATGCTACGTGCGGTACCTGCAATAGTTTGCACGGCGCCGGCAAGATCCTTGGCGGAAAGATCCGGCATTTTCAGCTGAGCTATTTCTTCCACCTGCTGCATGGTAACGCTGCCGACTTTGATCTTGTTGGGTTCGCCTGACCCTTTGGCTGCCTTGGCAGCTTTCACCAACAGCACTGAAGCAGGGGGAGTTTTTGTTATGAATGTAAAGGAACGATCAGCATACGCCGTGATGACCACGGGGATCACCAGGCCTTTCTGGTCTTGCGTGCGTGCGTTGAACGCCTTACAGAACTCCATGATATTCAGGCCATGCTGGCCCAGAGCCGGGCCCACAGGGGGCGAAGGGTTGGCCGCGCCTGCCTGAATCTGGAGCTTGATCTTTGCTATTTCTTTTTTAGCCATTGTTGTAACCTCTATGGTGAACACCGCTTTTGATGGCGGTGTATCGCATCACTATCACTACCCTTTGTTGACCTGCACAAAGTCCAGTTCAACAGGGGTTTGGCGACCGAAGATGGATACGGACACCCTCAGTTTGCCCTTGTCGTAATTAACGTCTTCCACAATGCCGTTAAAACCGCCGAATGGCCCGTCAATAACGCGGACTTCGTCTCCCCGTTCAAAATTGAACTTGGGACGCGGCTGCTCCTGGCGGGATTCCATCATGGACAGAATCCGCTCGGCTTCGCTGTCACGCATGGGGGTAGGGTGGTTTTTGCCGCCGACAAACCCGGTCACGCGGTTGATGTTTTGCACAAGGTGCCACGAAAAATCCGTCATGATCATTTTGACCATGATATACCCCGGGTAGAATTTGCGGGTAGAGGTGCGTTTTTCGCCCTTTACCAGCTCAACAACCCGTTCTGTGGGCAGTACGACTTCTTCTATGAGGTCCTGTGCTTCGCCGGTGCGGATCATCTGTCTGATCGTTTGCTCGACACGGTGTTCAAAGCCGGAATAGGTGTGAACAATATACCAGCGGGCCCTACCCTGAGGAGTAATCGGTTCGGACATCAAAGCCTCCCGCTAGTAAAGAATATAGCCCACGAGTTTTGTCAGGCCCAAATCCACGATTCCCAAAAACAGAGACATCACAAAGACAAGCACGAGCACGGCAATACTGGTTGCCGTGGTTTCCTTGCGGGTCGGCCATGTCACCTTGCGTATTTCGGCTCTGGATTCTTCCAGGAATGCTTTGAGCTGAACGAATTTACTGGCCACACCGGTGTTAGCGGCGCTGGCGCTAGCTTTGTCAGCTTTAGGATATTTTTTCGCCATGAATCGCCTCTAACTCAAGAAGAAAATGGCAGGGCAGGAGGGATTCGAACCCCCAACATGCGGTTTTGGAGACCGCCGCTCTAGCCGTTGGAGCTACTGCCCTGCGTTATTAAACTACCTATTTTGTCTCGCGATGAATTGTATGTTTCTTGTCCCAGGGACAATACTTTTTTATCTCAAGACGGCCGGTAGTATTCTTCTTGTTTTTATTGGTCGCGTAATTGCGCCGCTTGCATTCGGTGCAGGCAAGCTGAATATTAACGCGCATGGTAGATTACTCCAGAATTTCAGAAACAACACCGGCGCCAACTGTACGGCCACCTTCGCGAATGGCAAAGCGCAGACCTTGTTCCATGGCTACGGGGTGGATGAGTTCCACAATAAAGGTGGCACTGTCACCGGGCATGACCATTTCCACGCCTTCTTCCAGACCAATGATACCGGTGATATCAGTGGTACGGAAGTAGAACTGGGGACGATAGCCGGAGAAGAAGGGCGTATGACGGCCGCCTTCTTCCTTGGACAGTACGTATACTTCAGCTTTGAACTTCCGGTGAGGCGTAATGCTTTTGGGAGCTGCCAAAACCTGGCCGCGCTCAACTTCGTCACGCTTTACACCGCGCAGCAGCACGCCGGCGTTGTCGCCAGCTTCACCCTGATCCAGCTGCTTCTTAAACATTTCCACACCTGTGCAGGTAGTGGTCTGGGTGTCACGGATACCAACAATCTCAACCTGCTCACCAACTTTGATGACACCACGCTCAATACGGCCGGTGACAACTGTTCCACGGCCAGAGATGGAGAACACATCTTCAATGGGCATGAGGAAGGGCTTTTCAGTGTCGCGCTCAGGCTCGGGGATGAAGGTGTCACAAGCACTAAGCAACTCAAGAACGGACTTTGCAGCGTCGGTATCAGCAGAGTCGGATTCCAGTGCTTTCAACGCGGAGCCACGGATTACCGGGGTATCGTCGCCGGGGAAACCATAGCTGGAAAGCAGTTCGCGTACTTCAAGCTCAACGAGTTCAAGCAGCTCTTCGTCGTCCACCATGTCGCATTTGTTGAGGAACACCACAAGGCTGGGCACACCCACCTGACGGGCAAGCAGGATATGCTCACGAGTCTGAGGCATGGGGCCATCAGTTGCGGCTACAACAATGATAGCGCCATCCATCTGGGCAGCACCGGTGATCATGTTTTTGATGTAGTCGGCGTGACCGGGGCAGTCCACGTGTGCATAGTGACGATTGGGGGTCTCGTATTCGACGTGAGCCGTGGCAATGGTGATACCGCGCTCTTTTTCTTCCGGAGCTTTGTCGATTTCATCAAACGCAACAGCCTTACTACCCATGGCCATACTGGCAACTTTCGTAATGGCTGCGGTCAAAGTTGTTTTACCGTGGTCAATGTGACCAATGGTGCCGATGTTTACATGCGGCTTTGTGCGTTCAAATTTTTCTTTACCCATGAGTAATTCTCCCTGGCATTTTTTTGGATAAACAAAAAAATATGGAGCCCACGAGCAGAATTGAACTGCTGACCTCGTCCTTACCAAGGACGCGCTCTACCTACTGAGCTACGTGGGCCGGTTTAATGGCTTGAAGGGAGAACTCTGGCGGGGTGGAGCGGGAAACGAGACTCGAACTCGCAACCCTCAGCTTGGAAGGCTGATGCTCTAGCCAATTGAGCTATTCCCGCTATTGTGCCGTAGTTCTCCGACTTGCGTCTCCTACAGCGTAATCACTAACATGGTGGAGGGGGGAGGATTTGAACCTCCGAAGTCTTCCGACGACAGATTTACAGTCTGTTCCCTTTGGCCACTCGGGAACCCCTCCACGAAATGGAGCTGGCGATGGGACTCGAACCCGCAACCGGCTGATTACAAATCAGCTGCTCTGCCAGTTGAGCTACGCCAGCAACAAAGGTGAGATCTATACGGACCTTGCATAAAACGCAAGCAAAAAATGTGAGTGTGATGAAAAAAAGTAAGCCTGCCGTGTATGGCGTACTTTTCAAATAACAAAAGCCGCTCCATGGTGGGGCGGCTTTTGCCACGCATATAAAGTGACCGGCTCGTCAGGCTGCTGCGGGTGCGCCCATCACCACTCGGGTGGGCGTGCGGGCCGCCTCGGGGGCCTCGGCCAGGCAAATTTTTTCCAGGTATGGGGAGTCATCTGCACTGATGGTGCGCAAGAAGCCGTTGTTCAGGGCATGGCCGGAGCAATGCACTTGAAAGCTGCCTTGCAGGGGTGCTTCCAATAGTGCCATATCGCCAATAAAGTCCAATATTTTATGGCGGACAAATTCGTTGTCAAATCGCAGGCCGTCCTGGTTAATCACTTTGTAGTCATCCAGCACAATGGCGTTATCTAGCGAGCCCCCCAAGGCCTGGCCGTTGCTGTGCAGGTATTCCACCTCGCGTAAAAAGCCAAAAGTGCGGGCCTTTGCCAGCGTCGTGGAGAACGATTCTGGCGTTATCTCCAGGTGCATCCTTTGTTTGCCAATGACTGGGTGGGCAAAGTCGATGGTGTAGTCGATGTGCAGGGTATCGCAAGGAGATGCCTTGATCCACTTGCCGTCCTGCTCATAGGTCACCGGCTTGCAGATGCGGTAGACGGTGCGGGGTTTGTGCTGGCGGACAATGCCTGCATTTTTTAATAAAAAGACAAAAGAGGCAGCGCTGCCGTCCATAATGGGGACTTCGTTGCCGCGGATTTCTATTTGGATATTGTCGATTTGCATGCCCCGGATGGCAGCCAGCAGATGCTCAACGGTGGAGACTCTGGCTTCATCCAATCCCAACGTTGTGGCAAGGCCGGTGGCGATGACATCGTCAGGGCGGGGGGCAAGCTGTTGCACGCCGTTTTTACCGTGGATATGAAAGACGATACCGGTGTCTTCTGCTGCGGGACGCAAGGTGAGCTTTACAACTTTGCCGCTATGCAGGCCAACGCCGGAACATTCTATTACTTTTTTGATGGTAGTCTGCTTCATGAAGCCTCCGTCTAAACCACGCAAATAGCAAAAAATGTGCCAACAGTGTTGTATTTATAAGTAGCTGTTAAAACATGGTATTTTTTGTTGGAGACTGCCAGTTGCATGTGTGTTTTTTACACAGTGTGTGTTTTGTGCATCATGTGGAGCAGCGGGCATGAAGCACCCTATCCCGACGGGCCAGGTCGGGGATGATCCGGGCCGTATCCCAGTGGGAGGAGCGGCTTTTTACGGCATCCAGCAGGGCTTTTCCCTGGTGGCAGCCTATCTCCATCAGCAGGAGCCCACCCGGTTTAAGCCATGTAGAGGCCAGATCAAGTATTTGGCAGGCATCTTCTAGGCCTGAGGCGTGGGCGGCTCGGGGAACAAGGGCTATTTTGGGCTCGTAGTTGCGGACTTCGTGGTCCAGCGTGTCATATTCAAGAGCGCTCACGTATGGAGGATTGGCCAGTATCATGTGGAACGAGGCAGGGGCGAAGATGTGCGTGGAAAAGTCGGCCTGGAGAAAGGTAAGCCGTTGTGCAACTCCGTGGGTGTGCGCATTGGTACGTGCTACGGATAGAGCTTTTGCGTTGATGTCCACAGCCACTCCGTGTGCGTGGGCGTGTTCTGCGGCCATGGTCACCGCAATGCAGCCGCTTCCGGTTCCCAGATCGGCAAAATACAATGGCAGAGAGCTTGGCTGCGCAGAGTGCTCTTTGCAGGCAGTGTCTATGAGCAATTCGGTCTCGGGGCGAGGAATGAGCGTGTCTGGGGTGACGGCAAAAGCGCGGCCATAAAATTCCCGGTTGCCTGTGAGGTAGGCCACAGGTTCCCCCTGTGCGCGACGCAGAACAAGGGCATGGGCTTGTGCGTATTGCTCTGGTGTCAGTAGCATATTCCTGTCCACAAGCAGGCGCAGGCGGTCAACACCCAATACATGTGCAAGTAGAACCTCAGCAGATAACCTGGGGGAATCTACTGCCGTTTGGGCAAGCTGCGACGCAAAGCTGTTAACAGCACTGTGAATGGCGGGGGGCACCGGCACGAGCGCTGGCATCAGTGGATATCGGCTTGTGCCTTGAGCGCTTCTGTCTGTGTATGGGTGATAAGCGCTTCTACCATCTCGGTGATCTGGCCTTCCATAAAGGCATCCAGTTTGTAGAGGGTCAGGTTGATGCGATGATCGGTTACGCGTCCCTGCGGGTAATTGTACGTACGGATACGCTCTGAACGATCTCCGGACCCCACTTGGCTGCGACGCTGTTCGGCAAGCTCTGCGTGGTGTTTGTCTTCTTGGGCTTGCAGCAGGCGAGAGGCAAGAATTTTGAGTGCCTTGGCCTTGTTTTTGTGTTGTGATTTTTCATCTTGGCATGCCACGGTGATACCTGTGGGGATGTGTGTAACGCGGACAGCCGAATCCGTGGTGTTGACGGATTGGCCACCAGGGCCGGAAGAACGATATACGTCAAACCGTAAATCTTCGGGCTTCATGTCCAACTCCACCTCATCAGCCTCGGGCATGATGGCCACCGTTGCGGCCGAGGTATGGATACGACCTTGGGCTTCCGTGGCAGGCACGCGCTGCACGCGGTGGGTACCTGATTCAAATTTCATGCGGCTATAGACATTGCTGCCAGAGATCAGCGCGATGACTTCCTTATAACCGCCAGAGGCACTTTCCGAACTGCTCAAAAGCTCTACCCGCCAGCCGGCGTCTTCTGCATGGCGCGTATACATGCGGAACAGGTCGGCTGCGAAAAGA
>CAZQKM010000026.1:0-33536 GCA_964593925.1 uncultured Desulfovibrionaceae bacterium | reverse complement strand
ATATAAAACGTCACGTTCGCCTGTCTCAATTTTTTTGGCAATGTTTACCTCACCACCACGATCAAGCAAAGGTACCGCACCCATCTCACGCAAGTACATACGTACAGGGTCCGTACTACGTGAGGAATACTCTACAGGGTCTTCCTCATCTGCTAGATCAATACCGCCCTCAGCACTATCTTCCGACTCTGCAGGCGAAACAGTGATTTTTTTGCCGTCTTTTTCAGAATCAACAATGGCAATCTCAAGCTGGTCAAAAATTCCGATAACCTCTTCTACCAGTTCCGGGGTATTAACCTCTGCGGGCAAGGCTTTATTCACCTCATCAAAGGTGAGAAAGCCTGCAAGTTTGCCCTTAGCAATCAAGGTTTTAATTTGCTGGATTTCCTTAATGTTCCCCATCAGATCTCTCCAGATTGTCTTTCATGGCTCGAAGCAGTTCAAAACCCGCTTCAGAATTGGCGTCTCTAGTCAATTGTTTTAGAGCCGTTAGCATCATTTTGTTTTGTTCTTTCTGAGTAAGCAAAGCCAACTTGTCGTACAAATCCATAAGTTCTTGTTGCTCATTTTCAGCAGGTATGGGGCTGACAAGCCTGCAACGTATCCAAAAAGCTTTTTGCTCTTTAGAAAAATGGCCAGGAGCGCCATCTTCACCAAATTGCAACAACTTGTTCCACATATCTCGTGCCCATTCTGAAACAAGCACCTCTTCTGCTCCTCGAGCTCGCACCGCGTCAATATGATGCGGAAACCGTACAAGAAATTCCATCACATACAGTTCAAGCCTCTGCTCCCTACCGCAAGTTTTGGTCGGGTTCCGGCCATCCTGCACGCGAACAGCTGTTTTTGGTAGCGCTACCCCCGCTCGTAGCTCTGCCTCCTGTAGTCCAAGTCCTCCTGCTAGGCGAGTAATATAAAAGCTTGCCAACTCAGCACGGTCAAGACTTCGCAAAAATGTGGCAGTCCAGTCCAAAATTTCTCGTGGAGAAAAAGAGGCCTGCAACGTTTGAATACAATATGCCAAACCGTCAGGAGCTCCCTCCAGCAACTGATCAAAAGCCTGGCTACCACCGTCGTGCAACAAACTATCTATATCTTCTCCCTCGGGCATAAGTACCACACGACAGCTCATTCCCTTGGCCAAAAGCATCTCACATCCGCGCAATGCCGCTTTTCTACCCGGAGCATCACCGTCAAAGACAAGATCTACATGCGAACAAAAACCGCCCAAGCGCTTCACCTGTGCGTCAGTCAAAGCAGTCCCCAATACACCGCATGCATTGGTGTAGCCAAACTGATGCAACGCCAGAACGTCCATATACCCTTCAGTCAGCAACGCCTTTTTACTTTGCGAAATAGTCCGACGTGCTTGGTACAGCCCGTACAGGTGTTCGCCTTTTTTGTAAATAAGGCTATCGCTACTGTTGATATATTTTGCCTGATCTTCAGAGCTAATTATTCTACCGCCAAAAGCAATAATTTTTCCCGAAAGATTTTTTATGGGAAAAATCACACGCCCACGAAAACGATCGTACACCTTGCCCGAAGTATTGGCAGCCAACAGGCCAGCGCGAACTGCCAGCCTGGATGCATAGCCAGCCTGGCGCAAATTATCAGACAAGGCAGTCCACTCACGCCTGCTCCACCCCAACTCAAACGCCTTGATAATCTGAGGAGACAAAGCCCGCTGCTTCAGGTATTCACGACACTCTTCTCCTGAGGCACCTGCTAGGTTCCGCATAAAATGCTGCATGGCAGCGGTATACATTTCATAACATTGCAACCTGAATTTACGTTCCTGCTCTTCTTCAGGAGACGCTTGCCTGTGGTCTAAAGAAACCCCAGCCTCATGAGCCAGCTGCTCCAGGCCTTCGCGAAATTCAAGACCATTGACCCGGCAGTAAAAATCAATAATATCACCAGATGCTTGGCAACCAAAACAATAATAGAAGCCTTCTTCCTCGTTGACAGAAAATGAGGGCTTTGTTTCCTGGTGAAACGGACAAGGGGCCATCCAGCGATGCCCAATACGGCGCAAGTCAACATACCTACGGGCGAGCTCCGTAATGCTCAAGCGTGCCTTAATGGCCTGTACTGCTGAGCTATCACGACCGGACATATCCACTTTTCTCCACTTTGAAGACAAACATGTTTATGCAAGCTCCACAATGGTCATACCATCACCACCACGATCTTCCGGTGCAATGGTGAATGAGACTGCCGCTACATAATCATTCAAAAAGGCATGTACCTCTTTGCGCAAAACCCCTGTTCCACGTCCATGGATGACTTCTAGCTCCCGGGTGCCAGCAAGCAATGCTCTATCCAAGGTAACGGCAAGCTCGCTTATAGCGACCTCGGCCCGCAGGCCCCGGATATCTACTCGCATGGGGGGGCCTACAGAAGGGACAAGTGCAGACTTTTTCTCAACCTGCCAAGGCATTTCTTTTGCCGTAGAACCACCCGTTTTTGTTACAAAAGCGATCTCCCCTGCAGGAATCCACATGGAAACACCGCGCAATGTTACTTTGAGGCGATTTCTACGCGCGTCGATATCTTCAATAATAACATTTTTGCCCCATGGCAGATAGTATACAGCCATACCTGCATGCAATGAATCCATGGTTGGAACAGCATCTTTTGTTTGCTGCTTGTCTCCCCCTGCCATAAGCTGTCGACGAGTAGTGGACAGTTCCTTAAGTGCCTGCTTATGCCCTCGTTTACCCTGCTTCCATGCATGCAAAATTTCTTGTGCCTGGGACTGCATGGCGTCAAACAAGGCTTGCCGCTCTTTGGCGAAACGAGCTTCAAGATTTTCACGCTTAAGACGCAAGCGGGCTTTTTCCCTGTCAAGTGATTCCAATTCACGCTCACGCGAAGCTGCAAGATCGTTAAGCCTATCCAAAAGCAGCGTAGAATCTTTGCCATCAAGCAACAAGTAATTTTCCGCACGCTTCAACACACTCTCCGGCAGACCATACTCACGGGCTACATCAAGAGCCAGACTCGCTCCCACCTGATCATAGGCAAGCCTGTACAATGGCCGTTTGGTGGCCGGATCAAACAGTACGGAAGCAGCACGGATACCCTGTTGGCTTAACGCATAGGCTTTTAACGCCGGAAAATGAGTTGCCGCACAGACAGTGGCCCCCTTTGCCAATAGTTCATCCAGTACTCCTTGCGCTAAAGCTGCTCCTTGTGCCGGATCAGTCCCCGCACCAAACTCATCTAAAATAACAAGTGTATGGCTGTCTATTCGGCCCCATATTCTACTGAGCTGTTGGATTTGAGCGGTAAAAGTGCTGACATGCCCCTCAAGACTTTGGTCATCACCAATAAATGCATATACAGTCTGCCAATCCGGCAACGTACTTCCCTCAGCAACAGGTACCGGAAGACCTGCAGCAGCCATCAAAGCAATCAAGCCAACGGTTTTAAGGCATACGGTTTTGCCACCGGCATTACCACCACTTATAAGCAGGCATGCTTGGCTAGCTTGCAACTCAAGGTCAAGAGCTTGTGCTTGTTGCCCGGCCAAAGCCAGCAGAGGATGCCGTGCACCACGCAAACAAAAAGGACGACCGGAGTCAAAATCCACGGCCATACCATCATATGCCGCTGCCAGAGCACAGCGGGCCTGTAGCATGTCGACTTCTACCAACAAGTGCCAAGATGCATTTATTTCTCTAAATTCCGAATGAATAAGCTCTGTCAGATATAGAAAAATCTTACGTTCTTCTTCAAGTTCCCGTTGCTTGAGCTCCTGCAAGTTGTTGTTTAACTCTACCAAAAAAACAGGCTCAACGTAGCATGTTTCTCCAGTTTGCGAATAATCATGAATGATGCCCTGCACTCGACCTTTAAAGTTAGACTTCAAAGGGAGCACATATCGGTCTGAAGATAGTGTGAGAAAAGAGTCTTGTACATAGTGGGCAAGATTGTCGTTGCTGATAAACTCTGTCACTTTTTTGGTACAAAGCTGGTGGATACAGCGCAATTCATCACGCACAGCCTGCAAACCGGGTGAACTTTCGTCACGCAATCCTCCGTTATCCGCCAGGCAACGCACAACTCCAGCCAACGACTTTTCAGGCTTGCCTGCACGCTGAACCATGGAAGCAAGCAAGGGCCACTCTACTATGTTTCTGCCTTTTTCAACAGCACCGGCAAGCTCATAGGCTTGTAAAAGTACTTGACGTATGGCCCACAAGGCATCCGCATCAAGCAGCGCACCCATGACTTGCACAAGACGAAGAACCTCAGTCAAGTCAGGAAAATTACTCAGACGAAAGCCGCTTTGTACGACAAAGCATTCGCCCTGTCTAAAAAAATCATTTTTTTCTTGTATTTCAGCAATACACGTAGCCGGAGCAATCTGGGTACAAGCCCTGGCCCCGGCTTCCGACACGGCATACTGCGCCAGTCTGCCAAGAATTTTGTCAAACTCAAGCGCCTGTAAGGTTTTGGCCTGCATACTACGAAGAAAGGCGTAGTTTCTCACGCACCATATCACTCAGCACCTTGCCGTCCACACGGCCTTTATATTCCGCCAGGATGCTGTTCATGACTTTGCCCATCTCTCGCATGGTAGCACCCGGTATTGCGGCAATGGCGGCATCAATAACCCCTGCCAAGGCTTCCGTCTCAAGAGGGGGGGGCATATATTGCTGCAATATATCAAGTTCTGCCTGTTCTTTCGCTGCCAAATCCTCTCTGTGGGCTTCAGAATATTGGGTAATGGAATCTTGACGCTGCTTTACCTGACGCATGACAACTTCAAATACCTCTTCATCGGTAAGAGGACGCATCTTTTCCACCTGCATATTTTTCACAGCGGATTTGAGCAAACGCAAAACACTTAAGATAAGTGCGTCTTTTGCCTTGTAAGCGGCAATATAGTCACGCTCAATACGGGCAGACAAACACATGAGAAGCTCTCCCTTTGGCAAGACAATACGGGAAATCCGGACAAAACCGGATTTCCCGTGACATTTCTAAGAGTTACAGCCAGATATTACGTATGGAATTATCCCATGTTCGCTTTACGCATTTTTTTCAAAAGGCGCTTACGTGCTGCAGCTTTTTTCTTTTTACGCATTACACTAGGCTTTTCAAAGTGCTGGCGCTTTTTCATTTCAGAAAGCACACCCGCCTTCTCTACCTGCTTTTTAAAACGACGTAGTGCGATATCAAAATTATATTCGCTATCATCAAGGTATACACCGGGCAAACAAATCACCTCCTTTGACGGCAAAGCTTCCTCTACTGTATACTGACGTATACTTATTCCGCGGAGGCCGTGAACGGAATTACTTATCCTGTGTGAAGCATTTTGGCAAGTATTAACGTACATTCCTGTCTGGAAACCTTTTACCGGAACACCCCAAGCGATTTTTCAGTGTGGTGTGCCATCACCTTGGCATTCCTGCGTAGCCTGCCTTACTGATTTCAGGATTACATACCCAAGGCCAGCAGCAAGGGTAAGCAACACAGCATACAGCACACCAAAAAAAATCACATGGTCCGGCATCCACCATGGAATATCCATGGGGAGGGGGCTTTGGATAGTTTCACCATGCAACATCATACCAAGCGCCTCCGGCTAAGTTATTTTATGGCATCTTTAAGCAGCTTCCCGGGACGGAATTTCACAACTTTGGCAGCGGGAATAACAAGCGGTGCACCAGTGCGCGGATTACGACCTTGGCGCTCCTGACGAGTTTCAACAACAAAAGTGCCAAAACCGGTAAGGGTCAACTTACCTTCTTTTACTAGAACATCTTCCACGGAATCCAAAAAGGCATTTAGCGCACGTTCTGCACTTGCCTTACTCAGCCCGGCCTTGTCAGCAATTTTTACTACCAGATCAGCTTTGGCCATCGACAGTCTCCTATACTCAATAATTTACAATAAAAAGCTGCTACCCATACAGCCACGGTAAAAAAACCGTATAGAAACCTTTACGCAAATGTATATTATCTCCCTTTTACAAGGGTATTCTTGCTAGGAATGGCGTTGGTTGAATTCAAGCATACTTCACAAGGAGGCGTCAAGGTGCAAGGCGGGACTCCAACAAATTTGCAAGAGCCTGAAATTGCTTTGGGGTAAGCTCCTCAGGTCTGGCACTTGGCTTTATACTTTGGTGTTCAAACCATTCCATGAGCCTTTCATCAAGAAAGCTCCGTAAAATTTTTTGTAACTGCTTTCTACGCTGTTGAAAGCACACACGCAATAAGCACACCAAAGCCCCGCTGTTAAAAAAAATTGAAGGAACAGGCAACGGTGTAAATGCAAGTACCAAAGAATCCACCTTGGGACGCGGCTTGAATACCGAAGGGGGCACAGGCAACACTTTGCAAGCTGTTACATGGCTTTGCAACCAAACGCTGAGCGCACCATACTGGCGTGTACCGGGGGTGGCCAGTATTCGTTCTCCTACCTCTTTTTGCATCATGAACACCGCCCGGGTAAATCGGGCCTGGCTAAGGATATCCCACATGAGCAAGGATGCCATATTATAAGGCAGGTTGCCGATTATTTTCCAAGAGAAGTCCTTACCAAGTTTGTGCCAAGCAAATGTCAGCGCATCCGTCAGTACCACTTCCTCCGTAGCGGCACTCCCATGCTTGACTGCCCAATAATGATCTTTTTCCAAGAGCCACAAGCGATCGGGTTTGGCCTGTCGGATATATTGAGTCAAAGCCCCTGGCCCGGGGCCAATTTCTATGACACGATCATGTGACTCAAGCTGCAAGGCTTCCACTATGAGCCTGGCAATATTTTTGTCCTGTAAAAAATTTTGCCCAAGGCTTTTTTTGGCTCGGGGTACTTCTGGCATACACGCTGTCATGGCTCGCTCATCCTACTCTTTTTAAAAAATGCTCCAGTCCCAGGACTGGACAATACGTGTATGATATTCAGTTGTTATCGCTGCCGGACTCAGATGTTGATTTGGCAGTTTTTGCCTTGGTATGCTGATACTTTTTTATTAATCGGATCATTCGGCGTTTTCTATAGGAGTTCACAAAACGAAATGTTAGTATATACCCTAAAAATGCCAGAGGAAAACCAACCAGTAGCCCACCAGTGAACATCACCACAACAATACGCCAGCCCTGCTCCAAAAGCATCTCAAGCTCAATATGATAAGGGTCAAAATGCACATCCAGTGGAATGACAGCTTTTCCGACAAAGTAGAGCATGGTGTAAAATGGAATAAGATTAATGGGGTTGGATATCCACGTGCCCAACATTGCCGCAATTTTGTTGCCCCGCGTAATGAAAGCCAGCACTAGCGCTGTTATGATCTGAAAAGGAATAATCGGCAGACTGCCAGCCAGAATACCAGCACTCATCCCCATGGCTATACTTTGTGTTGAGGCCTTAATTCGCAATAGCTTAAGGTATTGAAAACGAAAAAGGCGTTTGAAAGGATTCCACCAGCGCACGGCTAAACTCCGGACTAAAAACCGCAACGTTCTATAAAAAATTACTGAAGTACGTCAAAACTGTGAAACATCAGGACTAACGTGGTCCGCCCCTGTGTAGCACTACGCAATTGTGTGGCAAAGCCGAATAACATGCGCATGGGGGCTATGGCGTGTATCATTTTCATACCACTTTGCTCAAACAATTTTTCGACTCTCCCCCCCTTGCTACCCAAAAGATTAATAGCGTCCCCTACGTATTCGGCAGGGGCGCTAATCTCTATTGCCATAATGGGCTCAAGTAAGATCGGACGTGCTTTTTCCAACGCAAATTTTACAGCTGCAATGGCAGCCATGCGGTAGCCCGCAGGTGCGGAAAAGCCTGCCCGAGATTCCATGGCAGTTACTATAACTTCTATATCTCGTACCGGAAAACCCTTTATTATACCGCTTTGCAGGCTATCTTTTATACCCTGTACCGCCTCTGAAATCCAAATTTCAGGCACCTGCCCCTCGGGTAACGCGTGTCTTACTACTACGCCCGTATTACGTTTGAGTGGGGCTATGGATACGCTTACATGACCGTACAACCTGGCATTGCCAAGCTCACGATCAAATTCGCCAACAGCTTCCGCCTGCCTACTTACGGTCTCTTGACAGACAACTTGGGGAATACCGACACGGGGCGAGAGACTATACTCACGACGCAGCCTGTCAAGGATCACTTCAAGATGCAGTTCTCCCATGCCAGAAAGAACCCGCTGTCCGGAGTCCTCATCATGGGTAAGGTGCAAGGTTGGATCTTCAACCAGGACACGGGAAAGCGCTTCATCCAGCTTATGTGCTTCTTCCGTATTACGGGCTTCCAGTGCAAGCGAGATAACAGGACGGTACTCTTGAATTTTTTCCAATAATACAGAAAAATTTTTTTCTGTAAGTGTATCGCCGGTACGAGCCTGTTTGAGGCCTACAAGAGCAACTATTTCTCCTGCTTTAGCCTCAAAAATTTTTTCACGACGCCCTGCATGCGGCACAAAAAGATGCGTGGCCCTTTCAAAACAACTCCGTGTACTGTTCCAACACGTAGCCCCTTCCTGTAGTACTCCGCTGTATATCCTTACCAACGCGATGGGGCGTGAGCCTTCCATTATAACCTTAAAAACCAAAGCAACCATAGGGCCGTCGCATGTGCCTGTAAGCGTTACAGACTTGGTACCCAGAATTCCCTGTGCTGGTGCCACGTCATGCGGTCCAGGCAAAAAACGGCATACACCGTCCAGCAGTGGCTGCACACCTGTGTTACGCAGGGCCGAACCAACAAAGACAGGCACCATACGCAAAGCCAAAGTGGCCCGGCGAATACTGGCAATACACTGCTCCTGTGTGACATGCCCGTCTGCAAGATAGGTTTCCAATAAAGCGTCATCTCCATCTGCAAGCGCTTCCAACAGACGCTCCCGCCACGGTTCTGCCAAACGCTGCTCTTCAAAAGTCAAATCGTGGTACGTATATGTTTTGCCATAGTCTCCAACTTCAAAGTCAATCCGTTGCATGGCAATGAGGTCAATCACGGCTTCAAAGTCTTCTCCCTGGCCTATGGGAATCTGCACTGCAACGGCATTGGCTCCCAAGCGGGTCCGCATGTTGTCCAGCACCCTCGCAAAATCTGCCCCTGCCCGGTCCATCTTGTTGATAAAGGCAAGCTTGGGAACACCGAAACGTGTAGATTGCCGCCAGACAGTTTCCGACTGTGGCTCCACTCCGCCTACAGCACAAAAAACACCTATAACGCCATCCAACACTCGCAAAGACCGTTCTACTTCAATGGTAAAATCCACATGGCCCGGGGTATCAATAATATTAATGCTTACCCCGTTCCACAGACACCTGGTACAAGCTGAAGTAATGGTTATACCACGTTCCTGCTCTTCCGGCAGGTAGTCCATGACGGCAGTACCATCATGGACTTCGCCCATGGTGTGTATTTTGTTGGCATAATATAAAAAACGCTCACTGAGCGTTGTTTTTCCCGCATCAATATGCGCAATAATGCCTATATTTCGCAGTGTATCAAGATACGATTCCGACATATTATTACCAGCCATGGTCCAAGGTAAAAAATATTTTTATAAACCCTGCTGCCATCAAGCTATTGGGGATCAGCGTCAAATCCAATACTTTTCACAAGAAAAAAACCGGCCTCCAACTGTGGCCACACAAAAAAACCCTCCTGCCCTCTGCCAAGATGTATGCAGGCAGACACGTTGTTTTCCCTCTCTTGGGTACAGGTGGCCAGTATGCGCTCATTTTTCACAGAAACTATGGGAA
Organism: uncultured Desulfovibrionaceae bacterium; assembly: GCA_964593925.1. Lineage (GTDB taxonomy): Bacteria > Desulfobacterota > Desulfovibrionia > Desulfovibrionales > Desulfovibrionaceae > Oleidesulfovibrio. The sequence goes on along the minus strand of CAZQKM010000026.1, from coordinate 23,781 downwards.
GCATGGCCATATCAGGGTGTGCCCAGCGCAACAGCGCCTTGTCAACGCTGTCATCAACAGCTAAGGCATCATACCCTGGTTCCTGCCATACAGGCAGATGCAAAGTATTTGCCGCACGAATTAATACGGGGTCATACGCGCATGAACCAAGCATCATGACTCTACCGTGTCCATATAACGCACAGTCCGACAAAACACTACACAATTCCTGCCCTGTACACGAGACCACAGTTTCTACACCCGCAAGTTCGCAGGCCGCAAGCAAACCATCAGGCCACGGCATGGGTTGTGAGGTTACCCTGGCCACAAGCAGAGTACGAATACCACTAAAAAGTGCCGGTAATACTGCAGCAAGTAACCTAGGAGCAGCAGCATACTCTGCGCCAATGGCAAGTACACACCAATCGGCAGGGCATGAGACAGTCCACATGCCGCCTCCTTGCCTAAAACGCGTCCGCACGATGCTCTCTGTCGTTTCCGGCAGGCCATAAAGAGCCTGATGCCGGGCAATATTCATCTTGAGCCATGCCCGATGTTTAGCGCTGAGTCCCGTATATGCTGCTGCAAATGCTCCCTCATCGACGATCCAGGAGTCCAAGCATTCCGGAAAAAAGTGTTCAGTCATCCGCAGTACTCCGCAGGTACATCCAATTCTAAAACCCATTCTCATCATATGGAAGTGCCACGGACAGTATACAATCCCTCGTAACGAGTTAAAAGCAGTATGTCAGAAAAATATAAAAAAAGACGACCAGAGTCGCCTTTTAAATGTAAAGGAATTCTAACTATAACCAATCAAACCATTGCTTCCATGAACCATGGAGTCTTGCTTTATCCTCTTTGGCTCGCTCTTCTGCTGCCTTAAGATATGCTATCTTGCCTTTTTCCACAGCATATTTAGAGAGATCTTCAATGTCAGAGAACTGTTCAGCCGCATAGTCGTAACGCGCTGCAGCGGATGCATAACGCTCTGCTCGCCAGTAAAAATCTGCCACAAATAATTCATGCTCTGCCATCAGCCTGCGACATTGTACCAACAGCTCCGCCGCGTTCTCGGCGTATTCGCTTCCAGGATATGATTCTCGCACACGGTTGAAATATTCATAGGCCTCAGCAATGTTTGTCTGAGGTCTATCAATGGAAACAAAATTTTTCAAATGCGCATTGCCTACTTGAAACAGCACATATGGTATAGCGCTGTGTCTGGGGTGCAGGGTTTCAAACTCTTTATAGGCCTCTGCCGCCAACAGATACTCTTCATCAAGAAAGTATGCATCTGCCAACGAAAGCTCTGCCTCAATGGCATAGGGACTAAAGGGGTAATTATCCTTGAGCCTGGAAAAATATTCCACCCCTTTGGCGTAGTTCTTTTCACGCATGGCATCATTGCCAGACTCAAAAAGTTCCTGCGCCGTATCTTCTGGAGGGGTGAGAAAAAAATAGTCAATAATTCCACACCCAGAAAGCATGGCCACAAAGGGCAACAACACCACAAAACGCACAACAGTTTTAAACATCAAGTTGTTCCAGATACAAAAATGCAGAGTTGGCTGCCGTTGCACCGTCACCCACTGCAGTGGTCACCTGACGACACAACTTAGAGCGAATATCGCCCGCGGCAAAAATACCAGGAATGTTCGTGGCCATTTCACCATCTGTGACAATAAAACCTTGTGCATCAACATCCAGTTTTTTTGGAAGAAAATCAGCAACAGGCGCAAAGCCGATAAAAACAAACAAGCCATCAAGCTTCAAAAAACGTTCTTCACCAGTTTTGCTGCATTGCAAAGTCACCCCTTCCAATGCATTTTCGCCGTGAAGTTCTTTTATCTTTGTACTACGAATAATATCAATTTCCGGCTTGGCCTCTACTTTTTTCTGATAAACTTTCAACCCGCGAAATTCATCACGCCGATGGATTAGATGCAGTTTTTTGACCAGCTTTGCTAAATAGAGCGATTCTTCCAAAGCAGAATTGCCCCCCCCCACAACGCCTATCTCTTGGCCTCTGAAAAAATTTCCATCGCAAAGAGCACAGTACGATACGCCCTTGCCGGTAAGACGCTCCTCGCCAGGCAATCCAAGCCTTTTATAGCGAGCCCCGGAGCAGATAATAATCGCTTTACCCTCAATCCATTCAGCCCCAACACGGATGGTATGATAGCCCTTTGCGGCAGGTGCTATTTCCAGCACTTCATCAGTGTATTTATCAAAAGGCCAGTCCTCAAGGTGGGCTGCAAACAAGTCTACAAGTTCATAGCCCTTTATCCCCTTAGGAAAACCAGGATAATTTTCAATCTCCTCGGTGAGAAGCATCTGGCCGCCGGGAGATAGCTTCTCACACCATGCGACAGTAACTCCTGCCCGGAGTAGATACAGGGCGGCCGTCATGCCTGCCGCCCCTCCACCTACGATGATAGCATCATAACATTTCATCAGCCGAGCGCCTTTTGCAACATATCTTTAATGCTGCTTTTGGATACAGCACCGGTAACTTGGTCTACGACATCGCCACCCTTGAACAAGATAAGTGTAGGAATGGCACGAATACCATATTTCCCAGGGGCCGCGGGATTTTCGTCCACATTCATTTTGACGATTTTCACCTTTCCAGAAAACTCGGCAGCCAATTCGTCAATAACAGGCCCCATGGCACGACACGGACCACACCAAGGCGCCCAGAAGTCAACCAGAGTCGGGAGTTCTGCTTTGAGCACCTCAGCCTCAAAATTATTGTCAGTAACCTGATCCGCCATGGAAAGCTCCTTATTTCATAAAGGTTAACGGACTGCATGCAGCATAGCCCTTACAGAGTCGACAGTATACCATACGATATTGCAACCCCATAGGGCTAGCAATATTAAGGCTCCAGCGGACTGTCAAGGGCTGGAGCTTCACGTCATGCAGTGAGGTAATCGTCTGGTATCACACGCCCTCTGGGAATGGTTTCCAGATCAAGACCATGATACAATCCCTGGCGGGCAAGTAACCAGCCCGTATAGGCAATCATGGCACCATTATCCGTACACAACGCGGGCGAAGGCAAATGCAGGGCTACTCCTGTCTCGTCAGCAAGACGTGCCATAACATTACGTACACGACTATTTGCCGCCACTCCACCCGCAACAATAATAGAACGAATGCCCTGGCCTTGCACGTGAGCAAAAGCCTTGCGGGCTTTGATATATAACGTATCCGCAACTGCTGCATTAAAAGAAGCACATACAAGTGGCATATGAGCAGGTACAGGCAAGGGCACTCTCCCCCCGCCCCTCAAAAGGATACTCAGCTGCTCCGCAGAAAACGGCATTTCGGGCACTACTCCAGGGGTATTCTTTATCCATGTGCTTACAGCAGTTTTAAGGCCACTAAAACTGAAATCCAATGTTTCATTGTCTGTATATGGACGCGGAAACATGGTATCATCAGAAGTAACTCCATTCCCCAATTTGTCAATGAATATGCCACCCGGATACGGCAAGTTCAACATCTTTGCGACTTTATCAAAAGCCTCCCCAGCAGCATCATCCAAAGTACGCCCCAGCAAGCGAAACAAACGTGGAGACTGAATATGATACAAGTGGGTATGGCCTCCGGAAACCAACAAACCCAGAGCGGGCAAAAGAATTTCCTGCTCAAGGCCTGCTGCAAGCAGGTGGGCATGTAGATGGTTGACTCCCACAAGGCGTTGCCCACCAGCCAAGGCCAACCCTTTGGCAAACCCCACACCCACAAGCAAACTACCCAAAAGCCCAGGCCCACGAGCCACGGCTATCGTATCAAAGTCGTGGGTTTCCAGTCCACACCGATGTAGCAATGCATCATACATCCTACCCACGAGCCGATAATGTTCCCGCGAAGCCAGTTCCGGAACCACACCACCAAATAAGGTGTGCAACTCCGCCTGTGTGGAAATAACAGCATCCACGAGCTTGCCGTCTTCCACTATGGCCAACGCTGTATCATCACAGCTTGTCTCTATCCCCAGACAACGCATCATTCATTCCGACAGCAAAAATTATCCTGCACAAGGAGAGGGCAATACAGACAATGCAGGGGACCTACACATACTGGCTGTAAATTTTTTCCACCATCTCCACATCCTTACGAGCCCCAATAAAAAGCGGAACCCGTTCATGCAACTCTGTGGGGGGTATATCCAAGATACGCCTACGGCCGTCAGTAGCCTTACCACCGGCCTGCTCTGCCAAAAAAGCAAGAGGTGAGGCCTCACACATCAAACGCAATTTCCCTTGTGGCTTTTCAGGAGTGCGATAATCCATAGGATACATAAAAATACCACCATAGAAAAGATTCCGATGAAAATCCGCGACAAGTGAGCCCACATAGCGCAACGAATATGGTTTACCCAAAGTATTTTCCAACCCCTTAAAGTAACTGATAACCTCTTTTGTCGGGTCATCCCAGTAATGCCAATACGACTCATTTACAGAATAAATTTTACCCTGATCTGGAAACTGTATATCCGGATGTGAAAGCAAAAATTCCCCCACGCTGGGATCAAGGGTAAACCCGTGCACACCTTGACCGGTGGAATATACCAACATAGTTGAGGGGCCATATAAAAAATACCCTGCGGCCACTTGCTCCACACCGCTTTGGAGTACGTCCCCAAGGCAAACATCCTTTATGGTCTTGGCATCTGACTTTCGCCGCAAAATGGAAAAAATCGTCCCAACATTAATATTCACATCAATGTTGGAAGAACCATCAAGCGGGTCAAAAATCAAAATATACTCACCGGATCCAAAACGTTCCGGTATCTGAATCAGATCAGCATTTTCTTCAGAAGCCATGGCACATAGCACCCCGGTGCGCTCCATTCTATGAATGAGTACACGGTTGGCAAACTCGTCCAGCTTCTGTACCTGCTCTCCCTGCACATTAACCTGGCCTGTGGCGCCAAGTACATCCAGCAGTCCTGCCTTGTTTACGCTTTTTGATATGATTTTTGCTGCCAAAATCAGATCATATAACAAAGTAGTAAATTGACCGGTGGCTGCCGGCGACTTTCTCTGATGCAGCAAAAGATGCTCTGTAACGGTAACCTGTCTCATAGCAAGCCCCTCCCTGAGCAGACTGCGTACTACCTGACAACCCCAATGCGGAGACACAGTCAGAAGTCACATCTTAAAATTATTTTCTCAATATCGACGGCTAGATACCGCACCAAGATATCAAAAAGATACCTAGCTGAACATTCTCTGTAATGTGATCTTATGCACTCGAAAAAATCAGTACAAAAAATCCAGAATCAGCTAAATTTTCACACGGGGGTAGTCATCCTCAGAAACCGCAAACAACAAAGGTATGTCACCTAAATAACGCACGAGCCAAATAAAACGCCCGTTATCGTCTTCTGATTCCCCCGTAACCCTGTTGGAAAAGTGAGCGTTCCAGTCCTCATTTGCCAAAGGGGTCTGCGGATAATCATACATCCCGCTCCACAACAGTCCTGCAGAAGAAAGGATGACAAGATCAGCAGGACTGGAAGCATACCGCAGCAGATTACGGAGATCAAAGTGGACAACCATTACCCCTTTACTTTCATATCCTGAAAAAATAGGGGTGGCCAAGTATACTTTAGGCCCTATGTCAGTTGTTGCAACATGAGCGCGTAGCTCACGGGAAAACGCATCACCTGCTTCTTCTCCTTGCTGCAGCAAAGGAGCAAGGTCATGATCTTCCAAAGACTGATCAGGCAATTGCATGAGCACCATGCCATCATTATCCACCAAAGCAATACCGCTGAGCCAAGGAAAGCGCTTTGGAAGTTGAAGCAACCACTCGTCCGAAGGAAAACGATGAAGCCCATCTAAAACACGCTGTAAACGCCGTAATTGCTTGTCTATCGGGCTGACAAGGGCTGCCAGCTTGATTTCCACAGAGGGAGTATTCAAATCTTTTGAATTATCCAACGTTGCGGGGGTATTGATATAGCTCCGATAAAAAGCACGTGAATCTTTCCAGTAGTTCCGCATGCTTTGCTTACAGCCGGATAGCATAATGACCGACAAAACAAGTACAAAAATTCCCCCAAAACGAATCACATTTTTCTCCTAATATATCGTGAAAACATCAGCAGTCTGACGTTATTCAACCACACGAGATTCAAGGCGTTCAGCAAGGGCTTCAAGCATATGCAGCAGTTTGTGTTTGGAATGCAAAGGCTGCTCCCCCCCCTCCTCACCAGCTGGATCCGAAACTGTGACTGCTTGCGAGAGGGTTTCTTTACGAGCAAGAATCTCACGGCGAGCCTCATCATCAGTAGTACCGGCAAGCAATTCGTCTAAAATTTCCGTAGCCCCTTTGATATCCCCTTGCTTTGCGAGGACATCCGCCATGGAACGCGTACGCAGTGAAAGCCTTTCTTCCACAACCTCGTCAGCATTACCTCGTGGAGCATGGTCTTCATACCTAGGCCAAGGACGCTGAACGGACTCCTGCACTTTTTCCACACTGTCGTCAGAATCTGCATGTATTGGCTTCTTTTCATGCATTGGCGGTACAGGTGGGACAGAAGCAGCCGAGACTTTAACCTCTCGCATTGCCAAAGTAGGCGTATATGCTACCCGATCAGCGTCAGAAACAACATTTTTTCGAGACAGAGCACGTAACCCCTGCTCAATAACCGTGGCCCATGAGATAGAAGCAGATTCAAAAGAAGCAGCTAAAAAATCCAGTGCGAGCGAAGCATCTTTAGATTCTGGAGAGGCAGCCAAGGTACGCCCCCAAGCCTGCCAAAATTGAGGATATTGACGCAACCGGGTACTGAGTATCTCTGTTTCGTCGTCAGCCTCCAACTCTTGGCCAAGCACATCAAGACACTCAATCAACAGCATGCGTGCTTCTAAATGCTCAGGATGCCGCTCAAGCCCCCGACGCAAAGTATCTACGGCATCGTCAAGCTGCTCGTTCTCCAAAAAAAGACGAGCTAAAGGAAAAAATACTTTAGAGCTTGGCTCAAGCTCAAGGACTTCACGATACCATCTAATCTTTTCGTTCATCCGGAGCCGCTCCTAACGCATCCTGTCTTGTCCCGGTGGGAAAGACGTATAATATCTCATCTTTTTTAACAAAATTCATCCGGTTACGAATCATCTTTTCAATATAGCCAGCATCTGATTGCAAAAGTCGTATCTCCCGGCTTAAGGCTATGTTCCGGCTATCCAATTCGGCAACCTGCTCTTTTACTGCCGTGTACTGTGCCTTCAAAGCATCATAAGCAATAAGCCCTTGTGCCCCCCATATCAAGGTATACAACAAAGTGAGGTTGAGTAAAATAGAACCCCCAAAGACTACGCGACGCCAAAGCATAAGTTACTGCATATAGTGGCGCACAGCCAACTGTTTTCTATACAAAGACAAAGGACCAGCCAACTCTTTTAAAAAATTGGCAGTGGCTTTTTCAATCCGCAGGACATCCCCCTCGTCAATATTTGCAGTCTCCATATTTTTCAAAAAATCCTTCAATGCACTGATATCTTTTGAAAAATTATACCCAGACTCGAAAACTTCAAGGTCAGGTTCAAGATCCAAAATTGTCTGCAAACAACTACGCAGTCTGCTTTGGAGTATATTATATTCCCGCATACGTGAGTTCTCCCACAGACTCAAGCCAAAAGTCCAAGCACATGGCGTCATGCCATACTGCTGCCCGTACGCCAGCTTCTATAAAATGCATACAAATAATTTCCACCTGAAAATACCGTGAGAAACAGCGCTATGTAAAGTAAAAAGTGCCCCATAGGGTTAGGATCGAAGCCAAACCAAGGATAATGTAAAATCAAAGGAATAAGCGCAAGCATTTGCAAAACGGTTTTAAGCTTACCAAAAGCATCCGCCGCGATGACCACACCTTCATCCGCAGCAATAGCTCGTAGCCCTGTAACCATAAGCTCGCGACAAATGATGAGAATTACAATCCAAGCTGCCACCCAGCCCAACGATGACAGCATGATTAGCACGGAACTTATGAGTAGCTTGTCCGCAAGGGGGTCAAGAAACTTGCCGAAGCTGGTCACGGTATTAGAACGTCTTGCAATATGCCCATCCAACATATCTGAAAGCGATGCCAATACAAAAGCACACATTGCAATCAAGCAGGTAACAGGGGCTGGAAAATACAAGAGCACCACAATCAGGGGTACAACACTGATACGCAGTAAAGTAATCTTATTTGCTAATGTAAACAAGGGCATATTTCTTATTCCTTAAAAGAAAACACAGTGTAGCAAAAAAAGACTACACAGCAAAGCTCCATGTATGCCCCTTTCAGCAGGCAGGCTACACAGGGCCAAACCAACATCACTCGTGCACACTACCAAGTATCTCCAGGCTGTTTTCACAAGCGTGAGCAATACTATTGGCCAAGGCAAGAAAACCTTTTTTGGCATGTGAGTCTTCATCCAGCAATACAACAGGGCGCCCCATATCCGCGGCAACCACGGTGGCAGGATCAAGGGGAACAGCACCCAAGAAGGGTATGCCGTACCGTACGGCCAAATCCTCGCCTCCACCTTTTTTAAACAGTGAAATCTCTCCACCACAGTGCGGACAGACCAAACCACTCATATTTTCGACTATACCAAGCACATTTGCCTGTGCATATTGTAAAAAATTCAATGCCTTGCGTACATCTGCCAGGGATATTTCCTGCGGCGTGGTTACAACCACACAAAGGGCCTCGGGAATAGTCTTGAGGACGGTCATATGCTCATCACCGGTTCCCGGAGGAGAATCCACCAGCAAAAAGTCAAGCTCGCCCCATTCCACATCGGATACAAACTGTCGAATGGCCGCAGTTTTTTTGGGGCCTCGCCACAATACGGCAGAGTCCTTGTCTTGCAGTAAGGAATCCATGGAAACCACGGATAGCTTATCGCTATACGCAGCGGGACAGATACGACCATTTTTTTCAACTACTTCAAGGTCAGAGCGTATTCCTAACAAGTTGGGCACGCTCGGACCGTGGATATCTACATCAAGAATACCTACTCGATATCCCCTGGCAGCCAGTGCCACAGCCGTATTTACCGTAACAGAGCTCTTCCCCACTCCTCCCTTGCCACTCATGATGAATAACTTATATTTGATACGCTGCAAGGTGGACTGGATATTCAGCGCCTGCTGCGAAGCACCAAACGCAGAGCGGGCAATGTCCCCGCCTTTCAAACCGTCAGAACGACTTTTACAAGATGACATTGGGTACTCTCCTTAGACAGCCGCATCAGCAACCGCTTGTTTCACCGCAGGGTTCCCGCGGACATAACCTACCCCAAGTATTGCAATACAACAAAGCCGATAATACCAAGCACGGTACACACAATAAGTACAAGATCAAAACGTCGCTCAAGAAAAAAGCGTACCCGTTCACCAAAAAAATAAATAAGCCCGGCAATGGCAAAAAAACGCATACCGCGACTAATGGTAGAAGCTATGAGGAAGACAAAAAAATCAATCCTAAACGCGCCAGCGGTCAAGGTGCAAAGCTTGTATGGTATGGGGGTTAGCCCTGCCACAGCAATAGCCCAGGCATCATATGTTTCATACCATGTACGGATAGCATCATACTTATCAAGCAGGCCGTAAAAACGCACTATGGGCATACCCACAGCCTCCATGAAGTAAAACCCCACCCCATACCCCACAATACCCCCCAGCAAAGAGCTCACAAGACAGATAGCTGCAAGACGCAGCGCCTTGTCTTGCTTGGCAAGTGCCATGGGGATCAAAAATAAATCAGGAGGTATGGGAAAAAAAAAGGACTCTGTAAAAGCCAGTACTGCGAGCGCCCAAGATGCACCCCTAGAGTCGGCCATACGCCAAAGACGGTCCAGCATGAGTTTAAAAAAACGCATACACTGTAAAACCTTTACCAGCCATGGCTACCCACCAAATCTACGAAGGTCACTTTTCCATAATTTTTATATGCAAGGACGCCATCGTATTTTTGCATGAGAAAAAGCTCTTGTCCCTGTCGAGAAGGGCCAACGGGAATGGCCAGCAAACCCGGATCAGCGAGTTGCTCTGCCAACGGTTCAGGAATACCGGGTCCACCCGCAGTAACAAGAATCCTATCAAAAGGGGCAGCTTGCGGCCAACCCGTGGTACCATCGGCCACCCTGCTGTACACCGCAGTATACCCCAGCTTGCGAAACAACATACGGGCATGACTTTGCAGCTCGGGGATACGCTCTATTGTATAGACCTCAAGCCCCATTTCTGCCAAAATAACAGCTTGGTACCCAGAGCCAGTGCCTATCTCAAGCACGCGCATCCCTGGCTCTGCACGAATAATCTGCGACATAAGCGCAACGACATAAGGCTGCGAAATAGTTTGCCCATGACCAATGGGCAGAGGATGGTCCTCATAGGCCTGCGCTTGCAAGGCTTCTTGTACAAATAAATGGCGTGGAATTTTTTGCATAGCCGCAAGCACTGCCGGAGATGTAATCCCCCGCTCCACAAGCTGTTCGCGGACCATGCGTTCCCTGCTGCGCTTTCTGTCGATCATAATTCCTAATGGCTTCCTCATGCTATATACTGTAGCAGAACAAAATCTGATTAAAAAACAGATTTTTACCTTCAAGTCAAGCCATTAGTCCCCACCAAAGGGCAAACGGAGTTCATGCCTTGACATACGGACAGAGTATGCCACACTTACAAAAATATTTTCGGAGGCACTAATGTTTAATGTCGGTGATCTGATGACAACAGACCTGTTTACACTGCAAACAGGCGATACCCTGAAAGCGGCCCGCTCTCTCATGCAGCTTGCCCGTATTCGCCATATTCCCATTACCAATAGCAAAAAACAATTTATTGGAATTTTGACACATAGAGATATTCTGGCAGCCACCGTATCGCACTTTGCTGAGGTGGATAGCAGAATACAAGACGAGCTTGACGCAGGCATCCCTATCAGTACGATTATGCGCACTGACGTGCACACTGTCTCCCCGGCAACAAAGCTGCGTGATGCGGCTGAAGTTCTGCTCTATCACAAGTATGGCTGCCTGCCGGTAGTAAAAAACGGCATCCTCGTGGGTATCGTCACAGAGGCTGATTTTCTCAGGCTGACCATCGGACTTCTGGATGCTGTGGAAGAAGGCTGATATCCCCTTTTATCCTAACAACCACAATAGGCAAACATTTGCCTTGCACACAGGTATTCATATACTTGGGAGGCTGATATTATTATGAAAAAAATGCTGCGTTCAGGGCTGTTTTTGCTTTTTGTAGCCAGCCTTATAACTGTAACGTTTTTACTGTTTCGTGATCAGCAAGGACCGTTGGTCACACTGACACCAGATACCGGCTATGTTTCTCCTCGTACTACCTTCAACCTGTCTGTAGAAGATGCAAAAAGCGGAGTACGCGCTCTTAGCGTGCGGGTACGAAAAAACAGCCGAGAGTTCATGGCTCTGGATACTGCATGGGACCAAGGTGCGGTATCCAGGAATGAAGAATTTACATTAGAGAAACTATCCAGCCTTGGAGAAGGTTCTGTAGAACTTATAATTAAAGCAACAGACAACTCATTTGCTGCATTTGGCAGAGGCAATACAACAGTCTCTACGCATACACTACGCATCGACAGCCAATCACCACGCATTATCATAAAGACATTGCCTCCCAATGTGCAGCGAGGCGGCACAGCTTGCATCGCATATACGCTTAATGAGGAAGTCAAAAATACAGGTGTACGCGTGGACAATTTGTTTTTTCCTGCTTACCAGCAACCTGATGGATCGTATCTTTGCTTTTTTGCATTTCCTTACTATCTGAAAACAAAAGACTACATGCCCAAAGTCCTTGCCGAAGATCAAGCAGGTAATGTGACATCAATTGCTTTGACACTACAGCCTCTTGCCAAAAACTTTAGATCGGATACCATCACATTGTCTGACTCTTTTCTTAACAAAAAAATGCAGGCTTTTATTGATGAGTTCCCCGGTGATATGTCTTCTCTTGAGCGCTTTCTTAAAGTAAACAGAGATTTGCGAAAAGCAAACAGGGCATCCTTGATGGGCTTGGGACGCAAAACATCATCAACCATGCTCTGGTCTGGTAACTTCATAAACCTACCCAATGCAAGTAATCGAGCTCGCTTTGCGGATCACCGCTCCTACGTATATAAAGGCCAGCAGGTTGACGACCAGCATCACCTTGGTCTGGATATGGCTTCCACCACGCGAGCTCCTGTTCCAGCCGCCAACAACGGTACGGTAGTCTTTGCCGATGACATGGGCATCTATGGCCAATGTGTCATTGTAGATCATGGCTTGGGTCTGCAAACGCTCTACGCACATTTGTCTGAAATCAAAGTGCGTGATGGCGATACCGTGATACAAGGGGACATCCTCGGGTTGACCGGCACTACGGGTATGGCTGGCGGCGACCATCTGCACTTAGGAGTTATTCTGTCGGGACTGCCTGTCCAGCCCCTTGAATGGCTCGATCCGCGTTGGATTCGTCATAACATTACAGATAGACTCAACCAATAAGCTTCACTGGCAAAAACACCACTGAAGGCAGCTTCTGTATATAACGTATTGCGCCTCCACCAGAATATCATGTGGCGAATTTCTGGTGGAGGCGCTGCTACTAAAACAAGGTCTTTTCCGACTGACTGACATTACGCTGGCTTATCCCAGTGACGGCTACCGATAACAAGGCCCACCCCCTTCCTCAAGAGTATGAGGTTTTGTTCCCTTTTCCCGGTTCACCAGGTTCCTTCCCAAGCGCTTTGTGCATGAAAAAACACGTATGGGTCCTACAAGACCCACTGCTTGCGCTACCCCACGCATGCTTGAGGGTAGCGATTATTACGGTGACAGCCTTACAGGAAGTCCATAAAGACTCTTTGCCACTGAAGAGTGGCTACAGTACCAAGACAATATCGTGTTTTTTTGCAGGCATACTAATTTCAGGCTATTCATCGCAGCCAGCTGCCCGGCCTCTGTTTACCGGAAAAAAGAGACTCTCAGCAGACTCCCCTCATAAACAGAAAAAATGCTCCCTCCTCCCGAAAAGAGACCATAAAAAGGTTGTAAAATGCCTTATGCTCGCGTAAAAAGGATCTTTGATTATTTTATAATTCATCAAGTATCCTTACTAAAAAACTTGTGCCACGGAGAGAAGCCTCATGGCTCACATTTTTTCGTACCCTACAGATATTCCACTGACCGTACAAATCAAATCACTTGGTGACGAAGAGTTGCTTGATTTCTGGGAAGAAACACAATTCCTAGGAAAAATGTTTGAAGACAGCACGTCCACCCCACACACATCGGTTGAGTATGAAAAGCTCATCATCCAAGAACTACAGCTCCGTTCGTGCAGACGTTGCATCAGTGAATGTAGGTTGTAGTACGTGGTCTTTTGTTTTTTATACACACAAACACCCTGCACCAGACCCCTTTTACCAACTCTGCCGCAGGGTGTTTTTTTATTAGCATTTATGCCTCGCCGCGCCCTACGCAGAAATACGCAAATCCTTCTTTTACCAAGGTCTGCGGCGAGTATAAATTTCTGCCATCAAAAAGTATTGGAGCCGTAAGCAGATTGCGCATACGTGCAAAGTCTGGGTTACGGAACTGATTCCACTCCGTAACAACCAGCAGCGCCTGTGCATCTTTAAGGGCAGCATACTGCTCATCGACAATGCCCACTAACGCATTTTCGCTCAACAAAGCCCGAGCAGCATCAGCTGCCACAGGGTCAAAAGCCTGAATGCGCATACCATTGTCCGTCAAAACCTTTATAATCTCCAGAGCCGCAGCTTCACGCATGTCATCCGTGTTGGCCTTGAAGGCAAGCCCCCACAGCCCAAGCGTTTTTCCTGCAACCCCACCCTGTGGGGCAAAGTAGTTCATGATGCGCTCTGCCATGTGTCTTTTTTGACGACGATTCACGTCTTCTACAGCTTCCAACATTTGCGGTGTGAAATCATGCTCATGAGCAGTATGAATAAGCGCCTTTACATCCTTTGGAAAACAGGATCCTCCATAACCTACCCCAGGGTAGATAAAGTGATAGCCAATGCGATGATCCGATCCGATTCCCATACGTACATCGCGAACGTCCGCTCCCACTCTTTCACACAGCAGGGCAATTTCATTAATAAACGATATCTTTGTTGCAAGCATGCAATTTGCAGCATATTTTGTCATCTCGGCGCTACGCACGCCCATGACAATCAACTTTTCGCGACTACGGGCAAACGGAGCATAAAGTTGTTTAAGATATCCGGCAGCGCTCTCACTATCAGTGCCCACAATCACCCTGTCAGGTTTCATAAAATCGTTTACGGCATCCCCTTCTTTAAGAAATTCTGGATTTGAAACAACTTCAAAGGGAATATCAACACCCCGCTTATCCAACTCTTCTGCAATAATGGCGCGCACCTTGTCCGCAGTACCCACCGGCACAGTGGACTTGTCCACAATAATTTTTTCAGCGGTCATATGCGTTCCCACCTGTCGAGCAACCTGTTCCACATATCCAAGATCGCAGGAACCATCAGAACAAGAAGGAGTACCAACTGTAATAAAAACAAGAAACGAAACTTCAAGCGCTTCTTCAAGGTTCGTGGTAAACTGTAGGCGACCTTCGGCGTGGTTACGCTGAACAAGGTCCTCCAAGCCTGGCTCATAAATATGGACCTTACCAGCCTGCAGGGTTTCCACCACCTCGGGGTTGGCGTCCACACAGTGGACCGTGTTGCCCATTTCAGCAAAACATGCCGCACTCACAAGCCCCACATATCCGGTTCCCACAATACAAATATCCATCAACATTCCCCTGCAATTTTCAGGTTATGAATACGTACGTAAATATATTCAGTTACCCACAAGGTCTCAAAACGTCAATGCATACCCCTTACCACAGCTATCAAGCCTTGATGCTTGACTTTTGAGACATGTAGCCTAAACATGCAGAAAAACACTTTCGGAGCACAACATGCCTGTACTCATCGTCAATGTTGATCATATCGCCACGCTGCGGCGTCAGCGCATGGGCATAGAGCCAGAACCCGTAACCGCAGCCCACCTGGCAGAGCTTGCAGGCGCACGCGGTATCATCGTACATCTACGCGAAGATCGGCGGCATATCCAGGATAGAGACGTTGAGCTGCTTGCACGTTCTCTGAATACCCGCCTGCATCTCGAAATGGCAGGAACAGAAGAAATGCGCACCATTGCATTACGGCTTGAGCCGTATATGGTATGCCTTGTGCCGGAAAAACGTGAAGAACTGACCACCGAAGGAGGCCTTGTGGTTGCCGGGCGGGAAGAAGCTCTACGGCAATATCTTGCCCCCATCCACAAACGTGGTATCCACTCGAGCCTCTTTATTGAAGCAGATCCAAAGCAAATCAGGGCAGCCAAGGATGTTGGCGTGGAATATATCGAACTGCATACCGGTCATTTTGCTAATGCATCCACGCCAGAGGCCATACAGGAAGAACAGGAAAAAATTGCCAAGGGCGTGGAATTGAGCAGAACACTGGGGCTTAAAGTCAACCTTGGCCATGGACTCAATTACACGAATGTGTATGCCTTTAAAGACGTTGGTGGTATCAGCGAATACTCCATCGGACACGCCATTGTATCTCGTGCGGCTCTCCTTGGTATGGAAAAAGCCGTTTCCCAAATGGCGCGTATAATCGACTCTTTTGCAACATAGCAGGCACTCCCAAGTGCGTTATTTGTACCCGGCGTTTTAATCGACAATATATATGGACCATACAATTTGATAGTCGGCATAGGCATAGACCTGATTGAACTTGATAGGATACGTCGGGCATACGAACGGCGTTCCATGCGTTTTATCCGCATGATTTTACACTCCGGGGAACAAAAAAGTATGCCAGATAATGTCATCCCATGGCTGGCAGCGCGTTTTGCTGCCAAGGAAGCTGCTGTGAAAGCTCTGGGGACAGGGGTTAGCAACGGCGTAGCACTTAAGGATATTGAAACTTATAATGATGCATGGGGAAAGCCACATCTGCGGCTGCACAACAAAGCCCATGAGCGTGCAGTACTACTTAAGGTAACCACCATGCACTTGTCCTTAACCCACGGACGAGACACCGCTGCTGCCGTAGTCATACTGGAATCTTTTCCCTCCGCACCGTAGTACGCAGGAGTATATGGCATGTTTGTACCGTTACCAACGCCCACGGAAATAGCCCGCTGGGATCAGGCTGCCGTTAATCATGCTGATATCCCGGCACTATTGCTGATGGAAAATGCCGGTAAAGAAGCTTTCAGAGTGCTTTGCAGTTCCTTTGCTACCCGATGTAAACCTGTTGACAAGATACGCCAGGACCCCGGTGTGGCCTTGGCAGGTAAGCGAATGCTTTGCTTCATGGGGGGCGGCAACAACGGTGGTGATGCCGCGGTGGTAGCTCGCCATGCTGCGGTTTTCGACCTTACGGTCATTGTGGTTCACCACAAGCCCCTGGCAGCCTTTCAGGATGAGGCTGCATGGCATATCCGTCAGGCCCAGCAGGCAGGTATCGTATTTGTGCCGTATGATAATGCTTCACGTTCTGTTATTCCCGCCCAGCTCACTCCAGAACAGTGCACCTCTTGGAATCACAATAACCACCCCGTTCCAGCCATGCCTGATATAGTGGTGGACGGCGTACTGGGTGCCGGACTACGCGGAGACGTAGCTGAACAGGTATTGCCGCTCATACGGCATATCAACATGCTGGGCCAGCATGCTTTTGTCCTAGCACTGGATGTCCCAAGCGGAATGAATGCAATCAGCGGGCTTCCTGCCCCAGAATGCGTCAAGGCCCACTGCACGGTCACCTTTCAGGCTCCCAAACCTGGACTTATGCTACCCGCAGCATTCCCCCACAGGGGAACTCTGCATATCCGAGATATCGGTATCCCCAAGGACATACAAACAAAATTCCCCCCCCAGCTATACGGCACAACAGACAAGGTGGGCCTTATCCCTCCGCTGCCAGAACCAGATATGTATAAGGGCAAGGCTGGCCATGTGGTCATTCTTGGCGGTTCTCCGGGGCTTAGCGGAGCGACAATCCTCACAGCGTTAGGAGCCCTGCGCGCTGGAGCAGGCCTAGTAACCATCGCCTTACCCGAGCAATTAGAGGACCAAGTCAAAGCAGCCTATCCCGATATCATGACATTGCCGCTAACATGTAGCAACGCAAACTGGTCTGGGGCAGATATTTCTCCTTTGCCGGTATTGCTGGAACGCTGTAATGCCCTGGTCATCGGTAATGGTATGGGGCGTTCTCCCCACAGCGCTGAAGTGCTGCAAAAGGTGCTGCACATGCCTCGCCCGACAACTATTCTTGACGCTGATGCGCTCTTCCACATACGTCACCCAAGCCCCCTGCTTGCTTTGATGCGAGAAATGGATATCCTTACGCCTCATCCAGGTGAAATGGCATTTTTGACAGGTCTGAGCCGCGACCAGGTACAGGCAGACAGACATGCTGCCCTGCGTCTGTTAATGCAAAAGACTCCTGCAACATGTTTGCTGAAGGGGGCTGGAAGTATGGTGGGTAATCGCGCCTTTTTCACCGCATTAGTCTGCGCCGGAGCTCCTTCATTGGCTGTGGGCGGAACGGGCGATGTCTTGGCCGGCATTTGCGCTGCTTTTGCCGCCCAGGGGATAAGTCCCTTCAAGGCAACGACAGCGGCCGCACATATTCACGGCAAAGCCGGAGAATTGTTATTGCAAAAGTATCCATTACGCGGCATTACGGCTTCTGAAATCGCCGATGCCCTTCCACTTGTTAGAAAGGAGCTTTACCATGCGTAGTACCAAAGAAATCATGTCTACAAATCCTGTAACCGTATCGCCTGATACAGACATTTTTGAAGCCACCAAGCTCATGCTTGCCCACGGTTTCAATGGTCTGCCTGTTGTAGATGAAAATGGAGTCCTCACGGGCGTTGTGTGCCAAAGTGATATCATGGCCCAGCAGAAAAAGCTCCATTTGCCTTCTTTTTTTGCCATACTGGATGGTTTTATTCCCCTTGCCTCCATGTCCGAAGTCGACGCTGAAATGCGCAAGATGACAGCTACCCAAGTACGAGATGCCATGACTTGCAACCCCGTAAGCGTATCGCCCGATACACCTCTAGAAGAAGTGGCGACCCTGATGGTAGATGCCAAGTATTATACTCTACCCGTGGTACAAGATGGCTGCCTTGTGGGCGTTGTCGGTAAAGAAGACATACTGCGCGCCATTGTAGGCGCATGATACACCAACCATAATCATGCCCCTGACGCTTGCCATACCCACTGTTGATGTCACAAAACGCTTGGCCAACGCACTTGCACAATGCCTGCACATCACAGGACCAGGTATCGCTCTCCTGTGCCACGGCCCCTTGGGCGCAGGAAAAACTACCCTTATCCATGCCATGGTTGCCGACCTTCCCGGCGGCGAACAGGCTGAAGTCAGTAGTCCCAGTTTTAATCTTTGCAATATATACCCCACACAACCGGAAATCGCCCATTACGATTTATATCGACTGGCCGGAACAGGGCAACACGCTGAACTCTATGACTACATGGAAGAAGACCGCGTAATCATCGTGGAATGGGCAGAATACTTACCCGCTGACATACACCCAGAACAGGCCTTGATTCTTGTATGGCAAGTATGTGATACAAAAAGGCTTATTACAATACGAGCAGTGGGTAACAAAGGTAGAAGGATGCTCGCCGACCTTGCCCGGCGGACAATACAATTAACCGCATAGCCGCGGTAACATGGCCCGCTATGGGGCGACACGCTGCTAAACGATTTAGGACTACGGTATGCGTATTCTGGTACAAAAATTCGGTGGCACTTCAGTAGCAAGCATGGAGTGCATGCAACAAGTAAAACGTAAAGTCTTACACGCTTGCGAACAAGGATACAAAGTCCTGGCAGTGCTGTCTGCCATGTCAGGAGAAACAAATCGTCTGCTTGGTTTGGCAGAAGAATGGTCAAAGCATCCTGATCCCGCAGAGTTGGATAGCCTGCTCTCCACAGGCGAACAGATTTCTGTGGCACTGTTTACGATGTTGCTACAAAATCAAGGTATCAAGGCTCGCTCTGTACTCGGTTTTCAAGCACCCATAAGAACAGATAATGCTCACACCCGTGCGCGTATTCTTGAAATTGAAAAAGAGACCCTGCACTCTCTGCTTGAGCAGTATGATGTACTCGCTGTAGCAGGATTTCAGGGAGTGACAAAAGACAACCGCATCACCACCCTAGGACGCGGAGGTTCCGATACATCAGCGGTAGCTCTAGCTGCGGCCCTGGGATGCCGGTGCGAAATTTATACAGATGTAGAAGGGGTATACACCACTGACCCCAATATGTGCACCAGCGCACGCAAACTTGAGCACATTTCCTATGACGAAATGCTTGAAATGGCCAGTATGGGAGCCAAAGTGCTCCAAATACGCTCGGTAGAATTTGCCAGAAAATATAACGTTCCCGTGTGGGTGGGCTCCACATTTGCCGACACCTCGGGAACCATGCTCACTCGGGAGGACTCAGAGATGGAAAGCGCCTTAGTATCTGGAATCGCATATGATAAAGATCAGGCGCGCATTACGCTACGGGGCGTGCCTGATACGCCCGGAGTTGCCGCTGCACTGTTCTGTCCCCTCGCTGATGCCGGTGTATTGGTGGATATGATTGTGCAAAACCCCAGTCTAGATGGGGTTACTGATATGACATTTACTATTCCTCGCAAAGACTTGCCCCAAGCACTTGAATTGGTAGAAAAAACCAAGGGCAAAGTAGGCGCCAAAGAGGTGTTGCATGATCTGAATGTATGCAAAGTTTCCGCCATTGGGGTGGGCATGCGCAATCACTCTGGAGTGGCAAGCAAGGCCTTTGCCGCGCTGTTGCGTGAAAATATCAATATTCTCATGATCAGTACCTCTGAAATCAAGATTACCTGTCTCATAGAAGAAAAATACACAGAGCTTGCCGTGCGTACCTTGCATGACGCTTTTGGCCTTGACAAAGACCATCTGCAACAGTGATCGGTAGCCCTCATGAAGCAGCTTATAGAAATATACGACACCACACTCCGCGATGGCACCCAAGCTGAAGATATCCATCTCAGTACGGAAGACAAAATTAAAATTGCTCTCAAGCTGGATGCGCTGGGTGTACGTTATATTGAAGGGGGTTGGCCGGGATCAAACCCTGTGGATAAAGCATTTTTCAATGAAATTGCCGGCCAGACTTTTGCTCATGCCTGTATTACTGCGTTCGGTAGCACACACCACCCCAACTTTGTAGCAGCAGAAGACCCCAATCTACGGGCAATCATCGAATCAGGAGTCAGGGCAGCAAGCATTTTTGGAAAAAGCTGGACCATACACGTAAAAGAGGCGTTGCGGGTGCCCATGGAACGTAACCTGGAGCTCGTTTACGACTCTGTGGCATACTTACGCTGTCATCTGGCCGAAGTATTTTTTGATGCTGAGCACTTCTTTGATGGCTATAAGGAAAACCCCACATATGCGCTAGCTGTTTTGCGCAAAGCCCATGAAGCCGGTGCACGGATTCTTGTCTTATGTGACACCAACGGCGGCACAATGCCTCATGAGGTTACAACAATTGTTACCGCTGTCCGCAAAGACCTGCCGTATGCCGTGGTCGGTATCCATGCCCACAATGATTGTGAACTTGCAGTGGCCAACTCCATTGCTGCTGTACAAGCGGGCGCAACACATGTGCAAGGAACCATAAACGGATTTGGTGAACGGTGTGGCAATGCCAACCTTTGCTCCGTTATCCCCATATTGGAAAAAAAACTTGCTGACAGCTATGCTTGTCTACCTCAGGGGAACCTGCCCCTGCTCTCTGCCATTGCCCATTTTACTTCTGAAGTAGCCAACGTGCAGCCTTTTAACAGACAACCATTTGTGGGCCGTTCAGCTTTTGCGCATAAAGGCGGCATCCATGCCAGTGCTGTAAGCCGTATGTCTGACCTGTATGAACACATGTCCCCCGAAACAGTGGGCAACGAACAGCGAATACTTTTGACAGAGCTTGCCGGGCGTAGCAATATCATTTCCCTTGCCCGACGCTTTGGTTTCCATCTTGATAAAGATGAGCCCGTAGTCAAGGGATTACTTAAAGAACTGAAAGCCAAAGCAAGCCTTGGTTATGACTATGCCGCAGCAGAAGCCTCCATAGAGCTGTTGCTGTTGCGTAAACTTGCCCGTAAGGGAGTACGCCATTTCTTCCGGCTGATTAATTTCAGAGTGCTGGAATCCAAGCAAGGATGGGATGAACAGCCCATGTCTGAAGCTACTGTCATTGTAGAAGTGGAAGGGGTTGAGGAACACACTGCAGCATCAGGCAAAGGGCCTGTCAATGCTCTGGATAATGCTCTGCGCAAAGCACTTTCAGAGTTTTACCCACGGCTGAGCGAAATGCGCCTGCTTGATTTCAAAGTACGCGTACTAAACAGCTCGTCCGGCCATGGCAAAGGAGGAACAGCCTCTGTGGTACGCGTACTCATTGAATCAGGGGATCAAAATAGCCGGTGGGTCACTGTGGGAGTGTCATTTAACATCATTGAAGCAAGCTGGCAGGCTCTGGTAGATTCCATCACCTATAAGCTATATAAAGACGAGTGTGCGCAGCGAAACAGTCTGCACTCAAAATAAAAAAGCATACCTGCCCTGCTCCGTTGTGGACCACGAACACCCTGGAAAAGCAGCGCTATCTTTTCAAGCTGGTGGGATTAAGGCCAGCCCCTTTTGCATCGCTATTGCCATCATGTCCTTGGACTCTTCCACACGATTTTTCAAAACGGGCTTTTTCTAAACAGCGTTTCAACTCTCTGCTACCTCACGCTGTTTGATACCAGTAAAATGTATGCCTTGAGAAAGCCTATGATACGAAAAAGTTATGGGAATATATTGTCGAGATTTACAGCGAGGTTAAGAAGTCCGGTCTTGTGTCTGATGATATTTTCATAAAGAAATGCCCTGACTATGATGCCCGGTTACTTGATAGCTGTTTTGCACTTCCATCAAAACGTAGATCCCCTTTCCACACACGTGGTACTGGCATATCAAGTGTGAAATCAGCTTACATCACCAAGATTATACACTAGCGACTGTGCTCCCGCCTCGTGAGGCCAAATTTCTTGAGCTTGTATTGCAGGGTGCGTCTGCTGATTCCCAATGCATCAGCGGATTTTTCCCGATGACCTCCGTGTGCCCGCAAAGCGCTCACCAAGGTGGCACGTTCCGCGTCATCAAATGAAGAGAGAGTCTCCTCCTCGTCAGTGACAGCGGCAGCAGATGCACCATGCTTGACAGCCTGAAGCAGTTCTGAGGGTAGCGCTCCAGAGTCCAATGTATCAGAACGGCTTAAAATAAGGGCACGTTCAAGCACATTTTCCAACTCACGCACATTCCCCGGCCAATGATATGCCGCCAGAGCATCAAAAAGTTCCTGGCTGACATTCCTGACTTCCTTACGATTTTTCTGACAGAGCTTGTCCATGAGGTGGTCCACAAGCAGCGGCAGGTCTTCCATACGGTCACGTAATGGCGGCGATACAACCTCTAAAACATTCAGCCTAAAAAATAGGTCATTGCGGAAGTTATTTGCCTCGACAGCCCCACGTAAATCGCGATTGGTAGCCGCAATAATCCTGACATCAACCTCCACAGGACAGATTGCCCCCAGAGGCTCCACTACGCGATCTTGCAATGCACGCAACAGCTTGGCCTGCAATGCCATAGGTATTTCAGCTATTTCGTCAAGAAACAGCGTCCCCCCCCGTGCAAGCTGAAAACGTCCCGGTTTGTCCTTTACCGCCCCGGTAAAAGCTCCCTTTACATACCCAAACAACTCACTTTCAAGCAAATCAGCAGGCAACGCGGCACAGTTCACTTTCACCAAGGCCTTCCGACGTCGTGTGCTTGCTTCGTGCAATGCCTCTGCAATCAACTCCTTACCGGTACCAGACTCCCCCAGAATAAGTACCGTTGCCTCACTTGGGCCAGCCTGACGAATGAAATCGAGCAACCGCAGTATTGAGGGGCTACTCCCCACAATGCGTCTCCCAGAATCTGCCTGCCTCAACCTGTGACGCAAGTCACGATTTTCAGCTACCAGCAGGGAATAAGCCCCTGCTTTTTCAAGTACGGCAGACAAATCATCATTGTCCGCAGGCTTGGTCAGGTAGTCAAAGGCTCCTTTTTTCATGGCTTCAACAGCCGAACCTACAGTACCATAGGCCGTAAGCATCACCACAGGCAGCTCGGGGTGAAGGTCATGTATCCGGGCAAGGGCCTCTTCGCCATTCATTCCGGGCATACGTATATCCAACAATACAACATGCACAAAATCCGCTTTCAAAAAAGCAAGCCCTTCCTCTCCGCTTTCTGCCTCAAATACATCCCAGTCGTTATCTTCCATGACAGCTCGAACCATCAAACGATGCCCAGGCTCGTCATCAATAACCAGCAAACGTTTCTTCATGGCTTCCTCATATTCCCAGCACTCAAAGCAAGCTGCTTTTTCGCGATCTCAGGAAAAAGCAAACTTATAGTGGTTCCCTGCCCATACAGAGAGTCCGCAACGGCCTTGCCCTCATGTTCGGACATGATTTTGTATACCAATGCAAGACCAAGGCCGGTTCCTTTCTTTTTTGTGGTATAAAAAGGCTCAAAAGCCTGCTCTATCTGCTTTTTTGTCATACCACCTGCAGTATCTCGCAC